>NZ_AP024653.1:2648864-3311080 GCF_019977335.1 Arthrobacter sp. NicSoilB4 | reverse complement strand
CAGCCATGACAGGCGTACCGGGGCAGGAGCCCGCCGCCGGGAGTCCGGAAGCGGGCATCGCCCGTGTCTTCCGGCAGGAATACGGGCGTGCGGTGGCCGTCCTGACCCGCATGCTGGGGACCATCGACGCCGCCGAAGACGCCGTCCAGGATGCCTTCACCCTCGCCGTCCGGCGCTGGCCGTCAACAGGCATCCCGCCGAGCCCGGCAGGCTGGATCATCACCACGGCCCGGAACCGGGCCGTGGACCGGCTGCGCAGGGAAGCCGGACGCGGCGACAAGCAGCTCAAGGCCGCGCAGCTGCTGGCGGCTGGCTGGCGGGCAGCGCCATCACCCGAAGAAGTCGTGATCACTGAACGCGCAAGGGAGGGCACAGTGGACGATGACAGGCTGCGGCTGATTTTCACCTGCTGCCACCCGGCCCTCGCCACAAACGTCCAGGTGGCTCTGACGCTGCGGCTGCTGGGCGGACTCACGACGGCGGAAATCGCCCGGGCCTTCCTGGTGCCGGAACCCACCATGGCCCAGCGCCTGGTCCGGGCCAAAGCCAAGATCCGGGATGCCAGGATCCCTTACAGGGTGCCGCGCGGGGCCGAACTTCCGGGACGACTGCAGCCGGTGCTGGCCGTGGTGTACCTCATCTTCAACGAGGGCTACAGCTCCAGTTCCGGCGGCCCGCCGATCCGCGGGGACCTCTGCCGGGAAGCCGTCAGGCTGGGCCGCCTGCTGGCGGCGCTGATGCCGGACGAACCCGAAGTCAAGGGACTGCTGGCTCTGATGCTGCTGACCGAAGCACGGCGCGCCGCACGGGAATCCGACGGCGGCCTGGTGCTCCTGGCGGAGCAGGACCGGCGCCTCTGGGACCGTGCCCTGATCGCCGAAGGCCAGGAACTGGTGCGTCAATGCCTGCGGCGGAACCAGCCCGGGCCTTATCAGCTCCAGGCCGCGATCAACGCCGTCCACAGCGACGCGTCCGACGCCGCAGCAACGGACTGGCGGCAGATCCTCCGGCTCTACGACCAGCTCACCGACGTCGCGCCCGGACCCGTCGTCGCCCTCAACCGGGCCGTGGCCTTGGCCGAGGTCGAAGGCCCCGAACCTGCCCTGCCGCTCGTCGACGCGCTCAGGCTGGAGGGATACTGCCTGTTCCACGCCGTCCGTGCCGACTTCCTGGTCCGGCTGGGCCGACCGGCCGAGGCCGCCGCGGCGTACCGCTCCGCGCTGGGGCTGGTTCAAAATGCTGCCGACCGGACGTTCCTGGAAGCCCGCTTGCGGGGAGCCGGGCAGGACCCGGGGGATTAAACGACGAAGGCACCGGCCGTCCGCTGCGGGAAAATGGGGGGAAACCCGCTGCAGACCGCCGGTGCCGGGCAGACATCCGCATGCCTGCCGCATCACTCGCACCCTCAATGAGGTAACTACAACGCTAGCCACGGAGTTTGTGAAGATGCTGACCTGAGGATGGGAGCTGGCTGTGAATCGGGCCGGACTGCAATGATGGGGGCATGAGCAACCGAATCGCATTCCTGGGCTGTGGATCAATGAACGAGGCCATCATGGGCGGACTGATCGCGGGCGGCGCCGATCCGGCGGACATCGTCGCCACGGTCCGCCGCGCCTCACGCGCCGACGAACTCGCCAAACGGCACCACGGCATCACGGCCATCGCCGGCGAGGAAGAGCCCGAGAACAACAAGCAGGCCACCACCGGCGCCGGCGTCGTGATCCTGGGCGTCAAGCCCGTGGGCATCGCGGATCTGGCCCGCGAGATCGGCGACTCACTGGCCCCAGACGCGATCGTCATCAGCGTCGCTGCCGCAGTATCGCTGGAGCAGCTGGAAGCGGCCCTGCCGGCCGGCCAGCCTGTGATCCGGTCCATGCCGAACACCCCGGCGAAGCTGGGCCGCGGGGTCCTGTCCGTGTCGCCGGGTACCCATTGTTCCCCGGCGCAGCTCCAGCTGGCCAAGGACGTCCTGGCCGCCGCCGGGACCGTCGTCGAAATCCCCGAGCACCAGGTCGACGCGCTGTCCGCGATCAGCGGCTCGGGCCCGGCGTACGCTTTCTACCTCGCTGAGGCAATGGCGGACGCCGGCACCGAACTGGGGCTCGACCGGGAACTGTCGCTGCGGATTGCCCGTGAAACCGTCGCCGGGGCGGGCTTTATGTTGGCTGAGCCGGGCGCGGATCCGACCGCGTTGCGAAAGGCCGTCACGAGCCCCAACGGCACGACCGAACGCGCCATCGCCACTTTTGATGCCCGCGGCCTTCCCTCGATCATTGCCGACGGCGCCCGTGCCGCCGCCGCGCGGGCAGCGGAGATCACCAAGCAGCTCGGCTAGCGGCGGGCGCAACCCATGACGCATTCCGGCCCGGGTGGCAGGATGGGACCCATGGAACTGCACATCACAGGGGATCCCGCAGCGGACAAACTCCTCAGCGACGACGCCTTTGCACTGCTCACCGGCATGCTGCTCGACCAGCAGGTGACCATGGAGTCGGCGTTTGCCGGTCCCGAAAAGATCCGGACGCGCATCGGGTCCATGGACCCCGCCGCGATCGCGGGTTACGATCCGCAGGCGTTCGTCGAGATGTTCAAGGAGCGCCCCGCCGTCCACCGGTTCCCCGGATCCATGGCCGGCCGTGTCCAAGCACTTGCCGAGACGGTGCACAGTGACTGGAACGGCGATGCCACTGCCATCTGGACGCAGGGGAACCCCGACGGTCAGGAGGTGCTGCGCCGCCTCAAGGCGCTGCCGGGGTTTGGCGAGCAGAAAGCCAAGATCTTCCTGGCGCTGCTGGGAAAGCAGCGTGGCCTTCAGGCTGAAGGCTGGCGCGAGGCCGCCGGCCACTATGGCGAGGAGAACGCCTACCTTTCCGTCGCTGACATTGTGGATCCGGAGTCACTGGTCAAGGTGCGGGCCAGCAAGCAGGCGGCCAAGGCCGCCGCGAAGGGAACCTAATGCGGGGAGGTCGGGACCGTGTTTGAACAGCCGGCAGGACGGCTCCTTTCCCTCTGGGCCGCCACCGGCGGGACCGCCACATACCCGCCCCTGAACGCGCGGCTGGACGTGGACGTTGCAGTGATTGGCGGCGGCATCGCAGGACTGACTGTCGCGCTGGCCCTGAAACGGGCGGGCCTGACGGTGGCTGTGCTGGAGGCGGCGCGGGTGGGAACCGGCGTCACCGGGAACACCACGGGCAAGGTCACGTCGCTGCACCGGCTGGCCTACTCCGAACTCGCCGCCCGCCACGGCGCAGGCACCGCCGGCACCTACGGGCAGGCCAACGAGGCAGCGATTGACCACGTTGCAGGCGTCGTGGCGGCGGAGGGCATCGACTGCGGCTTCCGGCGGGTGGCCAATTACACGTACGCCGAATCCGCGCCGGCGCTGGCACTGGTGCGAGAGGAAGCAGCGCTGGCCGGGCGCCTGGGGCTGCCGGCCTCCTTCACGACCGATGTTCCGCTGCCTTTCGCGGTCAGAGGCGCCGTCCGTTTCGACGGCCAGGCCCAGATCCACGCCCTCCGGTACGTGCAGGGCCTGGCACGTGCCGTGGACGGGAACGGCAGCTTCGTCTTCGAGGAGTCGCCGGCCACGGGTTTCCGGGACGGCTCGCCGGCCGTCGTGGCCACGGAGCGGGGATCGGTCCGGGCCAAGGAAATCATTGTCGCGACGAACATGCCGTTCGGGGACAACGGCCTGTTCGCCGGGCGCTGCTACGCGCACCGCTCTTACATCGTCGCCGGCCGGAGCGCATCCCCTCCGCTGGACGCGACCTTTGTCAGCGTTGATGAGCCGATGCGCTCCATCCTGACGGTCGACGTCGAGGGCGGCAGTTACGTGCTGGCCGGCGGTGAAGGGCACCCTGCCACCGAAAGCGTTGATTCTGCCGAGCGATACGGCCGGCTGGCGGCTTTTGCCCGCGACCGCCTGGGCGCCGGGGAGATCGCCTTCCGCTGGTCCACCCAGGACGCCATGCCGGCCGATGGGCTGCCCTACGTTGGCCTCATGGGTCCGGAGTCCCGGCATGTCCACGTGATCACAGGACTCCGCAAATGGGGCCTCACCAACGGCACGGCTGCTGCCCTGATCCTCCGGGACACGCTGTGCGGCACCGACAACCCGTGGGCCGCAGTGTTCGACAGCACCAGAAGCGGTGAGGCTCCGCCGTCGCGCCCTCCCGAAGGGGTTCCGCCGGCCGCCGCCGTTCCCGCGGAGGTGGCTCCGGGGGAGGGGAAAGTGGTGGACGTGCGGGGGGCCAAGACGGCCGTGTACGTCAGCCCCGCGGGCGACCTCAAGGCCGTCTCGGCCATCTGCACGCACCTTGGCTGCACCGTCGAGTTCAATCCAACGGATGTGACGTGGGACTGCCCCTGCCACGGCTCCCGGTTCAGTACTGACGGCACCGTCATCCAGGGGCCCGCCACAAGGAACCTGGCTGCCGGCCCCGACCCGGAGGCCACGGCCTCCACCCGGGGAAGCGCCTAGACCCGGGGCTCGTCCCGGGGCTCGGCCGCGCGGCCCGGCCACCGGCGCTACGGCCGGGCGGCGAACCTTTCCAGCAGGTCCACATGCCCGGAAACGATGAGCATGTCCCGTGAGGACACCTTCGTCTCCGGCCGGGCGTAGGTGAAGTCCTCGCCCGGTGACTTAACGCCCACGATCGTGACGCCGTACTTGGACCGGACCTTGGATTCGTCCAGGGTGAAGCCCACGGTTTCGCGCGGCGGATACATCTTCACGATCGCGAAATCGTCGTCGAACTCGATGAAGTCCAGCATCCGGCCGGAGACCAGGTGCGCGGCGCGGACGCCGGCGTCGGCCTCCGGGTAGATCACGTGGTTGGCGCCGATCCGGGTCAGGATCTTGCCGTGCGAGGGCGTGATCGCCTTGACCCATAGGTGCTCGATGCCGAGGTCCACGAGGTTCACCGTGATCAGCACCGAGGACTCGATCGACGTGCCCACGCCCACGACGGCGGAGCTGAACTCCTGGGCGCCGAGCTGGCGTAGCGCATCGATGTTGGTGGCATCGGCCTCGACCACGTGGGTCAGGACGCTGGACCACTTCTGGACCAGGCTCCGGTCGCGTTCGATGGCGAGCACCTCGCGGCCCTGCTTGACGAGCTGTTCAGCCGTGGATGCGCCGAAGCGGCCCAGCCCGATCACGAGCACAGGGGCATTGTGGGCGGGGCGGTTGACGGCGCCTGAGGAACTAGCCAATGATGGGTCTCTCTTCCGGGTAGTGGTACAGCTGGCTGCGCTGGCGCAGGGCCAGGGCGGCGGCGAGGGTGACGGTGCCGACGCGCCCGGCGAACATCAGGGCGCTCAGGACATAAACGCCCGACGGCGGCAGCTCTGCACTCAGGTTCGTGCTGAGGCCCACCGTGGCGAAGGCGGAAATCGTTTCAAAGAGAACCCGGTCCAGGGATGCGCCGCTGATGTGCAGCAGCAGCATGGCGGAGACTGCGACGAGCGTGGCACCGGCGACGATGACCGAGATGGCCACCCGCATGGTGCCCTCCGGGATCGTGCGGCCGTAGACCTTTACATCGGAGTCACCGCGGGCCTCGGCCGCGATCGCCAGGAACATCACCGCGATGGTGGTGACCTTGATGCCGCCCGCCGTCGACGCCGAACCGCCGCCGGCGAACATCAGCGCATCGGTCAGGAGCAAGGTGGTGGATTCCATCTGGTTCTGGTCCACGAGGTTGAAGCCGCCGGAGCGGGTCATCACGGACGCGAAAAGTGAATGAGTGACCTTGTCCGCCACAGTCATATCGCCAATAGTCCGCAGGTTGTCCCATTCCATCAGCCCCCACAGCACGGTCCCGCCCACGAGCAGAATCAGCGAGACCTGGATGGTCAGCTTCGTGTGCAGGTTCCACTTCTTCCAGTTCAAGCCGTTCTGCTGCAGCACCATCACTACCGGGAACCCGAGGCTGCCGAGGAAGACGCCCAGCATCAGCGGGACGAGGATCCACAGATCGGTCTCGTAGGGCACGATGCCGTCCGAGTGGGGCGTGAAGCCGGCGTTGTTGAACGCGGAAATCGAGTAGAACACCCCGTGCCAGACAGCCTGGCCGAAGCTTTCGCCCAATAGCAGGAACCGCGGGATCAACGCAAGCGCCAGCGCGGCCTCGATGACCACTGACGTCACGATGACGATTCGCAGCAGCGTACCCACCTCGCCGAGGCGGCCCGCGTTCATGGCCTCCTGTGCGATCAGCTTGCCGCGCACCCCCAGCTTCTTGCTCACCATGAGAGCCAGCAGCGAGGCCAGGGTCAGGGTGCCCAGGCCGCCCACAAAGATGCCGATGAGGATGACGAGCTGGCCGAAGAACGACCAGTGCACCGCCGTGGACACCACGGTCAGGCCCGTGACACAGACCGCCGACACCGCGGTGAACAGGGACTGGTACAGCGGGGTGAACTCACCCGCGGCGGAGGACACCGGAAGGGACAACAAGCCGGTGAACACCAGGATCACCACACCGAACGCGGTCAATGCCAGCCGGGCGGGAGAAGTGTTGGCGATGTTGTCGATGAAGTCGCGAAGGCGTGTGAAGATCCACAGGCCTTCCCGCTCCGGAATGCCGGGGTGCCAGCTGGCCGGGCTCTTGGACCTCGACTGGCTCTGCGTCATGTGTGACATTTCCTTGCTAGAAACTGTTTCCCTCAGTAGTAAACCACTAAACCCCGTGCAATGACTGGGGAGAGGCCTCCCGCGCTCCGGTAGCCTGTGATTGATGACATACCTGCCGGGGCTCACAGAGGCCGCACTGCCGACGACGGTGGTGTGGGACCCTGCCATGACCGCCTACAACTTCGGCCACGGCCACCCCATGGCCCCGGAACGGATGGAACTAACGGCCAGGCTGGCCGGAAGCCTTGGCCTGCTGGACCTGGAGCACGTCACCGTCTCGGCCCCGGACGTCGCCACTGACGCGGAGCTGTGCACGGTCCACAGCCCGGACTTCGTCGCCGCCGTGCGGCGGGTGAGCGCGGATCCCGGGTCCCCGGACCTCGAGCGCGGACTCGGTACCGAGGATGACCCGGCGTTCGCCGGCATGCACGAGGCCAGTGCCAGGCTGGCCGGCGGCTCCCTCCTGGCCGCCGCCGCCATCCTGGACGGCTCCGCCGTCCGGGCGGTGAACTTCGGCGGGGGCATGCACCACGCGGCCCGCGAACGTGCGAGCGGTTTCTGCATCTATAACGACGCGGCCCTCGCCATCCAGCGGCTGCTCGACGGCGGTGTGCAGCGCGTGGTGTACATCGACATCGACGCCCATCACGGCGACGGAACCCAGAGCATCTTCTGGGATGATCCGCGCGTGCTGACGATTTCCCTGCACGAGACGGGGCTGACCCTGTTCCCGGGCACGGGCTACGCCAACGAGATCGGCGGGCCCAACGCGCAGGGCAGCGCCGTGAACGTGGCCCTGCCGGCCGGGACCGGGGACGGCGGCTGGCTCCGGGCCTTCCACGCCGTCGTGCCGCAGCTCGTGGGCGCCTTCGAGCCGGAGGTCATCGTGAGCCAGCACGGCTGCGACTCCCACCGGCTGGATCCGCTGACGCACCTCAACATCAGCGTCGACGGCCAGCGGGAGGCCGCCACCGCCATCGGCAACCTCGCGGCCCGCTACTGCGAGAACCGCTGGATCTCCACCGGCGGCGGGGGCTACAACGTCGTCACCGTGGTGCCGAGGTCGTGGAGCCACCTGATCGCCATCGCGGCTGGGCGCCCCGTTCCGCTCCGGACGCCCGTGCCGGAGGACTGGCGCAGCTATGTGAAGGACACGTACGGGTCCAAGTACGGCGTGGCCGCGCCGGAAATGATGGGCGACGACGTCGACCTCTGGTGGCGCTCCTGGGAAGTCGGCTTCGATCCGAACGACGAAGTGGACCGGACAGTGATGGCCACGCGCAAGGAAGTCTTCCCGCTCTACGGACTGGACCCCTGGTTCGACTGACTGCTGCGGCTAACCTGCTGCGTGCGGCTCGGAGCTGGGCTTCTCGGTCTGGAACACCACCCCGGCGGCGCCGATGATCCAGCCCAGCAGCGACAGCGAGAACGCCCCGATCAGGTCGCTCGATGCGGTGCCCTTCACCAGCCACACACCCAGCACCAGCAGGCCGATCGCGAGGTACACCATAAGCGCCGTGATGACCCGGCCGGAGAGCTTCGTGGTGATCCCCCCGGCGTCGAACACACCGGCCTGGGCCTTGCCCGCGGCCTCTCCGCTGCTTTGCTCCTCCCGGCGCACCTCGGCGATGGTGAAACCGAGGGCGGAGGCGGTCAGTGAACTCAGCGAGGTGGACAGCGCCCCGGCGGCGCAGACGACGGCGCCGTTCAGCTCGGGCGGGGTGCCCGGTACCACCGGGACGAACACCCAGACCTGAATCAGGACGCTTCCCCAGACGATCACGAACAGTGCCAGGAACACGGCAGCGATGATGTTGAACAGCTGTTTCCGGAAGAAGTCCCCCATGATGGTCCACTCCTTGGGGTCGGTGGGCTGCGGCCGCACCTGCCGGGCAGGCGGTGTGTCCGTTCTAGCACCGCCCCCGGAGCGGGGCAATGCCCGGCGGGTAGCATCGGGGGCCGCAATTGGTGGATGCCATCCGGCGTATATGTCGCTAGTGTGGAGGGCATGGTGACAGACGACGTATTTGCCGTCATTGCTGAGGCAACCCGGCGTGACATTCTGGTATCCCTCCGCAAGGGGGACAAAGCAGTGGGGGAGCTGGTCCAGGAGCTCGAGGCCAGCCAGCCCACCATTTCCAAACATCTCAAAGTGCTCCGCGAAGCGGACCTGGTGAGCATGCGCGCCCAGGGCCAGAAGCGCTACTACACTCTGAACCCCAAGCCGCTCGCCGGGATCGCCAGCTGGCTGGAGACGTTCGACGTCGGCGCTGCCGCCCCGGCGACGCCACAGGCGATATCACCTGCACCGTCACCCGTCCGGACGCCGGACCACCGGCTGCATTCCGTCCCCGACACCCTGGCCGAGGCCGCCACAGCCGCGCCTGCGCCCGCCCCACAGCCTGCCGCGGCGCTCGCCGGACGGGCCGCGGGCAGCCCGCTGAGTCCCGCCGTCGTTCTCCCGGTCGGCACGGCAGGCGAGGACAAAATGCCGCAGCAGATCGGCCGTACCGTCGGCCGGGCAGCCACCAAGGCCGCCGACCTCCTGGCCAACCTGCCGAAGTTCGGCCGCAAGAAGTAGCCCCGCCCGTTTGTGCCCCGCATCACCCCGTTCCTGTCACGCGGGGGCGATCTCCGGTGCCCGAATGGATATCCGCTCCGGCCCGGTGCAACCATGGAAAGGCTTGTTTTGTCGCGCCCGACGAGGGGCGCTGAAGGTTTAGGGAGTTGCAATGGACGCACGGCTGGAAGCCATCCGGGACACGGTGCTGGCACGGAATCCCGGCGAAGGGGAGTTCCACCAGGCCGTCACCGAGGTCCTCGAAAGCCTCGGCCCGGTGCACGACCGGCACCCGGAGTTCCTTGAAGGCGCCGTCCTCGAGCGGCTCTGCGAGCCCGAACGGCAGATCATCTTCCGGGTCCCGTGGGTCGACGACGCCGGCCGCTTCCAGATCAACCGCGGCTTCCGGGTGGAATTCAACTCAGCACTGGGCCCCTTCAAGGGCGGCCTGCGCTTCCACCCCTCAGTGAACCTTGGCATCGTGAAGTTCCTCGGCTTCGAGCAGATCTTCAAGAACGCCCTGACCGGCATGCCCATCGGCGGCGGCAAGGGCGGCTCCGACTTCGACCCGCGCGGGCGCTCCGATGCCGAGATCATGCGCTTTTGCCAGTCCTTCATGACCGAGCTGTACCGCCACATCGGCGAGTACACGGACGTCCCGGCCGGGGACATCGGCGTCGGCGGCCGCGAAATCGGCTACCTCTTCGGACAGTACAAGCGCATCACCAACCGCTACGAATCCGGCGTCCTCACCGGCAAGGGCATCTCCTGGGGCGGCTCACTAGTCCGGCCCGAAGCCACCGGCTACGGCACCGTGATCTTTGCCGAGGAAATGCTCAAGACCCGCGGCCTGTCCTTCGACGGCCAGCGCGTGGTGGTCTCCGGTTCCGGCAACGTCGCCATCAACGCGATCGCCAAGGCGCAGTCCCTCGGCGCGACTGTGGTGGCGTGCTCGGATTCCTCCGGCTACGTCGTGGACGAGGCCGGGATCGACGTCGCGCTGCTGCGCCAAATCAAGGAGGTCGAGCGCGGACGGCTCAAGGACTACGGGATCCGGCGCTCCGCCGTCGACTACGTGGACGGCGGCTCCGTCTGGGACCTCGACGCGACCGTCGCGCTGCCGTGCGCCACGCAGAACGAGCTCGACGGCGCCGCCGCCGCCCGCCTGGTCCGCAACGGACTCCTCGCGGTGGGGGAGGGCGCCAACATGCCTTCGACCCGTGAGGCTGTCGCGGTCTTCCAGGACGCCGGCGTCCTGTTCGGCCCGGGCAAGGCAGCCAACGCCGGTGGCGTGGCCACGTCCGCGCTGGAAATGCAGCAGAACGCCAGCCGCGATTCCTGGTCCTTCGCGCACACCGAAGAGCGGCTCACGGAGATCATGGTCGGAATCCACGACCGCTGCGCAGCCACGGCGGACGAGTACGGGGATCCCGGGAACTACGTGCTGGGCGCGAACATTGGCGGCTTCGTGAAGGTAGCCGACGCGATGCTCGCCCAGGGGCTCATCTAGGGCTGACCGTCCGTGCCCGGGCACGCCGAGTTCGCAGTTCGCGGCAATGTCATCGACGGACATTGCCGCGAACGGCAAACTCGCAGAGCTGCGGGCTACTTCTTCAGGATCCGCACGTGGTCCGGGGTGAGCTCCGAGATCCGGCTGACGCCCAGCAGTGCCATGGTGCGGAGCATGTCCTTTTCCAGGATTTCGATGGCCCGGTCCACGCCGGCCCTGCCGCCGGCCATCAGCCCGTATAGGTAGGCGCGGCCGATCAGCGTGAAGTCGGCGCCCAAGGCCAGCGCCGCGATGATGTCCGCGCCGCTCATGATGCCGGTGTCCAGAATGACCGCCGCGTCGCTGTTGTCCGCCTTGAGCGCCGCGGAGACGTCCGGGAGCAGATGGAAGGGGATCGGGGCCCGGTCCAACTGGCGGCCGCCATGGTTGGAGAGTACAACGCCGTCGGCACCGTGATCCACCACTCTCCGGGCGTCCTCGACGGTCTGGATGCCCTTGACCACCAGCTTGCCCTTCCACGTTTCGCGCAGCCAGTCGAGGTCGTCGAACGTCAGGGTGGGGTCAAACATCGAGTTGATCAGGTCCGCGACGGTTCCGGTGTAGCGGGAAAGCGACGCGAAAGTCAGCGGCTCGTGGGTGAGGAAGTTAAACCACCACGCCGGCCGGTATGAGGCATCCAGCACGGTCTTGATTGTCAGCGCCGGTGGGATGGTCATGCCGTTCCGGACGTCGCGCAGCCGGGCCCCGGCGACGGCGGTGTCCACCGTAACCATGAGGGTGTCGTTGCCGGCATTGGCCGCGCGTTCGATCAGCTCCAGCGAACGGTCGCGGTCCGTCCACAGGTAGAGCTGGAACCAGTTCCGGCCGTCCGGCGCCGCGGCGGCCACGTCCTCGATGGAGGCCGTGCCCATGGTGGAGAGTGTGTACGGGATGCCGGCGGCGGCGGCTGCCTGGGACCCGGCGTATTCGCCCTCGGACTGCATCATCCGAGTGAAGCCGGTGGGTGCGATGCCGACCGGGAGCCGCGAGGGTTTGCCGAGGATCTGCGTGCCGAGGTCGACGTGTGACACATCGCGCAGGATGCCGGGACGGAACTCGATGTCCAGGAAGGCCTCGCGGGCGCGGCGGAGCGTGATTTCGGCTTCGGCGGCGCCGTCGGTGTAGTCGAACGGGGCCTGCGGCGTGCGGCGCTTTGCCATGTCCCGGAGGTCCCAGATGGTGCTGGCGCGCCGCAGTCTCGCCGCACGGCTGAACTCCGGCTTCTTGAACTGCATCAGCGGGGCCAGATCCGAGTACTTCGGAACGCGGCGCTTGAGGGCTGCCGGGATGCTTCCCGGGCCGCCCGCAGCGGCGTGATGGACCGCGCCGGTGTCCCCGGCTTGGGTGGACACCTCGGGGTTGCCGGGTTCGATCGTCTGCGTCATTGCTGCCTCCGGGCAGGTCTCGTGTTCCTGGTGTCGGCCTCCGGACGGCAAAGTCGCCGGGAGGTGTGGTCCAACCACAGTCTAGGCGTGTGGTCCAACCACAACAAGTAGGATGGGCCCATGCGTACGCACCAGCTTGTCCTGAAGTGGATCGAGGGCCAGTTCTCCAGCGGCCAGCTGACCCTGGGCGGCCGGCTTCCGGCCGAACGCTCGCTCGCCGAGCAGCTGCAGGTCTCCCGCACCTCCGTCCGCGAGGCCATCCGCGTCCTTGAAGCCATGGGTGTTCTCCGGGCCGGGGTGGGGTCGGGTCCGGAAGCCGGGACCGTCGTCATCGCCGATCCGGCTGCGGCGCTGGGCTCGGCGCTCCGGCTGCATGTGGCCACCTCGCACCTGCCGGTCAAGGACATCGTGGAGACCCGCGTGCTGTTGGAGTCCTGGGCCGCTTCCCGGGCCAACCCGGACTCGCCTGCGCTAGCCGAGGCGGCACGGCTGCTGGAGCAGATGGACGGCTGCGAGGAGACGGAGGCGTTCCTTGCCCTGGATGTCCGCTTCCACCTGGCCCTGGCCGATGCCGCAGGCAACGCGGTAGTCAGCGCCATGATGGGCTCCTTGCGCGAGGCCATCCAGGACTATGCCGGACGGCTCACCGGACACCTACCGGACTGGAATGCCACTGCCGCGCGGCTCCGCACCGAACATCGGGGCATCCTGGCGGCCATCACCAGCCACGACGGCGGCCGGGCTGCGCAGTTGGTGGCGGACCACATCGAGGGCTTCTACACCGAAGCCGGGCTGGGAACCGGGGACTGATCCACCGGCTGCCGTGCGGTGCTGCGCCGCAATATTACGTGCCGGATTTTGCCGTGAAGACAACCGCAAGGCTATGGTCGGGTCATGACAAACCGTTGGTATGCGTATTTTTCGTTGGCTCTGGAGGGGCCCGCGTCTAGCTGACACGCATCCAACCTTCCTTCAGAGCCAACAGGGCAGAGATCATTCTCTGCCCTTCGCCATTTCCCGGCGGGTTCTGATCTGGGCCCGCTCCGCACCCCCGGAACAGGACCCCCGAACATGAGCATCGAAGCAGCCCCCGAATCCCAGCTGTCCACCTCTAACCTCCGCGTCAGCGAGTTCACCCCGCTGCCGACTCCGCAGGACGTGGTCGCGGAACTGCCGCTGGACACCCGGCTGGCCGAAGTCGTAGCCCGGGGCAGGGACGAGGTCCGCGCCGTCATGGACGGGGTCGATGACCGGCTGCTCGTCATTGTGGGCCCCTGCTCCATCCACGATCCCAAGGCCGGCCTGGAATACGCCCGCAGGCTGGTCAGCCAGGCCGAGAAGCACAAGGAAGACCTGCTGATTGTGATGCGGGCGTACTTCGAGAAGCCGCGCACCACGGTGGGCTGGAAGGGCCTGATCAACGATCCCCGGCTCGATGGCAGCCACGACATCGCCTCCGGGCTGCGCGCTGCACGCCGCTTCCTGCAGCAGGTCACGGCGCTCGGGCTGCCCGCTGGCACCGAGTTCCTGGAGCCGATCAGCCCGCAGTACATGGCGGACCTGGTCTCCTGGGGCGCCATCGGTGCCCGCACCACTGAAAGCCAGATCCACCGCCAGCTGGCGTCGGGGCTGTCCATGCCGATCGGGTTCAAAAACGGCACCGACGGCGACCTGCAGGTCGCGCTGGACGCGTGCAGCGCTGCCGGGGCGGCCCAGGCGTTCCTCGGCATCGACGGCGACGGCAGGGCCGCCCTGGTTTCCACCGCCGGCAACCCGGACACCCACATCATCCTCCGCGGCGGACGCAAGGGCCCCAACTACTCCGCCGCCGACGTCGCGGCCACCACGGCCAAGCTGGCCGCCAAGCAGCTCAACCCGCGGCTGATCGTGGATGCGAGCCACGCCAACAGCGGCAAGAACCACCACCGGCAGGCGGAAGTCGCCCTCGAAATCGGCTCACAGCTGGAGAGCGGCGGCGCCCCGGCGGGGGCCATCGCGGGCGTCATGCTCGAGAGTTTCCTGGTCGGCGGGGCGCAGAACCTGGACGTCGCCGAGCATGCCGCCGGCACGGACGCGCTGGTCTACGGCCAGAGTGTGACGGACGCCTGCATGGACTGGGATGTCACGGCATCGGTCCTGGCGCAGCTTGCGGCCTCCGCGCGCATCCGCCGGAGCCGCGTCTAGACGCCAGTGCGGTCAGGGGCAGCCCCACAAATTCTGAATCCGTGCCCGGAGATTCCCGCGCAACTCTTTCACATTGGCACCATCAGCCCCTAGAGTATCTAACACATGGTTGTTTGATGGCTCAGCATCGGCACACCGCCATGTCGTTCAGATGGGGCTGCCGTTCGCTTGAGTAAAGGAATAGGGAAATGTCTTCGGAGGCTAACTTCTCCAACGCACGCTTCTTGACCGTGGCCGAAGTCGCGGATGTGATGCGCGTGTCCAAAATGACCGTGTACAGGCTTGTTCATTCCGGTGAGATGCCGGCCGTCCGTTTCGGGCGCTCCTACCGGGTGCCGGAAACCGCCGTCGAACAGTACCTCAAGGGTGCCGTCGTCGACGGGCACACGGAAACAGCCTGATTCTTCCGCGTCTTCTGTGGCCGGAATGAGGACCTGCAGACGCCCTGGCGTGCCTGCGGTCGTGGTGTGCCCCCGATAGGCGGTACCCTGTTAAGGAACGTTTTACGTCATTGTAAGAACCTGTCAGTTGTACAGTCTGCTGCTTAGCCCGTGGACCCTTTCCAACAGGCAGGTACTGCATCTAGCCGGTAAGGAACTTTCGTGGGTTCAGTTATTAAGAAGCGTCGCAAGCGTATGGCCAAGAAGAAGCACCGCAAGCTGCTTCGCAAGACGCGCCACCAGCGTCGCAATAAGAAGTAGAGATACTTCGCATCATGTGAATGCCCGTTGCCTTTCCGGCAGCGGGCATTTTCTTTGGTGTCGCGCCCTTGGTCCGTCGGGGCGCCGCGGCTTCAGCTGTGCGGCACGGTTGCAGGTCCCGAGGCGTACTGGAATGACATACCTGGGGTGGCATCGGCGCTGCATTTTCGGACAGCCGACGCGGTTTGGGCCAAGCGCTACGCAGATCCGCGTAGCGCCCGTCCGAAAGCGTAGCGCTGGGCCGGAAGCGCAGCGGAAGTGGTGGGGGCTCAGAAACTGCGACGTGGCCTTGGACCGGCGAGGGGTTGACGTCGGCGCTGCGCTTTCGGACAGCCGACGCGGTTTGGGCTTGGTGCTACGCGGATCCGCATCGCGCCCGTCCGAAAGTGTAGCGCGGAGCCGGAAGTGTAGCGCGGGATCAGACTGTGGGGCCGCGGAAGCGGGAGAACCCCCGCCAGAGGCCGTAGATGGCCCCTCCGGCTGTGGCAGCTTTGAGGCCCAAGGTGGCCGCGCGCCGGCCGGAACGGAAGTCGTAGACCGGCCAGTTGTGTTCGCGGGCGTGGCGGCGGAGCCGGGAATCGGGGTTGATGGCCACGGGGTGCCCCACCATGCTCAGGAGCGGGATGTCATTGTGCGAATCGCTGTACGCCCAGCACCGGGCCAGGTCCAGGCCCTCGGCCTCGGCCACGGCGGTGACCGCCACGGCCTTGGCGGGGCCGTGCAGGATGTCGCCGACCAGCCGGCCGGTGTAGGAGCCGTCCTGGATTTCGCCCACCGTGCCGAGGGCGCCGGTGAGGCCCAGCCGGGTGGAGATCACGGAGGCCACCTCAATCGGCGTCGCCGTCACGAGCCAGACCTTGCGGCCCACCCGGAGGTGCTGTTCGGCCAGGGCCTTGGCCCCCGGCCAGATCCGGGATTCAATCATTTCGTCATAGACTTCTTCGCCGAGCGCCTCGATGTCCTCAACGGTGAACCCGGAGGCGAGGCCCAAGGCGGTGTCGCGGACGGCATGGACGTCATCCATGTTTTCCCCGCGCAGCACGAACATCAGCTGTTTCCAGGCGAACCCGGCCGCCTGGGGGATCGTGAACGCCCCGCGCTGGTGCATCTTGCGGGCCACGTGGAACAGGCTGGCACCCCGCATGAGCGTGTTGTCGACGTCGAAGAACGCGGCTTCGCCGTGCTGCGGTTCTGCAACAGGCTCTGTGACCACAGCGACGTACTTCTCTTCGGACATGCCACGAGTCTAGTCAAAGCCGGGACCAGTTCCTGCCGTCCGGCCCGCGGCGGCAGTGCCGGATGCGTCTGGCGCGTCGACGCAGGACCGCCCGCCGGGCTACCGTGGAGCCATGCCAAACCCCGACGTCGTCCTGATCACCAAAGCTGACTGCCACCTGTGCTCGGCGGCGCGCGCCGCCGTCGACCGCGTGACGGCGGGACTGGGGATCGGCTGGCGGGAGCAGTCAGTGGACGACGACGCCGAATTGCGGGAACGCTTTGCCGAGGAGATCCCGGTGGTGCTGGTGGACGGTGTCCAGCGGGACTTTTGGAAGATCGACGAAGTCCGGCTGGAACGGACGCTACGGCGGGCGCTGGGCCGGCCGGTCTGAGGCACCGGGACCGGCTGGAGGGCAATGCTTTGTCCGCTGAACGGCGGGGGCCCTAGAGTGGAAGTCACAACGCGACTCAATGGAGCAGATAGTGACTTCGCTGGATTCATCCCCTGACGCGCTGCCCGGGGGAACAGGGACTGCTTCCAAGCAGATTCCGCCCGCGGCAGTGGCCCGGCTGACCATCTATCTGCGCGCCCTCACCACCCTGCTTTCCGAGGGTGTCGACAGAGTCTCCTCCGAATCCCTGGCCGAGGCCTCAGGGGTCAGCTCCTCCACGCTCCGTAAGGACCTTTCCTATGTTGGCTCCTACGGGACCCGGGGCGTCGGCTACGAAGTGCAGTACCTCAACCGGCATATTGCCGCGGCACTGGGCCTGACACACGACTGGAAGGTCGCCATCGTCGGTGCCGGCAACCTCGGCAAGGCCCTGGCCCGGTACGGCGGGTTCGAGTCCCGGGGCTTCGACATTGTTGCGATCTTCGACGCCGACCAGTTGGTAGTGGGCAGCGAGGTGGGCTGGCTGCGAGTCAGTGATGCTGCCGACCTCGAGCCTGTGCTGCAGCGGACCGGCGCCAACATGGTGGTCCTGGCACTGCCGGCCGCCGTGGCGCAGGGCGTCTGCGACCGCGTGGTTGCCGCCGGTGTGCGGAGCATTCTCAGTTTTGCCCCGGTGATGCTGCAGGTGCCGCCCGGGGTCAACCTGCGCAAGGTGGACATGGCCACCGAACTCCAGATTCTCGCCTATCACGCACAGAGGGCGCAGGACCCGGAGGACGCTGACTAGATTCAGTCAGCCCCTCCGGCTCCCGCGCCCTCCGCGGTGGTGCCTTGGTAACGTGCTTGGCCGCTTAGTACGGTCCGCCCGGCTGACCGTACGGGTTGGCGAACGGCTGCTGCTTGCTGAAATAGGGCGACGTTGCCGGCAGGTACAGCATCACGATGCCCGCGATGCCGAGGAGGACTGCCAGGGTGCCGAGGCTCAGCGGGAAAATGCTGAAGATCGACAGGGCGGCGAAGACAGTGCCCAGGATCCGTGCCCAGTTCTTGCCCTTGCGCACATTCAGGGCGACCAGGGCGTAGAGCCCGGCGCTGATCGCGGCGAACACCAGGATGCTCCCGACGAGCACGCCCCGGATGTCCTCATAGGGGATGTCGGCGCCGCTCGCGGCCATCTGCTGTTCAAACATGGTCCGCATCTGCGGGGAATCCAGGGTGCCGAGAGCCATCAGCAGCGAGATAATCCATACCGCGCCGGATGCGATGATGAGCCAGAACGCCGTATTGACGAGCTTGGGCATGCCGGCCGTGGCCTGCGGCTGCTCGGAGGGGTATTGGGCGTACGGGGACTGGCCGTACGCGGGCTGTCCGAACTGCGGAGCCTGCTGGTTGTACTGGGGCTGGTTGTACGGCGGCTGGTTGTATGGTGGCTGGTTCTGGCCGTACTGGGGAACCTGCGGGGCGTTCTGGCCGTACTGCGGTGCCTGCTGGCCGTACTGCGGCGCGGACGGAGCCTGCCCGTACTGCGGCGCAGAAGGCGCGGTCTGCCCGTACTGCGGGGCGGACGGGGGCTGCTGGCCGGGCGGGGGTGTGTTCTGGCCATAGCGGGGTGCCGGCTGGTCGCCCGGCTCGGAGGCGTCCGGGTTCGACGGCGGGACTGGCGGGATGCTCATGGGCGTTCCTTTGCGTTGCGGTCTCGTTCGGATACCGGAAACAGCTTCCTGCCCTGCCCCCAGCATGGTTTAAGTCCACCGTACCGCGGGCCGGCGCCCGTGGGGATCATTCCGGAGAGGTATTCTCAGCCCGCGCCGGGGCGGCCGCCGCGGGGTCGCGTCCGCGGGCAGCCGGAGGCCGCCCCGGCAGTGCAGGGACGGAAATCAGCGGTGCTTCAGATGCGGCCCCGCAGGGACTCGAACCATGCCTGCGACTTGGGCAGCCACATCAGCACGGTCGCCACCAGGCTGATGATGAAGCTCGGCCAGCTCCCGCCGCCCCGGCCGTCTGCCGCGCTGTCGTTGAGAATGGCCAGCAGCAGGGAAATGCCCGCGACGATGGTCAGCGCAAAGCGGGCCCACTCGCGGCCCTCCTTCATCTTCATGGCCAGGATGACCTGTGCCGCGGCGAGCGTGAGTGCCACCAGCACCAGCAGGAGCACCAGGAAACCCAGACCTGGAGCCACCGCCAGGAGCACGAACGACCCGAAGAGTCCGATGACGCCGCCGAGCAGTCCCAGCAGTCCGCCGATGAGCCAGATCCAATAGGCGACCTTCAGCTCCGTCGGCAGCCAGGAGACCGTAAACATGCCGGAGAACCCGCCTTGAGGCATGGCGTCGTTGAAGTTCTGCGGCCGGTCCGTCGGCAGCTCGAAGCGGAAGCCGCCAGCCGGCCGGCCCGGCGCCCGATATTCGGGCGGGGGCGGGGGCTGGTAGCCAGGTGCCGGATGGCCCGGCGGCTGGTTCCCGTCCGGCGCCGGCGGCACGACCCGAGGCGCCTCGGCGCCGGCGGGCGGGACACTGCCCGTTTGCGGTTGCCGGTCGCCCGGTTCCTGCGGCGGAGGTACCTCATTGGGGTTGCTCATGGCTCTCACTGTAGACGGCGAATGAGCCTGTATCTAGGGAATTTGACCGTGTTGCCGGGCATGACGGGACCCCGCCAAAAAGGGCACTTGCAGACTGCACAGACTGCACCGGAAACCGCGGCAGCCGGGTCAAACACGGCACCCTGGGTTAACCGCAACACCCCGCTCCGTCACGGGGACGAGGCGGGGTGCCGGCGGCTGCAACGCTCAGGGCTGGTCCGGTCCCGAAGAACCGGCAGGCCCAGTGTTGCGGACTAGGCTGCGGGGGCGATGAAGGCCAGTTCCAGGTTGATGGCAACCTTGTCGCTGACCAGCACGCCGCCGGCTTCGAGGACTGCGTTCCAGGTGAGGCCGAAGTCCTTGCGGCTGATCGTGGTCTCGGCGGACAGGCCGGCGCGGGTGTTGCCGAACGGGTCGACAGCAACGCCGTTGAACTCGGTCTCAAGGGCCACCGGACGGGTAACACCCTTGATGGTGAGATCGCCCTGGAGTTCGTAGGCGTCACCCTTGGGGACGATGGTGTTGGAAACGAAGGAGATCTCGGGGAACTGCTCGACGTCGAAGAAGTCTTCGCCGCGGACGTGGCCGTCGCGGTTGACATCGCCGGAGTCGAAGCTCGCGGTCTTGATCGTGGCGTTCACCTTCGAATCGGTGACGTCCTCGGCGAGGTCCAGGGTGGCGGCGGCGTCGGTGAACTGGCCGCGGACCTTGCTGATGCCTGCGTGGCGGACGGTGAAGCCGATCTCGCTGTGCGACGGGTCGAGGGTCCAGGTGCCGGTGGTGACGTTGGCGGGAAGTGCCATGGTGGTTCTCCTTGAGTCGGGTGGGTCGTTCGATGGTCTGATCGTCAGTTGAAGCATCATTTGTTGAAGTCTCAACTAACTGCTTCACCCAGTATAAACATGCATTTGCATCTTTTATTCCAACTCCAGGGAACATTTCTCCAAACACTTCAGTTCTACTTCTTGTAGAAGATTTCGTCATTGCCCCTGCCCTTTGAGAAACTGGTACACATGCCCCAAGCCACTGTTCATTTGCTCCGCCACGGCGAGGTCTACAACCCCGACGGCGTCCTGTACGGCAGGCTGCCGGACTTCCACCTCTCCGAGCTCGGCCGGGAGATGGCGCGAACGCTTGCAGAGCACTTCAGTGAGCGGGCCGCGCGGGGCGCGAAGCTCGTCCACCTCGTTGCCTCGCCGCTGACCCGCGCGCAGGAGACGGCGCAGCCGATCTCCGAGGCGCTCAACCTCCAGATCACTACCGAGGCCCGGATCATCGAGGCCGCCAACTACTTCGAGGGGCTCCACGTCGACAAGGCGGAGATCCTCAAACCGAAGCACTGGCCGATGCTGCGCAACCCGTTCCGGCCATCCTGGGGAGAGCCGTACAAAGACCAGGCCGCCCGAGTCATGGCCGCGGTCCAGGATGCCCGGCTGCAGGCCCTCGAACTCGGCGGCGATGGCGCCGAAGCCATCCTCGTCAGCCACCAGCTGCCCATCTGGGCCACCAGGCTCAGCGCCGAGGGCAAGCCCCTGTGGCATGATCCGCGCAAACGCGAATGCACCCTCACCTCGGTCACCTCCCTGACGTTCGACGGCGCCGGGAACCTTTTGCGCGTCGAGTACAGCGAGCCTGCGGCCGCCCTTCTTCCCGGTGCGTCCAGCACCCCCGGAGCCTGAGCATGCCCGCCAACAACACCAACGCGTCACAACTGACCCGCCGCAACGTCCTGACAGCCGGCGGCGCGGCCCTCGCCGTCGTGCTGGGTCTGTCCGGCTGCGCCCAGGAGGATGCCCTGGCCAAGCAGGCCAAGGCGGGCGACAACAAGAACTACGTGGCCGGCGACGGTTCGGTGACTGAATTCGCCGTCGCGGACCGCAAGAGCCCGACTGCCATCAAGGGCACACTCTTCGATGGCACCGCCGTGACTGCCGAGGCTTTCCAAGGCCAGGTGACCGTGCTCAACTTCTGGTTCGCGGCCTGCGCGCCGTGCCGGGTTGAGGCCCCGTCCCTGGAGGCCCTGCATCAGGAATTCAAGAGCCAGGGCGTGCAGTTCTTCGGCGTCAACCTTCGCGACGAAAAAGCCACGGCGGAGGCGTTCGACAAGACCTTCAACCTGACCTACCCAAGCTTCAACGACAAGGACGGCGCCGTGCTGCTGGCCGTTTCCGGGCTGGTTCCCCCCGGCGCCGTGCCCACCACGCTGGTGCTGGACAAGCAGGGCCGCGTGGCGTCCCGTGTCCTCGGGGAAATCCAAAAGGGCACCCTGAAGTCCCTCATCGCCGCTGCTGTGGCAGAGTAGCGGGCCAGCCACCGTGAACAGCCCCTTCGCCGAAGCCATCCTGAGCGGATCGCTGCTGCTTGCCATCCCGGTGGCACTGCTCGCCGGTTTCGTCTCCTTCCTCTCGCCCTGCGTGCTGCCCCTCGTGCCGGGGTACCTGGGTTACGTAACTGGACTGACCGGCGTCGACCTCCAGAAGCAGAAGCGCGGCCGCATGCTGGCCGGCATCGGGCTCTTTGTCCTGGGGTTCTCGGTGATCTTTGTGCTGCTCGGCGGCGCGTTCGGACAGCTGGGGACGCTGATCACCGGCTCCCAGAACGCCTGGATCACCCAGGTCCTGGGCATCCTCGTGATCATCATGGGTGTCGTGTTCATGGGCGGCTTCGGCTGGCTGCAGCGCGATGCCAAGATCCAGTCGAAGCCGCCGGCCGGGCTGTGGGGCGCGCCGCTGCTGGGCATCACCTTCGGGCTGGGCTGGGCGCCGTGCATCGGCCCGACCTATTCCGCAGTCCAGCTGCTGAGCCTCTCCGGCGGCTCGTCGGCGGCCAAGGGTGCGTTCCTGGCGTTCGTCTACAGCCTAGGACTGGGCATCCCGTTCCTGCTGATTGCCCTGGCCGTGCGCCGCGGCATCGGCGTGATGTCCTTCTTCCGCAAACACCGGCTCGCCATCCAGCGCATTGGCGGCGGAATCCTGGTGGGGCTGGGCCTGCTGATGGCCACCGGCGTGTGGGGGACCTGGGTCTCCGAGTTGCAGTACTGGTTCCAAACCGATGTGAAATTGCCGATCTGATGAGCGAGCGAGTGAACGAAGAGAAGAATCTCCCAGCCAACGGCACCCAGGCTAACGGCGCCAAGCCCGACGGGACGTCCGGTGCTGCCAAGCCCGGCGCGGCCGGTCCCAAGCCTGACGCCAACCCGGTCGAGGCCGCGAAGGCTGAAGCTGTCCTGCCCACACTCGGCCCGCTGGGCATGCTCCGCTGGGCCTGGACCCAGCTGACCAGCATGCGCACCGCGCTGTTCCTGCTGCTCATGCTGGCCGTCGCGGCGGTCCCCGGCTCGCTGTTCCCGCAGCGGCCCGCCAACCCCGCGATCGTCACCCAGTACATCAAGGACAACCCGGACTACGGCAAAATCCTCGACTCGCTCCAGCTCTACGACGTGTACTCGTCGGCGTGGTTCTCGGCAATCTACATCCTGCTGTTCATTTCGCTGATCGGTTGTGTGGTCCCGCGCGCAATCGCGCACTACAAGGCGATGCGTTCCCAGCCGCCGCGGACACCCGCGCGGCTGTCCAGGCTGCCCGAATACGGGACGCTCGTGATTCCCGCCGACGCCGGGATCCCGGCGTCGCGCGCCATCACCGACGCCGCCGGGCTGCTGAAGAAGCGCGGCTACCGCGTCGACGTCCGCGACCGCGACGGCGCCCGCCCCTCGATCGGTGCCGAGCGTGGCTTCCTGCGCGAAGTCGGCAACCTGGTCTTTCACACCTCGCTGATCGGCGTGCTCGTGTCCGTCGCTATCGGCGGCCTGTTCGGTTACAGCGGGCAGCGGATCCTCGTGGAGGGCGACACCTTCGTCAACACCCTGGTGGGCTACGACCAGTTCACGCCCGGCACCAACTTCCAGAGCAGCCAGCTCCAGCCGTACTCGGTCCAGCTGGACAAGTTCCAGATCACCTTCGACCGGGAGTCCCGGGGCAAGAACGGCCAGCCCATCGACTTCAAGGCCGACGTGACCACGAAGGAAACGCCGGACGCGCCCGCCAAGAAAGAGGTGCTGAAGGTCAACGATCCGCTCACCCTCGGCGGCACCAGCATGTACCTCACCGGCAACGGCTACGCCCCGGTGGTCACCGTCCGCGACGGCGCCGGAAACATCGCAATGCAGGGCCCGGTGGTGGCCAAACTGCAGGGCGACAACTACTACTCCTCCGCGGTCATCAAGGTCCCGGATGCCAAGCCCGACCAGCTCGCTTTCGCCGGCTTCTTCCTGCCCACCGCGTTCATCACCGAGGAAGGCGTGTCCTTCAGCGGCGATCCGGAACTGTTCAACCCGCAGCTGACCCTGAACTCGTACTACGGCGACCTGGGACTGGACGACGGCGCCCCGCAGAACGTCTTCGAGCTCGACGTCAAGAAGCTCACACCGCTCAACGCCCGCAACCTCGACGCCGGGGGCATCGTCCTGACGCCGGGGACCACCCACACCCTGCCCGACGGCAAGGGCTCCATCAGCTTCGACGGCGTGAAGCGCTACGTGGGCGTCGACATCCACCACAATCCGGGCCAGCTGTACGCCCTGATCTTCGCGCTCCTGGCGGTGGCCGGCCTGGTCACCTCGCTGTACGTGAACCGCCGCCGCGTCTGGGTCCGGACCGGTACCCACGAGGACGGCCGCACCATGGTGGAATACGGTCTCCTGGCCCGCGGCGAGGACCACCGGCTGGCAGGGGAGGCTACAGCGATCCGCAAACTGCTCATCGGTGCCTGGGATCTTGGGGACTCCCAGCCCGCTCCCAGCGGGACAGCGGATAATGACCGGGCGGATACCAAGCTGCCCGACGCCGGGGCTTCACAGGTCCCGACGGACCACCCCGCAGCAGACTTCATCCAGTCAACAGCAGGCTCTTCCGAGTCAAAGAAGGATCAGTAATGCTCCCCATCAACGAAACCATGGGCCAGTTCAGCGAGTTGTTTATGCTCCTCGCGGCGGGCACCTACACGGTGGCTTTCATCGCCTTCGCGTGGGACCTTGCCAAGAGCAGCAAAACCCTGCGCGCCGTGGACCTGAGGGCCGCCGAGCTCTCAGGCGCCGACGCCGCCCGCGTGCCGGTGGGTGCCGGCGTCGGGTCCTCCTCCGGGGCTGCTGACCGGACCGATTCGGACGTGGCCGGGCCTGTTGGCCGGGCTGAACGCCCGTCGTCCGTGACGGGTGCCGCTGCCGGGAATGCCAGCGGGATCGGCCAGACCGCCGACGGCGGCATGCGCTACTCTGCCGAGCGCCGCGCTCCCGCCCGGGTCGCCGTCGCACTGACGGTGCTGGGCGCTGCGATCCACGCGGCCGGCGTCATCACCCGGGCCATCGGCGCGGGACGCGTGCCGTGGGGCAACATGTACGAGTTCCTCACCACCGGCGCGTTCGTGGCTGTGGCCGTCTTCCTGATCGTCCTGGTGCGGCGCGACCTGCGCTTCCTGGGCACCTTCGTGGTGGGCCTGGCGATCATCATGCTCGTCGCTGCCTCCGTGGCGTACTGGACGCCTGTGGGGCACCTCGTTCCCGCGCTGCAGAGCTACTGGCTGATCATCCACGTCTCGATCGCCGTGCTGTCCTCCGCACTGTTCACCCTGACGTTCGCAATGTCTGCGCTGCAACTGGTCCAGTCGCACCGGCAGAAGACCATCGCTGCCGGCGGCGGCGACAAGCTGGGCTTCATGCGGCTCGTCCCGTCCGCGCTGAGCCTCGAGAACCTCTCCTACCGGATCAATGCCATCGCGTTCGTCGGCTGGACCTTCACGCTGATGTTCGGCGCCATCTGGGCCGAGAAGGCCTGGGGCCGCTTCTGGGGCTGGGACACCAAGGAAGTCTGGACGTTCGTGATCTGGGTGGTCTACGCCGGCTACCTGCACGCCCGCGCCACCCGTGGCTGGACCGGAACCCGCGCAGCCTGGCTCTCGATCGTGGGCTACCTCTGTGTCGTCTTCAACTTCACGATCGTGAACCAGTTCTTCAACGGCCTGCACTCGTACTCGGGGCTGTAACCCGCTGTTCCAAGCCCCGCGATTCGCCACGAATGGCCGCTAAGCGACCCCGCTTAGCGGCCATTCGCGTAGATGGGTGCTACGACGCTCCCGTCATCACCCGTTTGCCGCGAGTGGCCGCTAAGCCACCCGGGTTGGCGGCCATTCGTGTCAGATGGGTGCACGCGTGGCGTTGCTCGGCGGGGAAATGCTGGTAGATCCCGCCCAGGACTTCGTTCCAATGTGGCTCGGGCTCATTTGCTCCGTCGATTCGCCACAAATGGCCGCTATGCGAGTTCGGTCTCCGTCGATTCGCCACAAGTGGCCGCTAAACCATCCCTCTTAGCGGCCATTCGTGTCAGATCGGCGGGCGGCGGACGTACGCCTCGGGCTCCGGCCCGGTTCGGGCGTCCAGCCGCGCTCCGTCAGCGCCGCCCGCACCCGGGTCACCGCAGTCGGTTCCATGCCGGGTGCCAGTGGCTCAAGGTCCCTCTGGGTCAGGACCACAACGCGCCATCCGGCATCCCTGGCGTTTTCGTCCCGGAAGATGTCGCTGCGGCGCTGCGCCGGATTGGCGTGATGGCCGCCGTCGTACTGGATGGCCACCTTCTCCCGCCCATAGGACAGGTCCGGGTCCTGGATCCATCCGCCGGTCTCGTCGAAAATCGGGACGTTGATTCCGGGCTCCGGCAGGCCGTGGCGGATCATGAGCAGCCGGAGTTCGGTCTCTTTGGGGGAGTCCGTGTTGGCGCGCATCAGGGCCCGGGCACGCATGGCAGGCCGGTAGCCCGCCCCGCCCTGCTTCCCTGCGAGGAATGCGTCCAAGGCATCGACCGTGGTCAGCGGGTTCCTCCGGCGCAGCAGGAAGTCGCCGGCAATCACCAGATCGTCGAGGCTCAGTATGCCGGCGAGGTCGAACCACGTCCGAACCGGGGAGGTGCAGCTTACCCAGACCCCGGCCACAATTTCATCCGGTTCGAGTGACAGCTGGTTGCCCACGACATTCTTGTACCGCACGGCCCGCCGGCCCGGATCACAGGTCAGATGGACGAAAGCAAGGCCCTCCGATGCAAGTGGCAGGGGAAAGCCCCAAAGCACCGCGGCAGACAGGTGGCTCACGACAGCGCCGGTCACAGTAGCCAAGGCGCGCAAACGTTCCAACAAAGTGTCCTTGGTGGCAGCCGCGGCGCGCACTCCATGGCAGGGGGCGACGAGGTCCCGGGCCCTGGTCCGACGTCGGCTCAGCCCGGCGGCTCTAGCCTCGGCCACGGTGAAGGGCTGGTTTCGAAGCTGCGTGGGAAGCTCGCTGGGCCCGTGCATACGAGCATTCTGGCCCCGTCGGGAGGGGCCTTAGAGGTTATCCACAGTGTGGGGGAGATGTCCCATGGCCAAGCGGCCACCACACGCACAGGCTTTCAGAGGGAAGCGGACGGTCCTGTCGATGACGATGTTCGACCCAGGAGTATCCAGTGCCTTGAGCCGCGAGCTGGCAACGTGAACACGACCAAGAGCGCCCTTCCAGCAGGCGTGTACTTCTTACTTGACCTCGTCGGTGCCCTGCGTGTCGCCGCTGCCGGAGGCTTCGCCGGACTCGGGGCCTCGCGTGCCCTTGGCCTCGTCGGCCTTGCGCTCTTTGGCGTCCAACTCGTCCTTGAGCTTCTTGAGCCGGTCGGCTTCGGCCTGCTGGCGGCGGCGGAGTTCGAGGTTGCGCAGGAAGTCCGGGTCGTCGTCGGGCGCGATGGGATGGCTGTAATTGGAGCGGGCCGGGGTGGTGTCGCGCGGGCGGCCAATGAGGAACCAGATGATGGCGCCGATCACCGGAAGGACGATCTGCACCACGATCCACGCCGGTTTCGAAATACCCTTCGTCTGGCGAGGGTCTGTGCGGATCACGTCGACGAGTCCGTAGACAAACACGACGATTACGGCGACGACAATCACTACACGGAGCATGTAATCAGTCTAGCCTCCGGGGGAGTCTCCGGCTTGTCCCGATGTGCCGGTCTCCGAGAAGGGAACCCCGGGCGTCCCGGAGGGAAGCTGGAGGTGCCGGACGCAGGCCCCGGTGGGCCGGTTGACTCCTGGGCGGCTAAACTTGGAGGGTGGCTTTCCTGAAATACTCCCTGATCCGGCTGGCGCTCTTCGTGCCGTTGTTCGCGCTGTTCGTCTACCTCCAGCTCGGATGGTTCCTGGCCGTCCTCTGCGCGGGCATGATGGCGTTCGCAATCAGCTTCCTCTTCTTCCAGAAGCAGCGCGACGCCGCCGCCGCATCACTGCACCAGCGGTTCTCGGGCAAGGCCAAGCCGTTGCGCAGCGCCGGGGAAGTGGACGACGCCGACGCCGAAGACCGCCTGGTCGACGAGCACCCGGACATCACCGTGCACACGGACAGCCGCCCGAAGGACAAATAGCTCCGCAGGGAGCTGAGGGGCCGGACGGCGGGTCGATCCCCGACGACGTCCGGCTCACCGCAGGTGCCGTGGCACCTTAGAAGCCGTGGCTCAGCACCAGGCCCAGCGAGAACAGCACCGCGTAGCCGAGATTGATCAGCCCGGTCTGCTTGAGCACCGGAATCAGGCTCTTGCGGCGCCGGCCGGCGATCATCAGCCAGGACGGCATCAGGCTGGCCGGGATCAGCAGCAGCACAATCAGCATCCACGGCCGGGTCGGCGCCAGCACGATCGGCAGCAGGATCGCGACGGCGAGCATCAGCACGTAGGCTTCCCGGGCATGCTTGTCGCCGAGCCTGACGGCCAGGGTCTTCTTCCCGGCCTTCCGGTCCGTGGGGATGTCGCGGACGTTGTTGGCCATCAGCAGCGCGCAGGCGATCAGGCCGGTGCCGATCGCGCCGATGATGGCGGCGAGGCTGATCTGGCCGGCCTGCGTATAGGTCGTGCCGAGAGTGGCGACCAGGCCGAAGAACACAAAGACGAACAAATCGCCCAGGCCCATGTAGCCGTAGGGATTCTTCCCGCCCGTATATCCCCAGGCCGCGAGGACACAGCCGACGCCCACCAGGATCAGCCACCACGTCTGGGAGAGGATGACCAGCGCCAGGCCGAACACCATCGCCAGCCCGAACGCGGCGAACGCGGCGTACTTGACGTGCTCGGGCTTCGCGGCGCCTGAGCCGACCAGCCGGAGCGGGCCCACCCGGTCCTCGTCGGTGCCGCGGATGCCGTCAGAGTAGTCGTTGGCGTAGTTCACGCCGATCTGCAGCAGCAGGGCCACCAGCGCGGCCAGCACGGCATGGAGCGGCAGGAATGCGTCCATCTCGTACGCGGCCGCGGTGCCGATCAGGACAGGCGCGATCGCGGCCGGCAGGGTGCGCAGTCGGGCGCCTTGGATCCATTGAGCGGCTGTTGCCACGTTCAGTACCTCGTGTTGGTTTGGTGAGACCGGGAGTGCCCGGCCGTTCTATTTTCCCTGATGCAGCTCGGTGAGCCGAACCGTCATCGCCAGGCGGTCCGGTTTGCCGTTCGGCAGCATCAGAAGTCCATCGGACGCCAGTACGGTTTTCGGGGCCAGCGCGCCCAGCGCCGGTGCCCAGGCGGCGCCCTCGGTGAAGTCCTGGATGCCGTCCGGCGAGCTGTCGGCCAGTGCCACGTAGGCGGCGAGGGCCTGCCCCCATGCGTCGGACGGAACGCCCGCGACGAAGGCGGCCAGCACGCCGTCGAGCTTCTCCAGCTCCGCCTGCACATGCGCGGCGGAGACCTTGACGCCGCCAGTGATGACGACGTCGTCCGCCCGCCCCAGGACGGTCAGCTTCCCGTCAGCGTCCAGCTCGCCGAGGTCGCTGGTCCGGTACCAGCGGACGCCGTCGTCCTCCACAAACGCCTCAGCGCTCAGTTCCGGGGCATCCAGGTAGCCGGCGGCGATGGTGGCTCCGCCCAGCAGGATGCGCCCGTCGCCGTCCACTCGGACCAGCACGTCCTCGAGCGGAACGCCGTCGTACACGCAGCCCCCGCAGGTCTCGGCGGAACCGTACGTGGTCACCACGCGCAGTCCGGCGTCGCGGGCGGCTGCGAGCAGTCCCGGCTGCACGGGGCCGCCGCCAAGCAGGATCCCGTTGAAGCGCCGCAGCACAGCCAGCGTCTCGGCCGACGGCGAGTCCAGCAGCCGCTGCAGCTGGGTGGGCACAAGCGAGGTGAAGCGGATCTTGTCCGTCATTTCCAGCGCCGCCTCGGTGAAGGCCTCCGGGGTAAAGCCGCCGCTGAGGTCCATCGCCCAGGGCCGGGTGCCGGCGAACAGCGAGCGGACCAGCACCTGGACACCGGCCACGTACTGCACGGGCAGGGCGAGCAGCCACTGGCCTTCGCCCTTCAGCGCGAAGGCGGTTGCCATGGAGGACGCCGCCAGGGCGTCCACGGTCAGGACCGTCGCTTTGGGCGTGCCGGTGGAGCCGGAGGTCCGCACCACTACTGCGGCGTCCTTGTAGCCCGGCGTCCTGACGGCGGAGACCACAACGTTCCCGTCGGGGCCGGCGGAAAGCTCGACGGCGGGACCCTCGCCGTGGAGGGCGTCCGCCAGCGCCTTGAGCGCGGGCTCGATGTTCGGGTGCTGGGAGGTCACAGGGCTGCCTTCGGGAGTTGTTCTGGGCTTAGAAGTAGTACGGGAACCGGGACCAGTCCGGATCGCGCTTCTCCAGGAAGGCGTCCTTTCCCTCCACCGCTTCGTCCGTCATGTACGCGAGCCTCGTGGCTTCGCCGGCGAAGACCTGCTGGCCGGCCAGGCCGTCGTCGGCGAGGTTGAAGGCGAACTTGAGCATCCGGAGGGCCTGCGGGGACTGCCGGGCGATGTCTGCGGCGTATTCCAGCGCCACCTCCTCGAGCCGATCGTGGTCCACGGCTTCGTTGACGGCGCCCAGGCGGACCATGTCCTCGGCCGAGTATTCCCGCGCCAGGAAGAAGATCTCGCGGGCGGCCTTCTGGCCGATCTGGCGTGCCAGGAGCGCGGAGCCGTAGCCGGCGTCGAAGCTGCCCACGGTGGCGTCGGTCTGCTTGAACTTGCCGTGCTCGCGGGAGGCGATGGTCAGGTCCGAAACCACGTGCAGGGAGTGACCGCCGCCGGCCGCCCAGCCGTTCACGACGGCGATGACCACCTTGGGCATGGTGCGCATGAGCCGCTGGACCTCGAGGATGTGGAGCCGGCCGGCGCGGGCGGGGTCGATGGTCTCCTGGGTTTCACCCTCCGCATACCGGTACCCGTCCCGGCCGCGGATCCGCTGGTCGCCGCCGGAGCAGAACGAGTGGCCGCCGTCCTTGGCGGAGGGGCCGTTGCCGGTGAGCAGCACAGTGGCCACGTCCGGGGTCATCCGGGCGTGGTCCATGGCGCGGTACAGCTCGTCCACGGTGCCCGGGCGGAAGGCGTTGCGCACCTCGGGCCGGTTGAAGGCGATGCGGACCGTGGGCAGGTCCCGCACCACGGTGCCGTCCGCGGAACGCTCCACCTGCCGGTGGTAGGTCATGTCCTGGAAGTCGTCGAAGCCGGACACGGTGCGCCAGCGGGTGGGGTCAAAGACGTCGGATACCTTGGCGGGGATTTCGTTGCTCACAGTCCGAGTCTAGTAATCGGCTCAGCTGATGCAGAACTCATTGCCTTCCGGGTCCGCCATGGTGTGCCAGGAATGCGGCCCCTGACTGGCGGTCCAGAGGAAGGTTGCGCCGCGTGCTTCGAGGGCGGCGCGTGCCTCGTCCTTGTCCGCGCCGGCAAGCCTCACGTCCCAATGGATCCGGTTCTTGATGGTCTTTTCCTCCGGGACGGTCTGGAAGAGGATGCGTCGCTCTGGCGATGCGGCGTCGAGTTCTTCGGGCGGCCGGATGGCGGCGCCGGCACCCCACACGAGCTTGCCCCGGTGCAGCTTCGTTTCCGCCTCCGTGGCGAATCCCTGCGCGATCATCGAGCGGATGAAGGCCTCGTCCTGCGGTTCCACGGCCCACTCCAGCGTTTCGGCCCACCAGTCTGCGAGCTCATGCGGGTTCCGGCAGTCGACGGCGATCTGGATGTTGAGTGTCATGGGAAGAACCTACGACGTCGGCGCGTGCGGCGGTAGGGGGTTGGGGGCCGTCCGCCCGGGACGCCGGACGCTCAAGGCATGCCGGGGGACTATTTGCCCTCACGGCCAAGGAGACTCCGGAACAAGGCAACTACCTGCGCGATGATGCCGATCGCCGAGCCCGCCATGGCCGCGACCAGGACAACGCGTGCTATCAGGGCCCAGTCCAGGGTGGAGTCCTGGAAGTCGAAGGGAAAGACTTGCCAGAGTTGCACCAGGACGACCAACCCGATTCCGAGGGTGGCGAGGTCGGCCAGTGCTTTCATCCAAGGCCGGTCAAGCAGCAGGCAGGCGAAGTTGGCCACCATGCCGGTTAGCAGCGACAGATTCACGACGCCGATCACCTGGCGGGTGTCCTCGGTGAGGAACGGGAGCACCCACCAGCCCGGCCAGACGTTCCCGGCATACAGCAGTGCCGCGTTGACCACGATGCCGATGGCATAACCCGACCGGCGGGAGGCAGGCCCCCGACGCCGGCGCGGAGCCGCAGTGTCGCCGCCAGGCTTAGGGCTGGACATTCTGGAGCTGCTCCATCACTTCCGGCGGGATGGCGTAGATGAAGATGACGGCCAGCAGGTTTTTCGAGGCGTGGACGAAGTAGGCGAACATCACGTTCTTGCCGGTCCAGACGTACACGAACACCAGGACGGCGCCCATCGCGAGGTAGGGCATCAGCACCGGCAGGGACAGGTCCTCCTGGCCGACGATGTGCAGAGCCGCGAACAACACGACGGACAATGCGCAGCACACCCACAGGTTGACCCGCCGGCTGAGCTTGCCGATCAGCAGGTGCCGGAAGATGTACTCCTCCACAAAGGGACCCACGATCACGAGCAGGGGCACCATCAGCCATGCCGGGACCTGCTGCATGAGCGCCTGCAGGCCGGCCTGGTTGGCGGACGTCTGCGGCGGTCCGGTGAGCGAAACCAGGACCGCGGTGAGGATCATCATGGCCACCACCGCGAGGGGGACCATCAGCATTGTGAACCAGGGCCTAGTGGCGAGGACCCTGAGGTCCCGGGCGGCGACGTGCCGGACGGCGGCCAGGGCCAGGACCCCGATGCCGCCGTAGAAAATCAGGTTGACGGAGTAGGACGCCACGGCCGGGTTCGGCGACAACTGGAGCATCAGCGGGACCAGCAAACCGCCGGCCAAGGTGAAGAAGGCGGCCACAGCCACGTACAGGCCGGCAGTGATGAAATCGAGCCGCGAGAACCGGTAGAGTTCCGGCCGCGGTGCGGGTGGTGTGCGGAGAGCGGTGCCCATGCCCCCCAGCCTAGCGCCGCAGGAGGACGGCAGGGTCAAGTATAATATTCGGTATGCCTAAATATTTGTTTCGGTGCGCCAAAGTTGTCCGCCGAGCCCCCGGTCTTCGCCTTGCCGGGGCCGCCGTCGTCACCGCTCTTCTCTGCCTGTCCCTGGCCGCGTGCGGCGGTGCCGTCCCGGGCAAGGCCTCCGGGGGAGGGAAGCCCGTTGTGCTGACCACCTTCACCGTGCTGGCCGACGTTGCGCAGAACGTGGCCGGGGACAAGCTGCAGGTCGAATCCATCACCAAGGCCGGCGCGGAAATCCATGGTTACGAGCCCACTCCCGGGGACATCCGCAAGGCCTCCAAGGCGGACCTGATCCTGGACAACGGCCTGAACCTTGAGGCATGGTTTGGCCAGTTTGTTGAAGGCCTGGACGTCCCGCACGCCGTGGTCAGCGAGGGTGTGGAGGTGATGTCCATCGGTGAGGATTCGTACGAGGGCAAGCCCAACCCGCATGCGTGGATGTCGCCGGTCAACGTCCAGATCTATGTGGACAACATGGTGAAGGCGTTCTCGAAGCTCGATCCGGATAATGCCGCGGTCTTCGAGGCGAACGGCGCGGCCTACAAGGCCAAGCTGCAGTCCGTGAAGGATGAAATGGTCCAGAAGCTCGCAACCGTCCCCGAGGCGCAGCGGGCGCTGGTGACGTGCGAGGGCGCCTTCTCCTACCTGGCGCGCGACGCCGGCCTCCGTGAGGTCTACATCTGGGCGGTCAACGCCGAACAGCAGGCCACTCCGCAGCAGATCACCAAGGCCATCGAATTCGTGAAGGCCAACAAGGTCCCCGCCGTCTTCTGCGAGTCCACGGTCTCGGACGCGCCGATGCGGCAGGTGGTGGGAGCCACGGGTTCGACGTTCGGCGGCGTGCTCTACGTTGATTCACTCTCCGAGGCGGACGGGCCGGTCCCCACGTACCTGGACCTCATCCGGCACGACTCCAAGATCATCACCGCAGGCCTGACAGGAGCGGCATCATGAGCGACCCGGCGATTCTGGTGGAAAACGTCACCGTCCACTACGGCGACGTCCTGGCGCTCGACGCCGCGTCGCTGTCCCTTGAGGCAGCCAGGATCTGCGGCCTCGTGGGTATGAACGGCTCCGGGAAATCCACGCTGTTCAAGGCGATCATGGGCATGATCAAACCCGACGCCGGCCGCGTCCTCATCAACGGGGAACCTCCGGCCAAGGCGCGCAAGGCCGGCGGAATCGGCTACGTCCCGCAGAGCGAGGACGTGGACTGGCAGTTCCCGCTGTCCGTCCGCGACGTGGTGATGATGGGCCGATACGGGCACCAGGGGTTCACCCGCCGGGCTTCCAAGGCGGACCGCGCCGCCGTCGACCTCGCCCTGGACCGGGTGGAACTGTCCGAATTCGCCAACCGGCAGATCGGCCAGCTCTCCGGCGGCCAGAAGAAGCGCGCGTTCGTGGCCCGGGGAATCGCCCAGGGGGCCACCATGATGCTCCTGGACGAGCCATTCGCCGGGGTGGACAAGCGCTCCGAGGCAACCATCACGCGCCTGCTGAAGGAGCTCGCCGCGGACGGCTGCACCATCCTGATCTCGACCCATGACCTGCACGCCCTGCCGCAACTCTGCGACGAGGCCGTGCTCCTGATGCGCAAGGTCCTGATGCACGGCCCGCCCGAGGTGGTCCTGCAGCCCGAGCACCTGGCCATGGCATTCGGCCTCGACGTCCTCAACCGGGAGCTTCCCGACCGGGACCTCCCCGACGCCGGCCTTTCGAACCAACTGGGCAGGAGCTGAACCGTGGATCTCTTCGACATCCTGCTGGAACCGCTGAGCTATGACTTTATGGTCCGCGCCATCGTCACGACGGCGCTCGCCGCGATCGTGTGCGCCGTCCTGAGCTGCTGGCTGGTGCTGATCGGCTGGTCGCTGATGGGCGACGCCGTCTCCCACGCCGTGCTGCCGGGCGTGGTGCTCGCCTACATCGTCGGGGCGCCGTTCGCCCTGGGGGCTCTTGTGTTCGCGGTGATTGCCGTGACCCTGATCGGGGTGGTCCGCAACACCAGCCGGGTCAAGGAAGACGCCGCGATCGGGATTGTGTTCACCTCGCTGTTCGCCCTGGGCCTGGTGCTCATCTCCGTCACGCCGAGCCAGACCGACCTCAACCACATCATCTTCGGCAACCTGCTCGGCGTCAGCATCCCCGACCTTATTCAGGTCCTTGTGCTCGGGGTGGTGGCGTTCACCATCCTGATCCTCAAGCGGCGGGACCTGACGCTCTACGCGTTCGACCCCACGCACGCCCACGCGATCGGCCTGTCCCCGAAACGCCTGGGGGCGCTGCTGCTGGGCCTTCTGGCGCTGACCTCCGTGGTGGCTCTGCAGACCGTCGGCGTGGTGCTGGTGGTTGCCATGCTGATCATCCCCGGCGCCACGGCCTACCTGCTGACGGACCGGTTCTCCCGCATGCTGGTGATCGCTCCGGTCATCTCGGCGCTGTGTTCCATCGCCGGCATCTACCTCAGCTACTACCTCGACACAGCCTCCGGCGCCATGGTGGTCCTGACGCAGGCTGCCGCCTTCGCCGTCGTCTACCTCTTCAGCCCCCGGCAGGGCCTGATCGGGACCCGGCTGGCGAAGGCCCGCCGCAAGAAGGCGGTGGCGCTCGCCGCCTGAGCAGCCGTCCGACGGCGGCACGCGCCGCAGTACCAGAGGAACAGCCGACGGTGTCATACTTGACGACGCAAGCCGCCACCGGGCCGGCTGGGCACCCAATTGCGAGGACTCCCTTGAGCGAACATCTCCATCTTTCGGGCGTAGCCCACGGTTACGGGGACCGCCAGCTGTTCGCCGGCGTCGACATTGCCATCACCGCGGGTGAGCATGTGGCGATCGTCGGCGAAAACGGCGCGGGAAAATCCACGCTGCTCCGGATTCTGGCCGGACTCGAAGTCCCGGACGAGGGCAGCGCCGTCAGCCAGGGCCGCGTTGGCTATCTTGCCCAGACCCTGGGCCTGCCTGCCCAGTTCACCGTGAGCGACGCGATCGACGCGGCACTGGAATCGCTCCGCGCACTGGAGGCCGAGCTGGACCGGCTGGAAGACGGGCTGGCCGGCGCGGAACCGGAAGAACTGGAGCGCTACGGAAACCTGCAGACCCAGTACCAGCTCAGGGAAGGCTACGCCGCGGAATCCCGGGTCGAGGCGGCCCTGGACCGGCTCGGACTGGGCGGGCTGGACCGCCTGCGGACCCTGGGCTCGCTGTCCGGCGGGGAGCAGGAACGCGTGGCACTGGCCTGCGTGCTGGCTGACCCTGCGGACATCCTCCTCCTGGACGAACCCACCAACCACCTCGACGCCAGCGGCACGGCCTGGCTGGAGGCGCGGCTGGCGGCGCACCGCGGAACCGTGGTGGTGGTCTCCCACGACCGCGTCCTGTTGCGCAAAGTGGCCTCAACCGTGATTGAGGTGGATGCCGAACGCCGGACCGTCAACCGGTACGGCAACGGTTACGAAGGCTACCTGCGGGAGAAGGCCGCCGAACGCCAGCGCTGGGCGCAGCAGTACCACGGGTGGCTGGACGCGATGGCTGCCGAACAGCTCCAGGCGGACACCGTCGCGGGGAGGATGGGCTACGCCCGCCAGCGCGACAACGACAAAATGGGCTTCGACTTCAAGGCGGGCACGTGGCAAAAGGCAGCCACCAGCAAGGTCCGCAATGCCCAGGAGCGGCTGCGCCGGCTGGAGGCAAACCCCATCGACCGGCCCCCGGTGCCCCTGAAGCTGGCAACGGACCTGCGGGCGGACGTCGCGACTGGCCCCGCCCTTGAAGCGAAGGGGGTGGCCGTGCCCGGCCGCCTGGAACCGACGGACTTCCGGGTCGAAGCGGGGGAGAAAATCCTCATCACGGGCCCCAACGGTGCCGGCAAGTCCACGTTGCTCTCCGTCCTCGCGGGCGCGCTGGCGCCGGCCCAGGGAACCGTCGTGCGGCACGGCCGGATCGGGTACCTGCAACAGGAGTTGGAGCTCCCGCAGCGCCCGGGATTGCGGCTCTTGCCCGCTTTTGCCTCGGGCCTGGGCGGCAACATCGATGAGCACGCCGAGGCGCTGCTGCGTCTGGGGCTGTTCCGGACCAGCGAATTCCATGTCCCGGTGGGCAGCCTTTCCGCAGGGCAGCAGCGCAGGCTGGCGTTGGCCCGGCTGCTGCTGGGCGGGTTCGGGACGATGCTGGTGGACGAGCCCACCAACCATCTGGCGCCCGTGCTCGTGGAACAGCTTGAAGCGGCCCTCTCGGACTTCGCAGGGACACTGGTCATGGTCAGCCACGACCGCGCGCTGGGGGAATGGTTCAACACGTGCGCGGGGGAAAACAGCCCCGGGAGCCGCCCAGGGGCTAGCGCCGGAAACTGGCTCCGATATGCCATGCGCGACGGCGCCCTGGCCTAGCAGCCGGATTCGCCCACGACACGAGCCGAACATAATTCGGCAATCCGGTCCTTATTGCGTCACTGATTAGCGATTGCACCCGCCTGATGTTGCCCGGGTCACGCCGGGGTCCTGAATGCTAGTACGATAGATGAGCCGCGCGAGCTTCGACACTTGTGAGGTTCGGTACATGCCTTGGCCCCTGTATAGGCCCGGGCCCGAATTTTGTGTACCTGAATCCACGGTCCTGTCCCGGCCATACCTCGACCTACAAGGAAACAGCTGTGCCATCAATTACCCCCACAGAACTTAAGAGCACGACGGCGCCATCCGCCGTCGTCGACTCGACTCTCAGCGCCGAGGGCTACAAAAAGTCCCTGAGCGGCCGTCAGGTCACCATGATCGCGATGGGCGGCGCCATCGGCGTCGGCCTCTTCATGGGTGCCGGCGGACGCCTGGCCTCCACCGGTCCGGCACTGATCTTCTCCTACGCCATTGCTGGCGTCATCGCTTACCTGCTGATGCGTGCCCTGGGCGAACTCATCATGTACCGCCAGACGTCGGGCTCGTTTGTCAGCTACGCCGGCGAAATGTTCGGCAAAAAGGGCGCGTACGTGTCCGGCTGGATGTACTTCATCAACTGGGCCATGACCGGCATCGCCGAGCTCATCGCGATCGGACTGTACTTCCAGTTCTTCTTCCCCAACGTTCCGGTCGAACTGACCGCCATCGCAGCCCTGCTGCTGCTCGTGGGTGTGAACCTCATGAGTGTCAAGGCGTTCGGTGAATTCGAATTCTGGGCGTCCTGCCTCAAGGTCGGCGCAATCGTCATCTTCCTGGCCGTGGGCACCTTCATGGTGGTCACCAACGCCCAGGTGGGCGACGGCAACGCCTCGGTCAACAACCTCTTCGCTGCTGAAGGCGGGATGTTCCCCAAGGGTGCCCTCGTCATGATCCTGGTGCTCAACGCCGTGATCTTCGCCTACAACGGGATTGAGCTCGTCGGCATCACCGCCGGCGAAATGCAGGACCCGGCCAAGGAAGTGCCCAAGGCCATCCGCGCCGTCGTCTTCCGCATCGTGGTGTTCTACGTCGGTTCCGTGACCCTCCTGGCGATGCTGCTTCCCTCGGACCAGTATGTCGCCGGCACTTCGCCTTTCGTCACAGTGTTCGGCCAGATGGGCCTCGGCTGGATGGGCGACGTTATGAACATGATCGTGATCACCGCCGCGCTGTCCTCCTGCAACTCGGGCCTGTACTCGATCGGCCGAGTGTTCCGCACTATGGCCAACAATGGACATGCTCCGGAGTGGCTGACCAAGATGTCCAAGAGTCACGTGCCGTACGCCGCCATCCTGGCCATCGGCGGCGTCTACTTCGTAGGCATCCTGCTCAACATCTGGCTTGGCGGCTCGCACGCCTTCGACCTCGCGCTGAACTCCGCGTCGATCGGCGTCATCTTCACGTGGGGCGCCATCTTCGCCAGCCAGATCGCGCTGCGGAAGACCAAGGGCAAGGTGTCATCCCTGCCCGCGCCCGGCGGAGTCTGGGCCAGCTGGGCCGGACTGATTGCACTGCTCGCCATCACGGTGCTGATCGGCTTCGACACCATGACCAGCAAGACCGGTGAGGTGTTCCACCTCGGCCTCTGGACCCTGGCGACCATCCCGTTCTTCGCGCTCCTGCTGTGGCTTGGCTGGCACAAGGTCAAGAACAACGAACCCAAGAACGCGCTCTTCAACTAGCCGTTCAAGCACCAACGCATACGACGACGGCGGGCCTCCGGTGAGGGGGCCCGCCGTCGTTCGTTTAAGGGGTGGCCGCGCGGGCGGACGCGGGGGAGCTTGTGGCTCGCGCGAATGGCGCGCCCATCTGACGAGAATGGCCGCTACCCAGGGTGGTTTGGCGGCCACTTGTGGCAAATCGGTGGAACCTTTGCCGTGGCCAGGGTGGTTTAGCGGCCTTGTGGCGAATCGGTGGACGCGCGGGGGTGCTGCTCGGTGCTGCGCCCGCGTGCCACTGCCTAGGAAGCGCCCATCTGACGAGAATGGCCGCTATCCGGGGTCGTTTAGCGGCAATTTGTGGCAAATCGGTGGGGTCTGGGCAGATGACGAGCGCTGCGTCCGCGTGCCCGTGCCCAGGAGGCGTCCATCTGACGAGAATGGCCGCTATCCGGGGTGGTTTAGCGGCCATTCGTGGCGAATCGATGAGCCCGGGTACAGCATCTGCCCGCGCACCCAGGAAAGACGGGCGCACAAAAAAGCGGCGTCGGACATCCCCCAAAGGAATGTCCGGCGCCGCCGTCCGAAGGACTAGTCCTTCTTGAAGGCGTCCTTGGTGTTCTCGCCGACCTTCTTGGCGTCTGCGACGACCTGATCCTTCTGGCCCTCGGCGCGCAACTGGTCGTTGTTCGTGGCGTTGCCGGTAGCTTCCTTGGCCTTGCCGCCGAGGTGCTCTGCTTCGTTCTGAATCTTGTCTCCGATACCCATGGTGCATACACCTTTCGTTTCCGGTTGAAATTCAATGTTCTTTCACCATAACACAAAGCATGCTTACTAATTCAAGAGGGCATTCGGGCCTGGGAGGGTGAAATCTGCGGCGGAGCCCGGCTAGGCTCGATCACATGGACCACAAACTCAGCCTGACCCAGCACGTCAACGCCCCGGTGGACAAGGTCTGGGCGGTCATCTCCGACATTCCGGGATCGGCAGCGACCCTGTCCGGCATCGATTCGATCCAGATGCTCAGCGACGGCCCCTACGGCGAGGGCACACGCTGGAAAGAGACCCGCACCATGATGGGCAGGTCGGAAACGGTGGAAATGTGGGTGTCCCAGGCCAACCCGCCCCGGAGCACGACGGTGAAGGCACTGCAGGGCGGGGCGGACTACACCTCACGCATGACGCTGGCCGACCGCGACGGCGGCACGGACCTGACGATGACGTTCGGCGCCGACCTGGTCAATCCCTCCCGGAAGAACAAACTGGCGATGGCGCTCTTCGGGAAGCTGGGCATGCGCATCACCCGCAAGGCCCTGGCCAAAGACCTGGCCGAAATCGCGGCCAAGGCCGAGTCGCTCTAGTGGCGCGGGGCACCGCAGCGTCCAAAGCGCCCAAAGTCGTCGGGCCACGGCTTAGCCCCGTCCGGCTGGAGGAACTTCGGGACGATCCGTCCCCGGACTTCCAGCCGGGGGAGCGGTACGACGGCGTCCGGTACAGCCGGGCATCGGCCGACGGGCTGGAACTTGCCGGCACCGACTTCGCCGAGTGCGAGTTCCAGGGCGTCTCCTTCAACGAGACCCAGTTGCGCGGCGCCAGTTTCCGCGACTGCATCCTTGGGGAGGTTTACGCCCCCGTGTTCATGGCGGCCCGGAGCACCCTGCGCGACGTCGAGATCGGCAACCCCCGGTGGGGTTCCGCGGAGCTCTACGAGAGCGGTTGGCAGTCCGTAAGGATCGACGGCGGCAAGCTCGACTATGTGAACCTGCGCGGCTCCAAGCTCACGGATGTCCAGATCAGCGACTGCATCATCAGTGAGCTGGACCTGGGTTCCTGCGCGGCGACCCGGGTGGCGCTGAAGAACTGCACCATCGGCACCCTCGACGTCGCCGGCGCCAGGCTCAAGGACTTTGACATCCGCGGCACCGACTTCCGTGTCATCAGCGGCCTGGAAAGCCTCTCCGGCCTCGTGATCGATGACTACCAGCTCGGCCTGATGGCCCCGCTCATGGCGAGCCATCTCGGCGTCGTGGTGGCGTAATCCTGCGGGGTTTGATTGACCCCCTCGCCGCGCCGTGTAATCTTTATAGAACGAACGGTCGGTAAATTGGCGCCAGCGGATTGAACGTTGATCCCGCCGCCGATGACAGTTCTTTCGATGACAGAGACGTTTATCGCGTGAAGGGTGTACCCATGGCGTCAGCAGCAGGACCACAGGCATTTCTCGTAGGCGGTGCCCGCACTGCGGTGGGCCGCTACGGCGGGGCACTCTCATCGGTCCGCCCCGATGACCTGGCCGCCCTGGTGGTCCGCGAGGCTGTGGCCCGGGCCGGGCTGGACCCGGACAGCATCGACGAGGTCATCCTGGGCAACGCGAACGGCGCCGGCGAGGAAAACCGCAACGTCGCCCGAATGGCCACCATCCTGGCCGGGCTCCCGCTGCACATCCCGGGCATCACCGTGAACCGGCTCTGCGCCTCGGGCCTGAGCGCCATCATCATGGCCAGCCAGATGATCAAGTCGGGCGCCGCGGACATCGTGATCGCCGGCGGCGTTGAATCCATGAGCCGCGCCCCCTGGGTGCAGGAGAAGCCGCAGACCGCCTTCGCCAAACCGGGCCAGATCTTCGACACCTCGATCGGCTGGCGCTTCGCCAACCCGCTGTTCCAGAAGGGCGAACTCTCCAGGGACGGCAAAATGACGTACTCGATGCCGGAAACGGCCGAGGAAGTCGCCCGGGTGGACGGCATTTCCCGCGAGGACGCCGACGCGTTCGCCGTCCGCTCGCACGAGCGTTCCCTCGCCGCCATTGCCGCCGGCCGCTTCGCCGACGAAATCGTTCCCGTGACCGTCAAGACCCGCAAGGGCGAGACGGTGGTCGACACCGACGAGGGACCCCGCGCCGGCACCACCATGGACGTGCTCTCCGGGCTCCGCCCGGTCGTCGCCGGAGGCTCCGTGGTCACCGCCGGCAACTCCTCCACCCTGAACGACGGCGCCTCGGCCATCATCGTCGCCTCCGAAGCCGCGATCCAGAAGCTCGGACTCATCCCGCGGGCCCGCATCATTGATGGCGCGTCAGCCGGCTGCGAGCCTGAGATCATGGGCATCGGCCCCGTCCCGGCCACCCGGAAGGTGCTCGCCCGGTCCGGGCTCGACGTCGGGGATCTCGGCGCCGTCGAACTCAACGAGGCCTTCGCCACGCAGTCGCTGGCGTCCATGCGCCGGCTTGGCCTCGACCCGGAGATTGTGAACCGCGACGGCGGCGCCATCTCCCTGGGGCATCCGCTCGGCTCCTCCGGATCCCGGATCGCCATTACCCTGCTGGGCCGGATGGAACGCGAGGACGCGAAGATCGGACTTGCCACCATGTGCATCGGCGTCGGCCAGGGCACGGCCATGCTGCTGGAGCGCGTCTAGTGGCGGGCCAGCCCGGCGGGTTCGACACCTCAGGCTTCGGCACGCTCCTCGTTGAAGAGCGCCCGGACCGGATGGTGGTGCAGCTCAACCGGCCCGAGGTCCGCAACGCGATCGACCAGCAGATGGTCGATGAGCTCCACCGGATCTGCGCCTACCTGGAACAGACCCCCAAGGTGCTGATCCTTACCGGCACGGAAGGCGTCTTCGCCTCCGGCGCCGACATCGCCCAGCTGCGCGAACGCCGCCGCGACGACGCGCTGCAGGGCATCAACTCCACCATTTTCGTCCGGATCGCCAAGCTGCCGATGCCGGTCATCGCGGCCCTGGATGGCTTCTGCCTCGGCGGCGGCGCCGAACTGGCGTACGCGGCTGACTTCCGGATCGGCACACCGTCCGTGCGGATCGGCAATCCGGAGACCGGCCTGGGCATCCTCGCCGCCGCCGGTGCGAGCTGGCGCCTGAAAGAGCTCGTGGGTGAACCGGTGGCCAAGGAAATCCTGCTGGCCGGCGCCGTGCTGCGCGCCGAACGGGCCCTCGCCGTCAACCTCATCACCGAGATCCACGAGGCACCCGACCTCATGGCCGCGGCCCACGCCCTGGCCGACAGGATTGCCGGCCAGGATCCCCTCGCCGTCCGGATCACCAAGTCGGTGTTCCACGCGCCCGCCGAGGCGCACCCGCTGATCGACCAGCTGGCGCAGGGCATTCTTTTCGAATCACAGGCGAAGTTCGACCGTATGCAGGCTTTCCTGGATAAGAAATCAGAGAAAAAATCAGCCAGCCAAACAGGGAAGCAGAAATAGACATGGGCAACTCCGTACTCTCCGCCAACCTTCCCGCGTCCGTCGGAGTCCTCGGCGGCGGCCGCATGGGCGCAGGCATCGCCCACGCCTTCCTGATCAACGGCGCCAACGTCCTCGTCGTCGAGCGCGATGAGGAGGCCGCCGAGGCTGCCCGCGAGCGGGTGGAATCGGCAGCGGCCAAGAGCATCGAGCGCGGCGCCATCGACGGCAACCTGGATGAGATGGTCTCGCGGCTCTCCGTGACGGTCGACTACGACGATTTCAAGGACCGCCAGCTGGTCATCGAGGCCGTCCCCGAGGACTGGGACCTGAAAGTCGCCTCCCTGCAGGGGATCGAGGAACGACTTGCCGCCGACGCCTGCCTCGCTTCCAACACCTCTTCCATCTCCGTCAACGCCCTGGCCGGAAAGCTGCAGCGCCCGCAGAACTTCCTGGGCCTGCACTTCTTCAACCCGGTGCCGGCGTCCACCCTGATTGAGGTGGTCCTCGGCGAGCACACCTCAGGGCAGCTGGCCCAGGCGGCCCGCGGCTGGGTCGAGGCGCTGGGCAAGACCGCCGTCGTCGTTAATGACGCGCCCGGCTTCGCGTCCTCACGGCTGGGGGTCGCGATTGCCCTCGAAGCGATGCGTATGGTCGAAGAGGGCGTGGCGTCCGCCGAGGACATCGACAACGCCATGGTCCTGGGCTACAAGCACCCCACCGGACCCTTGCGGACCACGGACATCGTGGGACTCGACGTCCGCCTCGGCATTGCCGAATACCTCGCCTCGACGCTGGGTGAGCGCTTCGCCCCGCCGCAGATCCTGCGCGACAAGGTGGCCCGCGGCGAACTCGGACGCAAAACCGGCAAGGGCTTCTTCGACTGGACCAACTGACAGGCGTCCACAGCCCCTACGATGGTGCGGTGACTTCCATCGCCCCCATCACGCTGACCGGCAAACACGTCATCCTTGAGCCGCTGAGCCTGGACCACCACGACGGCCTCGTCGAGGCGGCCCGCGACGGCGAACTGTGGCAGCTCTGGTACACCAGTGTGCCCGCACCGGAGCAGATGGCCGCCGAGATCGAGCGGCGCCTGGCCCTGCAGCACAGCGGCTCCATGCTGCCGTTCACCACGCGGCTGATTGATCCCGCCACGGGCGGACCCGGCCGGGTGATCGGCATGACCACCTACATGAACATCGACGCCGCCACGCCCCGGGTGGAGATCGGTTCCACCTGGAACGCGGCGTCAGCCCATGGCAGCGGCAGCAACCCGGACTCCAAGCTGCTGTTGCTGCGGCACGCCTTCGAGACGCTGGGCTGCCCCGCCGTCGAGTTCCGCACGCATTGGCTCAACCACCAGTCCCGCAAGGCGATCGCGCGGCTGGGCGCCAAACAGGACGGCGTGCTCCGCAGCCACACCCGCAGCGCTGACGGCGCACTGCGGGACACCGTGGTGTACTCCATCCTGGAGCACGAGTGGCCGATGGTCCGGAACGCCCTTGAGTTCCGGATCGCCCGGCAGCGGTAGCCGCCGCCGGGCTTTTACCCGCCGCAGTCCAGGTAGGACTAAGGGACCCGTGCCGCCGCCAAGGCCGCGGCGTAACCGTCCCTATAGCCGGTTGCGGTGGGGTGGAACGCGTCAAAGGGACTCAAACTGCAGTTGATCGCCAGGCTGCAAAGGCCCGCCGGCGCCACAATCCAGGGATTCGCGGAACCTATTCCGTGGCCGGTGAACTTGTCGGCGACGCTGACGTACCCGGCCCTGTTCACGAGTGCCGAGAACGCGATCGTGGCGTTGAGCAAGTCGGCCGCCGAATTCATCGACCGTGCCGCCTGGTTCTGTTCCGCGGTGAGCCCGGCACTGACGGTGAAGAGCCGTGGGTAGCCGGTCAGCACGATCCTGGCATTCGGGGCCTTGCTCTTGACGGTCGTCAGCATCTCCTTGATCTTGCCCGGCAGCTCGCGGAGCTTGACCACCACGGAGTTGTACAGAGCCGCACTGCAGGCCGGCGAGCTCGCCGAGGCCGTGCAGGCGAAGGCAACCTGTCCCGTGTCGATGTCGTTTCCGCCAACCGTCACCGTGACCACCGTGGCAGTCGCCAGCACCCCGGAGTAGCCGTTGGCCACGTCGATCACGTCGGTGGTCTTGGCGCCGAAACATCCCAGGTTCATTGTGGCGTTGCGAACTGCCGGGTAGGACGCCGCGGTCTGCAGGCAGGCGGCGGGAAGTCCGGCCGCAGAAGCTGTGTATGCCCCGCCCCCGGTGCCGGCGGCGTAGGAGTCACCCAGGGCGATGTAAACGGGGGTCGGAGGGGCGGGGGCTGCGGTCGCGGGAGCGGCGGTGAAGCCGGCGGTGAGGGCGATGGCGGCCACGGCACCCGCCAGCCGCCCGGACCAGCGCCTGATCGTTAAGTTATTCATAGTGGAGTCCCCTTGTGAGTCGCTGCGGTGGGAGAAGCCTGCAGGCGCACCGGTCGGTGGCGGCCAGCGAAGCCTCCCGGACTCCGGCTGGCGGACAAACTGTGCGGGGCGGCAGCGTTCCGCCCGGCACAGCCATGGGGCAACCGTACGCGCGGCCCTTCCCGCCGGAAACGGTAGGCGCTACGCGTTTGTCCGGGCGGGAAAGCGCCCGGGCTACGTTGATTTCCGGCTGTCGACTACTCGGACCACGTGGTTAGCTGGCAGGGTGGATGAGTTCTTGAAGCGTGTGGAATGGGACGGGGCGGTCAACGCGTGGCACACCGCCGGCAGCGTGTTCCGGATGGGACGCCGCGAATGGCTCACGGAGACCGGCTGGCAACAGGCTTACGACGGCGGCATCCGGACGGTGATTGACCTCCGCAACCCGGACGAAATCCGCCGCCGCGACACTGATCCCGTGGTGAGGGCGGAGACCATGGCGACGTTCGACGTCGTGCACGCCCCTACCGAGGATCCCGCCAACAGCGAGTTCCAGGCGCTGTGCGTTCCGTACCTGAACCATCCGGCGTCCTACGCCGACAATGCCCGGATCTTCCCGGAGAAGCTCGCTGCGGTCTTCAAGGCCGTGGCGGCGGCGCGCGGCGGCGTCGTGATCCACTGCTCGGCCGGACGGGACCGCAGCGGGATGATCGCGGCCATGCTCCAGGACCTCGCCGGGGCGGGTGAGGACGCCATTGCCCGCGGTTACGAGCGGGCCGTGCGCGGCATCAACGAACACCATCGCGTGTCCGGGGTCCCGCATCCGCATGAGCGGTATTTGCCGGAGGAAGCCCTCGCGCCCCTGCTCGAATCGCGGCTGGAGAGCCTCCTCCGGTTTGTGCGCAGCGTGAAGGCCGAGGAGTTCTTACGCCACAATGGTGTAACGGAACCCGAGTTGGCTGCCATTTGGGCCAAATTGGGGCGCTAAAGTAACCGGGTGAAGACTCCCAGGTTCCAGGTGACAGTGCGGGCGGTGGCGGCTGCCGCCATCGCGCTCGCGGGTTCGTTCTACGCTGTTCCCGCGCTGGCCGAGGGCGGGGGATCGGAGCCTGTTCCCACGGCATCGCCTGCAGCTTCCCCGTCGGCAACCGTCAGCCCGGCGGTCCAGGCTGATGCAACGACGGCGGCTGGCGCGACGGCGCCGGAAACTGCCCCGGCCACTGCGCCGGAAATCAGCGACGCCGGACTCGCCGAGGCGGTCCGGCGTGACCTGGGCATGACGCTCGAGGAGTTCAACGCAGCCGGCCAGCTGGCCAGGACCGCTGCCGACGCCGTTCCTTCCCTGCGGGAGCTCCCCGGATACTTGGGGATCAGCCTGCGGGACGGCACGATCCGCGTCGAAGGCAGCGGCACCGAGCTGCAGGCCCGGGCGGATGAACTCAACGGGGCCGGAACCGCGGCCGTGTTCGTACTCGTGGCGCCGGCGGCTGCGCCCGAGGCCGTCCCCTCCGCGGCGGAGCTGGTGGCGTCCAGCACCGAGCAATTGTTCCAGGCCTACGTCCGCGAGGTGGGGCCCGCCGCACTGCAGGCCGTGGCCTACTCCAGCGGCCGCTTCATCATCCGCACCGGCGGAAAGAATGTGGCCGAAGCCACCGGGCCCGCCGTCCTGGACCCGCAAGCCGCACCGGCGCCGACCGACGCGGCGCCCGGGAAAATCTCCCCGGCTGACTTCGTGGCCCGCTACGCCAATGTCCAGCTGGAGCAGGGGTCTCCCGTGACGACGGAAGCGGATGTTTACGGCGGTGAGGGCTACGCCATTGACCGGCAGACCATCTGCTCGACGGGCTTCGGCGCGTTCAATGAGGCGGGACTGCCGGTCGTACTGACAGCGGGACACTGCGCCGAAGACGGCACGGCGCGGAGCGCCGAGCTCGAGCCCCCGACGTCGTCCACTGCGGGTGGATCGGCGCCCCTGCCCGGCGCCCTGGCCCCGCTCGGCACCTTCGGCTTCAGCCAGTTCGGGGGCCTCCAAAACGCATGGGTCCTGAACCCCCTGTGGAACACGGGCGATCCGGGAGACCCCGGCAACGTAGGTACCGATATCGCCCTCATCGAGGACCTCGACGGCGGAATCAACGTCCAGCCGGCCGCGACCACCTGGGCAAGTGCTGCGAACCCCGGCCCCGCTGCGGTGAAGATCATCGGCGTTGTGGCTCCCTTCGAAGGCCAGGCAGTCTGCCGCTCCGGGCGGACCACCGGCTGGTCCTGCGGAAATGTTGCCGAAGTCGGGACTTATGTTGTGGCCGGTAGAACACCGGATCCAGCGGACCTCCGCGCCTTCAAGGGCTTCCTGTCCAACGATGTCCAGTCCAGCGGCGGAGACTCGGGCGGGCCCTGGATCAGTGGCAACTTTGCAGTGGGCACACACTCGGCAGGTGAGACGTCCGGGGAGAACTTCGCCATCGCCACGACCCTGCAGGACGCGCTCACCAAGTTCCCGACCGCTGTCCAGATTCAGCTGTTCCTGAACAAGCCCGAGCTCGTGGCACCGGAAAACCGGACCTTCACGGCGGGGCAACCCATCACCGGCCGGGTCCCGGCGGCTCCAGCGTCGGCCGTTGCCGCCAACTCCAAGGTGCGCATCACAGTCGATGGCCAGCAGCCCGTGGACGTGTCGATCGACAGCGCCGGAAACTGGTCTTTCCCTGCCCCCGCGGCTGCAGGCGAACTGACGTTCGCCGCGGAGACTGTCAACGGCTTCAGCCGCTCCGGCGCGGTTACTTCGGCAGTCAACATCTCTGACCTTGATGCTCCCGTCATCACTGACCCTGACGCGGGAGCGTCCTTGACGGCCCTCAGCCGCATCGACGGCACAGGCACCCCCGGACTGACGGTGAAGCTCACCGGCGACGTCAGCGGTTCCGCGGACGTCCAGCAGGACGGTAAATGGAGCATTCCGGTTACCGGGCCGGTCTATGGCCAGCTCTCAGTGCACGCCGTCCAGACCTCTGACGGCGTTGTGGCCAGTCCCTCCGTTACCCGGACCTTCACCGTCGTCCCGGGCGTCCCGGCCGTATCGTCGATCGTGGACGGCTTGCACTTCAGCCCCGACGCCCTTCCCGAGACGATCTCCGGGACCGGCGTCGACGGCGCCGACGTGGCAGTTTCAATTGACGGGACCCCGGTGGGTGCTGACCAGGCCGGGGCCGGCGGGGCCGGCGTCGGCGCACGCGCGGTGGTCCGCTCCCTGGTCCCGCAGGTCCTGGTGGCAGGCGGGCGCTGGAGTGTGCCGTTCCCGAAAGACCTCACGCCCGGGGCGCACACGCTTTCCGTCACCCAATCCGTGGACGGCATTGCCTCGGCTCCGCGGCTCGTGACCTTCACCATCGGCGCCCCGGCCGCTGCCACTGCCGCGGCACCCTCCGCTGCACCGGCAGAGCCTGGGGTTCCGGCTGCCGCGGCCGCCGTGCTTCCGGCAGGCACCGGCCAACTGCCGAACACCGGCGCCGGGCCGCTCCTGCCGACAGCGGGGCTCGCCGGCGGTGCGATCCTGCTGGGCAGTCTCCTGCTGGGCGGCACCAAGCTGGCTGCCGCACGGCGTCGGGCGGTCCGCTAACTGCCGCCGCTACTGGAAGTCAGCCAGCCAGAGGTCCGGGCCGAACACCTCGTATTGGATGTCTTTGGCCGGCACGCCGCCCGCAACCAGCGCGCTCCGGACCGATTTTAGGAACGGCAGCGGACCGCACAGATAATACTCGGCGTCGTCCGGGAGTTCCACGGCACTGACGTCCATAAAGCCGGAGAACCCGGACCCGGACGCGGGTCCGGGTCCGGCGGGACTTTCGGGGGGATTGAGGAACCACGTCGTCAATGTCCCGTCCGCCAAAGCGGCCAGATCCTCCCTGACCTGCCCCCGGAGCGGGAACGACGCCTCGCTGTCATCCGCATGCAGCAACAGCACCTGGCGCTGGGAACCGGACTTGACGAGGTGGGACAGCATGCCCGCCATCGGGGTGATGCCGATCCCCGCGCTGGCCAGGACCAGGGGCCGGTCCGTGTACTCCAGCACCACATCACCGAAGGGGGCCGAGAGCACCACTTCGTCACCCACCTGGACCTCGTTGTGCAGCAGCGTGGACATCTCGCCGTCGGGCGTCTCGAGTCCGTGGACCCGCTTCACCGCGAACTGCCGGTGCCGGCCGTCGTCGGCCTTGGTCAGGCTGTACTGCCGTGGCTGGTGCACGCCGTCGTGCATTGCCATCTTGATCGTGACGTACTGCCCGGGCAGGGACGGCTTGACCTCGCGCTCATCCATCCGTTCGACGACGAACCTGACCACGTCGTCCGTCTCCTGGACCTTCTCGGCCACCCGCCAGGTCCGCCAGATGGTGTCAGGAGTGAGGTGCACCGCGTTGTACAGCCCACGCTCCTTGTTGATGAGCAGGTTCGCCATCAGCCAGTAGACCTCGTCCCAGGCTGCGGCGACGTCGGGCGTGACGGCGTCCCCGAGCACGTCCACGATGGCCCACATCAGGTGGTCATGGACAATCTGGTACTGGTCCGGGCTCAGCCCCAGCGAGACGTGCTTGTGGGCCACCCGTGACAGGAGGTGGTCCGGCACCTGGTCCACGTTGTCCACGAGCAGGCCGGCGAACGCGGCAATGGAACCCGCTAGGGCCTGCTGCTGCCGGCCGTCCGCCTGGTTTCCCCGGTTGAAAAGTCCATCCAGCAGGTCCGGCCGCGCGTCGAACATGTGTTTGTAGAAGCGCTTGGCGATCTCTTCGATGTGCTCGCCCACCACGGGCAGCGTTGCCTTAATGACGGGAAGTGAGGTGTCTGTGAGCATGGTGGATCCCTTCCGGCGAGGCCGGTGATACCCGGCGGGTTCGGGTGAATCAGCACTTCCACGTTAACAGTCCGGGCAGGGGGTCCTCCGGGTCCATCGGCCCTACGTCAAAGGGCGGGGCGGGTGTAGGCCTGACCGGCAGCGCAGGCCCTGAGCCAGGTGCGCTGCCGCCAGGCCCGTCCCGCAGAACCCGGCAGCCGGCTCAGTCGTCGTCGCCACCCCATTTGGCCGAGTCGACCACCTGGACCGCCACGCCGAGGGTGTCGTCGGCCAGGCTGCCCCAGGCGTAAACAATCGTGTTCTTGCCCTTGGTGACCGGCACATCCGCCGGGCCGATCAGGGGCTCGGTGGTGCCGGCGGCAGCAACCGAGGCGGACACCGTTCCGGCCTTGAGCGTCAGGACCTCCTGCCCGGGGTTCGTCAGGTCCTCGATGACCGCGGTGCCGCCGGCCAGGACGTCGACGGCGGGTGCTGCCGCCACGTGCCGGACGGTCAGCTTCCCCTCGCCCTTGGGGCTGGCCGAGGTGTCGTTCTTGAACAGGGTGGCCGTGGGCGCGCCGGAGGCATCCAGGTGCGCCACCGCGGTGTAGTTCCGGCCCTCTTCGAGGTGGACCTTGACCGGGCCGATCACCGGGTTGTCGGCGCTCGTGGCGTCCGCGGCCGTGATGGCGATCTTGTAGCTGCCGTCGTCGAGCTTGAGCGGGCCGGCAAGGGTTCCAGGCTCGAAATCGTCCAGGGTGAGCTTGCCGTCCACCCAGACATCCACGGTCAGGCCGGGGACGCCGTGCAGGACGGACAGGAGGGCATCGCCGCTGTGGTGGCCGCCGTCGTCGTGCTTCCCGCCGGCCTGGACCGGGGCAGCGAACGTGAGCGCGGCCAGCATCGACAGGGCCCCGGCTGCATAAAAGGTTTTGCGCATTTCAAACTCCTCATTGAGTTGCCCGGATCCGGGCGGTGATTTGCTTACACCGTTACTACCGGCCGGAACCCGGGTTTGGATGCACGCCGCCGGGACTTTTGCCTCCGCCCGCTGACGCCGGGCCCGCGTCCGGGTCCCGGCTCAGCCCTTGCGGTCGAGCAGCAGGTTGGTGATCCGCAGGGTGCACAGCCGCTGGCCGGCCTCGTTGGTGATGACCACCTCATGCGTCGTCACCGTCCCGCCCAGATGGATGGGGGTCGCCGTGATGGTGATGAGCCCCTCGCGTGCCGACTTGTGGTGGGTGGCCGAGACGTCCACCCCGACGGCGGTCTTGCCCAGGGTGCTGGCGTGGATCACGGCGGCCCAGGAACCCACTGCTTCCCCGACGGCCAGCGAGGCGCCGCCGTGCAAGAGGCCGAAGGACTGGCGGTTGCCCTCCACCGGCATGGTGGCCACGACCCGTTCGACGGATTCCTCAACGATCTTCACCCCCATTTTCTCGTCGAGTTCACCGAGGGTGATCTTCCACAGCTCGGTGTTCCGGGGTTCGGGCGTCATAACGTCTCCTCTGTGGCCGGAAATCCAAGGGCTCTGGCCGGTCAATGCCGCCGCAGCTAGTGTGCGGCAGGCCTCATTCATGTACTGTAGACATATTACCGAACGGACGGTCAGTAATGCTGGCCGTGTTGATCTTGCCCCCGTTGGAAGGACCCGTCAACGATGACCACCACTGCAACCGCTCCGGAACCCACAGTAGACACTGTCGAGATCGTTCCCAGCTTCATCCGGGATTCCTGGTGGACCCCCGCCGCCGGCTCCGCGGCCGGCGCCGCCTCCGTCCTCGATGCCAGCACCGGTGAACTCCTCGCCAAGGTGAGCACCGAAGGCCTGGACCTCGCCGCCGTCGTCGACTATGGACGCACCACAGGCCAGGCGGAACTGGGCAAACTGACCTTCCACCAGCGCGCGCTCAAACTCAAGGAGCTGGCGCAGTACCTGAACGGCCGCCGCGACGAGTTCTACGCGCTTTCCGCCCAGACCGGCGCCACCAAGATCGACTCGATGGTGGACATCGACGGCGGCATCGGCGTGCTCTTCACCTTCGGCTCCAAGGGCCGGCGCGAACTCCCCAACGCGCAGGTGATCGTCGACGGCCCGATGGAGGTCCTGTCCAAGGACGGCTCCTTCGCCGGCGAGCACATCTACACCCGGATTCCCGGCGTCGCCGTGCAGATCAACGCCTTCAACTTCCCCGTGTGGGGCATGCTGGAGAAATTCGCCCCCGCTTTCATCGCCGGCGTGCCCACCATCGTCAAGCCCGCCACCCCCACCGGCTACGTCACCGCCGCCGTGGTCAGGGCCATGATCGAGTCCGGCATCCTGCCCAAGGGATCACTGCAGCTGATTTCCGGCTCGGTCCGCACCATGCTGGACCACCTCGACTACCGCGACATCGTGGCCTTCACCGGCTCCGCCTCCACCGCCAACACGCTCAAGTCCCACGTCAATGTGGTCAAGGGCGGTGTCCGCTTCACCTCGGAAACCGACTCCCTGAACGCCTCCATCCTGGGCCCGGACGCCGTCAAGGGCACGCCGGAATTCGACGCCTTCATCAAGTCCCTCGTCACGGAGATGACGGCGAAGGCCGGCCAGAAGTGCACGTCGATCCGCCGGGCGATCGTGCCGCAGGAGCTGGTGCAGGACGTCGTCACCGCCGTAGGGGAGCGGATCCAGGAACGCGTTGTCCTGGGCGACCCGCGCGCCGAGGGCGTCAACATGGGCGCCCTGGCGTCCCTGGAGCAGCTCGCCGATGTGCGTGCCGCGGTCCAGTCAATGCTCGACGCCGGCGGCGAACTCGCCTATGGCACGCTCGATTCGCCCAAGGTCACCAGCGCGGACGGCAGCGTCGGCGTCGTCGAGGACGGCGCGTTTATGTCCCCCGTGCTGCTCAGCTGGGCTGATCCGGAAGCCGAAGAGGTCCACTCGCTGGAAGCCTTCGGTCCGGTGTCGTCCGTGATCGGCTACACGGACCTGGCCGACGCCGTCCGCCTCGCCGCCCGCGGCGGCGGATCGCTCGTCGCCTCGGTCTGCACCAACGATCCCGCGGTTGCCCGCGAACTCGTCACCGGCATCGCTGCGCACCACGGCCGCGTGCACATGCTTAACCGCGAGGACGCCCGCAGCTCCACCGGCCACGGTTCGCCGGTCCCGCACCTGGTCCACGGCGGCCCCGGCCGCGCCGGTGGCGGCGAGGAGCTCGGCGGCATCCGCTCCGTCCTGCACCACATGCAGCGCACCGCCATCCAGGGCTCGCCGAACATGCTGACCGCCGTCACGGGCGTCTGGCACACCGGGGCAGACCGGAACTTCACGCTCGAGACGGAAGGCCAGCACCCGTTCCGGAAGCACCTGAGCACCCTGCACATCGGGGATGCGATCCGCTCCGGGCTGCGCGAAGTGAGCCTGGACGAGATCACAAAGTTCGCCAACTCCACCGGCGACACCTTCTACGCCCACACCAACCAGGAGGCCGCCGAGGCCAACCCGTTCTTCCCGGGCATCGTGGCGCACGGTTACCTGCTGCTGGCCTGGGGCGCCGGCCTGTTCGTGGAGCCGGCCCCGGGCCCGGTCCTGGCGAACTACGGCCTGGAGAGCCTGCGCTTCATCACGCCGGTGGCCGCAGGCGATTCCATCCGGGTCACCCTGACCGCCAAGAAGATCACCCCGCGCGAGACCGACGAGTACGGCGAGGTGGCTTGGGACGCCGTCCTGACCAACCAGAACGACGAAATCGTCGCCACCTACGACGTCCTGACCCTCGTCGAGAAATAGCCACCCGACGCTCCAGTGCTTGGTGCAGCTCTGACGCGGACGCTCCCTCACGCTGTGGGGGAGCGTCCGTCGTTTGGCTTCCGGAAGAGCGGGAGCGTTGCCGGCGGGGCCGCATCGGCAGGCTCTTTCTGCCCTGCTCCGGCGTAAAATTTTCAACGTAGGAGGTGGCAAAATGACCCTAGTACTCAACAAAGCCACAACAGTCCTGCCCGTCGATGATGCAGAACGTGCCCGGCATTTTTATGCCGACACCCTGGGGCTCCCGCACCATGGAGTGGCAGACGACGGAAGTGAAATGTTCGGCAGCGAGGGCGGCCCCATGCTGCAGCTGATGCCCGTCAAGGACGGAAAGCACTCCGGGCACACGGCCCTGAGTTTCGAAGTCTCCGAAATCGAGCGGACCGTCCAGGAGATGGAGTCCAAAGGCGTCCAGTTCCAGGACTACGACCTGCCGGATCTCAAGACCGAGAACCACATCTGCACAACGGATTCGGAGAAGTGCGCCTGGTTCATGGACACGGAGCACAACATCCTCTGCGTTCACGAGAACACCACTTCGATAGCTGACTACCAGCTCTGACCGCACGCGATCAGCGGACAAAATCACGGCGTCCCGGCTCAGCGGGGCGCCGCTCTGTGTTCCTGGACGCTCCGCCGGTGGGGCGGGGAACGGGGCGGGGGCACATTGACACGGACACCCCGGTGGCGGCCGGCGAAACGTGTGCCGCGGCCCTCAAAGTGCCCCCGGACCGCCAGAGCTGCCGGGACCAGGGCTGCCCGGACCGCCGGGGCTGCCGGGACCGTCCGTGCGGGACCACGGGCTCACCGGCCGGGGCTGGAGCACGCCGTCGACCGTCAGGTCCACCCGCTCGTTGTAGAAACTGATGAGCCCGTGGATCTGGGCGGCGTCGACGTACCGCCGGTCATAACTCCACGCGAGGTTCCTGCCCTGCCCGGAGGCCGGGTAGCTCCAGTAGCTGGCCTGGCCCTTGTAGGGGCAGACCGTCCGTTTGGGGCTCTCCTCGAGCAGGTCCAGCCGCACGTCCGCCGGCGGGATGTAGTAGCGCACGGGGAGCATCGTCTCGTAAAGCAGCTGCGCGCCGTTCGTGCTGGCCAGCGTCACGCCGTCGAGCGCCACCTCCACATCCACGGACGACGCACGGATGTCCACGCGGTGGAACGGATCACGGGGGTGGCCGATGATCTCCTCGTCGTCCTCGAGCCAATCGAAGGCCGGGAACTCTAGGATGACGTAGCCCGCCAGATCGGGGTCCTCCGTCCGGAAGGCGGCCCGGGGAGCGGCCGCCGTTCCCGTGACGACGTCGAGTTCCTCGCCTGCGATGGTGTGCTTGCCAAACGCAGTTCCGGGGTCAAGGGATGTCGGGGCCGCGCCTTGGCGGAGGGCGAAGGGATGCTCCTCGACCAAGGCGGGCGGCAGTGCCGGTGCGGCGAGCCCGGCCAGGAGTTCCTGCTCCGGCACCGCATAGACGGGAGTGATCCGCCGCGGTTCCCAGACCAGATAGGCCTGAAGCGTATCGACGACGGCGGCACCGTCGAGGCTCGCGCGGATCCGCTTGGGCGTTGGTTCGTACCGCAGCTGGAGGAAGGTGCCCATGAGCACCGTGGATAGTCTGGTGGCCATCCTCACAGCGTGGCCCCGGCGCCTTGGCCCGTCAATGGAACCCGTGGCCGGGGCGGACTACTGCGGGACGTGGAGGCCGTGGAAGGCCATGGTGATGACGTCGTCGGCCAATTTCTCGGGGGACAGGGAGCCGCCGGGTTTGTACCACTCGACGATGGAGTTGATGGTGCCGAAGAGCAGCCGGGTGACGGTGCGGGGGTCGATGTCCTGCCGGAGCGATCCCTCGTCGCGGGCGGCGGAAATCAGGGCCGCCACCTTGTGGTCGAAGGTGCGCCGGCGTTCCATCGCGTCGCGTTCGATCTCGGTGTTGCCCCGCAGGCGCAGCAGGAGGGTGACGAACGGAAGCCGCTCCACCAGCACCGAGATGGTCTGGCGGAGGACGAACTCCAGCCGGGCTTCGGCCGTGCCGGTCTGGGCCTGCGGCTGGTCCAGGATGGCCTCGAGGCCGCCCAGGGCGTGGTCCAGTGCGAGTTTCAGGAGGTCGCCCTTGGACGGCACGTGGTGGTAAATGGCTGACTTGGAGATGCCCAGGTTCTCGGCCAGGATGCCCATGGACGTGGCGTCGTAGCCATGGCGGTTGAAAACGTCAACAGCGATCACAAGCACCGACTGCTGGTCATAACCGGGCCGGCCGCGTTTCGTGGTTGTTGCTGTTGTGGGCATAGTCGCTAGTTTCTCACGATCAGGAGATCGGTCAGCCCGCCGGGCGGCCCTGGCGGGCCGGCCGGCGGGCTGGACAGGATTGGTCAGGCCTTGGGGCGCATGTCGTAGATCCGGCGGAGCTTGCCGTTGGACCGCTCGAGGGAGCCGGGTTCGACGACGTCGACGGCGCAGGAGGAACCGACGTGGATCTTGATCTGCTGCTGCAGGACCTTCGCCGCGGAGGCGACGCCCTCGACCGAGACGGACTCGCGGCGTTCGATCTTGACGGTCAGCTGGTCCATGCGCTGACCCTCGGGGCGGGTGAGTTCGAGCTGGAAGTGCGGGCTCAGCTCGGGGATGCGCAGCGCGATCTCCTCGATCTGGGAGGGGAAGAGGTTCACGCCGCGCAGGATGATCATGTCATCGCTGCGGCCGGTGATGCGGCCCATGCGGCGGTGCGCGGGGCGGGCCGTGCCGGGCAGCAGCCGGGTGAGGTCCTTGGTGCGGTACCGGATGATCGGCAGGGCCTCTTTGGTGAGTGAGGTGAAGACCAGTTCGCCGTGCTCGCCGTCGCCCAGGACCACTGAGGGATCGAAGGCGTCGATGATTTCGGGGCGGAAGTGGTCTTCCCAGATGTGGCTGCCGTCCTGGGTTTCCACGGCTTCGCCGGCGACGCCCGGTCCCATGACCTCGGAGAGCCCGTAGATGTCACAGGCCTTGATGTTCATGGTCGTCTCGAGTTCGTGGCGCATTTCCTCGGTCCACGGCTCGGCACCCAGCACGGCGTACTTGAGCGAGGTGGAGGCCGGGTCGATGCCCTGCTTCATCATGGCGTCGGCGATGGTCAGCAGGTAGGTCGGCGTGGCCAGGATGGCGTCGGGCTTGAAGTCCTGGATGAGCGTGATCTGGCGTTCGGTCTGGCCTCCCGAGATCGGGATGACCGTGCAGCCGAGGGCCTCGGCGCCGGCGTGGGCGCCCATCCCGCCGGTGAACAGGCCGTAGCCGTAGGCGTTGTGGACCTTCATGCCCGGGCGGACGCCGGAGGCGCGCAGCGAGCGGGCCACAAGCTTGGCCCAGTCGGCGAGGTCCTTTTTGGTGTAGCCGACCACGGTGGCGCGGCCCGTGGTGCCGGAGCTTGCGTGGATGCGGGCCACCTCGTGCTGCGGCACGGCGAACATCCCGAAGGGGTACTCCAGCCGGAGGTCTTCCTTGGTGGTGAAGGGGAACTTGCCCAGGTCGGAGAGCTCGCGGAGGTCCGTCGGGTGGACGCCGGCCTCGTCGAACTTGCGCTTGTACAGGGGAACACGGTCGTAGGCGTAGGCCACGGTGTGCTGCAGGCGGCTGAGCTGCAAGGCCTCGAGCTCGTCGCGGGAGATGGTTTCTTCGCGGTCCAGGACAGCTTCACTGGTGGCGGCGACGGTTTCTTGGGTCATCTGGGGTTCCCTGTTTCTATTTCTTGGAGATGGTGCGGCTGCGGCCGCGGAACTCGGCGACGAGTTCCCACGCAGGTGCGTCGGTGGCGTTGTCGGTGGGGAGTTCGCCCGGGACCGTGGGGACGGGCGCCGTGCCGGCAGGTGCCGCCGTCGGATTTCCGGTGCCGGGGTCGGCGGCGTAGATCTGGATGTCGTAGAGGCCGCTGCGGCCGGTGCTGGCGCGGCGGTTGGCGACGGCGGTCAGGACCTGCCCGCGGAACGCCGGCTTGATGAAGTTGATATCGACGCCGGACGCCACGGTGATGGTGCCCTCGGCGGCAGGGTCCGGGTTGGCCGGGTTGCAGGCCAGCGCGAAGGCGGTGTCCCCAAACGCGAAGATCATTCCGCCGTGGGCCATGCCGAAGCCGTTCAGCATTTCCTGCCGAAGCGCCATGCGGATCGTGGCATGTCCGTCGTCCAGCGCCACAACTTCGATGCCCATCCATTCCGAGGCGTAATCGTCCTTCAGGATGGGGTGGGTGGTACCGGAAACCGTCAGTTCAGCCATGCGTCATTGCCTCCAGCTTTATTTACCGAATGTTCATTAGGTAATCCCATTTGGGGGCCTTCTGTCAAGAGCTGGCGGGCGTATGAAGCCGTCGGCGGAGGCCCGCTGTCCGTCGGAAAACAACAGAAATCCGGCCCGGGATCCGGCACCCGGCGGGAGAAAGTAGGCTGGGAGGGAAGCAGCACCACTTCACAGCAAAGGGCGGACCATGGCCAAAGGTATCTACGTTAGTGCGACCACTCCGGGATCCGGCAAGTCGCTCATAGCGCTGGGGCTTGCCGACACGCTGCACCGGCATGCGGACCGCATCGGTTTCTTCAAACCAGTGGTCCACGGCTCCGACGCCGCCTCGGACCCCATGGTGGCCCTGATGAAGGCCCGCTTCGACCTCGACGACGAACGCTGCCGCGGCGGCCTGACCTTCGCCGAAGTCCGGTCGCTCCTCGCCGAGGGGAACCGGGCGGAGATCGACGCCCGGTGCGTGGAGATTTTCGCCGAAATGTCACGCCACTGCGATGTGGTGATCGTGGAGGGCACCGACCTCACCGGCCAGGACGCCGCCGTCGAATTCGACCTCAACGCACGCCTCGCGAACAATCTCGCCGCCTCCGTCGTGGCCGTGGTGGGCGCCAAGGGGCGCACCGTCGAAGAGGCCGCTGACGCCGTCGAGGTTGCCCGGAAGGAACTGGCGGCGGAACGCTGCAGCCTGCTGGCCATCATGGTGAACCGCGCCGACCCGGAGGACGTGGACGGGATTGTCGCTGCCGTGAAGCCCGGCGCGTCCGGCCGGCCCGTGTATGTCTTCCCGGAACTCGAGGACATTGCCCGGCCCACCACCGGCGAGGTGGCCGCGGCGCTGGGGATCCGCCAGGTGGCCGGCCGCCAGGACATGGAACGCGACGTCCGCTCCATCAAGGTCGCGGCCATGAACGTGGCCAACTTCCTCCATGTGCTCGACGACGGCGCGCTGGTGATCGTCCCGGGTGACCGCGCCGACGTGATGGTCGCGTGCCTGGCTTCGTCGTTCTCGCCGGAATTCCCCGTGCCGTCAGCGCTGATCCTCACCGGCGGCCTGGCCCCGGACCCCAACATTTACTCGTTGCTGGCGCAGGCTCCGTTTCCCGTGTTCGCCGGCCCGGACGATACCTACACCACCGCGAAGCGGGTCTCCGAGGTCCGCAGCGAAATCTGGTCCGGGCACCGCCGCAAGGTGGCCTCGGCCGTGGGGCTGTGGGCCAGGCGCGTGGACGAGGCGGAGCTCGTGGAACGCCTGCACCTTCCGCGCCTGGAGCGGATGACGCCGCTGCGGTTCCTGCACGACCTGGTCGAGCGTGCGCGGCTGCAGCGCCGGCACATCGTGCTTCCCGAGGGGAACGACGTGCGGATCCTGCGCGCCGCGGAGATCCTGCACCGCCGGGACGTCTGCGACCTCACCATCCTGGGCAATGAATCGGAAGTCCGGGAGCTGGCGTCCACCCAGGGCGTCGACATCTCCGGCATCGCCATCGTGGACCCCGCCACGTCCGAACTTCGCCAGCAGTTCGCCGAAAAGTACGCGGAACTGCGCGCACACAAGGGCGTCGACCTGGCCCGTGCCCTGGAAGTCATGCTGGACGGCAGTTACTTCGGCACCATGATGGTCCAGCTGGGAGTGGTGGACGGCATGGTGTCCGGCGCCGCGCACACCACAGCTCACACCATCCGCCCGGCGCTGGAGTTCGTCAAAACCCGCGACGGCGTGAAGATCGTCTCCTCGGTGTTCCTGATGCTGATGCCGGACCGCGTGCTGGTTTACGGCGACTGCGCGGTCAACCCGGACCCGAACGCCGAGCAGCTGGGGGACATCGCGCTGGCGTCGGCCGAGACCGCCACGCAGTTCGGCGTGGAGCCGCGGGTCGCCATGCTGTCCTACTCCACCGGAGGGTCCGGAAGCGGCGAGGCAGTGGACAAAGTCCGGCAGGCCACCGAACTCGTGCGCGAACGCCGCCCGGACCTCGCCGTCGAAGGGCCCATCCAGTACGACGCCGCCGTCGACGCGGCCATCGCCGAGTCGAAGATGCCGGGCTCATCCGTGGCCGGACAGGCGACCGTCTTCATCTTCCCGGACCTGAACACCGGCAACAACACCTACAAGGCGGTCCAGCAGTCCTCCGGGGCGGTCGCCGTCGGGCCCGTGCTGCAGGGCCTGCGCAAGCCGGTCAACGACCTCTCCCGCGGCTGCACCGTGGAGGACATCGTGAACACGGTGGCCATCACCGCCATCCAGGCCCAGTCCACGGGGACCGGCGTCGAACCGGCAGCGTCGGCCGCGCGCGCGTAGCCGGGGGACTGATCTCCGTCAGCTGTTTTCCGTCAGCTGTTTTCCGGCTGGGCCGGATTGTCGGGGTCTTCCTCCTTGGCCGGCTCGTCGGACAGGCCCGCGGGCGTGAGGTCCAGGTCCTCCACGTTCTCGGGCGGCTCGGGCGCTTCTCCGGTCTCGGCGGCCTTGAGGTTCCCGGTGTCGTCCAAAGCCGGGTTCGCGCCCTCGACGCCGGTGGGGTCGGCTTTCTTGGATCCGGTGTCCGGCGCGCTGCTTTCCGGCTCGCTGGTGCTGTCAGTCATGAAAAAGCCCTCCGTGCGGTGACCAGTAGGTCCGCCGACTCTAGGCGCCCGGCGCGCCCGATGCAATGGCGATACGATCGAACTTCCACCGACCACCGCTGCAGCCAAGGCTTAGGAGGCCCAGTGCTCGTCCTCGTCATCAACTCAGGCTCGTCCTCACTGAAGTACCAGGTCCGCGACGTCGAAGCCGGCAGCGTGCTCGCGGAGGGACTCGTCGAGAAGATCGGAATGGGCAGCGGCGGCGAGGGTGACGGCCAGATTGAGGGCCCCCGCGACCACGCGGAGGCGCTGGAACTGGTGGACGCGGAGATCCACGCCGCGCTGGGCGACCGGGTGCTCGACGCCGTCGGGCACCGGGTGGTGCACGGCGGGGAGCGCTTCGCCGAGCCCGTCCTGGTCGACAACGAGATCACCCGCGCCATCGAGCGGCTCAACCCGCTGGCGCCCCTCCACAACCCGGCGAACGTGCTGGGCATCCGCGCGATCTCGAAGAAGTGGCCGGACATGCCGCAGGTCGCCGTGTTCGACACCGCCTTCCACCGGACCCTGCCGGAGCACGCCTGGCGCTACGCGGTGCCGGACGAGCTCTACACCAACCACGGGATCCGCCGCTACGGCTTCCACGGCACGTCGCACGAATACGTCGCGCACCGGGCCGCGGCGCTGCTGGATATCCCGGGGGACGAGTTCGACGCCGTCATCGCGCACCTCGGCAACGGGGCCTCGGTCACGGCGATCCGCGGCGGCCACTCCGTCGACACGTCCATGGGTTTCACCCCGCTGGAAGGCCTCGTGATGGGAACCCGTTCCGGCGACCTGGACCCGTCCATCCTGGTCTTCCTCGGCCGGGCCGGCTGGTCCCCGGAGGACCTGGACTCCATGCTCAACCGCCAGTCCGGTCTCAAAGGCCTGGCGGGCAACAACGACATGCGCTCGGTGGTGGAGGCCGCGGAAGCCGGAGACGCCAAGTCGGCCATGGCGCTCGCCGTCGCCTCTTACCGGCTCGCGAAGTACATCGGCGGCTACCACGTCGCTGTCGGCGGGGCAAAGGCGCTGGTCTTCACGGCCGGGATCGGGGAGAACTCGCACCAGTTCCGGACCCTCGTGGTGGAACGGCTGGGCGCCCTGGGCGTGCAGCTCGACGACCGCCTGAACCGTGAGCGGTCCAGGGAGCCCCGGGTGATTTCGTCGCCGTCCTCGGCCATCCCGGTGCTCGTGGTGCCCACGGACGAGGAGCAGGCGATCGCCGAGGCGACGGCCGCCGTCGTCAGCCGGGCGTCGATTGCTCCATAACTGCCCTTTTGGGGTCCCGAAACGGCACCTGCGGAGCAATCGATGGGTAGCGTGGGGGATATGACGGAACTGAACCTGCCCCTCCGCACCCGGCGGTTGGTCCTGCGCCGCTTCGAGGCCGGGGACCTCGACGCGTACCACGCCTACCATTCGCTGCCCGAGACCGCCCGGTTCCTGCCGGGGGAAGCGAAGAGCTACACCAAGTCCATGGAGTCCGTGGGCAAGTACGCCAACTTCGTCTTCGAGAAAGAGGGCGACTGGATCTGCCTGGCGATCGAGGCCACGGACTCGCCCGGCCTGCTCGGCGAAGTGGTGCTGAAGTGGCTGCCGGGCTGCGGGCAGGCCGAGATCGGCTGGAGCCTTGCCCCGGCGGCGCGCGGCAAGGGCATCGCGGCCGAGGCCGCCGAGGCCATCCTGAAGCTGGGCTTCGAGGAGCTCAGCTTCCACCGGATCGACGCCAAGCTTGATGCCCTCAACACGGCCTCCGCGGCGCTCTGCGAACGGCTCGGCATGCGGCTCGAATCCACCCAGATCGACAAGTGGCACTACAAAGGGCAGTGGGCCACGGAAGTCGTCTACGCCATCCTTGCGGATGAATGGAAGTCCCGGCAGGCAACCTAGGGTCCACCGCGCCGCGGTGCGACGCTCCTGCCCAGTTACTGCCGGCCGCACCGCCACGTTCCCGTGAAAGCCCGCGGTTCCTCGTGGTGAACGCGGGGTGCAGCAGCGGGTAACTGGGCAGGAGCGTCATCGCTCGTTAATCAGCGATGAAACCCGCCCGCGAACACCCCGCCCAGTGCTTTCCGCAGTCAATTCCGCTGCGGTAAGAGTCCCATGACGCGCCAACGGACAAGCGCTACGGGGAGTCCCGTAGCGCTTGTCCGTTGGCGCGTCGCCAGCCAGAAACTGGAGCGCGGCCTACGGTGCCGGCGGGGCCGTGCCTGTGGGAACCGGCGACGGCGACACCGGAGCCGGTGCGGGGGCCGTGCCGGCAGATCCCGTGGGCTGCGGTTCAGCGGGTGCAGGCGCGGCCGACGTGTTGGCGGGTGCGGTGGCCGCGGGCGCGGTCGTGCCGGGCTGAGGCGCAGCGTCCGTGGTGCCCGGGGTGGCTCCGGGCGCCGCCGTCTCGCTGGCGCCCGGCGAGGGACTGCCCGTCGGGGCCGGGGCTGTGCCGGTGGAACCGCCCGGCGTGGCGCTGGGGTCGCTCCTGATGACCTCCATGATTTGCAGCTTGAAGGCGTCCAGGCGCCCCTGGATCTCCGAGAGCGGCACATCCTGCAGGTTCCGCCCGTACTCCGCGATTTGCTGCCAGAGCGCGTTGAGCCGGGTCATTCCGTCGGCACTCAGCGGACCGTCCAGCGTGAGGACCAGTTGGCTCGCCAAGGCGTACGTCAGGCACCGCACACAGTTGTAGTTCGCGGCCGCCGAGAGGTTCTCCGGGACGATCACGTCGGTCTGCCCGACGATCAGCACCACCTGGAAACCCACCGCGACGGCGGCGCAGTCCGCGCAGCTGGCGAAGGCGTAGGCCTCGTTGCGGGTGGTGACGTCCGCGCCGTCGTCGGCCCAGACCAGCGCGAAGGCGACGTCGTAGACCACGGACCCGTCCGTGGTGTTGACGGCGAGTGACTGGTTGCCGTCCTCCTCGGGGGCGGCGGGGCGGTCGAAGGGGAACACCCACGACGGCGGCGCCGCGGCCCCAGCAGTGCCGGCTGTTCCGGCGTCACGCGGCACCAGGACCATGCTGAGCTGCGGTTCCTCGCGGGTGGGCTTCTCCGCGCCGGCGGGCCAGAGCGCCACGGTCCGGCCGGACTGGCCTTCCTTCATGCCAGTGCTGGAACCGGCCGGGAAGACGGCGGTGGTGGCGTCGGCCAGGGTGCCCCGTTCGTACGGCTGGACCGGGCGGTAGCTCTCGGCGCCGGGCCACCAGGCCCAGGCAAGGCCGGCCATCACGGACGCAATCAGGGCCAGGGCCGTCCCGCGCTGGAGTGCTTTGCCGCGGGTCTTCTGCCACAGGGCCGTGATGATCTGCCGTCCCAGCCGGAACAGGATGTAGAAGATGCCAACCACGGGAAGCGCGACGGCGGCGATCGCCAGGATCCGCACGGAGGCGTCGACGAGGTCCCCGTCGGCGAGGGCGCTGTTGAACATGGCGTACTGCTTCTGCGCACTGTCCCACGCCGTGCCGAGGAGCCGCGGCAGGGACAGCACCATCAGGACCAGGCTGAAGAGCAGCAACGGGACCGTGATCAGCACCCAGGCGGTGACGACGGCGCGGGCCCACGGCTTGAGGACCTGGGCCTCCGGGTCCTTGCGGCGCCACGGCAGCAGGGCCAGCAGGGTGGGTTTGATCCGCTGGAAGAGGTCGGGGACCCCGGTGGCGTCGGCGAGGATGTGGTACCCGTCAAAGCGGACCAGCGGCAGCAGCTGCCGGACCATCTGCAGCACCTGGGTCACGACGACGAGCAGCAGCGCATCGAAACCCGTTGCCCACCAGATGCCCATGATGGCGACGGCGACGATCGCGTTGAAGTACAGGCCGCCGAGGTCGGTCCGGATGCGTCCGGCGCGTCCCAGCCGGTAGGAATCGGTGACATCGGTGAAGAATGCGGGCCAGATCAGGTACAGGCCGGTGCCCATGGCTCCGGGGGTTGCTCCGCCGCGGCGGGCCGCGGCAGCGTGCCCGAACTCGTGGAACCCTGCGGACAATACGGTCACCACGAGGATCAGCAGCACCAGGCCCGGGTTGGCGAAGGCCTCGTGTGTGGCGGAGGCCAGGCCTTTCACCATCAGCACCCACCAGCAGCTGGCCAGGAAGGCCGCGGTGACGAGGACCACGATCAGCGGGCTGAAGAGCACGGCGAACGGGGCGGTGATCCGGCGTGTGCGCTCCGGGTCCGTGACGGTGTAGCGGAACTTCATTCCGAGCAGCGGGTCGGCCTTGCGGACCTCCGGCTGTGAGCCGTCGGCGCGCTGCAGCAGGCCCAGGGGCAGTAGCTGGGTGTCGATCAGGGTCCGGATGTTCTCGGCGCTGACCAAGCGGCCGGATCCAGTGCTGGCGCGGCTGGCGATTTCCTCGAGGCCGCGGGTGCCGTCGATCGCTTCGAGGACCAGATACAGCAGCCGGGTGAGCTGCAGGGTCTGGCCGTCGGCGCGGCGGACCAGGGAGGGCGCCTCGCGGTAGCCCGACCCCTTGGTCTCGCCGAGGAGCTGGACGCCGTCGGCCCGGACCGGAGCCTCGACGGTGCCGGCAGCCGGCGCAGAGACAGTCTGCGCAGGAGGGACCGGCGGGCCGTCCGAGATGGACGGCCCGCCGTGCGAAATGCTCATCCGGGGAACTACTGCCGGAGGTCGGACTGCTGGTCGGCCGTAGCCGTGGCTTCGCCCGTGATGTTCTGATTGATGATGGCATCCTGCTGCGAGACGGCGAAGGCGTTGCTGTCGATCGAGCCGATGTTGGCGGCGACGGCGGCATCGATCGGGGCGGCGACATTGGCGTTGGCGGCCACGGCGCCGTTGATCGGGGCGGCGATGTCGGCAGCGGCGTCCAGGTCCACGTTTACGTTGAGCAGGTTGGAATTGAGGGCGCTGTTGACGTCCGTCGGCAGTGCGCTTTCCTCCGCCGTGACATCCGTGGCGCCCGTGTCGGTGCCGTCGGTGCTGCCGGTCTCCTGGTCGATCGTGCTGTCCTGTGCGGATGCGGCGGTGGCATCGGCGTCAATGCCCTGGTTGATGATGACGCCCTGGTCCGAAAGTGCCTGGGCGTCGGAACCGAAGGACAGGATGTTCGCGGAGGCCGCGGCGTCGATCGGTGCGGCAACGTTGGCGTTGGCCGCGATGGCGAGGTCGATCGGTGCCGCGGCGTTGATCCCGAGGTCCAGGTCTGCGTTGAGGTCCAGGATGGAGGCCACTTCCTTGTCCGGAAGTGCGGTTCCTGCCTCCGCCATCAGCTCAGCGTCGCTCAGCGGGGTCATTCCCTGTTCAGTGCTCACGAATAGCTCCAGTTCCGGCACGGTTTCTGCTGCCCCCAGTGAGCAGTTCCAGACCGATGTGCCTCATGCGAGTCAATAGTAAGCATGATTAGCATTATTTTGGGCACCACTAGCCCATCGATAGCTCCGTATCGGCCCTTATGAGGGCCGAAAAGGGCCGCTACGGAGCAACCGATCACCCGTCCCCCTGCCGCAGTCCTGATTCAGGATCGAGTCCCGTCCCCGCGGCGCCGGGCCGCGACGTGTTCGGCGGCCATGATGGTGGGGATGTTGGTGTTGGCCGAAAGCGGTCCTGGAATGATCGAGGCGTCGACGACCGAGAGGCCCGGTACTCCGTGGACCCGTCCCGAGGTGTCGACCACAGCGCCGGCGCGGGGGTCCGTTCCCATCGCACAGGTGCCGACCGGGTGATGGTACGTCGTGGCGGTGGCCTTGATCCAGTCGCGGGCGGCAGCGTCGTCGACCAGGTCCTGCCGGGGCGCGAGCCGGGGACCGCGGGTGAGCCGGCCCAGTTGGGGGTGGGCCGCCGCAGCGTTCGCGATCTGCAGGCCCTCTGCAAGTCGGTCGATGTCTACCGGGTCGCTGAAGTAACAGAGGTCGATGGCGGGTGCGGAGGCCGGATCGAGCGTGAGCAGCCGTACTTGTCCGCGCGAGGCCGGCTTCAGCAGCGCTGCGGCGAGCAGGCAGTGATAGCCGTCCTCGAGCCTGTAGGGTCCGCACACCATGAACTGGAGATCGGGGGGATCGACTGCGGAACGCCGGCTGCTCCGGGCTGTTGCCAGCACCTGAAAAATTGGAGGGTCTCCCTGCGGCTCGAGACAGGGCAGGTCAATGGCCACCCACGGGTGGTCTGCGAGGTTGTGTCCCACACCGGGCAGGTCCATCGTCACGGATCTGCCAAGCGCTGCCACGTCGGCGGCGGGCCCGAGGCCGGAGCGGATGAGCAGTGCGGGCGAGAAGTAAGCGCCGGCGCAGACGATCACTTCATCGGCTGCGGTCACTTGGCCGTCGGTGGTCCGTACCCCGGACACTCGCCCGCCACCGACCACGATCTCAGCGACGGGTGAGTCCGCCCTGATCGTCAGATTGGGCCGGGAGCGGACGGGATCAAGATAGGCCTGCGCGGTGCTGACACGCAGACCCCCCACACAGTTGACCGGCAACCCTGACACGCCGACGGCGCCCGGAGCGTTGTGGTCTGGAATGCGCGGGATCCCCACGCTCGCTATCGCGTCCTCCATGGCAAGCGTGAGCTCGGAGCGTTCATCGTCCCGATATCGGCGGATCGGCACCGGTCCGTCCTGTCCGTGATATGGGGAGGAACCGAAGTCCAAGTCATGTTCGAGGCGGCGGAAAGACGGCAGTACCTCCTCGAACGTCCATCCGGGTAGTGCCCAGCCGTCGTAGTCGGCTGGATGCCCGCGCAGGGCGAAGGTGGCGTTGACGGCAGACGACCCTCCGGTCACCCGCCCCTGCGGCAGGGCCAGCGGAGGGCCGCCGGCGACGCCCGTTCCGTGGAGCCCCCAGTCGTGTGAGGCCGTGCTGGTGCCATGGATGCCGTCAGCGAGATCAGGCGGAAGGGTGCCCGGAAGGTAGTCCGGCCCGGCTTCGAACAGCACGACCTCGCGGGCTGCATCCTCACTCAGCCGCGAAGCCAGCACGCAGCCTGCACTGCCCGCACCAACGATGGCCACGTCATACCGATTCTTCATCTCGTGGCTCCCTCCGCTGCAGCACGGGCCACCGGCCCGGTGGCTGATCTCCTATGACAGTCCGGGCAGGAGTGCGGGATTTGCGGGGACGAAAAATGCGAAAATTATCAGCGCTGCTCCGATGAGCCTGCTCAGCGCACACCCGCGGCTCCACGTCTTTCCACGGCATCTGAGGTTCCTCCACACGGATACCCCCACGCTCAAAGTCTCCCCCCGGCCACAACCGGCGTCAACAGAAGAAAGCGCTGTACCGCAGTGGTTGTTGCGCCGGACGGGAACCGCAGACGGCCCGACCCATCGGTTGCTCCGGAACTGCCCTTAAGGAACCCCAAACGGGCCGTTACGGAGCAATCGAAGGGACTTGCTACTTCAGCCCGGCCCCCGGCAGAAGCTCCGTGGCGCCCAGCGAATCGGCGACGAAGGCGTAGTCCCAGGCCCTTTCCTTCCACTGCACGTAGCGGCCCGAAGCGCCGCCGTGGCCGCCCTCCATCTCGATCTTCATCACGATCGGCTCGCTGCCCGTGTTGAGTTCCCGCAGCCGCTGCACCCACTTGGCGGGCTCCACGTAGAGCACCCGGGTGTCATTGAACGAGGTGACCGCGGCAATCTTGGGGTAGGCCACGGCGCGGACGTTTTCATACGGCGTGTAGGACTTCATGTACTCGTACACGGCGCGGTCGGTGATCGGGTTTCCCCATTCCTCCCACTCCAGCGCCGAGAGCGGCAGCTCGGGATCCAGGATCGTTGTCAGGGCATCCACGAAGGGCACCGCTGCCACGATCGCCGCGTACTTCTCCGGTGCGAGGTTGGCGACGGCGCCCATCAGCAGCCCGCCGGCCGAGCCGCCCATGGCAGCGATCCGTGCCGGGTCCACCCAGCCGGACTGCGCCAGCCAGTCGGTGGCCGCGATGAAGTCCGTGAACGTGTTCTTCTTCTGCAGCTTCTTGCCGGTGTCGTACCAGTGCCGGCCCAGTTCGCCGCCGCCGCGGATGTGGGCGATCACGAACACGATGCCCCGGTCGAGGAGGGAGAGCCGGGGGATGCCGAAGCCCGGATCCATGCTCATCTCATAGGAACCGTAGCCGTACACAAGGCCGGCCGCCGTCGAATCGCGGGCAACAGTGGCGTGGCGCAGCACGGAGAGCGGGATCCGGGTGCCGTCCGCGGCCGTGGCCCACTCGCGGGTGGCGACGTAGTCCGCGGCGGAGTACCCGCCGAGGACCGGGCTTTCCTTGCGCAGAAGCAACTCGCCGGCGGGCTGCTCCGCGGTGGGCAGCACAAAGTCATAGACCCGGGACGGGGTGAAGTAGGAGGTGTAGCCCATCCGGATGACGGGTGCCTCGTAGTCGGAGCCCGCGACGCCTGCGGTGTAGAGCTCCTCGTCGAAGGCGGGCTCCACCGGCGCGCCCTGCTCCGGCGTGCCCAGCCCGGCCAGCGGCAGGACCTGCACGCGCTCGATCGTGTCCTTGCGGACGGAGACCACCAGGTGCGTCGAGGTGACGCCGGCGCCGTTGACGCGCACCTGGTCGGAATGTTCGACGACGGTGGTCCAGTGCTGCTCGGCGAGCGGCTTGGCGAGTTCGGCCGGGTCCACGAGCGAGACCATGGAGTTGATGGCGTCTTTGTTGTGGGTCAGCACGAGGGCCTCGGCCTGCTGCCCCGAGGCGTCCGCCAGCAGGAACGGCTCGGCCTCGTAGAGGATGCGCTCGTCGCGGGAGATCACGGTGCTGAGGCCGGCGTCGAGCGCGTCGAAGCGGAGCAGGCGGGTCTCGCTGAATTCCGAGCAGCCGATGCTCAGCACGAGGTGGCGCCGGTCGGCGGAGAGCTCGAAGCCCAGCCACATGGCGACGTCGTCCTCCTGGTAGATGACCTCATCATCGGCGACGGGCGTGCCCAGCACATGGGATTTCACCTGGTAGGGCCGCCAGGAGTCGTCCACCACGGTGTAGAAGATCCGTGTGCCGTCGGGGGAGAAGGAGATGCCGTAGAAAACGTTCTCGATCACATCGGGAAGGAGCTCGCCGGTCCGCAGGTCCTTGATGCGCAGCGTGAACCGCTCGTCCCCGGCATTGTCCACGGCGTACGCGTAGAGGTTCCCGTCAATGGTGACAGCGGCACCGCCGACGGCGAAGAACGGCTTGCCCTCTGCCTCAAGGTTGCCGTCCAGCAGGATTTCCTCGCCCGGGATGTCAACGCCGACCTCGACCGCCGGGGGAGTCCAGTCGGCGACGCGGTCCCCGGTGTCCTCGGCCCGGACCCGGCACTGGATGCCGTATTCCTGGCCCTCCACAGAGCGGCTGTAGTACCACCAGCCGTCCTTGCGGTTGGGAACGGAGAGGTCCGTCTCCTGGGTGCGGCCCTTGATCTCCTGGAAGATGGCCTCGCGCAGCGGCTCCTGGTGGGCCGTCACTGCCTCCTGGTACGCGTTCTCAGCCTTGAGCAGCTCCACGACCTCCGCGGATTCCTTGTCCCGCAGCCACTCGTAGTTGTCCTCGAACGCATCGCCGTGGTGCGTGCGGAGGGCGGGAATCTTCTTGGCAACGGGGGGCTGCGGGGACGGCTGCACGGGAGTCTGGGTCATTTCTCCAATCTACCGTCAGGGCAAGGTCAGTTCCCGTTCTGCAGCCCGTTCGCGGCGATGTACTCGGCCAGGGTGCCGGACGCCAGGGCCGCGGAAACGGCGGCGGTGGCGGCCGGGTTCTGCCAGATGACCGACTGGCCGCTCGCGGTGGTCCCGACGCCGGCAGTGGGAAGCGTGAAAAACACGGCGTTGCCCGGGGCTGTGCTGCGCAGGCTGAAGGCGAGGCGCTCCAGCGTCTCCATTGTGAGGCCCGGATCCACCGTGACATGCGGGAGCACGGTCGTCACCAGCTGCTTCACGGTATTCCGGTCCGACAGCCCGCCTTCGGCCGCCATCTTGGCCATCAAGGCCTTGAGGAAGGTCTGCTGGTTCCGCACCCGCTGGTAATCGCCGTCGCCGAAGGCCTTGCGCTCGCGGACAAAGGACAGCGCCTGCGGCCCGGTAAGCCGGTTCACCCCCGCCGGAAAATACACGTGGTCATCGATCGTGCCCTGAAAGGCCCGCGGGATGTCGACGTCGACCCCGCCGAGGGCATCCGTCATGGCGGCGAAGCCCTGGAAGTCCGCCATCACGGTGTGGTCGATCTTCTGGCCCAGCAAGGACTCCACGGTCTGGGTCATGAGCGGCACACCGCCCAGTTCGAGTCCGGCGTTGACCTTGGCCCCGCCGTAGCCGGGGACGTCCACCCACAGGTCACGCATGATGGAGATGCCGTAGACGCTCTGGCGGTCGGCCGGGAGATGGATGAAGACCAGGGCGTCCCCCCGCTGGTCGGAGGTTCCGCCGGAGGCCGCTATTGCCCGGTCGTTCACGCGGCTGTCGCTGCCGATCAGCAGGATGTTCAGTGCCGTGGGCGGCGGATCCGGGGTCGGCGTCGGAGTGGGTGTGGGTGTCGGGGTGGGCGCGGGGGTCGTCTCCGCCGGGGCGGAAGTCTCCACGGTGGCCACGGGCTGTGTCCGCGGCTGGTTCAGCAGGAGCGCCGCAACGGCGACGGCGATCACCGCCAGCCCGGCGGCGATGGCGATGATAATTGTGCGACGGCGGTTCATCCCGCCCGGCGCCGCGGCGGGGCCTGCGGCAGCTTCCTTTGGTTCCGGCGACATTCCCATGGCCGGACGTTACCACCGCGGTGCGCCAAACAGGGGCAGGCGCCACAATAAACGGATTGATGACAGCCGTGCCGGACCGCCGCCGTCGCGCACTCCCGCGAAGCGCCGTTGTGCTTGACGCATCTCCCGCCTTCCGCATATCCTGAACGAACGGTCGGTAATTATTTATCGGAAATGCATAGGAGCAACCATGGCATCGCAGACCCTGCAGTCAGTGCCCGGAGAACCAACAGGGGCGCGGCACGAACAGAGCGCCGAAGATGTGGCCCGGCGTGACGCTGAAGGCCAGGCCTACTTCGACAAAGTCATGGCGGACGACTCGCGGATTGAACCCCGCGACTGGATGCCTCCGGCCTACCGCAAGACCCTGCTGCGCCAGATCTCGCAGCACGCGCACTCGGAGATCATCGGCATGCAGCCGGAGGCCAACTGGATCTCCCGCGCCCCGAGCCTCAAGCGCAAGGCCATCCTGATGGCCAAGGTCCAGGACGAGGCCGGCCACGGACTGTACCTGTACTCCGCCGCCGAAACCCTCGGCCAGCCGCGCGATCAGATGATGCAGGACCTGATGGACGGCAAGGCCAAGTACTCCTCCATCTTCAACTACCCCGCCCGCACCTGGGCGGACATGGGTGCCATCGGCTGGATGGTCGACGGCGCCGCCATCGCCAACCAGGTGCCGCTGTGCCGCGCCTCCTTCGGCCCCTACGGCCGGGCCATGGTCCGGGTCTGCAAGGAAGAGTCCTTCCACCAGCGCCAGGGCTTCGAGATCCTGCTGGAACTCTCCCACGGCACGCCCGAGCAGAAGCAGATGGCGCAGGACGCGGTGAACCGCTGGTACGCCCCGGCCCTGATGATGTTCGGTCCGCCGGATGACGACTCGCCCAACTCCAAGCAGTCCATGGCCTGGAACATCAAGCGTTTCAGCAACGACGAACTGCGCAACCGTTTCGTCGGAATGATGATGGAGCAGGTCAAGGTCCTGGAGCTCACCCTCCCGGACAAGGACATCCGCTTCAACGAAGAAACCAAGAAATGGGAGCACGGCCCCCTGGACTGGGATGAATTCCACGAGGTCCTCGCCGGCCGCGGCCCCTGCAACGCCCAGCGCCTGGAACGGCGCCGCGAAGCACACAACAATGGCGCCTGGGTGCGCGAAGCAGCCGCAGCGTACGCCGACAAGCAGCGACGCCAAGCAGAGAAGGAATCCGCAGCATGACCACCCCCGAACCGCACGCAGGAAACGTCTGGCCCATCTGGGAAGTCTTCGTCCGCTCCAGCCGCGGCCTCTCCCACGTCCACGCCGGCTCCCTGCACGCGCCGGACGCCGCCATGGCCCTGCGCAACGCCCGCGACCTCTACACCCGCCGCAACGAGGGCGTGTCCATCTGGGTTGTCCCGGCGGACGCCATCGCTTCGAGCGATCCCGATGCCAAGGGTTCGTTCTTCGAATCTCCCCAGGGCAAGGACTACCGGCACGCGACGTACTACACCAAGAGCGAGGGCGTGAAGCACCTGTGAGCACCCCGGAAGCCACCACCGAAACCGCCGCACCCGCGGAAGAAGCAGCCGGCCACGGCGACCTCAACGTCGGCGTCGCGGGAGCAAGCGGCACCGGCGAGGCCACGGCCAGCGCCACCCGCATCACCCCCGGCAACGCCCTCCGGCCGGAGGACATCGCCCTCGCCGTCAGCCGCGGCACTGCGAAGCCGGACGAGGACGTCGCCGAGTTCGCCCTGCGCCTGGGCGACGACGCCCTGGTCCTCGCACAGCGCCTGGGCCACTGGATCTCCCGCGCCCCGGAGCTCGAAGAGGACATCGCCCTCGGCAACATCGCCCTGGACCAGCTGGGCCACGCCCGCTCATTCCTCAGCTACGCCGGGGGACTGGACGGCCGGAGCGAGGACGACCTCGCCTACTTCCGCCGCGAGCACGAATTCCGGTCCGTCGAGATCTTCGAAATCCCGAACGGCGACTTTGCCGTCACCATCGCGCGCCAGTTCGTGGTCAGCTACTACCAGTTCGAGCTGTACCGCCGGCTGGCGCAGTCCACCGACGCCACCCTGGCCGGCATCGCCGCCAAGGCCGTCAAGGAAGTGGACTACCACCGCGACCACAGCGCCCAGTGGGTGCTGCGCCTCGCCCAGGGCACCGACGAGTCCCGCGAGAGGATGATCCACGCCTTCAAGGTCGTGTGGCCCTACGTGGACGAGCTGTTCCGCGACGACGAACTCACCGCCCGCCTCAGCGCAAGCGGCGCCGCCGTCGAGCCGTCCAGCCTGCGTGCCGACTTCGACCGCCTGACCGGAGAGGTCCTCGCCGCAGCGGAACTGGACGTTCCCAAGGTCCAGCCCGCCCCCGGCGGCGGACGCAAGGGACAGCACTCCGAGCACCTCGGCTACCTCCTCGCCGAAATGCAGGTGCTCGCCCGCGAGTACCCCGGAGCAAGCTGGTAACCACCATGGAGATGTACGTCAGCCACCCCACGGCCGCGGGCGGCCGCCCCGCGGAGCAGAGGACGCCCGAGCAGAAGGCCTGGGACCTCGCCGCTACCGTCTGCGACCCGGAAATCCCGGTCCTCACCATCGAGGACCTGGGAATCCTGCGCAACGTCCAGGTCACGAAGGAACCAAACGCGGGCGACGGCGGGATGGTCCCCACCGTCAACATCACCATCACGCCGACGTACTCCGGCTGCCCCGCCATGGATGCCATCCGCGACGACCTCAAGACCGCCTTCAACCGCGAAGGCTACCCCAGCGTCAACGTCGAGATGGTGCTCTCCCCGGCGTGGACCACGGACTGGATGAGCGAGGCCGGCAAGGCCAAGCTGCAGGAATACGGCATCGCCCCGCCGTCCGGCCACTCGGCCGCCATGAGGCACGCCGGGCCGGTCCGACTGTCCCTCGCCGTCAAGTGCCCGCAGTGTTCATCGCTGAACACCAAGGAACTCACCCGCTTCGGTTCCACCTCCTGCAAGGCGCTCTACGTCTGCCAGGACTGCAAGGAACCGTTCGACTACTTCAAAGTTTTGTAAGGAACAGGTGCTCCCATGACTGTTGTCCGCCAGACCGCCGCCGAAACGGCTGCGGCCACCGGCCGCCGTCGCGCGTCCTTCCACCCGCTGACGGTGGACGAGGTCCGCCGGCTCACCGATGATGCGATCGAGGTGACCTTCGGTGTGCCGGCTGAACTCGCCGGCCAGTTCGATTACCTCCCGGGCCAGTACGTCGCGCTGCGCACCACCTTGCCGGATGAGTCCGGTGAGCCGAAGGAAATCCGCCGCAGCTACTCGATCTGCGCCGAACCGAGGAGCTTCGCGGACGGTAGCAGCGAGATCCGGGTCGCGATCAAGAAGGACCTGGGCGGGCTGTTCTCCACCTGGGCGAACGCCGAACTCAAAGCGGGCGACGTCCTGGACGTGATGAGCCCGATGGGCGCGTTTGTGTCCAAGCACGGCCGGGACGGCAAAGAGCAGAACCTGATGAACTCCATGAACCACCCGGAGGACATGGCGAGCGAACTGGCCGGGGAGCCGGGGTCCTTTGTCGCGATTGCCGCCGGTTCCGGCATCACCCCGGTGATCGCAATCGCCCGCACCCTGCTCGCCGCACACCCGGACACCCGCTTCGACCTGGTGTACGCCAACAAGGCCGCCATGGACGTGATGTTCCTCGAGGAACTGGCCGACCTGAAGGACAAGTACCCGGCCCGGCTCGCCCTGCACCACGTGCTCTCCCGCGAACAGCGGATCGCCCCGCTGCTCAGCGGCCGGATCGACGCGGAGAAGCTGCAGGCCCTGCTGGGGACCGCCATCCACGCGGACGACGTCGACGAATGGTTCCTGTGCGGCCCGTTCGAGCTCGTCCAGCTGTGCCGGGACACCCTGGCCGAGCGCGGCGTCAACCCGGACCACATCCGGTTCGAACTGTTCACCACCGGCAAGCCGGACCGCCCCGAGGGCAACGCCGGCCGCCCGGTGATCGTGGACGAGTCCCAGGCCACGTACAAGATCACCTTCAAGCTGGACGGACTCCAGGGCGAGGTTGCCAGCCCCACGCACGCCCGCGAATCGATCCTGAACGCGGCGCTGCGCGTCCGCCCCGACGTTCCGTTCGCGTGTGCCGGCGGCGTCTGCGGAACCTGCCGCGCCAAGGTGGTCACCGGTGCCGTCACGATGGACGAGAACTACGCCCTGGAGCAGGACGAGCTGGACAAGGGCTATGTGCTGACCTGCCAGTCCCACCCCACAACGCCGGAAGTCACCGTCGACTTCGACGTCTAAACCGTCCACCGCCCGGTCCCCACTCCACAGAGGAGCCCCATGATTTCCCTCTCCATCGCCGACGGCGTCGCCGAGATCGTCCTCGACGCCCCCTACAAGCTGAACTCGCTGGACGAGCAGGCCCTCCGCGACCTGTCGAAGGCGTACGACGACGCCGCTGCCGCCGCCCACCGCGGCGAGGTGCGGGCGCTGCTGCTCAGGGGCGAGGGACGCGCCTTCTGCGCGGGACGGGACATCGCCGGTGTCACGCCGGAAACGGATGACGTCCAGGGATATCTGGGCGGGCTCCTGCAGCCGCTGCTGAAGAAGATGACAGCTTTCCCTGCCCCCACCTTCGCGGCGGCCCAGGGAGCCTGCCTGGGTGTGGGGCTGGGGCTGCTGCTGGCCACGGATGTGGTGTACGTGGCGGAGAACGCCAAATTCGGTTCACCCTTCGCGAACCTCGGCGCCACGCTCGATTCCGGTGGGCACTGGTACTTCACCGAACGGCTCGGCATGCACCGCACGCTGGACCTGATCTACACCGCCGAGCTCATGAGCGGCGCGGATGCCGTGGCCCAGGGGATGTTCAGCCGGGCCATGCCCGCCGCCGACCTGCTGGAGAACACCCGGGCGATCGTGGCCAAGGCCGCCACCGGCGCCACAAGCGCGTTCACCGCGAGCAAGGATCTCGTGGCGCACATCCGGGACCAGCGGCTGGGCCTCTGGGAGTCCATGGAAGAGGAGAACGCCGAGCAGGCGCGCCTCTGCAAGACCGAGGACTACTCGGAAGGATTCCGGGCGTTCCAGGAGAAGCGGACGCCGGTTTTCAAGGGCTAGCAGCGCCGGAAAACGCGGGTACTGAGACCAAGTTGTCTCGGTACTTGTCTTTTGTTGGAGCCATTCTCATTTGGAAAATGCGCTTGTAAGGTTCGGTTATGACTTCGGGGAAAGCAGTAACAAAGGCTGTCATTCCGGCCGCGGGACTCGGGACACGCTTCCTGCCGGCCACCAAAGCGATGCCCAAGGAAATGCTGCCCGTGGTCGACCAGCCGGCCATCCAATACGTTGTCGAGGAAGCTGTCCGCGCGGGCCTGACCGACCTGTTGATGATCACCGGCCGGCAGAAGCGGGCCCTCGAGGACCACTTTGACCGTGAGCCCAGCCTCGAACGTGCCCTGGAACTCAAAGGCGACCTCGAGAAACTGGAAGCCGTCCAGCACGCCTCCGCACTCGGGCCCCTCTACTACATGCGCCAAGGGGACCCCAAGGGACTGGGGCATGCCGTCCTGTGCGCCCGCCAGCACGTCGGCGCCGAGCCGTTCGCCGTCCTGCTCGGCGATGACCTGATCGACGAACGCGACGAGCTCCTGAGCACCATGATCGACGTCCAGGCCCGGACCGGCGGCTCGGTGGTTGCCCTGATCGAAGTGGATCCCGCCGAGATCAGCGCCTACGGCTGTGCCGATGTGTCGGCCGTCGACGGGGAGTGCCATGTGCGCGTCAACCGGCTCGTGGAAAAACCGTCGGTCGCCGATGCCCCCTCGAACCTGGCCGTGATCGGCCGGTACGTGCTCCACCCGGCGGTTTTCGACGTGCTGGAGGAAACAAAGCCCGGCCGCGGCGGCGAAATACAACTCACGGATGCCCTGCAGACACTGGCCGTCTCCAGCTGCGAAGGCGGGGGCGTGTACGGAGTGGTCTTCAAGGGCCGCCGCTACGACACCGGCGACAAGCTGAGCTACCTCAAGGCCGTCATCTCGATCGCCTCCGAACGGGTGGAGTTCGGCGAGGAGCTCAAGGCCTGGATGAAGGCCTTCGTCAGCTAGCGCGCCTTCGGTGCGGCTAGCGCGTGTCCAGGTCCTCAAAGACCAGGAACGTCTGGGTGTCCAGTACCCCGGGCATGGACTGCAGCTGGTCGAAGATCACCCGGCGCAGATCGACGTTGTCCACGGCGCGCACCAGCAGGATCACATCGAAGTCCCCGCCCACGAGCGCAATGTGGTGCACCTCCGGGATGGCCCGCAGCAGTTCCCGGAGCTCCCGCCAGGAATGCTGCCGGACCTTCAGCGTCACGTAGGCCGATGACTTGAGGCCGGCCTTGATGGGATCCACCAGCGCCGTGAACTTGGTCAGAACGCCCTCGCCGGTCAGCCTGGCTATCCGCGTGTAGGCATGGGCGCGCGAGATGTGGACGTTCTCCGCGACCTGGGTAACGGACATCCGGCCGTCCCTGGTCAGTTCCGCAATGATGTTCCGGTCTACATCATCGAGCGGCACTGCCGCCGGTTCTGCCTCGGCCTCTGCCATTTGTCCACAACCTCTGCCGGTAATCCAGCTCACACTAACAATTTGTCTTCCAGAATAGGCCAATTTTCTGGACTTCTCCACGATTTTCGCTGGAGCTGGATACGAAACATCGTCCCGCGCCATACTTGGAAAGAATAGTGGCTACAGAAGGACGGACCAATGACGATCTCCGCAGACCACACTGCGCAGCAAACGGCAGCCGAAGGCCAGGCGCCGGGCGCCGTTGCGCCCGGCGCCGCAGTTCAGGCTGACGCCCCGGAAAACGCGGCAAGCGAGGCAGTGCGCAAGTTCGGCATCACCGTTGAGGATTACATGCTGCCGGCGCGGCACCAGATCCAGATGGTGGGCCCGGACGGCACCCTGAACCCGCACACCGAGCAGGGCACGCAGCCCGGCCACGAATACGCCCTCCCCAGCGACGATGAGCTGGTGGCCGCCTACGAGCAGCTCGTCGTCGGACGCCGCGTCAATGACCAGAATTCCGCCCTGGTCCGGCAGGGCCGGATGGCCGTCTACCCGTCCAGCCACGGGCAGGAGGCCTGCCAGGTCGCAGCAGCCCTCTGCCTGTCCGACGGTGACTGGATGTTCCCCACCTACCGCGACTCCGTGGCCGTGATGGCCCGCGGCGTCGACCCGGTCCAGACCATGACGCTCTTCCGCGGCGACTGGCACGGCGGCTATGACCCGGCCAAGCACAAGGTCGGCATCCAGTGCACCCCGCTGACCACCCAGCTGCTGCACGGCGTCGGCGTCGCCCACGCCGCAAAGCTGCGCGGCGAGGACACCGTCGTCCTGGCCATGTGCGGCGACGGCGCCACGAGCGAAGGCGACTTCCACGAGGCACTGAACTTCGCTGCGGTGTTCAACCTGCCTGTCGTATTCTTCGTCCAGAACAACCAGTACGCGATCTCCGTGCCGCTCGCGCACCAGTCCGTCGCGCCGTCGCTCGCCCACAAGGCCGTGGGCTATGGCATGGCCGGCGAACGCGTGGACGGCAACGACATCGTCGCCCTCCTCGCCGTGCTGGGCCGGGCCGTACGGCTCGCCCGGGAAGGCTCCGGCCCCCTGCTCGTGGAGGCCCACACCTACCGCATGCAGGCCCACACCAACGCCGACGACGCCACCCGCTACCGCCAGGACAGCGAAGTTGCCGAATGGGTGGCCAAGGACCCGCTGAGCCGGATGGAGACCTACCTGACGGACCGCGGACTGCTCGACGACGAGCGCGCCGCGGGGATCGCCGAAAAGGCGGAAGCCGTTGCCACCCAGCTCCGCGAAGGCCTCAGCGAGGAAGTCCCGGTGGAACCGCAGGACCTCTTCAAATACGTCTTCTCCACCCCCACCCCACAGCTGAAGGAACAGTCCGCCTTGCTTGCCGACGAACTCGCCCGCGACGCCGCATCCACCGCAACCGCATCCACTGCAAAGGGGTCCGGCAAATGAGCCCCACCGTCACCACGTCCTCCGAGGTCAACGGCAATGTCAGCGCCGCAACCGCCCGGGCCGCAGCCAAGGCTGCCAGCGTGGCCGAACAAACCGGCCCGCAGACCATCACCCTGGCGAAGGCCCTGAACACTGCCATGGCCGACGCCATGCACGCCGACGAATCGGTCCTGGTCTTCGGCGAGGACGTCGGCATGCTCGGCGGCGTCTTCCGCATCACCGACGGCCTCACCAAAACCTTCGGGAAGAGCCGCTGCTTCGACACCCCGCTGGCCGAATCCGGCATCGTCGGCATGGCCGTCGGCATGGCCATGAACGGCATGCGCCCTGTCATCGAGATGCAGTTCGACGCCTTTGCCTACCCGGCCTTCGAGCAGATCGTCAGCCACGTCGCCAAGATGCACAACCGCACCAAGGGCACTGTGAAGCTCCCCATCGTCATCCGGGTCCCCTACGCCGGCGGCATCGGCGGAGTGGAGCACCACTGCGATTCCTCCGAGGCCTACTACGCCCACACCGCGGGCCTCAAGGTCTTCACCCCGGCGACGGTGGCCGACGGCTACCGGATGCTCCGCGAGGCCATCGATTCAGACGATCCCGTCATGTTCATGGAGCCCAAGAAGCTGTACTGGTCCAAGGACCAGGTGGACCTGGACGCCCTCCGCGCCGAACACGTGGCGAACACCGAACAGGGCACCTCCTCGGAAGGCCGCGCCGCCGTCGCCCGCCCCGGCACCGACGCCACGCTGATCGCCTACGGACCTTCCGTCCCGACGGCGCTCGCCGCCGCCGCCGCGGCCGCCGAAGAGGGCCGCTCCCTCGAGGTGATCGACGTCCGCTCGATCGTCCCGTTCGACGACGAGACCGTCTGCGCCTCGGTCCGCAAGACCGGCCGCGCCGTGGTCATCGCCGAGGCCCACGGCTTCGCCTCCGTGGCCTCCGAAATCGTGGCCCGGGTCCAGGAACGCTGCTTCCACCACCTCGCCGCGCCGATCCGCCGGGTCACCGGCTTCGACGTGCCGTACCCGGCGCCCAAGCTTGAGCACTATTACCTGCCCGGCGTGGACCGCATCCTCGACGCCGTTGACGACCTCCAGTGGGAAGACTGACCATGAGCGAACCGAAAGTATTCCTCCTCCCGGACCTCGGCGAAGGGCTCACCGAAGCCGAGCTCGTCAACTGGCTCGTGGCCGTGGGTGACGAAATCCGCGTCGACCAGCCGATCGCCGAGGTTGAGACCGCGAAGTCCATGGTGGAGGTGCCCTCCCCGTACGCCGGCACCGTCGCCGTGCTGCACGGCGAGCCCGGCCAGACGCTCGACGTCGGGAAGCCGCTGATCTCGGTGACTCCTGTTGGTGCTTCTGCTGCCGCCGCCGGCGTCGGTGGCGGCGCCGCCGCGGATGATGCCGCCCCCGCCCCTTCGCCGGACAGCATTCGTCCTTCGGACGATGCTGCCGGCTCCGACAGGCCCGATGCCACTCCCGGGGCGGCATTGCCTGCGGCGGCTGGGTCTGCGGGTTCCTCGCCGGCTGCTGTTGCCGCTGAGGTTTACCGCGAGGAAGAAAAAGCCGGATCGGGGAATGTTCTGATCGGTTATGGGACTCCTGGCGGGCATGGGGTTGCGCGGCGGACGCGGGCTCGCAAGGGGACTGTTGTGGCTGAGCCGGTTGTCGAGATTTCTGCTGCTGAAAAGGCTGCCGATGACCTGGTGTTGAGGCGGACGCGGGTTCCTGGGAAGTTGGGGGCTGTTATTTCTCCGCTCGTCCGGCGGATGGCGCGGGACCATGGGGTTGATTTGGGGGAACTCCAGGGTTCGGGGGCCAGCGGGCTGATTATGCGGCGCGACGTCGAGGCTGTTATCAAGCCCTCGGTGGCTGAGCGTCCGGCCGCGGCGCCGGTCGAAACCCCGGCCGAGGTTCCGGTTGCGGCTGCCGGCGACACCGATGCCCGCACCGGGCTGGGCATCACAGGGCGGACCGCGGTCCGCGGGGTGCGGAAGGCCGTTGCGGCCAACATGACGCGCAGCCGTTCCGAGATCCCGGAAGCCACGGTGTGGGTGGATGTTGACGCCACCGCGCTCGTGGAGATGCGTGCCGCGCTGAAGAAAGCGGATCCGCACCACACCCCGGGCCTGCTGGCGTTCATCGCACGGTTTGTCACTGCCGGGCTGAAGAAGTTCCCGGAGCTGAACACCCGGATCGTGACAACCGAGGACACCACCGGCGGGGCTTCCCAGGAGATTGTGGCCTTCGACGGCGTCAACCTTGGCTTCGCGGCCCAGACCGACCGCGGCCTGATGGTGCCGTCGGTGCGCAACGCGGATAAACTCAGCGCCCGCGAACTGGACGCCGAGATCAGGCGGCTCACCGCCGTCGTGCGCGAGGGCAAGGCGACCCCGGCGGAGCTCGGCAGCGGCACGTTCACGCTGAACAACTACGGGGTCTTCGGGGTGGACGGTTCCGCGGCGATCATCAACCACCCCGAGGTGGGGATCCTCGGTGTCGGGCGCATTATTGACAAGCCCTGGGTGGTCAACGGCGAACTCGCCGTGCGCAAGGTGACCGAGCTGACGCTCACGTTCGACCACCGCGTCTGCGACGGGGGGACCGCTGGCGGTTTCCTGCGCTACGTGGCCGACGCGATCGAGAACCCCGGTTCGGTACTCGCGGACCTGTAAACCAGGCACACACCGCGCGGGCGGAAAGACCGCCCGCGCGGGGCCGGCTTCCAGCCTCCGGCCAGCTCCGGTGGGTACAATCGAGGGCAGAACATCGCACCAACGACGCCGGAACACCGCCGGAATACGGAGATTTAATGTCACGATGGCTCGAGGTTGGCCCGGACAACTACGTCCTGACCACCCCCAGTTCCCTGCTCAACACCGGCCTGGTTGTCGGCTCCGAACGTGCCCTGGTCATCGACACCGGCAGCGGCCCCCGGCAGGGACGCGAGATCCTGGACGCAGTCCGGGAAAAGACGCAGTTGCCGCTGGTCGTCGTCAACACGCACGCCCACTACGACCACTTCTTCGGCAACGCGGTGTTCGCCGATGCGGGGGTTACTGAGTTCTGGGCGCATGAGAACTGTGCCGCGGAGATCGAGGAGAACGGCGACAGCCAGCGCCGCGCCGTCGTCGCCGATGAGCCGGAAATGGCTGCCGGCGAAGGCAGCAACACCGAGATTGTGGTCCCGAACGCGATCGTGAAAGACCAGCCGGTCCTCCTGGACCTCGGCGGCCAGACCGTCACCTTCTTCTATCTCGGCCACGGGCACACCGACGGCGACCTCCTCGTGGGAACGGGCACCACCCTCTACGCCGGAGACCTGGTGGAGCAGGGCTCCCACCCATCTTTCGAAGATTCCTATCCCGAGGAATGGGCCGACGCCCTCCGTCATCTCTCGGCGCTGCGGCACCGCTACGAATTCCTGGTCCCCGGCCACGGCGAACCGTGCAGCGACCAGTTCGTCAAGACGATGGCCAACACCATGACCACGGCTGTGCGGCAGGCCACCCAGGCGACCAGGGAATCCCCGGACGACGCCACCAAGGCCATCCCGATCCTGCCTTACGGGCCGGAGCAGTCCCGCTGGTTCATCAGGCGCCTGCAGGAGACCCGCGCGCACCAGTGAGTGAGCGGCTTTCGGGCTGTCGATGGTAAGGGAGCTTGCGAAAGCCCCTAGAATTGCAGTTTGGACCAAATCAAACGAGCACCGCAGCCGCCTGCGCTGTGAGTCCCAGGGGGGACCAATATGCCCGATCCGGTGGACAACAACACAGCCAACGCTGCCGCTGAGGCAGAACAACCCGAACTCCGGCGACGGCGTGACCGCCGCCGCGGCGAGGACTCAGACGCCCGGACAGGAACCATGCCGATCACAACCTCCGACGCAGTCGACAACCCGGCCGCGCGACCGCTGCGCCGCAACTCCTGGGCGGAGGCCGCCGAAGCAGCCGACGAACGAAACGCCGCTACTGGTACCGTCCCCGTGATCCGGCAGGTCCCGGCCGCGCCGGAGCCGCCAGCGGCTCCGCCCGCGTCGGCTGCCCAGGGCCCGGGCCCCGCGGCTGACACAGACGGACTGGCGTTCGACGAACAGGTGTTCGACGAAGAGGCGTTCGAGGGCTTTGAGGCCGAGCCGCCCGCGTTCGAAGCGGCTGCGGCCCTGACCCGCCGCTCGGCAGTACCGGCGGCGCCCGAAGGCGCCCCCGCTGTGCCGGCGCCGCCGGCCCGGGCCACCCGCTCCGCCAGCCGGGCCGCGGCCCTGTCCTCCCCGGCTCCCGATTTCATCAGCTCCCCTGGCCTGTTCGTCCGCGAGCAGAAACCCCGACCCGTCGGGGGCGTGCGCGGAGCGCTTTACTCGCTGACCGGCGGCGGACTGAACCTGGGCCCGAGTGCCCGGCAGCGCGAAGAGGACGAACTGGCGCGGCGCATCTCCCGCCAGCTTCAGGGGAGCTACAACACCGCCGTCCTGAGCCTCAAGGGCGGCATCGGCAAGACCTCCACGACGGTCGGCGTCGGGCTGACTTTGGCTGAGTTCCGCGGTGACCCGCCGTGCGCCATTGACGCGAACCCGGACTCCGGCGACCTCGTCGAGCGTGCCCTCGGCGAGGGCATTTACCAGCAGCAGACTCCCCGCACCATTTCGGACCTGCTGAAGAACATCGAATCCATCGATTCCCTCACCGCACTGGCCCGGTACATGCACCACGCCGGCCGCCTGCACCTGATCGCCGGTGAACAGGATCCCGAGGTCTCCGATTCACTGACCGCCGAGGAATACCTGCGGATCCGCAAACTCATCTCCGGCTACTACTCGGTGGCCCTGACCGACTGCGGCACCGGTGTCACCCACAACGCCATGAAGGGCATCCTGCAGTCCGCGGACAACCTGATCATCGCGGCGGGGTATGCGGTCAGCGGCGCCAAGCGCGCCCGCAGCACCCTGCACTGGCTGGCCAGCCATGGCTACGAGGAACTCGCCCGCAACGCCGTCGTGGTCATCACCGACAAGGATGAGGTGTCCTCACGCGTGGACAAGGACGCGATCGAAGACCACCTGTCCGGCATCTGCCGCCAGCTGATCGCCGTGCCGCACGACCGCGGCGTGGCCGACGGCGACCTGGTCACCCTCGACGTGCTCCGCCCGGAAACCCGGCGCGCCTACCGCGAGATCGCCGCCGCGATCGTGGACGGCTACGTCTGACCACGAGGGACTGGTAGCGCCGCAGGGATGAAGTTGTGCCGGGCCGGGGTCCGACCTACATTTTAGGGATGACCTACAACGCCGGGGACGAAGCTGCCCTGCAGCTGCAGGACCTCCTGATGGGAACAGAGAACGTCGAGGACTTCCTCGGCCGCCTCGCTGAGTTCTCCGCGGCCACACTGAGCCACGCCGCCGGCGCCGAGATCGAATGCGGTGTGACCCTGCAGCGCCGGAAGAAGACCATGACGGTGGCGGGGAGCAGCCCCCGTGCCGTCATTCTGGACCGCATCGAGCAAAGCCTCGGCGACGGCCCGTGCCTCGAAGCGCTGCGGTCAGGGTCCGTCGTCCTGCTCGCCGACGTCGATACGGATCCGCGCTGGCCGGACTACCAGGTGCAGCTCGCCGCGAACGGTGTCCGCAGCACCCTCGGCGTGCCGCTGGAAATCGGCGAGGACGCGGCCGCCGCCCTCAACTTCTTCGGCTCCGACACCGGGCTTTTCACCGAGGACATCATTGCCGACGCTTCCGGCTTTGCCGACCTCGCGGGCCGTTCCCTGCGCCTGGCGGTCCGGATCGGCACCGCGCAGTCCCGCGCCGAGGATCTGCAGGCAGCCATGGAACACCGCACCGCGATCGATCTGGCCTGCGGCGTGGTGATGGCGCAGAACCGCTGCTCCCAGGAGGAGGCCATGGGCATCCTCACGCGGGTTTCCAGCAACCGGAACCAGAAGCTCCGCGACGTCGCGGCCGAGGTCCTACGGAACCTCAACGCGGAGGAAGTCCGCACGCACTTCGACGCCTGACAGCCCCGGCGCGCCGCCGGGCCTAGGATGAAGGGGATGACCACCACCAGCCACGCGCCTTTCAGCCTCCGCAGCATCGCCGTTCCCGCCTTCGGCCCGGCCCTGCTGTTCAGCATCGGCGAAGGCGCCATCCTGCCCGTGGTGGCACTGTCCGCCCGCGACCTCGGCGCCTCGGTGGCCGTCGCCGCATTGATCGTCACGCTCATTGGCCTCGGCTCGTGGTTCTTCAACCTCCCGGCCTCACTCATCACGCTGAAGTTCGGCGAACGCTGGGCCATGGTCGGTGCCGCGGCCGCGAGCACCGTCGCCGTGGCCGCCGCCGCACTCTCCCCGCTGCTGCCCGACGGGATCTGGCTGCTGGCCGCGGCCATGGTGGTTGTCGGGATGGCAGCGAGCGTCTTCAGCCTGGCCCGGCAGAAGTACCTGACCGAGGCGGTGCCGGTCATCATCAGGGCCCGGGCGCTGTCCACGCTGGGCGGTGTCAACCGGATCGGGATCTTCATCGGACCCTTCATCGGCGCCGCGGTGATGCAGTTCTCCGGCATCACCGGAGCCTACTGGGTGGGCGTCGTCGCCATGGCCGCGGCCGCCGTCCTGTCGGTAACCATCCCGGACCTCGTGGCCAAGCCCGCGGCGGACGACGGCGGTGCCTTCCAGCAGGCGACGCTGCGCAGCGTCGCCGGCTCCCATGCGGGGGTCTTCCTGACCGTGGGCATGGGGGTGCTGCTGCTCAGTGCGGTGCGGGCGTCCCGGCAGGTCGTGATTCCGCTCTGGGCCGAGCACCTGGGGATGGACGCGACGCAGGCATCGCTGATCTACGGTCTGTCCGGAGCCATTGACATGCTGGTCTTCTATCCGGCCGGCAAACTGATGGACCGCAAGGGCAGGCAGTGGGTGGCCATCCCTTCGACGATCATCATGGGCACGGCCCTGGTGCTGATCCCGCTCAGCACCGGGTTCGCGGGGCTGCTGCTCGGGGCACTCCTGATCGGCTTCGGCAACGGCATCAGCTCGGGCCTGAACATGACGCTGGGAGCCGATTTCTCACCCGACAACGGCCGCGGCCAGTTCCTGGGCATCTGGCGGTTCATGGCCGACGCCGGGTCCACCGGCGGGCCGGTGCTGCTCTCAGGCGTGACCGCCGTCGCCTCTCTCGGTGCCGGAGTGGCTGCCACCGGAGTGCTTGGCTTCGCTGCGGCCGCGGTCTTCGCCATCACCATCCCCAGACTGAAGCACCGGCGCAACTTCTGAGGGTTCAGGCAGACGCTTCGCGAGCTGCTGGACCACGTACGCCGCGTCCCTGTGCACGCCGCCGATCAGGCCCGAGGTGAGGGCGTACTGGAAGGGCATGCCGACGAAGTACAGCCCCGGAATCGCCGGGACGGCGCCCCTGTCTGACTGCGGCCAGCCCGACGGCGTCCGTTCCAGCCCGTCGATCCAGTCCAGGTCAGGGCCGTAGCCAGTTGCCCAGATGACGGTCCGCACGACGGCCGACTCTCCGCCGTCGAAGGTGGGCTGGCCGTCCCCGGCGCCGGTCATCCGCGGCACCCGGACCACTCCGGCGCGGTCGAGGTCCTTGACGGAAATCCGGATCAACGGTGCGCCTCGCTGGTGGAAGCCCGCCGCGACCTTCCGTCCGATCGGTGTGCCCAGCGTCAGCACGAAGTGGATGAAACGCCAATAGGCCCCGCCGGCGTAGCGCAGCAGAGGGTCGGGGATGTGCGGGGTCGGACGGCCCGAGAGCAGCACTCGATGGCTCCCCGAGAGCTCCAAGGCAATTTCCGAGCCCGAAGTCCCGGCGCCCACCACCAGCACGGCGCCCGCGGGAATGTCAGCGGGGCCGCGGTATTGCGAGCTGTGGAGCTGGTGGATGGAGGAGTCCAGCCCGGCTGCAGCGCGCGGAATGCGGGGGAGCGCGTTTGCGCCGGTAGCCACGATGACATTACGCGCCCGTACCGTGCCGGCCGCGGTTTCGACGTCGAACCCCGCACCCGCCCGCCGGACGCCCTCCACGTGGACCCCGGTCCGCACCGGAAGGCCGAAACGGGCGGCGTAGCCCTCGAGGTAGTCAGCGAACTCCTCCTTGCCCGGGAAGGTGTTCCGCGCCGCCGGGAAGGGCAGCCCGGGGAGCCCGTCGTGCTGGGCCGGGGTGAACAGGCTCAGGGAATCCCAGCGGCGGCGCCAGGTTCCTCCCACCCGGGCGCCGCCCTCCAGGATCTCGAACCGGAGTTTCGTTCGGGCAAGGTGGTAGCCCGCGGCCAGGCCTGCCTGGCCCGCGCCGATCACCACAGCATCAAGCTGCTGGCTGTTCTGATTCATGGCCGGCTCCTTGCCGAGAGAACCTTGTTCTTTTCACTAGAGTACCGTTCTAGTCACTGGAGCGATAGTCTAATTTTTATGGAAAAGACGACACGGCGGTCGATCCAGGCGGCCGGGACCCGGGACGCCATCGTCGATGCGGCCGGCCGGCTGTTCACTGCCGACGGGTACGTCCGCACCACTATCGACGGGATCGCCGCCGAGAGCGGCGTGGCCGTCCAGACGGTGTACAACTCTGTGGGTAACAAGGCGGCCCTGCTCTCGGCCGTGCTGGACAGCGCAGCGGCAGGTCCGGGACCGCAGGCGGGTGTGCTGGAATTCATGCGGGAGCGCACGCGGCAGGCAGCCGACTTTCAAGCTCTGATCGACGTGCTGGCGGACTGGTTTGTCGAGGTCCATCCGCGCACGGCAGGAATCAACACCGTGATCGCCCAGGCCGCGGCAGTGGATGAGGCGGCGGCGCGGCTGGAGAAGGAGCGCGGGCAGCAGCGGCTCCGGCGCTACGAGGAGGCCGCCGCGGCGGCCCGGTCCCGTGGCGGACTGAGTTCCGGGATGGCCGACGCCGAGGGGGCCGCCGCCATCTGGTCGCTGGGGCACCCGCAGGTCTACCGGACACTGGTGCAGGACTCCGGCTGGACCCTGCCGGCTTACCGGGCATGGATCGCCAGGGCGCTGGGCGCTGCGCTCGCCTGAGCCGCCGATCAACGTGCGGCAGCAGCTGCCAGCTACCTGGGCAGCGTGCCGCCCGAGTGCTGGATCGCGGCGGCAAAGACCGGCAGGGCGCGCCGGATCATGTCCTCCGACGCGGTGAGTGAGATCCGGAAATAGCCGGGGGTCTCGAAAAGGGTGCCCGGCAGCACGAAGACGTCCTGGTCCGCGAGGGCAGCGGTGAACTGCTCGTCGTCGTCGGCGGGGGTGCGGACGAACAGGTAGAACGCGCCCTCCGGCCGCGATACCTGATACCCCGCGCCGGCCAGCGCCTCCACCATCAGATCGCGTTTTCGCTGCAGCTGCCCGACGTCGATCGAAAACTGTTCCAGCCGCGGCAGCGCATGCTGCAGCAGGGCATTCGGGTAGATCCAGCCCATAGCCATCTGCAGGGCCGTGAGCGCCTCGCGCAGCGGGCCGCGGTCCGGCATGGTGGGCGGCAGCGCCAGGTAGCCGATCCGCTGCCCGGGCGCCAGATGCGTTTTGCCGTAGGAGTAGGCCAGCAGCGTGTACGGATAGTATTCGGCGGGGCTGTGGAACCTGGCGCCGTCGTAGACAATCCGGTTGTAGGGCTCGTCGGAGAGCAGGTACACCCGCCGCCCGTTGCTGCGCGAGGCCCCTTCCAGCATGTCCGCCAGGTCCTTCAGGAGCGAGGGCGGGTAGATCCGGCCGGTCGGATTGTTGGGGGTGTTGACGATCACCACCCGGGTGCGGGGCGTGATGGCCGCCCCCAGCGCCGCCAGGTCAATGTCGAACGTCTCGGGGTCGCAACGGATCTTGACCGGCACCAGCCCGGCCTCAATCGTGAGCGGTTCGTAGAAGAACCAGGGCGGCAGGGTGAAGATGACCTCGTCGCCGGGGTCGGCGACGGCCTTCAGCGCCAACGGAATTGCGGTGAAGCCTCCGGTGGTGAGATGGATGTCCGCCGGCTCGAACTGCAGCCCGAGGAGGCGCTGCAGGGAAGCCGCGGCGGCGGCCTGCGCTTCCGGCTCATTGGTCTTGTAGGCAAACCACCGTTCGTTCCGGGGCGTCAGCGCGTCGGCCAGGGCTTCGACGTAGGCCGATTGCGGCATCTCGTGCGGGTTGCCGAGGGCGAAGTCGCAGATCCCCGGCTCGTGCTGGCGCCGGGCGTAGACGGAGTCGCGGAGGAAGGTGTTGATCCGCTGTTGCGACGGGACGGACGCGAGGGCGGTGGCGCGCCGTGAAACCGGAGAATCAGTGTTCATGACAGTCCCTCGAGTCGGGGCAGCTTGCCCGTGGACGGATGGGCCAACACGCTGCTGAGCCAGTGGCTGGGCGGGACTAATTCTGGCCCCCGGCGGGCCGGATGTAAACGGCCGTTCAGCGGCGGGGTGCCGGCCGCCGTCGTGCGGCGTGCCCGAACAGCCACACGCCGGTGACTGTGGCTAGGTATCCCGCGATCACGATCAGCGCGGTTCCCGCCCAGAAGTAGTGCGTGGTGCTGTTCTCCAGGCCGGTGCCGGCAGCGACACTCAGCAGGGAAAAGGCGGCAACAGCGGCGGCGGCGAGCCCCGCCAGGGCGGGAAGTGCAAGCCACAGGCGCGCCGAGGCCCAGTGGCGTCCGTAGCCGTCCCAGACGTTCCAGCGCGCTCCCTTGCGGATGATCAGCCAGCCCGCCGGGAGCATAAACACGGCCACCACCAGGAAGGCCGCGACGACGTCGGCGGGCCGGTGCCACTGGTTGATCAGCGTGGAGACTCCGGTGGCGACGGCGAAGCTGCCGCCCAGGAACCCGACAAGCGGCCGCCAGCGCGGCGACACCATCAGGAAGACCGCGGCGGCGGCCGACGCGGCCAGGGTGGTGTGCCCGGAGGGCAGCGAGTTCAGTTCAAGGGTTTCGATCCCGCGGTAGGGCCGGACGGGAACGATGTCCTTCAGGATCTGGGTGGCCACGTTGGCGCCCACGCAGGCCGCGACTGCGATCCCCGCCGCCGCCCAGCGCCGCCGCAGCACCGTCACGAAGAGGACCACCACTGCGGAGATCAGCAGGGACAGTGCGGGAAGCCAGTCGAGGAGTTCGTTCGCGGCCTTGCCGGCGGCGCCATGGATTTCAACCGCCTCCACGAGGGCGGACTCGTCGATGAACTGGCCCGTGGTGGTGCGGACAAAGAAGTAGTAGGTGGCGGCGAGGGCGGCAATGCTGCCGAGGGTGGCCAGCAGGAACAGGACCCCGGTTCCCCGTCCCGGCGTGCCGGCAGCGTAGCTCGGAGCACGCTGGGACACCGGCTGCGGGTGCTCCGAAGCCGGCTGCATGCTGGTGTGATCCTGCCGAAAACTCATCCGTATCAGGTTCCCACAGAACTCTGCGAACTTTCTGAAGGCGCCCGCGGCCGGGGCGCGGGTAGTGTTTGGCCATGGACACCGCGGCGCAGCATCCGGACCCGGCCTTTCCCCAGTTCCATCCAAGGCCCGCGCAGGGCTGGATCAACGATCCCAACGGACTGAGCCACGTGGACGGGCGGTTTCATGTGTTCTTCCAGTACAACCCTGAATCGGCGCGGCACCAGGGCATCTGCTGGGGGCACCTGAGTTCCCCGGACCTGGTCCACTGGGACGAGGAACCGGTGGCGCTCCGGCCCCAGCCCGGTGGACCGGACGCGCTCGGCTGCTGGTCGGGCGTCGTGACCGACGACGGCGGCATCCCCATGGCCGTCTATTCCGGCGTCGACGCCGTCGGCGGCCACTCGCGCGTTGTCCTTGCCCGGGGCGGCGAGGGCCTGCGCACCTGGACCCGAGAGGGGCACATCGCCGCGGACGTTCCCCCTGACCCGCAGGTCACCGCGGTCCGCGACCCCTTTCTCTTCAGTTTCCGGGGCCGCCGCTTCGCGCTCCAGGGCGCCGGCCTGGCCTCGGGCCATGCGGCCGTGCTGCTCTACAGCGTCGAGGACCTCCGGCAGTGGAGGTACGAGGGGATCTGGCTGAGCACCGAGGACCCGCTTGCTGCCAGGCATCTGCCCGCGGAGATCTGGGAGTGCCCGCAGCTGGTCCGCGTCCCGGATTCGTCGGGGGCGGAAACCTGGCTCCTGATGGCCTCGCTGTGGCTCGCGACGGACCACCACGACCACCCCAACGGCGTCGGCTACCTCCTGGGCACGCTGGCGGCGACCGCCGCCGGACTGCCGGTGTTCACCCCGGCGTCGGGCGGCAAGGCCGACCTGGGGAGGGAGTTCTACGCCCCGCAGATTCTCCCGCTGCCGGACCGGGCGCTGCTCTGGGGCTGGTCCGGTGAGGTGGAGGACCGTGCGGACCGGCCCGGGCGGAGCCAGGCGGAGACGGACGACGCCGGCTGGGCCGGGATCCTGACGTTCCCGCGCCAACTGTCCGTGCGCGGCGGGGTCCTCGCCGTCGACCCTGCCCCCGAACTCCGCGCCTACCGCGGCGCCCGCCTTCACCGCGGTGCCGCGGGCAGCATGACTCTGCCGCGCGGGGCAGAAGTCCGGGTGGTCGGGGGAGAGGGCGCCATCCGGCTGGTCCTTGCCGCGGAGGGGCAACGGCGGACCGTGTTCGCGGACACCGTGGCCGGCGGCGACGAGCTCCGGATCTTCGTTGATGCCTCGATCGTGGAGGTCTACCGGCACGGCGCGGTGCCCACCACCCTGCGCGCCTACCCCGGTCCCGGCGAGGAATGGCAGCTCGAACTGCCGCACGGCGCCGCGGCTGACGTCTGGGAGCTCCGGCACCCGGTTCGTCCATAGCGCCCCGGCGGCGGCCGGCCTGCCGCCGGTCCGGGGCCAGGCCGCCGGTACAGTGAAGCCATGCCCACCCACTCGGTTCCGCCGCCGCCGGACGTTCCGCGCGGCCACGCCCCGGCTCCGGCCTTGCAGTTCCCGGACTTTGAGGAACTGCTCGACGCTGCCCGGGTGGTGAGCCTGCCGATGCGTGTGAAGTTCCGGGGCATCACCCAGCGCGAAGCCCTGCTCCTCCCCGGGCCGCTGGGGTGGGGCGAGTTCTGCCCCTTCCCGGAGTACGGCGACGCCGAAGCCTCCCGCTGGCTCGCCGCCGCCGTCGAGGCCGGGTGGCAAGGCTTCCCGGCCCCGCTGCGGGGCAGCATCCCGGTCAACGCCACGATCCCCGCCGACGCCGCGGACCGGGTGCCGGAAATCCTGGCCCGCTTCGGCCGGGTGGACGCCGTCAAGGTCAAGGTCGCCGAGCCCGGGCAGACCCTCGAAGACGATGCCGCGCGGGTGGCCGCCGTCCGCGAAGCACTCCCCAACGCCGCGATCCGGGTCGACGCAAACGGCGGCTGGGACGTTCCGGCCGCCGTCGCGGCACTGACCCGTCTGGCCGACGTCGGGCTCGAATACGCCGAACAGCCGGTACCGGACATCGCCGGCCTCGCGGAGGTGCGCCGCCGCCTCCGGGCCGCCGGCGTCCCGGTGCTGATCGCCGCGGACGAGAGCGTGCGCAAGGAGGACGACCCGCTCAAGGTGGCCCGCGCCGGTGCCGCAGACCTGATCGTGGTGAAGGTGGCGCCGTTGGGGGGAGTGCGGCGCGCCCTCGACATCGTGGCGCAAGCCGGACTCCCCGCCGTCGTAAGCTCCGCGCTGGACACGTCCGTGGGGATCCGGGCCGGCCTGGCGCTCGCCGCCGCCCTGCCCGAGCTGCCCTATGCCTGCGGGCTGGGCACGGTGTCCCTGCTGGGCGCGGACGTGACCCGGGATTCCCTGGTGCCCGACGACGGTGCCATCCGCCTCCGCCACGTTGCCGTCGACCCCGGGCTGCTGTCCCGGTACGCCGCGGCCCCGGAGCGCCGGGACTGGTGGCTGGACCGTCTGCGCCGCGTCCACGCCGTGCTGGCCGCCGCGTCCCGCTGAACGGCCCCTGACTGGGTCGCTCCCGCATTTCTGGCGGGGAGTTCACCCGGACTTCACCCGGAAGACCCTTTCGCGTAGGCCGCGGCTGGAATGGTGGGGAGGCCCGCAACCACCCCGTGGAAGGTCTCTCCATGTCTGTCTCCTCCGGACGCAAATTTTCCCTGCTGCCCATGCTCGGCCACACCAAAGGCAAGCGCAGCCCCGTCACCTGTGCCCTCAAGTGCGACAACGCCTGCTCGGGCGAGGTCTGCAACACCAGCTCGAACAGCTACTTCCGCGACATCGCCTCGGCCACCATGTCCCGCCGCACGGCCCTGGGCTTCGGTGCCGCCGGCGCGCTCGCCATCGCATTCGGGGGGGCCCTGACCTCGCCCGAGACTGCCGTCGCCGACGGCGGTCCGGGCCTCTCCGCTGCGGCCAGGAACGGCTACGGCGCGTCGAAGCTCCGGTTCGACGCCATCGCCCCCGTGGACGCCGCCGTCGACGCCTTCACCGTCCCGGAGGGCTTCACCTGGCAGCCCGTGATCCGCTGGGGTGATCCGATCTTCAACGACGCCCCGGACTTCGACGTCGACAACCAGAGCGCGGCAGCCCAGGCCCGGCAGTTCGGCTACAACAACGACTACACGGACATCCTCGAACTCCCCGGCAGCAAGGGCCGCCGCGCGGTGCTGTTCGCCAACCACGAATACACCAACGAGACCATCATGTTCCCGGCCGCGCTGGCCGCCGCCGACGTCCGGGCGATCGGCGCAGCGGCCCACGGGCTCTCCGTCGTGGAGCTGGAGCGCGCGAACAAGAACAAGCCCTGGAGCTACGTCAAGGGCGCACAGCTCAACCGACGCTTCCTGAACACCACGGCGTACGAGCTCACCGGCCCCGTGGCGGGCTCGCCGCTGGTCCGCACGTCGGCGGATCCGACCGGCCGGACCATCCTCGGCACCCTCGGCAACTGCTCCGGCGGCACCACCCCCTGGGGCACCATCCTCTCCGGCGAGGAGAACTTCAACGGGTACTTCGTGGCCCCCGGCACGTCGGCCGAGGACAAGCGCTACGGGCTGACCAACAAGCCCACGGCTCGCCAGTGGGAACTCGACGACCCCCGCTTCGACACCCGCAAACCCGGCTGCGAAAACGAAGCCAACCGCTTCGGCTGGATTGTGGAAGTGGACCCCTTCGACCCGACGTCGACTCCGAAGAAGCACTCATCGCTGGGCCGCTTCAAGCACGAAGGCGCCAACGTGATCGTGGCCGAGTCCGGCCATGTGGTGGCGTACTCGGGCGACGACGAGCGCTTCGACTACCTGTACAAGTTCGTCTCGAAGGAGAAGTACCGCGAGGGCGACCGCAAGCACAACATGACCCTGCTCTCCGCCGGGGACCTCTACGTTGCCAGGTTCACGGGCAACTCCCCGGCTTCCGCGATCACTGGGACCGGCGCAGTACCGTCCGACGGCGGCTTCGACGGCACGGGCGAATGGCTGCCCCTCGTGGTCGGCGGAAAGTCCGCCATTGCCGGCATGTCCGTCGAGGAAGTGCTGGTGTACACACGCCTGGCCGCCGACAAGGCGGGCAAGGTGGATGCGCAGGGCAACAAGCTGGGCCCCACGAAGATGGACCGCTGCGAGGACGTCCAGCCCAGCCTGCACACCGGCAAGGTCTACGTCGCGTGCACCAACAACTCGGACCGCGGCAAGGCCGGCAAGGAAGGCGCCACCGAGGTCAACCCCCGGAACGAAAACCGCGACGGCCACATCGTGGAAATCACCGAGACCGGCGACCAGACCTCCACGACGTTCACCTGGAACCTGCTGATGGTCTGCGGCGATCCGGCGCAGGGTGACGTCACGTACTTCTCCGGCTTCCCGGCGGACAAGGTCTCACCGATTTCCTGCCCGGACAACCTTGCGTTCGACTCGGTCGGCAACCTCTGGATCTCCACCGACGGCGCCCCCTCCGGCATCGGCAAGGCCGACGGGCTGTTCAAGGTCACCCTCGACGGCGCCGAGCGGGGACGCGTCGAACAGTTCCTCGCCGTCCCGCGTGACGGCGAAACCTGCGGGCCCATCATCCACGACCAGGAACGCACGGTGTTCGTGTCCGTGCAGCACCCGGGCGAGGACGGCACGTTCGCCGCGCCGCTGTCCTATTTCCCGGACTACGTTCCGGCCGGGACGACGCCGGCGCGGGGCCAGGCGCGCGCGCCGCGCCCCTCGGTCGTCCAGGTCTTCCGCAAGGACGCCTAGCTTCCCGCCGTCGAAAAGCAACGCGGGGTCAGATCCGGCCCATGTCGGGGCCCTGGATGGGCCGAATCTGACCCCGCGTTGCTCCTGAGGGCGGGGGCGCGTCGGGGCGGGGCGGAACTGATAATTTGAACAGTGTGAATAATCCGGCCGAAATGGTTGTCCCCAGAGTCCAGGCAGCAATTGCCAGCGCGTTCGGCGAAGAGTACCGCGGGACGGATCCCGTGGTCCGGCCCTCGCAGTTCGCGGACATCCAGATCAACGCCGCCATGGCGCTGGCCAAGAAGGTCGGCATGCCGCCGCGGGACGCCGCCGCCCGGATCGTCGATGCCCTCGACCTCGACGGGATCTGCACCGCGGCCGAGATCTCCGGGCCCGGCTTCATCAACCTCACCTTCGACGGGACCTGGATCGAAGAGCTGCTCAACGCCGAGTCCCCCGGCGCCCCCGGCGTGCCGGCGGCGGAAGCCCAGCGCGTCGTCGTCGACTATTCCTCCCCGAACGTCGCGAAGGAAATGCACGTCGGCCACCTCCGTACCACCGTGGTGGGTGACAGCCTCGTGAAGGTTTTCGAGGCGCTGGGGGACACCGTCATCCGGCAGAACCACATCGGCGACTGGGGCACCCCGTTCGGCATGCTGATCGAGCACTGGCTGGAGATCGGCGAGGACTCCCCGGAAGCGGCACTGCTGGTCGATGACCCCAGTGCGTTCTACCAGGCGGCCCGTGCCAAGTTCGACGCCTCCGCCACCGATGAGGACGGGTTCGCCACGCGCGCGCGGCTCCGGGTCGTGGCGCTGCAGGGCGGCGACGCGGAAACCTTCGCCGTCTGGCAGCGGCTCGTGGCCCAGTCCAAACGCTACTTCAACGCCATCTACTCGATGCTGGGCATCAGCCTCACCGACGACCACATCGCCGGCGAAAGCTCCTACGACGCCCATCTGGCACAGCTGTGCCAGGAACTCGAAGACCGCGGCATCGCCCGGATCAGCGACGGCGCCCTGTGCACTTTTCCGGCCGGCTTCACAGGCCGCGACGGCCTGCCGATGCCGCTCATCATCCGCAAGTCCGACGGCGGCTACGGGTACGGAACCACGGACCTCGCCACCATCCGGTACCGGGTCCGGGAGCTCGAGGCCAACCGCGTCCTGTACGTCGTGGGCGCCCCGCAGAACATGCACCTGCGCATGGTCATGGCCACCGCCCGCGACGCCGGCTGGCTGCCGGACACCGTGGAGGCCGTGCATGTCCAGATCGGCAACGTGCTGGGCGAGGACGGGAAAATCCTGAAGTCCCGCTCCGGCGCCCCGGTCAAGCTCATGGCGCTGCTGGAGGAGGCCGTGGACCGCGCCCGCGCCGTCATCGACGCCAGCCGGCCCGAGCTCACCGAGTCCGAACGCGCCGTGACCGCCCGGCAGGTGGGCATCGGTGCGGTCAAATATGCTGACCTCTCAGTGGGGCACGACACCGAATACGTCTTTGACTTCGACCGGATGCTGGCGCTCAGCGGCAACACCGGACCCTACGTGCAGTACGCCGCCGCGAGGATCCGTTCGATCCTGCGCAAGGCCGGGGTGCTGGAGCAGCACGCCGCCGGAACCGACGCTGCCGGCAGCGACGGCGGCACGCCGGCGACGGTGATCGCCGTCGTCGAACCCGCCGAACGCGCCCTTGCCCTGCACCTTCTCGAATACGGCGCCACGCTGCACAAGGTCCGCGAGGTACTGGAGCCGCACCGGCTGTGCACCTACCTGTTCGAACTCGCCCAGCTCTTCACGTCCTTCTACGACCAGTGCCCCGTGCTGAAATCCGAGGACTCGGTGCGGGAGTCGCGGCTAGCCCTGTGCGCCCTGGTTTTGCGCCGGCTGTCCGAGGGCCTGGACCTGCTCGGCATCGAGACCCCGGAGAACATGTGAGCGCTGGGGAGCGGAAGGCGGAGGAGCTGAGCTCGCTTGATGCCGCGCGGATCGCCGTCGCGGCGCTGCTGCTCGAAGGGGTGCGCTACGTGGTGGTGGCGCCCGGCTCGCGGTCCGCTCCCATGGCCTACGCCCTGGCCGAGGCCGACGCGGCGGGGCGGGTTGAGCTGCTGGTGCGGATCGACGAGCGCGACGCCGGCTTCACGGCCCTGGGCCTGGCCCTGGCCACCGGCGCGCCCGCGGCGGTGCTCACCACGTCCGGGACCGCCGTCGGCAATCTGCTGCCGGCCGTAATGGAGGCCAACCACGCCGCTGTCCCGCTCGTGGTGATCTCGGCCGACCGTCCCGTGGAACTCCGCGGGACGGGCGCCAACCAGACCACCGTGCAGCTCGACCTCTTCGGTGAGCATGTCCGTTTCGCCGCGGATGTGCCCGCCGGCAGCGACCCACGGCGCGCGGTCGAGACCGCACTGAGCGCCGCCACCGGGGCGTTCGAGGACACCCCGCCCGGGCCGGTGCAGCTCAACCTGGCCTTCCGAGACCCGCTGGTTCCCGCGCCCGGCGACCGGCTGCCGCCCGAGTCCGGCCGCCGGGTATACCGCGCGCCCCGCGGTCCGCTGGCCCTCGATTTCCCACCCGCCGCGCCCGGCCTGCCGGAACGGCGCACCGTGGTCCTGGCAGGGCACGACGCCGGGCCGGTCGCCGAAGCCTTTGCCCGGGCCCACGGCCTGCCCCTGCTCGCGGAACCGTCCTCCAACGCGCGGTTCGGGCCGAACGCCGTGGGAGCGTACCGGATTCTGCTCGACTCCTTCGGCCCCGAATCCGCGCAGCCGATCGAGCGGGTAGTGCTCTTCGGCCGGCCCACGCTTTCCCGGCCCGTGAGCGCGCTGCTGGCCCGTGCCGACGTCCCCTCCGCCCTGTACCAGCCGGTGCCCGTGGCCTGGTATGAGCCCGGCCGCCGCACCGAACTCCCGCTCGACAACCTGGCGGACCTGGCCGACTTCGCCGGACGCGGCTCCGCGGCGTGGCTGGACGCCTGGCTCCTGGCGGGCGCCGCCGGGCAGCACGCCGTCGACCTGGCCCTCGCCGGATCCGCGGCGGCCACCGGGCCCGCCGTCGGCGCCCTGGTCTGGGAACACACGCGCGGACAGCTCGTACTCGGCTCCTCCAACGGCATCCGCGACGTTGACCTCGCCGGCGCGCCTGCCCCTGAACCGGGCGCCGTCGTCTTCGCCAACCGGGGCCTCTCCGGCATCGACGGGACGCTGGCCACGGCCACCGGCATTGCCCTCGGCGGCCGGCAGGAAACCACCGTGCTGCTGGGCGACGTCACCTTCCTGCACGACGCCGGCGGGCTGCTGCTCGGCGCCGGGGAGGAGGAACCCAACCTGCGGATCGTGGTCCTTAACGACGCCGGCGGGGCCATCTTCGGGCTGCTGGAACACGGCGCCGTCGAAGCAGCGGGCCGCTACGGAACCGCCGTCGAACGCCTCTTCGGCACCCCGCACAGCGTGAACCTCGCGGCACTGGCGGCCGCGTACGGCGTCGCGCACCGCTCGGTCAGCACGACGGCGGAGCTCGCCGCGGCGCTGGCGGAGCCGTGGGAGGGCCGCAGCATTATCGAAGTGCGGACGGAGCGGCGCGGGCTGCGGGAGCTGCACACCCGCATCAGGGCCGCCGTGGGCGCCGCAGTGGCCGGAGTCCTCGCCGCGGAGTAGGTGAGCGGAAATCGCTACAGAAACGGACAGCCGCTACGTGGATCCACGTAGCGGCTGTCCGAAATCGGCGCGGAACCCGAAAGGTCTACTCCGCGATGTCGATATGTGTCGGGTCGAGGACGCGCCGGAGGAATTCCTTGGTGCGGGCATGGGCGGGGGCACTGATGACCCGCTCGGCCACGCCTTCCTCCACCACAACGCCGCCGTCCATAAACACCACACGGTCGGCCACTTCGCGGGCGAAGCCCATCTCGTGGGTCACCACCAGCATTGTCATGCCTTCCTTGGCCAGGGTGCGCATGACGGACAGGACGTCACCCACGGTCTCGGGGTCCAGGGCCGAGGTGGGCTCATCGAACAGCATCAGCTCGGGGTCCATGCTCAGCGCGCGGGCAATGGCAACACGCTGCTGCTGGCCGCCCGAAAGCTGGTCAGGGAAGCGGTCGGAGAGGTGTCCGAGACCCACACGCTCCAGGTTCTTCATGGCCACGGCCGAGGCGTCAGCCTGGCTGCGCTTGAGCACCTTGGTCTGGGCGATGGTGCAGTTCTGCAGCGCGCTCAGGTGCGGGAAGAGGTTGAACTGCTGGAAGACCATGCCCACCTTGCGGCGCATCTTGTCGATGTCCACATCCGGGTCGGTCGCCTCGAAGCCGCCGACGTGGATGCTGCCCTCGTTCGGCTGTTCCAGCAGGTTGACGCAGCGGAGCAGGGTGGACTTGCCCGAACCGGACGGCCCGATCAGGCAGACAACCTCTCCGGGGGCGACATTGAGGCTGATGCCCTTGAGTACTTCGTTGGATCCATAGGATTTGCGGAGGTCCGTGATGGACACGCCGGCGGCCTTGACTGTCCGGTTGCGGTCATCCGCGTTGTGTACGACGTCGTTCATGACTGTCCTGCCTATCGCTTCGTCCGCGCGGAGCGGCTTTCGAACTTCCGGGCCAAGAGGCTCAGCGGGATGGTGATCACCAGGTAGAAGGCACCGGCGACCAGGAGCGGGGTCAGGCCCGCGCCGAGGCTGGAGATGCCGTCGCGGCCGAACTTCGTCAACTCGTACTGCGAAGCGGTGAGGCCCAGCACGTAGATGAGCGAGGAGTCCTTGGTCAGCAGGATGACCTCGTTGGTCAGAGGCGGCAGGACGATCCGGAACGCCTGCGGGATGACGATGGAGATCATCGACCGCCACTGCGGCATGCCAAGCGACCGGGCCGCTTCCATCTGGCCCTTCGGGACGGCCTGCAGGCCGGCCCGCAGGGTTTCGGCGATGTAGGCCGCGGCCACCATGCCGAGCGAGACCATGGCCACCACGGTGACGTTCCAGGAGACGCCGAAGGCCAGCGGCACGCCGTAGCCGAACGCGATGAAGACCAGCAGTGCCGGGATGCCGCGGAAGAACTCGATGTAGCCCGTGGCCATCCAGCGGTACAGCGGGAAGGACGAGAGCTTCATGAGGGCCAGCAGCAGGCCGCCGGACAGGCCGACGATGAAGCCGAGGGCTGTGTAGATCAGGGTGTTCTTAAGGCCCACCAGGATGATGTCCGGGAACATCGGGCCAATCTTGGCGAAATTGAAGACACTGTTGCTGATGGTCTTCCAGTCAGTGGCCAGGATCAGGGCGATCACAGCCACCACAAAGATCCCCGCCTGGACGTACAGGCTGACTCTGGCTCGTTGACGTGCGGTCATTGCCATGGTGTTCTCACATTCGTTTCGCGCAGTTGAGGCCCCGTACGGACTGTTGTACAGCGGTACGGGGCCTCAACTGCGTAGGTCTCAGGCCGGGTGCTGGCTACTTGGAAGCTTCGCCGAACCAGGTGGTCTTGAACTTCGCCAAGGTGCCGTCGTCGGTCAGGCGCTTGAGGGTGCCGTTGACCTGGGTGGCCATTGCGGTGTTGCCCTTCTTGATGGCGATGCCCAGCTTTTCACCGGTGGCGTAGTTTTCCACGCGCTTGAAGTTGGAGTCATCCTTGATCGCGTAACCGAGGACGGACTGGTTGCCGAGGGCGGCGTCAATGGTGCCGGCCTTGAGTGCCTGTACCAGGAGCCCCGTGTCCTCAAACTGCTGCGCGTCGAGGCCCTTATCCTTCGCGTACTGCGCGCCGGTGGTGGCCTGCTGGACGCCCACCTTCTTGCCCTTGGCGCCGTCGAGGTTGGTGATGCCTGAGGCATCAGATGCCACGAGGGTCAGGTCGTCGTCGAGGTACGGGTCGGAGAAGTCCATAACGGACTTGCGGGTGTCCGTGATGGAGACGGAGGAGATGGAGACGTCGCACTGGGTCAGCGCGGTGCCGGTCTCGATGGCCTCGAAGGAGCTGTCAACAACGCTGAGTTCGGCCTTCAGGTCCTTGGCGACCTCAGCCGCGATGTCCATGTCGAAGCCGACGATCTTGCCGTCCTTCTGGAATTCGAACGGCTCGTAAGGCACGTCCGAGCAGACGGTCAGCTTGCCGGCGTTGATGAGCTGCACGCCGCCCTCGGACGTGGCTGCGGGCGTGGAGGTGCCGCCGCAGGCCGTGAGAGTGAGAGCGCCAACGGCGAGGATTGCGGCTGCCTTGGCGGACAACTTTGCCGCGGCGAGGGACTTGAGCTGCATGGTTTCTTCCCTTTTTGTTGCAGGTTATTGCAGGAGCAGGCGTGACTTAATCGGCTTATAGTGTATCGCCGAAATAGAGATGTGCATCACAGGAAACTTTGTTTCACCATTGGATAACTATTGTCGAGACTAGCGCAAGGCCCGCCGGGCCCGCAGTGTCTCTTATCCCGGACTCTAGCTGTTGATGCCGAGGGACTCCAGCATCGGCCGGAACTTCGCCCAGGTCTCGGCGAGCTCGGCTTCCGGCACGGACCCCTCGACGACGCCGCAGCCTGCGTACAGCCGGACCGTCTTGGGCGTCTCGATGACGGCGCCGCGCAGGGCGATGCCCCATTCCCCGTTGCCCGCCGCATCCAGCCAGCCGACCGGCCCGGCGTAAGGTCCGCGGTCCAGGTGCTCCAGCTTGCGGATCAGGGCGCCCGCCACGGTGGTCGGTGTGCCGCAGACCGCCGCCGTGGGATGCAGGGCGTTGATCAGGGCGAGGCAGGTAGGCACGTGGCCCTCGACCTCGGTCAGCTCGGCCTTCACGTCCGAGGCGAGGTGCCAGACGTTCGGGAGCTCCAGGATGAAGGGCTCGCTGTGCGCGTTCATCGCTTCCGAGAACGGCGCCAGCTGGGTGGTCAGCGACTGGATCGCGATGTCGTGCTCGTGCCGCTGCTTTTCGGACCCCGCCAGCACCCGCTCGGCGAACTCCAGCGGAGAGCCAGCCATGCCGTCGGCGTCGCGGCGGTCCAGCGTGCCGGCCAGGACGCGGGCCTGCGCAGTGCGCCCCTCCACCTGGATCAGCATCTCCGGAGTGGCGCCCACCAGCCCGTCAACGCCGTAGGTCCAGCATTCGCGGTACCGGGCGGACAGTTCGCGCAGCACCTGGGCGGCATTGACGCCGGTGGGCAGGGTGGCCACGACGTCCCGCGCCAGCACCAGTTTCTCCAGGGCGCCGGCCCGGATCTCCTCGACGCCGGCGGCGACGGCGGCCATCCAGTCTTCCTCGGTCAGCGAGCCGGTGTGCAGCGTTGCCCCTGCAGCCAGGGGGAGGGGCCGGACGACGGCGCGGCCCGCCTGCGACGGGTCGGCACCAGGGCCAGCACCAGAGCCGGTTTCCGGCGTCGTGCCGTCCGCAGCGGTGCCGCCCGGGCCTGCGGCAGCACTGGCAAGCCAGCGGTCCAGTGCGGCGCGCGCGCCCGCTTCGGTGAGTTCGACGTCGTCGAACGTCAATTGGGTGAGCCAGGCCCGGCCGCCACGCAGCCCCACGACGATTTCGGGGACGATCAGCCGCGACTCGTGCGCGGAAGCTTTGGAGAAGGCGAAGGAGCCGAAGGCGACCGGGCCGGTGCCGGGCCATTCCACGGCATCCTCGATCTCGGCCTCAAGGACCAGGTGCCGCCACCAGATGTCCGCCTCGAGGAAGCGTTCGGGTCCTGTGGCGGTGAACCGGGCCACCTCGCCGAAGCCGACGAGACCTGCTTCGCGGCGGGTCCAGCAGAGAAGGTCGTCGCGGACGAGAAACGACGGCAGCCCCCCGGGGAATGAATCGGCATCGAGGGGGACTGTCAGTGTTTTCAGTGTTTTCAGTGGTTTGACAATTCTGGTACGGAACGCGCTCGTCATAGTGAGACAACCCTACTCCCGACGCGCATGAGGCCCTGTTCAGGGCGTGGTTAGGGCGTGTGCTGATCATTTGAGACAATGTCAGGGTGAACCGAGCATCCTTGGATAAGCGTCCGGACGAAGTAGCCACGATGTTTGACGACGTCGCCCCCAAATACGACGTCGTCAACGATGTCCTGTCGATGGGGCAGACGCGGCGTTGGCGCAAGGTTGTGGTCGAAGCCATGGATGTGAAGGCCGGCCAGCGGGTGCTCGATCTCGCCGCCGGCACGGGCACGTCCAGCGAACCGTATGCCGACGCCGGCATCGACGTGATCGCCTGCGACTTCTCGCTCGGCATGCTCAAGGTCGGCAAGCGCCGCCGCCCCGACATCGATTTCATCGCCGGTGACGCCACCCGCCTGCCGTTCGCGGACAACACGTTCGATGCCAGCACCATTTCCTTTGGCCTGCGCAACGTCAACGAGCCGAAGAGGGCCCTCGCCGAGATGCTGCGGGTCACCAAGCCTGGCGGCAAGCTGGTCATCGCCGAGTTCTCCCAGCCCGTGGTGCCGCTGTGGCGCACCATGTACACCGAATACCTCATGCGGGCGCTGCCGGCGATCGCCGTCAAGGTCTCCTCCAACCCGGATGCCTACGTCTACCTCGCCGAGTCCATCCGCGCCTGGCCGGACCAGGACCACCTGGCGGCCTGGCTGCAGGAAGCCGGCTGGGACGACGTCACCTACCGCAACCTCAGCGGCGGCATCGTCGCCGTGCACCGCGCCGTCAAGCCCGGAGCTGAGTCCGGCCCCGCCGCGGGCGCCGCGGCCCTGGCCGCCCACACCGGACCGGTGGCGAAGCTGCGCCGCAACACCCGGCCCGGGCGTTAGTTCGTCGCTGCCGTGAAAGTACTGATCGTCGGAGCCGGTCCGGCCGGATCCACTGCCGCCTACTACCTGGCCCAGGCAGGCATCGACGTCACCGTGCTGGAAAAGACCAGCTTTCCCCGTGAAAAGGTCTGCGGCGACGGCCTCACCCCCCGAGCCGTCCGAGAGATCCAGAAACTCGGCCTGCCGCACGCCGAAGCCGACGGCTGGCGGCGCAACAAAGGCCTGCGCTTGCTGGCCGGCGGCCGGAGCATCGAACTTCCCTGGCCCGAGGTCTCCGACTTTCCGCAGTACGGGCTGATCCGGACCCGCCTGGGCTTCGACGAGGAACTGGCCGTGCACGCCCGGTCCGCGGGCGCCGTCGTGCTGGAACGCCACAGCGTCACCGAGGCGCTGCGCTCCGACGACGGCCGCGTCACCGGGGTCCGCGCCGCGCTGCTGGACGAATCCGGGCGCAAGACGGGGGAGACCCGCGACTTTCCCGCCGACGTCGTCCTCGCCGCGGACGGCAACTCGACCCGCACCGCCGTCTCGCTCGGCATCCGGAAGCGCGACGACCGCCCGCTCGGCGTCGCCGTCCGCACCTACTTCACGAGTCCGCGGCACGACGACGACTGGATGGAAGGCTGGCTGGAGCTTCCCGGCCGCGACGGCAAGCTGCTGCCCGGCTACGGCTGGGTCTTCGGCGTCGGCGACGGCACCTCCAACGTGGGCCTCGGCATCCTGAACTCCTCCAAGGAATTCGGCAAGCTGGATTACAAGCAGGTCCTGCGCGAGTGGACCGCCGGCATGCCCGCGGACTGGGGCTTCACCCCGGAGAACCAGGTCGGCGAGATCCGCGGCGCCGCGCTGCCCATGGGCTTCAACCGCACGCCGCACTATTCGCCGGGCCTGCTGCTGCTCGGCGACGCCGGCGGCATGGTCTCCCCGTTCAACGGCGAGGGCATCTCCTACGCCATGGAGTCGGCCCGTTTCGCGGCCGAGTTCATCATTGACGCCGCGTCCCGTTCCGCCTCCGTTTCCGGGTCTCTGTCGGCGTCCCGCGAGTGGGGCGTTTCCGACGCCGATGCCCGGCTAGCGGGGTACGCGGACTACGTGCGGGACCAGTGGGGTTCGCACTTCACCCTGGGCCGCGCCTTCGCCGCCCTGATCGGCAAGCCGGCCGTGATGAAACTGGCACTCCGGACGGGCATGCCCATTCCCGTGCTCATGCGGTTTGTGGTGCGGTTGCTGGCCAACCTGACCGATCCGGCGGCCAAGGGCTTCGAGGACCGCGTCATCCGGGTCCTGGAATCGCTGGTCCCGGCGACTTCCAACCAGGGCCCGTCCGGTACGCCCGGCACTTCGCACTCCAGCGCCAACTCCGCGGATTCCGCGACAAAAGTTAGGGTTAACCCGTGACCAACTCTGCAGACCAAAGCTGGACGCACGCCGGACACGGCCTGCCGAGCTCCGAGCCCGACCTCAACACCACCGCCATCGCCACCGGATTGCAACTGCCTGCCGGCTTTGCCGCAATCGCGGGGGACCCCGAGCTGGGGCCTGCCATCACCACGAACCTGGCCCGTGTGGAGAAAAAGCTCCGCGAAGCCATTGCCAACTCGGATCCGCTGGCTGACGCGACGTCGCGCCACCTCGTGGAGGCCGGCGGCAAGCGCATCCGTCCTCTCCTGACCCTGCTCTGCGCCCACCTGGGCGACGCCTCGCTGCCCGCCGTGGTGCAGGCCGCCGTCGTCGTCGAACTGACGCACCTGGCGACGCTGTATCACGACGACGTGATGGACTCCGCGCCGTTCCGCCGCGGCGCGCCCACGGCGCATGAGGTGTGGGGGAACTCCGTCGCGGTCCTGACCGGCGACCTGATTTTTGCCCGGGCTTCCATCCTGGTTTCCGAGCTCGGCTCCCGTGCCCTCGGCATCCAGGCACGCACCTTCGAGCGGCTGTGCCTGGGCCAGCTGCACGAAACCGTGGGTCCGCGCCCGGACGAGGATCCGGTGGAGCACTACCTGTCCGTCATCGCCGACAAGACCGGCTCGCTGGTGGCGGCCTCCGGGCAGCTCGGCGCGATCTTCTCCGGCGCCGATGAAGCCTACGAGCCGATGCTGGTGGAGTACGGGGAAAAGGTGGGTGTCGCCTTCCAGCTCGCCGACGACGTCATCGACGTCACCGGTGTCAAGGTCAAGTCCGGCAAGTCCCCGGGCACCGACCTGCGTGAAGGCGTGCCGACGCTGCCCGTGCTGCTGCTACGCAAGAGGGCCGAGGCCGGTGACCAGTCCGCCGTCGAACTCCTGAAGCTTATTGACGGTGACCTCAGCTCCGATGAGGCACTCTCGGCTGCCGTCGCCGGCCTGCGGGAGCACCCCGTCACGGCGGAATCCTGGGTGGTGGCCCGTGCCTGGGCCGATGAGGCGATTGCCGCCCTCGCGCCGCTGCCCGAGGGAGTGGTGAAGGACTCACTGACCAACTTCGCGCTGGCCGTGGTGGACCGCGCCAGCTGATATTTGCCTTCGGCCGTTCACCTTCGGCGGGCTGCCAGTCTTGAACCGGAATGGCCCCGGTTCCTCACAACGTTTCGAGTCGTCCGTTGTGCGGAACCGGGGCCATTTCTCCGTTCGCATCAGGATCACCGGAGGCATTTAGTGAACCCACGAATGAGCTTATGACAGAAATGTCATGCTGTCTAGGCGGTCTGTAAATTCGTTGTCACAGGTTTTGCATGGGTGGGTTGGGGCGGAGTCTCCCCACGTTTGGGCTGATGCAAGCCGGAAACCTGGGCGGCGCGCCCTACCGCTGCCCCAAAAGGCCCCGGAATGTTCCACATAGGCGACACGGCGCCTGTCGTTCCGTCGAGTACCGGACTGTGCTGGGTGCATGGACCTCGCAAGTTACCTGAAATACGCCGGTTCCGTGGCCCGGACGGGGACGCTGTTGCAGGCAGGCTTCTCTGACCGGACTATCCGTTATGCCGTCTCAGCCGGGGAAATCGTGCGGCTGCGCCATGGAATCGTGGCACTGGCGGGCGCAGCTCCAGATCTGGTTGCGGCGGTATTGGCCAATGGACTGCTGTGTTGCGCGTCGGCGGCGCCGCACCAGGGGCTGTGGCGGCTCCACGCACCCGAGCGGCTGCATCTCCTTTGCCGGCACGGTGCCGCGGCCGGCGTCGTAATCCACCGCGGCAGCTTGGTGCCGCCGGAGTTTCCTCGTCCCGTTGCCGGGCTGACTGACACCTTGCTCCATGCTCTGCGGTGCCTGCCCCCGTTGGATGCCGCGGTGATGGTGGAAAGCGCCCTGCTGCAGGGCCTACGACGCTGGACTACCTGGGCCAGCGGCTGCCGGGAAACCGGAACGGTGCCGCCCGCGCGGTTCTTGAGCTGGTCGATGGCTCGGCGGACTCGGCCATTGAAGTCGTTGCCAGGCTGTTGTTCAGGGACCAGGGCATCTACACGCAGACGCAAGTGGAGCTGCCGGGGATTGGCCGTGTGGACTTCCTGCTTGAGGGGTTCCTGATCGTGGAGATCGACGGAAGCACACATCTGGAACCCGCGCAGGTGAAGAAGGACCGGCGGCGGAACAACGCCAGCACCCTTACGGGCTATGTAGTACTCCGGTACGGGTACCAGGACGTGGTCCACAACCCGCAGAAAGTCATCGATGAGGTGTGGCAGGTACTGCGCGGCCGAGTCATCCGCTAAATTTCCCCAGGTACGAACTTCCGACGCCGCAGATTTCTGGCGGTTCGCCCCGACACGCCGGTGAAGGCTCCCAAACATGGGGAGAATCCGGCGGCCGGGACAGAACCGCTTAGTCCTCGTCCTCGTCGTTGAACGCCCACTCGAACATGTCGAAGACGAACTCGGAGAACGTCCCCTCTTCGCTCTTCCACTGGCCGCGGGCGTTGTTGCGGCGGTACACGATCGGGTCCGGAACGCTGAGGTCGCCGACCCGGAAACCCCACGTGAACTGTTCTTCCTCGTCCTCGAGGAACATCAGGAAGCCTTCGTCATCAACTTCGAGCTCTTCGGGGTCCCAGAAGTAGTGGTACGCCTCCATGATGTCCTCGCAGCCGCCAACCGCGAGGTAGAACTCCCGCAGGGCCAGCGGCACCTGGAACTGGTGCTCGGCGAGGGCCGCATCCAACTCGTCGGCCGGGAGGCCATCCTCTTCCTGCCATTCGTCTTCGAGATACTTCGGAACAAGCGCGCGGAACTTCTCGAGGAACATGTCAGTCATGGTTCTTATCCTAGCTAATCCTTGGTGCCGCCATCCCCAGTGGCCAGGCCCAGCCGGTGCCAGCCGCGGACCGCCAGCGGAACGTACCACTTGCGCCGCCAGGCTGTGACCCGGAAGGCGAAAACGACGGCGGCCACGGCGCCCGCGGTGACGGCATTGAAGGTGCCGGTGACGGACAGCACCACGGTCAGGAATGCCCCCGCAAACGCCGGCAGCGCGTAGAGATCCTTGGGGTCGAACAGCTGCGGCACCTCATTGGCGGTGATGTCCCGGAGCAGGCCGCCGCCCACCGCCGTCGTGACCCCCAGGAGTACGGCCGCAATCGGATTCATCCCGGCCTCCAGTGCCTTGAGGGAACCGGTGATGCAGAACAGGGCCAGCCCGCCGGCGTCGAACAGCACCAGCAGGGAGGTGTAACGCTGGACGCTGGAGAACAGGAAATACACCAGGACCGCCGCGAGCAGCGGCGGAGCCAGATAGGCCGGGTTGGTGAAGGCCGTGGGCGGGCCCGCGTTGATGATGATGTCGCGGATGACGCCGCCGCCCAGGCTGACCACCGAGGCCAGCAGCAGGGAGCCGATGATGTCGAACTGCTTTCGGGCCGCGAGCAGGGACCCGGACACCGCGAAGAAGAAGACGCCGGCCAGGTCCAGCCAGATCAGGACAGCGCTAAAGGAAAAAGTCATGGAGCGTCCCGGTCGTGTCTCTTGAGGGGCGGATGGGGCGGCTCCAAGGTTACGCTAACGGCTATGAATAGCCCCATCCTGATCGCCTGCGCCCACGGCACGTCCAGCACCGAGGGCGCGGCCGAAGTCAACGCCCTCCGCGCGGGGATCGCGGCGCTGCGGCCGGGCCTCGACGTCCGCGAGGCCTACGTTGACGTCCAGGAACCCGAGCTCCCGGCCGTGGTGGCGGGCCTCCCTGCGGGGGAGACCGCCGTCGTCGTCCCCTTGCTGCTCAGCGTCGGGTACCACGTGAAAGTGGACATCGCGCGGGCCGTCAAGAGCCGGCCGGACACCCGGGCCGCGGCGCCGCTGGGGCCCGATCCGCGGCTCGCGGCGCTCCTGGACCAGCGGCTGCGGGAGGCCGGCGTGACCGACAACGACGCCGTCATCCTCGCCGCTGCCGGTTCCTCCGACCCCACCGCCGCGCAGAACGTCGAGGAACTTACAGGCCAGCTCCGCGCCCTGCGCTCCAACCGGATCGTGGCAGCGTACGGCGCGTCCGCGAAGCCGTCAGTTCCCGAAGCCGTCGCCATGCTCCGCGAGGAAGCCGCCGGGGGCGCCGGGGCGGGGGAGTCCGCCGGTGCTGTCGATCTGGGCGGCCGCGTGGTTATCGCTGCCTACCTCCTGGCCCCCGGCTTCTTCCACGACCAGCTCGCCAAGGCCGGCGCGGACCTCGTCACGGCGCCGCTGCTGCCGTCCCCGGTGCTCGCCGAAATCGCGCTGGAACGCTACGACGCCGCCCTTGCAGCGGGCGGATGAACGCCCCCGCACCATGCACACGAGCCCCCGCCACTTCAAGGCTCGCCGACGCCTTGTGACGATTTATTGCCCTAGGTGACCTCGCGTTTCCGACCCTTTGTGACGGCATCACGGCCACCCCTACAGTCGATCCATGACTGATACAGCTCTAGCCGGAGCGTCCCCGGACCAGGCTGCCCCAGGCCGCACCAAGCGCCCCACCTCCCGCCCCGCCGCAAAGCCGCACGGGCAGTGGAAAGTGGACGGCACCGCCCCGCTGAACGCCAACGAAACCTGGAAGCAGGAGGACAACGGCCTCAACGTCCGCGAGCGTATCGAGTCCGTCTACTCCAAGCAGGGCTTCGACTCGATCGACGGCACCGACCTGCACGGCCGCTTCCGCTGGTGGGGCCTCTACACCCAGCGCAAACCAGGGATCGACGGCGGCAAGACCGCCACGCTGGAGCCGCATGAGCTCGAGGACAAGTACTTTATGCTCCGGGTCCGGATCGACGGCGGCGCCCTCACCACCGAGCAGCTGCGCGTCATCGGCCAGATTTCCGTGGACTTCGCCCGCGACTCGGCCGACCTCACCGACCGCCAGAACATCCAGCTGCACTGGATCCGGGTTGAGGACGTCCCGGAGATCTGGCGCCGCCTCGAGGCGGTGGACCTCTCCACCACGGAAGCCTGCGGCGACGTCCCCCGCGTTATCCTCGGCTCCCCGGTCGCCGGCATCGCCAAGGACGAGATCATCGACCCGACGCCGCTGATCCACGAACTCGCCGAACGGTTCATCGGCGACCCGGAACTGGCCAACCTGCCGCGCAAATTCAAGACCGCCATCACCGGCCACCCCAGCCAGGACGTGGTCCACGAGATCAACGACGTCGCCCTGGTGGGCCTGGTCCACCCCGAGCTGGGCATCGGCTACGACCTCTGGGTGGGCGGCGCGCTCTCCACGAACCCCATGCTGGGCAAGCGGCTCGGCGCCTTCGTCCGCCCGGACCAGGCAGCCGACGTCTGGCTCGGCGTCACCAGCATCTTCCGCGACTACGGCTACCGGCGCATGCGCACCAAGGCCCGGCTGAAGTTCCTGCTGGCCGACTGGGGCCCGGCGAAGTTCCGCCAGGTCCTCGAGGACGAATACCTCGGCTACAAGCTCGACGACGGCCCGGCCGCCCCCAGGCCCTCCACCCCTGGCGACCACATCGGCGTGCACGAGCAGAAGGACGGCAGGTTCTTCATCGGCGCCACCCCGCTGGCCGGCCGCCTCTCCGGCAGCCAGCTCGTCAAGCTCGCGGACATCCTCGAGGCCCGCGGCTCGCAGCGGCTGCGCACCACCCCGCACCAGAAGCTCGTTGTCCTCGACGTGCCCAAGGACCAGGTGGAACCGCTCGTCGCCGAACTCGACGCACTGGGCCTCTCCGCCCGGCCGTCCGTGTTTCGCCGCGGCACCATCGCCTGCACCGGGATCGAATACTGCAAGCTCGCCATCGTCGAAACCAAGGTCACGGCCGCCACCGCCGTCGCCGAGCTGGAACGCCGCCTCGCCGACCTCGTCGAGTCCAAGCAGCTTCCGCAGGCGCTGTCGCTGCACATCAACGGCTGCCCCAACTCCTGCGCTCGGATCCAGACCGCGGACATCGGCCTCAAGGGCATGATGCTGCCAACGCCCGACGGCGACCCCACCCCGGGTTTCCAGGTCCACCTTGGCGGCGGGCTGGCGTCCGACAGCCGCGAGGAGGCCGGCCTGGGACGGACCGTCCGCGGCCTCAAGGTCACAGCCGAAGACCTGCCCGACTACGTGGAGCGCGTGGTCCGGACATTCGTGGCCGACCACGCCGAAGGCCAGACGTTCGCAGAGTGGGCCTTCGCCGCCGACGAAGGTGATTTGCAGTGAGCAAGCACGCGCTGGGGGTGGACCCCGTCCTCCGCACCCACGACGAGCTGAAAGTCCTCGCCGAGTCCGGCGCCGCCGAACTCGGCTGGGACGCACCGGCCCGCGAGGTGATCGCCTGGGTGGCGCGCAACTTCGATCTCCCGGCCGTCGCCGTCGCCTGCTCCATGGCCGACGCCGTCCTCCCGGCCCTCGTCGCGGACCAGCTCCCCGGCGTCGATGTGCTGTTCCTCGAGACCGGCTACCACTTCCCGGAAACCCACACGACCCGCAACGAGGTCGCCGCGAACCTGCGCGTGAACGTGGTCGACGTGCTGCCGGAGAACACCGTGGAGCAGCAGGACCGGCTCCTCGGCAAGGACCTCTTCGCCCGCGACCCGGCCCAGTGCTGCGCGCTGCGCAAGGTGGCTCCGCTGCGCCGCACGCTCGCCGGTTATGAGCTCTGGTTCACCGGCGTCCGCCGCGACGAGGCGCCCACCCGCACCAACACCCCGCTGGTCACGTGGGACGAAGCCAACGGCCTGGTCAAGGTCAACCCGGTCGCGGCCTGGAGCTTCGACCAGCTGGTCCAGTACTCGGACGACAACCTTCTCCCCGTCAACCCGCTGCTTTCACAGGGCTACCCGTCCATTGGCTGCCAGCCCTGCACCCGCAAGGTAGCGCCCGGCGACGACCCCCGCGCCGGACGCTGGGCAGGAACCGACAAGACAGAATGCGGACTACACGTATGAGCAACTTGAGCACGACGACGACGGCCGGCTACGCCTCCGCAGCAGATGCCGCCCCCGCCCCTTCGCTGGACGGCAATGCTGCAAGCAGCATGCCGTCCAGCTACGGCAGGCCCGATGCCACTCCCGGGGCGGCATCTGCTGCTCCGGCTCTGCAGTCAGGGCGCCTTAGTTCTGCGGTTCCGCGGACAGCCCGTCTGTCGTCTTTGGACACGTTGGAGTCCGAGGCCATCCACATCATCCGCGAGGTGGTTGCCGAGTTTGAGAAGCCGGCGCTGCTGTTTTCCGGCGGCAAGGATTCTGTGGTTATGCTGCACCTGGCCACGAAGGCTTTCTGGCCCGGCAAGGTTCCGTTCCCGGTGCTGCATGTGGATACCGGGCACAACTTCCCGGAGGTCATTGAGTTCCGTGACCGGACCGTGGAGCGGCTGGGGCTCAAGCTCGTCGTCGGCTCTGTCCAGGAGTTCATCGATTCCGGCGAGCTGGCCGAGCGGGCCGACGGTACCCGCAACCCGCTGCAGACCGTGCCGCTGCTGGACGCAATCCAGCGCAACAAGTTCGACGCCGTTTTCGGCGGCGGCCGTCGTGACGAGGACAAGGCCCGGGCCAAGGAACGGATCCTGAGCCTGCGCGACGAGTTCGGCCAGTGGGACCCCCGCAACCAGCGGCCCGAGCTGTGGAACCTCTACAACGGCCGGCACACCGTGGGCCAGCATGTTCGGGCGTTCCCCATCAGCAACTGGACCGAGCTCGACGTCTGGCGCTACATCGAACGCGAAGGCATCGAACTGCCGGGGCTCTACTACGCCCACGACCGCGAGGTCTTTGCCCGTGACGGCATGTGGCGCGCGGTCGGCGAGGTCTCGCAGCCGCGCGAGGACGAGCAGGTCATCACCAAGACCGTCCGCTACCGGACCGTCGGCGACATGTCCTGCACTGGCGCCGTCGAATCGGCCGCCGCCACAGTGCGCGACGTCGTCATCGAAGTTGCCGCGTCCACCATCACCGAACGTGGCGCCACCCGGGCCGATGACCGCATCTCCGAGGCCGCCATGGAAGACCGCAAGAAGGACGGCTATTTCTAATGAGCACCACTGCTACTGTGCCCGAAGCCGCCGCAGCGGGCCTCGCGCTCGCATCCGCTTCCCTTTTCCGCTTCGCGACCGCCGGATCCGTCGACGACGGCAAGTCCACCCTGGTGGGCCGGCTCCTGCACGACTCCAAGGCGATCCTCGCGGACCAGCTCGACGCCGTCGCCCGCACCTCCGCGGATCGCGGGTTCGGCGGCTCCGGCGCGACCGGCACACAAGCGATCGACCTCGCGCTGCTCACTGACGGCCTGCGTGCAGAGCGCGAGCAGGGCATCACCATCGACGTCGCCTACCGCTACTTCGCCACGGACCGCCGCAGCTTCATCCTCGCGGACTGCCCCGGGCACGTGCAGTACACCAAGAACACGGTGACCGGCGCGTCCACCGCGGACGCCGTCGTCGTGCTCATCGACGCCCGCAAGGGTGTCCTCGAGCAGACCCGCCGGCACCTGTCCGTGCTGCAGCTGCTGCGCGTGGCGCACGTGATTGTTGCCGTGAACAAGATCGACCTCGTCGAGTTCAGCGAGGATGTGTTCCGCGGGATCGAGGCCGACGTGCAGAAAGTGGGCCGCGAGCTTGGACTAGGCGCGGATGGAGTCGCCGATCTGCTGGTGATCCCCGTGTCCGCACTCGACGGCGACAACGTGGTGGACCGCTCGGACCGCACACCCTGGTACGACGGCCCGGCCCTGCTCGAAGTCCTTGAAACGCTGCCCGCCGCGGACGAACTCGAAAGCCACCTGGAGAGCTTCCGCTTCCCGGTCCAGCTCGTCGTCCGCCCGCAGGGCGCACTGGCGCCCGATGCCGTCGCCGGCGGGCTCGACGTCGAAGGCTACCGCGACTACCGCGCCTACGCGGGCCAGATCACCGAAGGCTCCGTGAAGGTGGGGGACCAGGTCAGCGTCCTGACCCCGGGCCAGGCGCCCCGCACTACCACCGTCACCGGCATTGATTTCGCCGGCCGCGAGCTCACCGAGGCCGTGGCCCCGCAGTCTGTCGCGCTGCGGCTCGCGGACGAGTTCGACGTCGCCCGGGGTGACACGATCGCGGCGGCGGGGTCCGCCGGGGGCAGAACACCGGAGGCTTCGGCGGACGTCTATGCCGCGCTGTGCTGGCTGTCGCCGAAGCCGCTCCGCGAAGGCGCCAAAGTGCTGGTCAAGCACGGCACCCGCACGGTCCAAGCCCTGGTCCGGAACGTGACCGGAAAGCTTGACCTCGCCACCTTCCAGCTGGAACCCACCTCCACACTGGAACTCAACGACATCGGCCACGCCCAGCTGCGCCTCGCGGCCCCGCTGCCGCTGGAGAACTACCTGCACCACCGCCGCACCGGCGCGTTCCTGGTGATCGACCCGCTGGACGGCAACACCCTCGCCGCCGGCCTCGTCAAGGACCACCCCGGAGACCACGAGGACGAGCGCTACTCCATCTAGGCCCTGCCGGCTGAAGACTTCCGAGTCGCCGGAAACGCACGAACTCGCAGGGAAACTTACGGCGAGCTCGCGCGTTTCCGGCGAATTCGACCCTGTTGACCCTTGCCACCCGGCAGGCGGACCACGATCATCGTCGTGGGAGGCGCAGTGGAAGTCATCAACAGCAGGCTCATCAGCTGGGCGTCGATTCTTGATGACAAGACCCGCGAGCAGGCCCTGACCACCGCCAGGCTGTCCATCATCTATCCGCATCTGGCGCTGATGCCGGACGCCCACCTGGGCCTGGGCGCCACCGTGGGATCCGTCATCCCCACGCTGGGCGCCGTCATTCCGGCCGCCGTGGGCGTTGACATCGGGTGTGGCATGATCGCCGTCCGCACGCAGTATGCCGTGAAGGACCTGCCGACCGACCGGAAAAGGCTGCGGGAGGGCATTGAGCACGCCATTCCGCTGTCGGCCGGCCACTACAACCACAGGATCACCGCCACCGCTGCGCCCCGGGTTGACCAGCTGCGGCGGATGGCAGCCACGGCCCGCTTCGACCCCGGCCAGTACGCCCCGAACTGGACGCTCCAGCTCGGATCCCTAGGCTCGGGCAACCACTTCATCGAGGTGTGCGCGGACGAGGCGGACATCGTGTGGCTGTTCCTGCACTCCGGTTCCCGCGGCGTTGGCAACAAACTCGCCCAGCGGCACATCGGCGAGGCCCGGAGCATCAGCCGGAGCCGGCGCATCCCCCTGCCGCACCCGGACTTGGCCTACCTCGAGGAAGGCACGCCCGAATTCGACCGTTACATCAGGGAACTTCGCTGGGCCCAGCACTTTGCGCTCCTGAACCGCGAGGAAATGATGGACCGCGTGGTCCGGCAGTTTGAAACCTGGACCGGCGGCTCCGTGCGTGAGGCCGAACGGATCAACTGCCACCACAACTTCACTGCCAAGGAACACCACTACGGCAAGTCGGTCTGGGTCTCGCGCAAGGGCGCCATCAGAGCCGAAGCGGGGGACCCCGGGCTGATCCCCGGCTCCATGGGCACCGCGTCGTACGTTGTTGTGGGCCTCGGGAACCGCAGGTCGCTGAACTCCTCGCCCCACGGCGCGGGACGGGAATACTCCAGGCATGCGGCCCAAAAGGCCTTCACGCTGGCCGAGCTGAAGGCCGCAATGAAAGGCATCGAATTCCGTCCCAGCAAGGCCTTCATCGACGAGATCCCGGCGGCGTACAAACCCATCGACCAGGTGATGCGCGACTCCGCGGACCTTGTCAAGATCCGGCACAAGCTCCGGCAGCTCGTCAACGTCAAGGGCGACTAATTCGCATAAGGGCCCGGCTGCCGGGCCCGCATATGACGCTGCATGAACCCGCGTGACCCCGGGTTTCCGGGCCGTTGAACCGGGCTCCTGGCAATCCTTATGGTGAAGCCATGACAACTACGGAACGGCTTTCAAACGGCCCCCGCGATGAGTTCCGGGGGCGATGTCGCCGGCGCTGACCACCCGCCCGGCCTCCCCGCACACCCCCACGAACAGGACCTCCTCTATGTCATCCCCCGCGAATAACCCCACCCCGGGCCAGACCCCCGGAACCACCCGGATCGTCGCCGGTGAGTCCGCCAAGCCCAACCGCAAGCGCACCCTGGAGATCGGCCTGGCGGTCGGCCTCGTGCTGCTGATCGGCGCCGGCGCCGCCGTCGCGTCGACGGTGTCCCGCGCGAACGACACCGCCGCACCCGCCGCCGTCGTCAACGCTCCAGCCACCGAACTCAAGCTCGGCTACTTCGGCAACATCACCCACGCCCCTGCCCTCGTCGGGGTCAACCAGGGCCTGGTCGCCAAGAATCTTGGCGGGACCAAGCTCAGCACCCAGGTCTTCAACGCCGGCCCCGCCGCGATTGAAGCCCTCAACGCCGGCGCCATCGACGCCACGTACATCGGCCCCAACCCGGCCATCAACTCCTACGTCAAGAGCAAGGGCGAATCGATCAGCATCATCGCCGGCGCCGCCTCCGGTGGAGCGCAGCTGGTGGTCAAGCCCGAAATCAACACGCCCGCGGACCTCAAGGGCAAGAAGCTCGCTACGCCGCAGCTCGGCGGAACGCAGGACGTGGCACTCCGCGCCTGGCTGGGCAAGCAGGGGTACAAGACCAACACTGACGGCAGCGGCGATGTCGCCATCAACCCGACCGAGAACGCCCAGACCCTGAAGCTGTTCCAGGACGGAAAGCTCGACGGCGCGTGGCTGCCCGAGCCCTGGGCTTCCCGGCTGGTGCTCCAGGCCGGCGCCAAGGTCCTGGTCGACGAGAAGGACCTGTGGGAGAAGGGCGAGTTCATCACCACCGTCCTGATCGTCAACAAGAAGTTTGCCGCCGAGCACCCGGACACGGTCAAGGCACTGCTGAAGGGCCACGTCGAATCGGTTGACTGGCTCAATGCGGCCCCCGCTGCCGAGAAGTCCGCGGTCCTCAACGCCGCCCTCAAGGAATCCGCCGGAGCCGCCCTGCCCGCCGACGTGATCGACCGCTCGCTCAAGAACATCGTCTACACCGTCGACCCCCTGGCCGGGACCTACAAGAAGCTGCTCCAGGACGGCGTGGACGCCGGCACCACTACCCAGGCCGACATCAACGGCATCTTCGACCTCACGGCGCTGAACAGTGTCCTGGGCGAGGCCACCACCGGGACCAAGGTCTCAGCGCAGGGACTCGGCAAGGACTAGCAAGTTCCCGCCCCCAGCCCGCCAAAAGAAGTTAGGACGTGACCATGCCAGTCGTACTGGAAAACCTGGGCAAGCGCTTCGGCGACGGCGCCCCGGTCCTGGACGACGTCAACGCCACCATCGGGCAGGGCGAGTTCGTCGCCCTGCTCGGTGCGTCCGGCTGCGGCAAGTCCACCCTGCTGAACATCATGGCGGGACTGGAGGCGCCGACGTCGGGCGCCCTCGAGGTGCCCAGCGACGGCGCCGCCTTTATGTTCCAGGACGCGGCGCTGTTCCCCTGGCTGACCGCACGGGAGAACATCGAGCTGGCCTTGAAGCTGCGCGGCGCCGGCAAGGCCGAGCGGCGGGTGAAGGCGGGCGAGCTGCTGGACCTCGTGCACCTGGGCGGGGCGGGGGACAAACGCCCGCACGAGCTCTCCGGCGGGATGCGCCAGCGTGTGGCGCTGGCCCGCTCGCTGGCCCAGGACCGGCAGCTGCTCCTGATGGACGAACCTTTTGCGGCCCTGGACGCGATCACCCGGGACCTGCTCCATGACGAGCTGGAGCGGATCTGGAAGGAAACGGGCCGCACCATCGTCTTTGTGACCCACAACGTCCGGGAAGCCGTCCGGCTGGGCCAGCGCGTCCTGCTGCTCTCCTCCCGGCCCGGCCGCGTCGTGCGGGAATGGCACGTCAGCGAAGAGCACCGCACCGACGCCGGACTGGCCGGCCAGCTCACCGGCGAAATCACCGCCCGGCTTCGCGAGGAGATCCGCCGCCATGCCAAGTAAGTTTCTGTCCCACTACGCGCAGGCCGCAGAGCCGGCCGAGACGTCCCTTATCCCGAGCGCAGACACCGGGTCCCGCAAGGTCCACGCAGCCCTGACCCGGACCTCCTCCGGCTCGGCCGACCTCCGCGAGCTTGAGGCCGGGCTGGATTCACTGCAGTCCGACGCCGTCCGCAAGGCCCGCATCGACTGGAGCCGGATCCTGCTGCCGGTCGCCGCGGTCGCGGTCCTGCTGGTCGGCTGGCAGCTCTACGTCTCGCTCGGCATCAAGCGGCGCGACCTGGTCCCCGGGCCGCTCGACGTGCTGGGCCAGTTCGGAAACCTCTGGGCCGAGGGCAAGCTGCAGGAGTCTGTTTGGACCTCGCTGCAGCGCGGGCTCATCGGATTCCTGATCAGCGTTGCCGTCGCGACGCCGGTCGGGCTCTTGCTCGCCCAGGTCGCCCCGCTGCGCCGCGCCTTCGGCCCCCTGATCTCCGGGCTCCAGGTGCTGCCCTCCGTGGCGTGGGTGCCTGCAGCCATCATCTGGTTCGGCCTGACCGATGCCACCGTGTATTTCGTGGTGTTCATGGGTGCCATCCCGTCGATCATCAACGGGCTGATCTCCGGCGTGGACCAGATCCCGCCGCAGTACCGCAGCGTCGGGAAGGTGCTGGGTGCGTCCCGGCTCCAGCTTGCCCTGCAGATCATCCTCCCCGCCGCGCTGCCCGGATACCTGAGCGGCCTCAAGCAGGGCTGGGCCTTCTCCTGGCGCTCGCTGATGGCCGCGGAGATTATCGCCGTCGGCGGCAGCATCGGCTTTGGCCTGGGCTCCATGCTCAACCAGGGCCGCGACCTGTCCGACATGACCATCGTGATGTCCGCGATCCTGCTGATCCTCGCCGTCGGCATCCTCATCGAACTGCTGGTGTTCGGCCCGATCGAAAAGCGGCTGCTGCGCCGTCGTGGACTCCTCGCCGGCAGCACCCGGTAGGCACCCCGCGTTGCTGTTGTCTGGTGTCACGCGCAGGCCTACACTCACGGCTATAGGCCGGTTTTACGGCCGATCCAGCCCGATTCTGAGGAGACAGCCGTGGCACCAAAATATGGAGTGCTGGCACTGGTCGAAGCCAAACTGGGGAAGGAACAAGAGGTATGGGACTTCCTCAACGGGGGCCGGGAGATTGTGCTGAAGGAACCCGGGACGCGGACCTGGTACGCCTTCCGGGTCAACGACTACACGTTCGGCATCTTCGACACCTTCGACACCGAGGAGGACCGGCAGGCGCACCTCAATGGGGCCATCCCCGCCGCGCTCGGCGAACACGGCCCCACGCTGCTGTCCAAGGACCCCGACATCAAACTGGTCGAACTCATCGCGGTGAAGTAGCCCGTGCCCCCGGACGGTGCCGCCATGGCCGCCCCGGGCAAGGGCCCGGCACCGGCGTGACGCCGACCTGACGGCACGCTGATGGGCGACAACTATGTGACGTGGCGTTACCCTGCGTGAACGGGTGTTTCCGTACCGTTGTTCCGCCAGATGTCGCCGCCCTATCGTCGATGCATGGCAATTCAGGACATTTACCCCACGGCGCTGCGCCTCCTCGGCCGCCCCGTGCTGGTGGTCGGCGGCGGCCCGGTGGCCGCCCGCCGCGCCAAGGGACTGCTCGACGCCGGCGCCCGCGTCACCGTCGTGGCGCCGCTTGCCTGCCCGGCCCTGAACAACCTTGCCGGCGCCGGCCTCCTCACCTGGAAGCCGCGCAAGTACCGCAGCTCCGACGTCGACGGCGTCTGGTTCGTGCAGACCGCCACCGGCGATTCCGCCGTGGACGCGCAGGTTGCCGCCGACGCCGAGGCGCAGCGCATCTGGTGCGTCAACGCCTCCGACCATGAGGCCTCCGCCGCCTGGACTCCCGCCGTCGCCGTGGTGGACGACGTCAAGATCGCAGTGAACGCCGGGGGAGACCCGCGCCGCGCCATGGCCCTGCGCGACGCGGTAGCCACCGCGCTGGAGACCGGGGACCTGCCGCTGCGCCGGCGCCGGGCCCAGACGGACGCAACGGCCGGTTCCGTGGCGCTCGTGGGCGGAGGGCCCGGCGATTCCGGGCTGATCACCGTCCGCGGCCGCCGGCTCCTGGGCCAGGCCGACGTCGTGGTCGCGGACCGGCTGGGCCCGCGCGAACTCCTGGCCGAGCTGGCCCCCGACGTCCGTGTGATCGAGGTAGGCAAGACCCCCGGCCACCACCCCGTCCCGCAGTCCGACATCAACCGCATCCTCGTCGAGGAAGCACTGCAGGGACACCGTGTGGTCCGGCTCAAGGGCGGCGACCCCTACGTCCTGGGCCGCGGCGGCGAGGAAGCCGAATTCTGCCGGCAGCACGGCGTCGAGGTTGAAGTGGTTTCCGGCGTCACCTCCGCCATCTCCGTGCCCGCCGCCGCCGGCATCCCGGTGACGCACCGCGGGCTGGCCAAGGGCTTCAGCGTGGTCACCGGCCATGAGGAGCTCTCCGAAGTCCCGGCCAGGGCCGACCACACCGTGATCCTGCTCATGGGCGTGGGCCAGCTGCGCGATTCCGCGGCGTCGCTGGGACGCGCCGGTTTGCCAGCGGAGACGCCTGTTGGCATCGTAGAGAATGGTTATCTGCCGGACCAGCGGGTGACCATCGGAACGCTCGGGACCATCGCGGACCAGGCGGAGGCCGCAGGCGTCGCGAACCCCGCCGTGATCGTGATCGGTGACGTGGTCCGCGTCAGCCCGTTCGCGCCGCCGCACTTCAAGACCGCGGACTACAGCACCACCACCCCGAGCGCACCCCGCATGCCCCGCACCACCAAGACCCGCGTACTGACCCCCTGACCCCCGTCGATTGCTCCATACCTGCCGTTATCAGGCCTCGAAACGGCCGTTATGGAGCAACGGATGCAGAAGAACAAAGGAACACAGCCGTGTCAACGAACACCCCCGTAGGAACTGCCGCCCGCCCACTGCGCATCGCCGTCGTCGGCTCCGGACCCGCCGGTGTGTACGCCGCGGACATCCTGACCAAGAGCGAGGCCGTCAAGAGCGGCGAGCTCACCGTCAGCATCGACCTCTTCGACCGCTACCCGGCGCCCTATGGCCTAATCCGCTACGGCGTGGCGCCCGACCACCCGCGCATCAAGGGCATCGTGAACGCCCTGCACAAGGTCCTGGACCGCGGCGACATCCGCTTCTTCGGCAACGTTGACTACGGCACCGACATCTCGCTCGAGGACCTCCGCACCCATTACGACGCCGTCATCTTCGCCACCGGCGCCATCAAGGACGCGGACCTGAACATCCCCGGCATCGAACTCGAGGGCTCCTACGGCGGCGCCGACTTCGTGTCCTGGTACGACGGCCACCCCGATGTGTCCCGCGAATGGCCGCTGGACGCCAAGGAAATCGCCGTGATCGGCAACGGCAACGTTGCCCTGGACGTCGCCCGGATGCTCTCCAAGCACGCCGACGACCTCCTGGTCTCCGAAATCCCGGACAACGTCTACGCCGGGCTGAAGTCCTCGCCCGTCACCGACGTGCACGTCTTCGGCCGCCGCGGCCCCGCCCAGGTGAAATTCACCCCGCTGGAGCTCCGCGAACTCTCCCACTCCAAGGACGTGGACATCATCCTCTACGCCGAGGACTTCGAGTTCGACGCCGAATCGGACCGCCAGATCCAGAGCAACAACCAGACCAAGACCATGGTGGGCACACTCACCAACTGGATCGCCGAGCAGCCCGAGGACCTCTCCGAGCTCACCGCGTCCCGCCGGCTGCATCTGCACTTCCTGCACAGCCCGGTGGAGGTGTACGGGGACAATACCGGCGGAGCCGGTGCTCCCGGCCGCGTCGCCGGCATCAAGTTCGAGCGCACCGAACTGGACGGCACCGGCAACGCCCGCGGCACCGGCGAGTTTGTCGACTACCCGGTCCAGGCCGTGTACCGCGCCATCGGCTACTTCGGCTCCGCCCTGCCCGAGGTCGAGTTCGACCACAGCAGGGGTGTGGTCCCGAACGACGGCGGACGCGTCCTGGACGCCGCCGGCACGCATGTGCCGGGCATTTACGCCACCGGCTGGATCAAGCGGGGCCCCGTCGGCCTGATCGGCCACACCAAGGGCGATGCGCTGGAGACCGTGACCTACCTGCTGGAGGACCGCGAAAACCTGCCGTTGGCCGCGGCACCCGCGCCGGACGCCGTCGTCGAGCTCCTGGAGAGCCGCGGCGTGCAGTTCACCAGCTGGGAGGGCTGGCTGGCCCTCGACGCGCACGAGCGGTCCCTCGGCGAGAAGGCCAGTGCCGACGCCGGCGGCATCCAGCGCGAGCGCATCAAGGTGGTCCCGCGCGAGGACATGGTGGAAATTTCCCGGGGCGGAGTGGCCGCGGAGGTCTAACCGGACCCGGGTACAGCAACGCGGGGTCACTTGGCGCCCATCCCGGAGGGGATTATGGGCCGTAGGTGACCCCGCGTTGTTGTGTTTTGTACGCGATCCGGGGCGGTAGTCAGTAGGCTTACCGTCATGGACAAGACCAGCCGGGCCAAGACGCCCGCATCCATGGCTCATCGACCAAGGCCCCGCCGATGAGGCTCCGTCACAGCAACGCGTCCGGCCGCGGCTACCGCCGGGTCGCGGCCGGGACCGGCTTCAGCTACAAGGACCTGGACGGCTCCACCCTGGCGCCCGGGCCGGTCCGGGAGCGGCTGGAAAGCATCGGCATCCCGCCGGCCTGGACGGATGTCTGGATCGCGCCCTACGACAACGGGCACATCCAGGCCACCGGACTCGACGCGGTGGGCCGTCGCCAGTACATCTACCACCCGGGCTGGCGCGAGAAAAAGGACCGGCTGAAGTTCAACCGCTCACTCCAGCTCGCGGAAACCCTGCCGGCCGCGCGACGGCTCGTCACCATGGACCTGCGCTCCGAGGGCCTCACCCGGGAGCGGGTGCTGGCCGCCGCTTTCAGGATGCTGGACAGCGGCTCGCTGCGCGTCGGCTCCGAGCGGTACACGAACGAAAACGGCAGCCACGGCCTCGCCACGCTGCTCTGCGCCCACGTCCGCGTGCGCAAGGACGAGCTCCGGCTCAGCTTTCCCGCCAAGAGCGGCAAGACCTGGGAATCGCGAATTCACGACGCCGACCTTGCCGCCATCGTGCGCCAGCTCAAGCGCCGCGGCGGCAACGCCCGCCTGCTGGCCTACAAGAACGGCCGGAGCTGGCACCCGGTGTCCAGCGCGGACATCAATGAGTACGTCAAAGAGCGCACCGGCCAGGACTTTACGGCCAAGGACTTCCGCACGTTGCGCGGGACGGTGGCGGCGGCTGCCAGTCTGGCTCGGACCGGACCGCAACCCAAAGTGTCGGCCCGGAAGCGGGCCGTGAACCGGGCCATGCTGGACGCGTCCGAGGTCCTCGGCAACACGCCGTCGATCGCCCGGAAGAGCTATGTGGACCCCCGGGTCGTGGACCATTTCGCGGCGGGGGAGACCATCGACCCGAAGCGGCTGGACTCCGCTGAATCCGAGGTCCGGGCGCTACTGTACCAGGAGGGCGACGTCGTCCCGCTGCAGAAGGCAGCTGGGTAGCCGCCGCCAACGGATGGGAGCCGGCTACATCCGCCCGAAGCGGGCCCGGAGCAGCGCGAACGCTCCGTAGGCGATGAATCCTGCACCGATCAACAGAAGCAGGGCGGGGCCGAAGGGGTGGTCCTGCAAGGCCTTGAGGCTGCCGTCCAGGCCGGTGGACGAACCGGGGTCGTTGGTGGCTGCGGCGATCACGAACAGCAGTCCCGTGAGGATCAGCGCCAGTCCTTTGGCGATGTGGCCGGCCACGCCCAGGCTGCTGATGACGTGGCCCCGGCGGGTCCCCTCGAAGTGGGCCAGCTCCTCCTTGAACCTCTTTCCCGCGCCTTTGACGATGAAGTAGACGCCGATCCCGATGACGGTCAGGCCCAAGCCGACCAGCGCCGGCGCCCCGTACGGACTATTCACCAGAACGGTGCTGAAGTCCCGGGTGGAGTCGCCGGAATCGCCCCGGTTCCCCAGCGCGAAACCGGCGAAACTCAGCCCCACGCTGCCGTACGCGATGCTGAGGAATCCGGACGAAACCAGCTTGCCGAGGCGTTTCCCTCGGGGCAGGTGCCTGGCGCGGAGGGTCGCCTCGCTCAACTGCCACAGCGAGAGCCCGGCGCAGGCGACGAACCCCGCCCACATGACCGCAGGACCCCACGGGTTGGCCGCGAGCTGTTCGATGGCGCCGGTGGGTTCGGCCTGGCCCGGCGCGCCGAAGACCAGCGCCACGGCTATCGCGCCGATCACGATGTGCAGGAGTGCCATGACGGCAAAACCGGATCGGGCGACGACGTCGAGCATCACGCTGTCCGACACGGCCTCCGCAGCGCCCCCGACGACTGCCCCGAGGGACTCCCCGGGGGTTTCGCCGGCGGGTGAAACGGAGGACTCCCCGGCGGTTGAACCGGACGAGGGCTGGCCGTTCGGCCCCGGTGATTCCATGCTGTCGAGTCTACGCAGGGGAGACTCCGTCCCCTGGAGTACCAAGTTTTTCATAAGTGTGCTTACTATAGCCGGGTCGTGGCCGTTCGCTGCTGACGACATTTCCGTATTCGAACCCAGACGATAGGAAGCTCAACATGGCAGGTAATCTCGTTGCCCGATCCATTCACGACCTGACGGCGGGCGCCTGGTTCGGCGGCTCGCTGATGGGTGCCATTGGGCTGAACGGGGCGGCGGCGGAAGCCAAGGATCCGGCCGAACGCACCCGGCTGTCGAGCCTGGGCTGGAAGAAGTGGGCTCCGGTCCAGACGGCGGCCTTCGGGGCGCACTTCCTCTCCGGCCTCGCAATCATGTGGGAGAACAAGGGCCGGATGGCCAAGCAGGACGGTGTCGCCCGCCTCACCGTCGTAAAGTCCGTCGTCACCCTGGCCGGTGCCGCAGTGAGCCTGTACGCCGGGCTTCAGGGCGCCAAGGTGGACAAGCTGGCCGGCGAAGGTGCTGAAGGAGCCACCGAGCCCAAGCCTGGCGCCTCCGAGGAACTCCGCTCCGCGCAGCAGCAGTTGAAGATCCTGCAGTGGGCCATCCCGGCCCTCTCCGGCCTGGTGATCGTCCTCGGCGCCAAGCACGGCGAAATGCAGCGCCCCAAGAACGTCTTTAAGGGCCTCGCGCGCTAAGTACGCAGCTGCTTCAACACAAAGGCCTCCGCACCGGAATCCCGTTCCGGTGCGGAGGCCTTTGCGTTGGCGTAATTTCTTCTGTGCTGCCTGTGGCGGTTACTGCTGGATCCACTCCGCGCAGGAGTTCAGATTCCGGTGGACGCTGTCGACGGCGGCAGTTTCGTCGTTCGCGGCGATGGCCTCCACGAGTTCGTCGTGGCCTTCATGCGGGAGCCCGTTGAAGCCGGCGCGGCCCTGCTGCCGGAGGAGGTCGGCGTGGAACACGGCGCCGAAGCTGACGTACAGCTCGTGGAGCAGGGGATTGCCGGACGCCTGTGCCACCAGCACATGGAAGTCCCAGTCCGCCTGGGCCCAGCCGGCGTAATCCCCGGCCTGCCAGGCGGCACGGCGCGCCTCCAGCAGCCCGCGCATCGCAGCGACGTCGTCCGCGGTGACGTGGCGGGCGGCGAGCCGGGCCGCCTGGGTGTCCAGGCCGACCCGGACCTCCAGGATGTGGACCTGCGAGTGGTCCCGGTACATGCGCTGGGCGGCTCCGGAGATTTCGCTGGTGGCGCGGACGTAGGTGCCGTCCCCGCGCCGGACTTCCAGCATGCCGCTGTGGGCCAGGGCCTTGACCGCCTCGCGCAGGGTTCCGCGTGAGACTCCGAGCGCGGCCATGAGTTCAGGTTCGGCGGGGATTCGCTGCTGCAACGGCCATTCGCCCGAATGGATCAGCTCACGCAGCTTGGCAGTGATCTCCTCCACGAGCGGCGGCCGGTGGGACGTGGTGAGTGTCATGACTGTGCCCCGCCGTCGGAAATGCCGTCGGAAATGCCGTTGGACGTGCCGGCGGGCGCAGCGGCTGCCTGCGGTTCCGGCGGATGTGGTTCCGCACGCCGGGGAACCTTTGGCGGGGCGGTGAGCAGATGCCCGACGGCGATCTGGCCCAGCGCCACGGCCAGCAGCAGGATCAAAGGCAGCGTCCAGGACTGGGTGGCGCTGTGGAGCAGCCCCATGCCGAAGGGGCCAAGCGTCGCCAGCAGGTAGCCCGCGGACTGGGCCACCGTGGACAAGGCAGTGGTTTCGGCGGTGGTGCGGCCGCCGCGGCTGATCATGACCATCACGAGCGGGAAGATGCCGAGCCCGAATCCGAGGAGCACCGCCGTCAGCGGCGCCCAGGCGACCGGCAGGACGAGCAGGGCCAGGACGCCCGCGGCCATCGTGACGGTGGCCAGGTAGAAGGCGGTGCGTTGCATCCGGGGGCGTGAACCAATAGCGACCAGCACCATGCCCGCGGGGACCGAGACAAGCTGCATCAGGCCGAACATCAGCCCGCCCTCGGCGGCTGTCAGGCCGAGCGTGACCAGCATGTAGGGGAACCAGCTGAGCACGGCGTAGGCCAGCAGGGCCTGGACGGTGAAGCCGAGCGTAATCAGCATGCCGGTGCGGGTCCGCAGCAGCGGCCACGGGGATACCCGGCCGGCCTTGACGGCGGGCGCATTGCGGTGGGCGTGCAGGGCGATCGGCAGAAAGCCGAGGCAGGCGCCCAGCGCCAGGAAGCCGATCGCACCGATCCCGGCGGAAGGCGAGCCGAGCTGCTGCGCCACGGGGACGATCAACACGGCGACCACCGTGGCACCCGTCGTCATGGTCACCGTGTACAGGGCCGTCATCAGCGACGTCCGATGCGCGAAATGGACACGGATAAACGACGGCATCGCCACGTTGCAGATCGCCAGCCCAGACATGCCGACGACGGTTCCCGCCAGCAGCATGCCGGTGGACGGGATGCCGCGGACCAGCAGCCCGGCCGCGAGCAGCACAAGGGAGAGCAGGATGGCCTTCTCCAGTCCCAGAATCCGGGTGAGCCACGAGGTCGCGGCGCCGGCCACCGCGAAGCACAGGGTGGGGATCGACGGGATGATGGCAGCGATCAGCGGCCCGTAACCCAGGACCTGCTGCAGGTCATGCAGGAGCGCGGCGGCACCGGTGATGCCGGCGCGCAGGTTGAGGCCGATCAGCACGATCGCAACGACTCCCGCAATAATCACTCCGCGCGGCGCGTGCACGACGGCGGAAGGTGCGACGACGGCGGAAGGAGCTGTCTCGGGAGGGGCGGATACCGCGGTGCTGCTGGCCATACCTAAAGGTTAGACGTTTGATGTTTGTGTTCTAGGGTTTAGTGGCGAATATCTCGGTACATGACGCAACCTGTCCCGGGCACCCGCCACCAAGCGTTGCAGTTAGCTGGCTGTCAGTGCGAGCGCCGGGCCCGCAGGATCATTTTGAACAGCTCGCCGAGGACCAGCAGCACCACGGCCGGAACCAGGCAGGCCAGCCACTGCGCGCCGTTGAGCTGGACGGTGCCGAACAGGTCCTGCAGCACCCGCATCTGGGTGATCAGCATGGAGCCGACGAACGCCCACGCGAACGCCCACAGCAGCTTCGGGTTCGAGATGGTGGACGGGCCGAAAGCGCTCTCCTCGGGGAAGCGCAGGTTGAGGGCCACGGTGATGTTCATCAGCCCCAGGCCCACGATGGCCATGCTCTGGCCGATCTCGAGGGAGCCGTAGGAGGTCTTGCCGATCTCCACGAGGATCAGCGTCGCGGCGGCCATGAACAGCCCGACGATGAAGAGCCGCACCATCATCGACCGCACGATGATCGGTTCGTTGAAGGGCCGGGGCTTGCGGTCCATGATGCCCGGCGTCGCGAGGTCCAGCCCCATCACGGCGCCGATCGGGGCGACGATCGCCATGTGGATCCACAGCACCTGGGCCGGGCTGAGCAGTGCCGTGCCGGCGATCGCGAAGGCGGAGGACCCGATGAACGCGAGGATGAACATAAACAGGTTGGCCACCTGGATCCTGATGAACTTCTGCAGGTTGTCGTACACCAGCCGGCCCTGCTCGACCGCGGACACGATCGTCGCGAAGTTGTCGTCGGCCAGGATCATCTTGGCCGCCCCCTTGGCGACGTCCGTGCCCGTGATGCCCATCGCAATCCCGATGTCGGCCGCCGCGATGGCCGGCGCGTCGTTCACGCCGTCGCCGGTCATCGCGACGACGTGGCCCTTGCGCTTGAGCACCTCGACCAGCCGGACCTTGTGTTCGGGGGCCACCCGGGCGATCACGCCGATGCCGTCGACCTGGCTGTCCGCCTCCGCGTCGCTCATCGCCGCGAACTCGGCACCGGTGACGGCGCGTCCGCGGATGCCCAGTTCGTCGGCGATCGCGGCCGCGGTGATGGCGTGGTCGCCGGTGATCATCCGGACCCGGATGCCGGCGTGCTTGGCTTTGGCGATAGCGGCCACGGCCTCGGCGCGCGGCGGGTCCACCTCGCCGATCAGCGCACAGATCTCCAGGTCCTGCATGAGTGCCATGAGGTCGCCCGAGGGCTGGAACGTCGCCGGGTCGAACTCGCGCTGCGCCAGGGCGAGCACCCGCCGGCCCTGGCTGGCAATGCGCTCGTTCGCGGCGAGCACCTTCGCCCGCATGTCCTCGGTGAGCGGCTCGGCCCGCCCGCCCGGGAACCGCCCGGACGACGATCTGTTGAGCACGACGTCGGGCGCGCCCTTCACGTAGGCGCGGATCACGGGCCTTCCGTCGGCGCCCGGCATCCGGTGGAATGTGGCCATGAACTTGTAGTCGGAGTCGAAGGGTACCGACGCGACACGCGGGTTGTTCCGGCGGAACTCCGCGACGTCCACGCCGCCCTTCTGCGCGAGCACGTACAGCGCCGCCTCCGTGGGGTCTCCGATGACCTCCCCGTCCTGGATGTCGGAGTCATTGCACAGCGCGCACGGGAACATGACGTAGTCCAGGTCCTGCTCGGCGTCGCCGGTGGTCCGCTGGACCTGGCCGTCGAAGCTGTAACCCTCGCCGCTCACGGTGTAGTGGTGCTGCACGGTCACGAACTCACGCACCGTCATCTGGTTCAGGGTGAGCGTGCCGGTCTTGTCCGAGTTGATGGCCGAGGTGGAACCCAGGGTCTCGACGGCGGGCAGGACCTTCATGATGGCGTTCTTCTTGGCCATGTTGACCGAGCCCACGGACAGGATCGTCGTGACGACGGCGGGCAGCGCATCCGGGATGGAGCCGACGGCCAGCGCCACGCCGATCCCGAAGAGCACAGCGAAGGAGTCGCCCGCGGCCAGGCCCATGACCACGATGGCGACGAAGGCGAAGAGCGCCGCGATGATGATGAAGATGGTGAGCCGGTCCACCTGCTTGGTGAGCGGGGTCTTCTCCTCTTTCTGCCCGGACAGCATGTGGGCGATGTGGCCCACCTCCGAGCCCATCCCCGTGGTGGTGACGAGGATTTCGCCGTGGCCCCGCGTCACGTTGGTGTTCATAAACGCCATGTTCACGCGGTCGCCGATGCCGACGTCGTGCCGGCCGATGACGGCGGTGTCCTTCTCGACCGCGACGCTCTCGCCGGTCAGGGCGCCCTCCTCGATCTGCAGTGTCGCCGCCAGGATGACCCTGCCGTCGGCGGGGACGCGGTCGCCGGCGTCGACCACCACAATGTCGCCGGGCACGATCTGCTCGGACGGCACTTCCGCCATCACGCCGTCGCGCCGCACCTTGGCCATCGACTTCATCATCTGCCCCAGGGAAGCTGCTGCCGCTTCGGCCTTGCCTTCCTGGTGGTAGCCCAGCCACGCATTGAACAGCGTCAGGACGGCGAGCCCGATCGCGGTCCCGTATTCCTCGATCAACAGGCTGACCAGCGCGGCGACGACAAGCACGATCTGCATGTAGTCGCGGTAGTGCTTGAAGAACCGCTTCCAGACGGGTTCCTGCTTCGCAGCGGCCAGCGCGTTCGGACCGTACTCCTGCAGCCGCTGCTGCGCCTCGGCGCTGCTTAACCCGCTGGCGGGATCAACGCCCAGCCGCCCTGCGACGTCCCCGGGCGCCAGTGTGTACCAGGCAGCATCCGCGTCGGCCGGGGCCACTCCTGCCGCTGCTCCGGGATTGTCGGTCATGACTTCCTCCTCATCGCGGGGCTGCTCAGAACTGGGTCGGGACGCGCCGCACCGCGAGCGTCGGCTCACGGTAGTTGCCGGCCTTCTGGCGCTTCGGCAGTTCGACGTCGAGCCCCGGGTACGGCTCGTACGGCACCTGGCTGAGCAGGTGGCTGATGATGTTGAGCCGGCCGCGCTTCTTGACGTCGTTGTTCGCGACGAACCAGGGCGCCCAGGCGGTATCGGTCGCCGCGAACATGGCGTCCCTGGCCCGGGAGTAGTCGTACCAGCGCTTGTATGACTTCAGATCCATGGGCGACAGCTTCCAGGTTTTGCGCGGATCGTCCATCCGGCTCTGGAGCCGCCGGGTCTGTTCGTCCGCGCTGACCTCAAGCCAATACTTGAGCAGGATGATGCCCGAGTCGACCATCGCCTTCTCAACCAGCGGAGCCATGTTAAGGAACTTCTGGGTCTGCTCCGGGGTGCAGAACCCCATCACCCGTTCCACGCCCGCACGGTTGTACCAGCTGCGGTCAAAGATGACCACCTCGCCGGCTGCCGGAAAGTGCGCCATGTAGCGCTGGAGATACATCTGGGACTTCTCCCGGTCCGTTGGCGTGGGAAGGGCCACCACCCTGAACACCCGGGGGCTCACCCGTTCGACGATGCGCTTGATGGTGCCGCCCTTGCCGGCCGTGTCGCGGCCCTCGAAGACGATGCAGATCTTGGCTCCGGTGGATTTCACCCACTCCTGCAGCGCGACCAGTTCGCCTTGCAGGATGGCCATCTGCGCCTCGTACTCCTTGCGCGGCATCTTGGTCCTGGGCTGCCCGTCAGGCCCCGTCAGTCCCGCCTGCTCTCTAGCGCGCTTCTTGTTCTTCTTCTTGCCCACGTTCGGCCTCCTAGTCGGGAACTTCCTAGGGCGAATCAGGCAACCGAACTGCGACGCCGATGGGACCGGCACTTTCGTCCGTGAACATGGTGCGGGCGATCGCGGGCACCAATTCCGGGCACTCCTGTGCAGCGTGCTGCCTCTCCCAGTCTCGCCATCGGCTGCGGTCCGGTCTACGGCCCTAAGACCCTAATGGGCAACGCGGAGTCACATCGCGCCCATGTTGGGGCCCGGGATGGGCCGGAAGTGACCTCGCGTTGTCCTTTGGGGGAGGGTCAGCGCGGGTGCCGGGCGCTCAGCCGCTGCACGGCCAGCGCGAGCCACAGTTGCACCCGGTCCGAAGTCTGGGCCGGGTCGTAGCCGGTGAGTTCGGTGATCTGGGCGAGCCGGTAGCGGACGGTGTTCCGGTGCAGCGTCAGCTCTTCGGCCACAGCGGCAACTGACCCGTTGTTGTTCAGGTAGCTCTCCAGCGTGGCCATCAGTTCGGCGCCGTGGGTCGCATCGAAGGTCCGGAGCGGGTTCAGCGATTCGTTCGCCATGTCCGCCAGGGGCACGTCCTCGCTGGCCAGCAGCAGCGACGTCAGGCTCAGCCGCTCCGGTTCGTTCACGGGCAAGCCGTGGCTGGCCGCATCGCGGGCCTCGAAGTAGCTCCAGCGCAGCCCGTTCGGCTTCGTGTACGCTCCGCCGATCCCGATCGTGGCGTGGATGCCGGCCTCGGCCAGGTGGTCGCTGAGGCTCCGGGCCAGCGTGCTGGCGCCGCTGCCGTCGTCGGGGACCACCGCCACGAGATCCTTCCCGACGACGGCGCTCACCGACTTTTCCAGCGGCCGCGGCAGGGAAGACGCCCCCAGCTGCTTGAAGTGCGCGGCGGACTCGGCCAGCAGGACCACGTTCCTCCGGGTGCTGTTGACGCCGATGCCCGCGAGCCGCCGCGTGGCCTCGCTGGGCTCCAGGGTCCCGTGGATCACGTCCTCCAGGACCTGCCCGGCCAGGGCGCGCTGGGACTGGCGCTGCTTGACCATGTTGTTGAGCTCGACGCTGATCAGGTTCTGCGCGTAGCCCACAATCCCCGAGTCCTCGAACGGCTGCTTCACCCAGAGGGTGCACGCGTCGCGGCGGCCGGTGGGAATCGGGAACGACGACCAGCCGTCGGCGCTCGGCGCGGGACTGCCCGTCGCACTGTTGTAAAGCTGGGCCGTGAACTGGGTCAGCACGATCTCGGTCCGCAGCATGGACCCGAGGTGCTTGAGGAGTTCGGCCAGGCCGCCGCCGGTGAGCAGGGCACGGGCCAGGATCTGGTGCCCGGCGATGAGCCGCTCCAGCTTGGTGAAGTGGTCCGCGGACTGGGCGTCCGCGACGAGCTTGCCGATCGCGATGAACGGCGTCTCATAGGGCACCTCGACCACCGGCAGCCCCCAGCGGTTGGCCTCGGCGATCAGGGCCGGCGGCACGGCGTCGTGCGTAAGGCCGATCCCGAAGCCGATCCCCACCGCCCCGGCGCGCTGGACCTGGCGGACGAAGCGGCGCTGTTCCGGGGCGCTCTTGAGCCGCATGCCGGTGGTGAGGACCAGTTCTCCGCCGTTGAGGAACCGCTGAGGGTCCTCCTGCTCCGTCACGGCCACCCAGACAATGTCCTGGTGCCAGGTGGTCTCGGCGAGGCCTGCCTTGGCGAGTTTGAGGGACGGAACCCCCAACAGGGCAGCAAGTGAAATGGCCATGGATTCAGGATAACCGGGGGCTGGTCAAGCGCACTAAAATGTGGCGGCAACGGTGTGCAGGTGACTATTCCCCGGGGTTGACCGGCTGGCATAGGCTCGGAGCAGTCTCATTGGGTCCTTTTCAGCGTGAAAGAGGTTGTACACCGTGGTTCAAACCTTGCAGAACTTCATCAACGGCGAGTTTGTCACCCCCGCCGGAACCGGGGTGCTGGACATCGTCAATCCCACCAACGGCGAGGTCGTTGCCGCCTCTCCGATCTCCGTGCAGTCCGACGTCGACGCCGCCATGACGGCCGCGCAGGACGCCTTCAAAACGTGGAAGCATACGACGCCGGGACAGCGCCAGCTGATGCTGCTCAAGCTCGCCGACGCCGTCGAGGCGAACAGCGACGAACTCGTCGAGGCCCAGCACCGCAACACGGGCCAGGTCCGCTCCCTGATCGCCTCCGAGGAAGTTGCCGCCGGCGCCGACCAGCTGCGCTTCTTCGCGGGCGCCGCCCGCATCATGGAGGGCAAGTCCGCCGGGGAATACTTCGAGGGCCACACCTCCTACGTCCGGCGAGAACCGATCGGCGTCGTCGCGCAGGTTGCACCCTGGAACTACCCGTTCCTCATGGCCATCTGGAAGATCGGCCCCGCCCTCGCCGCGGGCAACACCGTGGTGCTCAAGCCCTCGGACACCACCCCGGAATCCACCCTCGTCCTGGCCCGCCTCGCCGGGGAGATCTTCCCGGCCGGCGTGCTGAACGTCGTCCTGGGCACCGGCGAGACCGGCGCCCTCATGGTGGAGCACAAGGTCCCCGGCCTCGTCTCCATCACCGGTTCTGTCCGGGCCGGCATCGCCGTCGCGTCCGGGGCCGCGAAGGGCCTCAAGCGTGCCCACCTGGAGCTCGGCGGCAAGGCGCCCGCCATCGTGTTCAAGGACGCGGACATCAAGAAGAGCGCCGCGGCCATCGCCGAATTCGCGTTCTTCAACGCCGGCCAGGACTGCACCGCGATCACCCGCGTCCTGGTCCAGGACGAAGTCCACGACGACGTCGTCGCAGCCATGGTGGAACACACCAAGACGCTGCACACCGGTTCGCAGAACGACGAGGACAACTACTTCGGCCCGCTCAACAACGTGAACCACTTCAACGCCGTGACCTCAGTGGTGGAGCACCTTCCGGAGAACTGCAGGATCGAAACCGGCGGCCACCGCGCCGGGGAGAAGGGTTTCTTCTTCGAACCCACGATCATCACCGGGGCCAAGCAGAGCGACGACATCGTGCAGAAGGAAACCTTCGGCCCGGTCATCACGGTGCAGAAGTTCAGCACCGAGGACGAGGCAGTGGAACTGGCCAACGACGTCGACTACGCCCTCGCCTCCAGCGTCTGGACCACCGACCACGGAACGGCCATGCGCGTCAGCCGCGACCTCGACTTCGGCGCCGTGTGGATCAACACCCACATCCTCCTCACCGCCGAGATGCCGCACGGCGGCTTCAAACAGTCCGGCTACGGCAAGGACCTCTCCATGTACGGCGTCGAGGACTACACCCGCATCAAGCACGTCATGAGTGCATTAGACGCATAGCGCTGATGCATAACGCTGTCGCCTGATCCCCACCGGCGCCCCAACCTCGCTCCGCTTCGGCCAGGAACCCTGCCGGCGTGGCCCCCATTCAGTCAAGAAAGGCCCTCCCATGACCACCACCGCCCATGACATCACGTACCGTCTTGAGCAGAAGCGCCGCGTCCAGGCCGATTTCCCGGGCCCCAAGTCAGTCGCCCTGACCGAACGCCGCAAGGCCGTCGTCGCCGCCGGCGTCGCGTCGACCGTCCCCGTTTACGTCGCCGACGCCGACGGCGGCATCATCCACGACGTCGACGGCAACTCCTTCATCGACCTTGGCTCCGGCATTGCCGTGACCAGCGTCGGGGCCTCCGACCCGGCCGTCGTCGGCGCCGTCAAGGAAGCCGTGGAGCACTTCACCCACACCTGCTTCATGGTCACCCCGTACGAAGGCTACGTCGCCGTCGCCGAGCAGCTGAACCGCCTCACCCCGGGCGACCACGAGAAGCGCACGGTGCTGTTCAACTCCGGCGCCGAAGCGGTGGAAAATGCCGTCAAGGTGGCACGCCTGGCCACCGGCCGGGACGCCGTCGTCGCGTTCGACCACGCCTACCACGGCCGCACCAACCTGACCATGGCGCTGACGGCCAAGGCCATGCCCTACAAGACCAACTTCGGCCCGTTCGCGCCCGAGGTCTACCGCATGCCGATGAGCTACCCCTACCGCGAGGAAAACGCGGAGATCACCGGTGCCGAGGCCGCCAAGCGCGCCATCACCATGATCGAGAAACAGCTCGGCGGGGACCAGGTGGCCGCGATCATCATCGAACCCATCCAGGGCGAGGGCGGCTTCATCGTCCCTGCGGAGGGTTTCCTGCCGGCGCTGGCGGCCTGGGCAAAGGACAATGGCGTCGTCTTCATCGCCGACGAGGTCCAGTCCGGTTTCTGCCGCACGGGTGAATGGTTCGCCGTGAACCACGAGGGTGTCGTCCCGGACATCATCACCATGGCCAAGGGCATCGCCGGCGGCATGCCGCTCTCCGCCATCACCGGCCGCGCCGACCTGCTCGACGCCGTCCACCCGGGCGGCCTCGGCGGCACCTACGGCGGCAACCCGGTCGCATGTGCGGCGGCCCTGGCGTCCATCGGCTCGATGGAGCAGTACGGCCTCAACGCCCGCGCCAAGCACATCGAGGAGCTCGCCCTCGGCAAGCTGCGCGAGCTTGCAGCTGAGCTGCCCGTGATCGGCGACGTCCGCGGCCGCGGCGCGATGCTGGCGATTGAACTGGTCCAGGCCGGATCGAAAGAGCCGAACCCGGAGCTGACCAAGGCCGTTGCCGCGGCCTGCCTCAAGGAGGGTGTCATCATCCTCACCTGCGGCACCTACGGCAACGTCATCCGGCTGCTGCCGCCGCTGGTCATCAGCGACGAGCTGCTCCTCGACGGCCTCCAGGTCCTGGCCGCGGCCATCAAAGCCAACGCCTGAGCCATCCAGGCACCGAGGATCCGCCAGGGATTCCGGGATAGCCAGCAGGGCCGCGGACCTATGGTCCGCGGCCCTGCTGCGTTAATTCGCGCTGCAGGTTGATCGGGGTACCGCGGGGCTACTCCCAGGAGGTGGCGTCCAGCTGGACCGCGACGACGAACAGGTGCTGGCCGCGCTCGATCTTCTCGACTTCGTACACGCGCACCTTCGTCTCCGGCACCGTTTCCACCGGCCGGCCGACCCCGATTCCGTAGCTCACCACCCCTTCGAAATCCCCGGCCGGGGCGTAGCTGGTGAGGGCCTGGTAGCCGATGGAAGGGGCGGGAGCGCTGGTGACGGTACTGGCCGTGCCGTCAGCTGTGTGCGCCTGGGCTCCGCGGAACTCGACCCTGAGGATGGCGCCGGCCCCGTGCATCGGAACCGGCAGGCCGCTGCCGTCGGCGATCAGTTCGGGCACGAATTCAAGGTGGTAGCCCGGGAATCCTCCCTGGAACCGGAAGCTTAGCTGGTCATAGGGCGGAGCCTCCGCGGGGTGCGTCCCCGCTCCGATGGCGTACAGCGCGGGCAGGGGAGCGGCCGGAGGCGGAGAGGTGGGTGCGGGGTTCTTATGCGCGGCCTTGAACGGCCGGCCGGGGCCGGGCCAGGACCAGTCCAACGCGGTCCTCGAAGAGACCACCGTGTCGCCCGGTTGCGGTGGAGCCGTTTCGTCCGAGTCCGCCGGGACGGTGACGGAAGCCGACGGAGCCGCCGTCGCGGTGGCAGGGGCGGACGGGGCAGCGGGCCGGCCGGTTCCACCGGGCTGGGCTGCGGGCGGGGTGCAGGCCACGAGGACCAGCAGGAGGGCCAACAGCCACGGGAGGATGTTCCATGCCCTGGTGGGCCGCCGGGTCTTCCCCGTGGTGATCGCGCCCACGATGAGCTCCCCTCGACCCTTCCACCCTAGGAGGGGATGGTTGCCCGGCTCAGGGCCGAAAGTCACGGACTATTCAGGCCATTTCCGCGTCCCGCTGGGCTAGAGTCGTTCCTACCACTGCAGGAACGCAGACCGGCCGACGTCGCCCGGAATCCCCGGAACAAGGCTGGCTTCTGCCACAGACCCATAAGGGGTTCATACATGCGATACGTAGTTGGCTATACCCCCAGCGACCGCGGCGCCGACGCCGTTGCACTGGCCTCCGCCATGGCCCGGGCCCAGGGCGCGCACCTTGACCTGGTCTACGTAGTGGACCGGCGAACGCCCTACGTCGCGATGAACCCGGAGGGAAACCGTGTCAGCGCCGCGGAGCAGAAGGTGCTCACCGCGGAACGGGAGGGCATGGCCCTCGTCCCGAAGGACATCGAGGCCCGGTTCCACGTCCGCCAGGCAGACTCGCACGCCGCCGGCCTCATCGATGCCGCCGTTGAATACAAGGCCGGCCTGATCGTGGTGGGCGCCGCCAGCGCCGGGCTGTTCAAGCGCTACACGATCGGAAGCGCGGCCAACGCCCTCCTGCATGCATCGCCCGTTCCGGTGGCGCTGGCCCCCCGGGGTTACCGGCACACGGAGCCGATGACGCGGATGACTCTCGCAGTGGGCGAGCGCACGGGCGCGGAGGCGGCGATCGACGTCGCGGTTGAAGCCGCCGAACGCCACGGTGTCCCCCTGCGGCTGGTCTCGCTGGTGGAACTTGACGCCGAAGGGGACAGCGGCGAAAACATCAACGCGGCCCACATCCACGCCAATACCGTCCTGACGGCGGCCGCCCACCGGCTGCCGGCCGGCCACCAGGTCACGGTGGAAGTTGCCCACGGGCGCACCATTGAGGAAGCGATCGATGACCTCGAATGGGACGAGGGCGAGATCATGATCGTGGGCTCGTCGCGCCTAGCGGAGAAAAACAAATTGTTCATCGGCAGGACGGCCAACAAGGTGCTCCTTGCCCTGCCGGTGCCCATGGTGGTGGTCCCGCGCGACTACGAGCGGTTCGATAGCAGCCCCGAGGACTGACGGCGTCGTGCCGTTCCGCCGCCTGGACTGATTCAGGCGGCGGAGCGGGCCAGCCTGCGCGTAACGGAGTTCTTCCTCGTCGTGAGCAGCATGTCCACGGTGAGCACCAGCAGCGCCAGCCAGACGACGCCGAAGCCGATCCAGCGGTCTGTCGTCATGGGCTCGTGGAACACGGCCAGCGCCACGATGAACTGCAGCACGGGTGCGAAGTACTGCAGCAGGCCGATCGTTGTCATCGGCAGCCGCCGGGCTGAGGCGCCGAAGAACAGCAGCGGCACGGCGGTGATGATGCCGGAGGCCGCGAGGAGCCAGAAATGCGCGGCGCCGTTGACGGTCAGCGTCGCAGAACCGCTGAGTGCCAGGACGATCATCGTGGCGCCGGCCACCGGCGCCAGCACGATCGTTTCGACGGTGAGGCTGGTGGCCGCATCGGCACGCGGGCCGACTCGCTTCTTGACGAAACCGTAGAGGCCGAAGCTCAGTGCCAGGGTCAACGCGATCCACGGCAGTTTGCCATAGGAAACAGTCAGGACACCCACGGCAATGAAGCCGATTCCGACGGCGGCCCACTGCAAAGGGCGCAGTTTCTCCTTCAGCACCACCACACCCAGCAGGACCGAGACGAGCGGGTTGATGAAGTAGCCCAGTGAGGCCTCCACAGCTTGCCCGGTGGTAACGCCATAGACGTAGGTCAGCCAGTTCACGGCGATCAGGACCGCGGCGATGATCAGCGGGAAGATGACCGTGCGGTTCCGGAAGGCGGCTCCCAGCACGCGCCAGGAGCGGGTGACGGTGATCAGCAGGACGCAGAAAATGAGCGACCACAGCACCCGGTTGGCCACAATTTCGACTGCCCCGGCCGGTTGCAGCAGGAAGAAGTAGAGGGGCATCAGCCCCCACAGGCCGTACGCGCCGATCCCGAAGATGATGCCCGCAGTCGTGTCCGTGTCCACTGCCTTGAGGGCGGCCGGCGGACGCTTCGACGGGCTTCCGCCCGGGGACCCGCCACGCGGGGACGTCAGCGTGGCGGGGGAGTGGGATCCGTCGGGGGTAGGCACAAGATCAATAACACCACCCGCGGGGCGCCTATTCCTGCCTTTGGAATCCACTGTGCCCTGCGCCGGGGCGCGGTTCCCTGCGATGTCGGTCACCGGCGCGCCCACACGCTGATGCGGACATTTAGAATAGGGGGATTGTGCGCTGCTTGAACTGGCGCAGCCGCTAAGACTCAGAAGGGCTCCCGGTGTCCAACTCGGCCGAAACCTCGCCTCAAAGAACGTCCCAACGTCCGCTCCGCGTCGCGATTGTCGGCGCCGGACCGGCAGGCGTCTACGCCGCGGACATCCTGACCAAGTCCAACGAAGTCAAGGACGGCGACTTCGAGGTCAGCATCGACCTCTTCGAGGCGTACCCGGCCCCCTACGGCCTCATCCGCTACGGCGTCGCCCCGGACCACCCGCGGATCAAGGGGATCGTCAACGCGCTGCACAAGGTCCTGGACCGCGGCGACATCCGCTTCCTCGGCAACGTTACTTACGGGCGCGACCTGACACTGCATGACTTCCGCGCCTTCTACGACGCCGTGATCTTCTCCACCGGCGCAATCAACGACGCCGAGCTGGACATCCCCGGCGTCGGGCTCGAGGGCTCCTTCGGCGGGGCAGACTTCGTCTCCTGGTACGACGGGCACCCCGACGTGCCCCGTGACTGGCCGCTGGAGGCGAAGGAGATCGCGGTGATCGGCAACGGCAACGTGGCCCTCGACGTGGCCAGGATGCTGGTCAAGCATGCCGACGACCTGCTGGTGACGGAAATCCCGGACAACGTCTACCGGGCGCTGAAGAATTCCCCGGTCACGGACGTGCACGTTTTTGGCCGCCGGGGCCCGGCCCAGGTCAAGTTCACGCCGCTCGAACTGCGTGAACTCTCCCACGCCCGGGACGTCGACATCGTCCTCTATCCGGAGGACTTCGAGTTCGACGAGGCCTCGGACGAGGCCATCCGCAGCAACAACCAGATCCGCACCATGGTCAACACCCTGACCAACTGGCTCGTCGAGGAACACGCCGAGGCCGAGGAACCGTCCTCCCGCCGGCTGCACCTGCACTTCCTGCACAGCCCCGTGGAAATCCACGACGATGCTGCCCATCCCGGTAAAGTCACCGGCATCAAATTCGAGCGCATGCAGCTGGACGGCACCGGCAACGTCAAGGGCACCGGGGAGTTCCTCGAGTACCCGGTCCAGGCCGTCTACCGGGCGATCGGCTACCACGGCTCGCCGTTGGACGAACTGGAATACGATGCCCGCCGCGGCGTCATTCCCAACGAGGGCGGGCGTGTGCTCGACGCCGACGGCAATCCCGTCCCCGGCATCTACGCAACAGGCTGGATCAAGCGCGGCCCCGTGGGCCTGATCGGCCACACCAAGGGCGACGCGCTGGAGACCATCGGCTTCCTGCTCGAGGACCGGCTCAGTCTCCCCCCGGCGCAGAACCCCGATCCGCAGGCGATCATCGACCTCCTCGACGAGCGCGGGATCGAATACACCACATGGGAAGGCTGGAACAGGCTCGACGCCCACGAACTGGCCCTCGGCGCGGAGTGGTCCGCTGCCGCGGAGGCCAACGGCATTGTGCGGGAACGCATCAAGGTGGTTCCCCGCGAGGACATGGTGCAGATCTCCCGCGACTAGTTCTCCAGCGTGCCGGTCCCCGGGTACTCGATGCGGAGCCCGGCAAGCACCGCAGGGTCGGCCAGTAGATCGATCCTGATGACCTTGCCCCCGAGCACCGAGAACCTGAACACGACGCGCGGCTTCTCCCCGGGCGCCCACACGGCTCCCGCGGCACCGTCGACCATGGCAAGCCGGGCCGTCTTGGCGCGGCCGGAGAAAGTGCGCGCGACCGCCTGCGCTCCAATGACTTCCGCATCCGCCCCCAGGCCCGCGGCGGCGCCGTCGGCGCGGAGGACGACGTCGGGATCCAGCAAAGTGAGCAGCGCCGCAAAGTCTCCCTCCCGGGAGGCCGCCAGGAACGCGTCCACGATTTCCCGCCGGGTGGCTGGCCGTCCGGCGTTGGCGGGCCGGGCCCCGGCGTCGTTTCCAGACGCCCTTCCCTGCACGCGGCGGCGGGCGCGGCTGGCCAGCTGGCGGGCCGCGGCCGGCGACTTCCCCAGCACGGTGGCGATCTCCGCATACGGCACGGCGAACAGGTCATGAAGCACAAAGGCCAGCCGCTCGGCCGGGCCCAGCGTTTCCAGCACCACCAACAGGGCGGTTCCTACGGCGTCCGACAGTTCGGCCTGCTGCTCGGGATCGGCGTCCCCCAGCAGCCGGGGGTCCCGGTCGGCCCCGCCGCTTTCCGGCAGCGGGAAATCCTCCCAGGCCGGCCGTTCGCGCCGGGACCGGGGCGAGCGCAGCATGTCCAGGCAGACCCGCCCCACCACCGTCGTCAGCCAACCGCCGAGGTTCGTGATGGCGGCGGAGTCGGAACGGCTGAGCCGGAGCCACGACTCCTGCACGGCATCCTCGGCATCGCTGGACGAACCAAGCACCCGGTAGGCCACCGCCAGCAGATGCGCGCGATGCGCCTCGAAGCCCTCGGCCAGCAGCTCAAGATCGCTCATGGCTCACTTTCCCGCCTCATGGTCCGCCCGTGCAATGTCCCGTCACAACGCTGACGGCTGCCCGGCCCCGGGTGTGACAGGTCCGCAGCGTCGGACCCCGCTCTGGCGGGCTTCTGAAACGCCAACTAGACTGGCCGGACATGGCTGCCACCGGCATGCCGTCGCGCCCTTGACGTGGGAGTTCAATGAGGAATTTGGTCCATCCGGCTGGCCTGGTCCAAACAGGCGCCGGGGTCACCGCGGAGCAGCGCCAGCACTACGCCAGCGCCGGCCACGAACACCTGGACTCACGGGGGCACGGACTTCCGGACGACCTGCACCTGCCGGGTATCAGCAGCCTGATCCAGGAGTCCTGGCGGCGCTCAGCCGAGCTGCAGGCCAACCCGGACAATCCCGAGGCCCCGCTGGCGATGGACCGCGACGAGCTCGAGGAATACCGGCGGCAGCATCCGCTCGCGGCCATCATGCCGGTCATTCACAAGCTGCTGGTCCTGCCCAGCTATGACAGCGGGATGCTGGTGGCAGTGGGGGATGAGGTGGGCCGGCTGCTCTGGGTCGAAGGCGACGCAGACATGCAGCGCCGGGCTGAAGGCATGATGTTCGTGCCCGGGGCCGACTGGTCCGAGGCCACCGTGGGCACCAGTGCACCCGGAACCGCCTTGGCCCTGGGCCGGGGCATCCAGATCGCCGGTGCCGAACACTACAAACGCTCCGTCCACCCCTGGAGCTGCACCGCCGTTCCCTTCCATGATCCGGATTCCGGCGCGCTCCTGGGGGTAGTGGACATCACCGGAACCGAGTCCGCCGTGGCCCCGCACACCCTGTCGTTGGTCGAGGCAACCGTAGCCGCCGCCCAGGCGCACCTGCGGGTGGAACGGCTGCAGCTCGCCGCGGCCCGCCAGTCCTCGCCGCCCCGGCGCCGCAGCCAGGCTGCACCGCAAGCGGCGCACGCACCGGCCTCAAGCAGCCTGTACCGCAACAGCCTCCAGCTTCTGGGCCGGGACCAGGCGTTGCTCAGCATCGACGGGCGCACAGTGGCGCTTTCCGCCCGGCACAGCGAGATCCTGACGCTGCTCAGCACCCACCCGGAAGGCCTCAACGCCGAGGAACTCTGCACCCTCCTGTACGCGGGCGACGCCTCCACCATGACCCTGCGGGCCGAGATGGTGCGCCTGCGTAAGGTGCTCCAGCAGCTCAATCCGGGTGCTGTTCCGGAGTCCCGCCCCTACCGGCTGCCCTTGGACCTGGTGCCGGACGCAGGGCAGGTTCTGAACTGCCTGCAGCGCGGCGCCCACCGGATTGCCCTGGAGATCTACCGTGGCGCTGTCCTTCCCCGTTCGGAGGCCCCCGGCATCGCCGAACTCCGGAACCGGGTCTCCTCCCTGCTCCGCGAAGCGGTACTGACGGACGGCAGCGCCGAGTCGCTCCTGAGGTATGCCGAGCTTCCGGAGGCGAGGGACGACGTCGAGATCCGGCTCGCGGCCCTGAAGCTGCTGCCGCCGCGTTCGCCCAGGCGGGCCGCGCTCGTGGCCGATCTGGAACGGCTCGAGGCCGAGCTCGGCACCTGATCCGGCTTCTGCCGGCACACGTGACCCGGGTCACTCCGGTTGCAACCTGACTGCAACCTCCTTGCTCCTAGGCTGAACGCAACGGCGGCGCCGACATCTGGCCGCCATCAATCTTGCACAGCAAAGGAGCTGCAATGACTGTCTATGCACAGCCCGGTACCGAGGGCTCGAAGGTCACCTTCAAGGACCGCTACGAGAACTGGATCGGCGGCGAATGGGTCGCCCCGGTCAAGGGCCAGTACTTCGAGAACATCACCCCCGTCACCGGCAAGGTCTTCTGTGAGGTCGCCCGCGGCACCGCCGAGGACATTGAGCTGGCGCTGGACGCCGCCCACAAGGTTGCACCGTCCTGGGGCAAGACCTCGGTGGCCGAGCGCGCAGCCATCCTGAACAAGATCGCCGACCGGATCGACGAGAACCTCGAAATGCTCGCCGTCGCCGAATCCTGGGACAACGGCAAGCCGATCCGCGAAACCCTCAACGCGGACATCCCCCTCGCCGCCGACCACTTCCGCTACTTCGCCTCCGCCGTCCGCGCCCAGGAGGGACGGCTGTCCCAGCTCGACGACGACACCACGGCCTACCACTACCACGAGCCGCTCGGCGTCGTCGGCCAGATCATCCCCTGGAACTTCCCCATCCTGATGGCCGTCTGGAAGCTTGCCCCGGCCCTTGCCGCCGGCAACGCCGTCGTGCTGAAGCCGGCCGAGCAGACCCCGTCCTCGATCATGGTCCTGATGGAGCTCATCGGCGACCTGCTGCCGGCCGGCGTCCTCAACGTGGTCAACGGCTTCGGCGTCGAGGCCGGCAAGCCGCTCGCCTCCAGCCCCCGCATCCGCAAGATCGCCTTCACCGGCGAGACCTCCACCGGCCGCCTGATCAGCCAGTACGCCAGCCAGAACCTGATCCCGGTCACGCTGGAGCTGGGCGGCAAGAGCCCCAACATCTTCTTCAACGACGTCGCGGACAACACTGACGACGCGTTCTACGACAAGGCCCAGGAAGGCTTCACGCTCTTTGCCTTCAACCAGGGTGAAGTGTGCACCTGCCCCTCCCGGGCCTTGATCCAGGAGGACATCTACGATTCCTTTATGGCCGACGCCGTAGCCCGTGTGGAGAAGATCATCCAGGGCAACCCGCTGGACACGGAAACCCAGCTCGGCGCCCAGGCCTCTAACGACCAGCTCGAAAAGATCCTCTCCTACATCGACATCGGAAAGCAGGAGGGCGCCAAGGTGCTCACCGGCGGCGCCCGGGCGGAATTGCCCGGAGACCTGGCCGGCGGCTACTACGTCCAGCCGACCATCTTCGAAGGCCACAACAAGATGCGGATCTTCCAGGAGGAAATCTTCGGCCCGGTGGTGTCCGTGACGCGCTTCAGCGACTACAACGACGCCATGGGCATCGCCAACGACACCCTCTACGGCCTCGGCGCCGGAGTCTGGTCCCGCAACGGCAACGTCGCCTACCGTGCCGGCCGCGAGATCCAGGCCGGCCGCGTGTGGGTGAACAACTACCACGCCTACCCGGCGGGCGCTGCGTTCGGCGGCTACAAGTCCTCCGGCATCGGCCGCGAGAACCACTCGATGATGCTGGACCACTATCAGCAGACCAAGAACCTCCTGGTCAGCTACAACGAGAACAAGCTCGGCTTCTTCTAGGCCGCAACACACCCGGGCGGGGCGGATCAGGACTGGTCCGCCCCGCCCGCACCATTTGTGCACCGACACGGAACGGCACCGGCCCGCAACCGGCCGCGTCGCCCTGCGGCTCCTAGGAAGGAAAGACGCTGATGCATAACGCAAAGCTTCATGCGGCGGTGACCCGCCCCGGCGAGGATTTCTCCCGGGTGGCGCTCACCGCGGAGGCGGTGGCACTGCTGCGCAAGCTCTGGCTGCAGCACGGACCCCTGATGTTTCATCAGTCCGGCGGCTGCTGCGACGGGTCCTCGCCCATGTGCTACCCGGCAGGGGAGTTCATCACCGGGGACTCGGACGTTCAGCTGGGCCTGTTCGACATTTCCGACGGCCTGCAGCCACAGCCGATTGACTTCTGGATGTCGAAGGAACAATTCAATTACTGGAGCCACACCCACCTCACCGTAGACGTGGTTCCGGGACGGGGGAGCGGTTTCTCGGTGGAAGCTCCCGAGGGAAAGCGGTTCCTGATCCGGTCCACGCTGATGGATTGGCCGGTCTGAAACGGCGCCGGAAAAGCGCGGGCGGGCTGTGCGGGGGAACCTGCGCAGCCCGCTTTTGTGTCTCACTATGTGGGACAAATCTGGCCGTCCAGTGGATGGACACTACGATAGATAGGTCTGTTTCCAACAAGTTACCGAGATTGTGGACTTTCCTATGAACTTATTCCGGACCAAATCGATCGAGCAGTCCATGTCGGACGCCGATGAACCCGGACGCAAGCTGAAGCGCTCGCTCAGCTCCTGGGACTTGATGATCATGGGCGTCGCCGTTGCCGTCGGCGCCGGGATCTTCTCGGTCGGTGCCAAGGCCGCAGCGAACTTCGCCGGCCCGGCCGTGACCCTCTCCTTCGCCATTGCCGCTGTCACGTGTGCGCTGGCGATCATGTGCTACGCCGAGTTCGCCACCGCGATTCCCGTTGCCGGCTCCGCGTACGTCTTTACCTACGCCACCATGGGCGAGCTGCTGGCCTGGATCATCGGGTGGAACCTTATCCTCGAGCTGTTCACCGCCGGTGCTGTGATCGCCAAGTACTGGGGCATCTACCTCAGCAAGGTGTTCGCGTTGATGGGGGTCGACATCCCGCCGTCGATCTCCCTGGGCGGTGTGGACCTGTACTGGGGCGCCTTCCTGATCGTTTCGGTGTTTACGGTGCTGCTGGTGCTGGGGACGAAGCTGTCCGCCCGCGTCGGCAACGTCTTCACGCTGATCAAGATCGCCGTTGTGGTCTTTGTGATCGTGGTGGGCTTCACGTACGTGAAGTTCGAGAACTACGCTCCGTTCGTTCCGACGTCAGTGCCCACCGGCGGCACCGGCGCCGCCGATGTGATGAAGCAGTCCTTCTTTGCCTTCCTCACCGGCGCTGCCCCGGCGCAGTACGGCACGCTGGGCATCTTTGCTGGAGCCGCCCTCGTCTTCTTCGCCTTCATTGGCTTCGACGTCGTGGCCACGTCGGCCGAGGAAGTCAAGAACCCCCAGAAGACGCTGCCCCGCGGCATCTTCGGCGGCCTGGCCGTCGTCACGGTACTCTACATCCTGGTGTCCCTGGCGCTGACCGGCATGGTGTCCTACACCGAGCTTGCCGAGGCCGAGAACCCGACCCTCACCACGGCGTTCGAGGCCGTAGGCAACACCGACGCCGCCAAGATCATCGCCTTCGGCTCCCTCGTGGGCCTGACCACCGTGATCATGGTGCTGCTGATGGGCCTCTCCCGCGTGGTGCTGGCCATGAGCCGCGACGGCCTGCTGCCGCGCTCGCTGTCCAAGACCAGCACCATCCGCGCGACGCCGGTCCGGCTCCAGATCATCTGCGGCGCGGCCGTGGCGGTTGTCGCCGGGCTCACCAACGTGGACCTGCTGGAAGAGATGATCAACATCGGCACGCTCTCCGCATTCGTGACGGTGAGCATCGGCGTCCTGGTGCTGCGGAAGAAGCGCCCGGACCTGAAGCCCGCGTTCCGGGTGCCGTTCGGCAAGGTGCTGCCGATCGCTTCCGCCATCCTGTGCCTGTACCTTATGACGAACCTCGCTGTTGAGACGTGGATCTTCTTCGCCATCTGGCTCGTGATCGGCGTGGCCATCTACTTCTCCTACGGCCAGCGGCACTCCAGACTGAACGAGAAGTTCGCCGAGGCCAAGGCCTCCGTCAACGGCCCCGGCGGCAAGAGCGCCGCCAAGGAACCGGCAGCGGCAAACTCCGCAACCGACTCCGGGGCAGACGCAGACGCCAACGCGAGTTTGGGCACACACCCCCGCTCCTGACCGCAACGCGGGGTCACTTACGGTCCGTACCGCCCCGTCGGACGGACCGTAAGTGACCCCGCGTCGCCATTGCGGCTGGCGTCGCCGCCACTGCCAACCGACGCGCCCGTTGATCCCCGGATCGGCGGGCGCTTTCGTTTGCGCTGACCACCTTCACTGCCACTATCCATTCTTTAAGTCAGATCTATTGTGATCCGGCTCTCGGTAGCTATATAGTCAACCTTGAAGTTTTCGGGATGTCATCCCGATAATCGAAAAGTTGGTGCGTAGTGCACCCAGAGAGATTGGTGAACTGTGACTGAGAACGATGTTGTTCGCAGTACGTCGACGACCGTTGACGGCCGTGACACTGAGCCGGGCCACGCGCCCGCAGACAAGGGCCCCGTCCGCCGGGCCGCCTGGGCCGGCCTCATCGGCACGGCCCTCGAGCAATACGACTTTGTGATCTACGGGACCGCCTCGGCGATCATCTTCAACAGGATCTTCTTCCCGAACGTGGACCCGGCAATCGGCATTATCGCCGCCTTCGGCGCCTACGCCGTCGGTTTCGGCGCCCGGCCCCTCGGCGGTCTCTTCTTCTCCAAATACGGTGACCGGCTGGGACGCAAGTGGGTCCTCGTGGCCACGCTGTTCCTAATGGGCATCGCCACGTTCGCCATCGGCTTGCTGCCGACCTTTGAGCAGGTCGGTATTTGGGCCCCCGTGCTGCTGGTCGCCTGCCGCTTCCTGCAAGGCTTCGGCGCAGGGGCCGAGCAAGCCGGCGGCGTCGTGCTGATTGCTGAGACTGCACCCAAGGGCGCCCGCGGACGCTATGCCTCGCTCGTCTTCGTCGGTGCCGCAGCGGGCACAGCCCTTGGTGCCGTTGTCTGGATCCTGGTGCAGATGATGCCCCGCGAAGCCCTTGAGGCCTATGGCTGGCGCCTGGTCTTCTTCTCCTCGATCTTCGTAACTATTGCCGCATACGTTATTCGCCGCAAGCTCAAGGAATCACCGGTTTTTGAAGAAATGAAGGAGGATATCGAGGGGGCGATTCGGGCAACACCGGTTGCCGATGTGGTCAAGAACGGCCGCAAGGGCTTGGTCCGAGTTTTCTTCATGAACGTCGGCGCCAATGCGCACTCCTACATCTTCCAGGTCTTCCTGGGCTCCTACCTCATTTCCCAGCTCAAAATCGACGCGACCTTCATCCCGAAGGTGCTGTTGGTCGGTGCACTCTTCGCTTGCGTCTCCGCCTACGCTTTCGGCACCATGTCAGACCGCTTCGGCCGCCGCAGGATGTACCTCATCGTGACGGCGTTCCTGTTCGTTTTTCCGATTCCCGCATTCATGCTTCTGAACACCGGAAACCTGTTCCTGATCTCGCTCGTGATCGTCCTCGGCTTCATCTTCGCCGCGCAGGGATCCGTGGGCGTCCAGGCGGCGTACTTCCCGGAGCTCTTCGGCTCGCGGTACCGCTATGCCGGCGTCGCCTTGGGCCGTGAGTTCTCTTCGGTCTTCGGCGGCGGCATCGCACCGCTCATATGTTCCGCGCTTGTGACGGCCTTCAGCGGATCCTGGTTCCCCGTTGCCATCTACATGATGGCGATGATGGGCATCAGCCTGTTCACCACCATCAAGGCACCGGAAACCGTGGATCGTGACCTGCTCGTAGAAGAGGACGCGAAGTAATGCCATCTGCCCCCACCCGTATTGTCATCACCGACTGCGACCACGACTCCATCGCCATTGAACAGGAGGTGGCCTCCGCCGCCGGAGTGGAACTCGTCCTGGCCCAGTGCCGGACCGAAGACGAGGTCATCGCTGCCGCCGACGGTGCCGACGGAATCGTCGTGCAGTACGCACCTGTCACGGACCGTGTGCTCGCCGCGCTGCCTGAACTCAGGGCGATTGGCCGTTACGGCGTGGGGGTGGACACCCTCGACGTCACGGCAGCGACAACCCGCGGCGTCGCGGTCTGCAATGTGCCGGACTATGGCACAGAAGACGTCAGCGACCACGCAATTGCGCTCGCGGTCAGCCTGGCGAGGGGAATCGTCCGGCTGGACCGCGGCGTGCGCCGCGGCGAGTCGTCGCTCTTGCCCGTGCAGCCACTGCACCGCATGTCCACCAGGGTGTTCGGCGTGGTTGGACTGGGCCTCATCGGCTCGGCCACCGGCCGAAAGGCGCAGGGTCTCGGCTACGAAGTCATCGGCTTCGACCCGCTGGAAGAGGAAGGCACGACGACGGCGGACGGGATTGCCGTCGTCGGGTTTGATGAATTGATTGTCCGCGCCGATGTTGTATCCCTCCACGTGCCGCTCAACCGGCACACTCACCACCTGATCAACGCCGACGTGCTCGCCCGGATGAAGCGCGGCGCAGTACTCGTCAACACCTGCCGTGGAGGAGTGGTGGACACCGCAGCCGTGGCCGACGCCCTGGCCGGCGGCCAGCTCTACGGCGCCGGACTCGATGTTTTCGAAGAGGAGCCGCTGCCGCTGGACAGCCCGCTGATCGAATGCGAAAACGCCGTCCTGACGCCCCATGCAGCCTGGTACAGCGAGGAATCCTATGCGGAGCTGAAGCGGCGCACGCTGGAGAACGTTATTGAGGTGTGTGCCGGCCGCACCCCCCGGAACATCCTCAATGCGGGGGTCCTGGTATGAGCCTGGCAACGAAGCTGGAAACGGAAAGGGCCACAATGCGCGCGGCCGTCTGGACGGCGCCGGACACCATCGAGACCCGCAATATTGCCCTCCCGGAGGTTCCCGACGGCTGGGCGCTGGTCCGGAGTGAGATGACGGGACTGTGCGGGACCGACTTTTCGATCCTGCACGGCGGGCATCCGCGGGCCGAGGCGCCACTTGTCATGGGGCACGAGATTACCGGAGTCGTTGAGGTAGCGGGCGACGGCGGCCCAGGCGCCGGGACCCGCGTCACCGTCGAGCCCCTCATCCACTGCGGCGAATGCCATCCTTGCAGCGGCGGGGATACCCATGTCTGCCGCGCGCTGAAGCTGTTCGGCATCGACGTCGCCGGTTCGCTGGCGGAATTCGTGGCACTTCCGGCGTCAGCGCTCATCCCCATCAGTGAGACCGTGCCCTTGCAGGAAGCTGCCCTCGCAGAGCCGCTCGCCGTGGCTGTGCATGCGGTGTCCCGGTCCGGCCTCGCCGGCGGAGAGCGGGTGGTGGTCTTCGGTGCGGGCCCGATAGGCCTCCTGACAGCTTTGGTGGCACGCCATCAGGGTGCCGGGAGCATCCTGATTTCGGAACCGTCCGAGGCCCGGCGGAAGGTGGCCGAGGAGCTGGGTTTCGCTACTGTCGGCCCCGGCGAGGACCCGGTGCAGGCAATCGTTGCGGCCACCAGGGGGGACGGCGCAGACATAGTGTTCGACTCGGCTGCCCACCCATCCGTGGCGGCCATGCTCCCCAAGGCCGTGCGGGTCCGCGGCACGATCGTCCTGGTGGGGGTTTACAAGAAACCGGTGGAACTCGACCTCCAAGCGATCACCTTCGCGGAGAACACGCTCGTAGGGGTGCGCGTCTACACCCGCGCTGCCGTGGAGCGGGCGGTTGCCCTGATCGAAGGCGGCGAGCTGGGACTGGGCCGCGTCCCCACCCAAGTGTTCGCCCTGGAAGACGCAGCCTCGGCGTTCGAGCAGGCAATGAGCGCTGGCCGCGTCCTCAAAGTACTTGTCAGCCCCGCGGTGGCACCCGCCGCGCTACCCCAGGAAAGTCGATGAACGATACACAACTCACATCCCCCTTTGGGCTGAGCGGGAAGACCGCTGCCGTGACGGGAGCCTCGCGCGGGATCGGTCTGGGCATCGCCCTGGGCCTGGTCCGCGCCGGCGCGAACGTCGTGGCACTGCAGCGCGGCCCCTTGGCTCCGGAACTGGCTGCGGCAGCCCAAGAAAGGGGTGTCACCGCCGATGCCGTTGCCCTGGATCTGGAAAAAGAGGAGTCGGTGGCGGCCGCCATCTCGGACACCCTCCGGGACCACCGGATCGACATCCTGGTCAACAACGCCGGGACCCAGATTCGGCACGACGCGACGGATTTTCCGCTCACTGACTTCGACCGGGTGATGGGGATAAACGCCCGCGCCGTTTTTCAGCTCTGCCAGGGTTTTGGCACACCGATGGTGGAACGGGGCCACGGGAAAATCATCAACCTGGCCTCGCTCCTGACCTTTCAAGGCGGGGTGCGGGTTCCGGCCTACGCGGCATCCAAGGGTGCCGTAGCTCAGCTGACCAAGGCCCTGTGCAATGAGTGGGCGCCCCGCGGCGTCAACGTCAACGCGGTGGCACCCGGTTACATCGCAACCGACATGAACGAGGCACTCCTTGCCGACGCTCAGCGGAACGAGCAGATTTCGGCCCGCATCCCGGCCGCACGCTGGGGCACAGGAGGAGACCTCGCCGGGGCAGTGGTCTTTCTCGCTTCGGCCGCGGCGGACTACGTCCACGGCGTGGTGTTGCCGGTCGACGGCGGATGGCTGGCCCGATGAGCGGGATTCAGCGCACGCCAGTCTCCGCTATTCTGCAGGCGCACCCTGTTGTCGCGGTGCTTCGCGCGCGGCATGCCAGCGAGTACGCCCCCGTCATCGACGCCCTTGTCAAGGGCGGCGTGCGGTCCATTGAACTGACACTCAGCACCGATAGCGTCTTCAACCATCTTCCCGGGCTTAAGCAGGAGTTCGGGGCTGACGCCGAAATCGGCGTCGGAACCATCACCTGCCAGGAAGAGGCAGTCCGGGCGCTCGAAGGCGGGGCCGACTACCTCGTCACACCGGCGATGGTAACCGACGTCGTCCGCGTCGCCGTCCAGGCGGGGGTGCCCGTGTTTCCGGGCGGCCTGACGCCCACGGAGTTGCTCGCCGGCATGCAGGCTGGAGCAACCGCTGTGAAGCTTTTCCCTGCCTCCACGGTGGGACCCGGATACCTCGGGCAGCTGCGCGGCCCCTTCCCGCACATGCAGGTCATCCCGTCGGGCGGAATCGGCGTCGACGACGCGGCCGACTGGATCGCGGCGGGTGCCCTGGCCGTCAGCCTTGGCGGACCCCTGCTGAGGGACGCCTTCACCGGCGGGGATCTCGCAGGCTTGACGGCCCGTGCCGGGAAGCTGAGTTCCCTCGTGGCCGAAGCAGTTCAGGCGAGGGGGACCCGATGACGTACACCGAAGTCGTCACTCTTGGCGAGACCATGGGGCTGATGAAAGCCGAGACGCCGGGTCCGCTGGCCCAGGTTCACTCGCTCAGCTTGGGCATGGGCGGCTCAGAGAGCAACTTCGCGATTGCCCTGAGCCGGCTCGGCACGTCAGTAACGTGGGCAGGCCGGGTGGGCGACGACAGCCTTGGCGAACTCGTCTTGCGGGAACTCGCCGCCGAAGGAGTTGTGGTCGATCCCGTGCGTGACCCGTCGGCGCCGACGGGCCTCATGATCAAGGAACGTCGCACCTTGGACCAGCTCAAGGTCTGGTACTACAGAGCCGGAAGCGCGGGTTCCAGGCTCAGCCCGGAGGACGTGCCGGTCGAAAGGATCAGAAGCGCCAGGCTGTTGCACCTGACCGGGATCACGCCAGCCCTTTCAGGCTCGGCCGCTGAAGCCGCGCAGTATGCTCTCGACGTCGCCCGCCAGGCCGGCGCCCTCGTATCGTTCGACTTGAACTACCGGGCTGCGTTATGGAGTCCGGAGGAAGCCGGGGGGGTCTTCAGGCGGTTCATTGCGCAGGCCGACGTCGTTTTTGCCGGCGACGATGAGGCTGCGATTGCCGTCGGGCAGTCGGGGGACTCTCTGGAACTGGCCCGCCGCGTTGCTGCCCTGGGACCCGGCCAAGTCGTCATCAAACGTGGCGTTCAGGGCTGCGCCGCGGTGATTGACGGCAGCGAATACAAACAGGATGCCGTTCGGATCAACCCGGTCGATACCGTCGGGGCAGGCGACGCCTTCGTGGCGGGCTACGTAGCGGAGCTCTTGGCCGGTGTGCCCGTGGAGGTGCGGCTGTTGACGGCGGTCCGCACCGGAGCTTTTGCCTGCCTGGTGCCGGGCGATTGGGAAGGTATGCCGCGCCGGAACGAGCTGGCGATGCTGGACGCCACGGAACCGGTGTCCCGCTGAGCCCAGCTCCCACCGCCGAATGGGTGCGCTGGGACTGACAGAGGGTCTGGGTCTGCGCCGGTGCGCTAGATCCAGGCCCTTTCGAATCCCGGCGGCAGGCAGCGGCTGAGCTCGGGTTGCATGCCTTTCAGGAGGTCTACCAGCGACTGGATTCGCTCGGGGGTCATGTAAACACTCGGGGCTGAGATGGAGACGGCTGCTGCAACATTACCGAGCAAGTCCGGGATGGCTATGGCAACGCACGTGATGCCCAGCTCGTTCTCCTGGTCATCGAGGGCAAAGCCGTCGCGGCGGGCCCGGTTCAGGACTGCGCGGAAAGAGTCAACGTCCTGGATGGAGCGGGGTGTTGCGATGGCCGCAGTGTCGAATGCTTTGACCGCATTGTCGTCACTGAGTTGGGCGAGTAGCGCCTTGCCCATCGCCGTATTCTGGGCCCGCAGCCGGGCACCGGGCCGGGAAGCCATCTCGATGCCACGGTGGCCGCGTGCTTTCGCCAGATACAGGACGTCGTCCCCGCTGAGAATGCCCAGATGGGTGGTGTCCTGCGTCGTCTTGGCAATGCCCGCGAGGATGCTCTGGACGGCGTCGGGGAGGCTGATGTTGGCTTCGGCCTTGGTTCCGAGCTCCAACAGCTTGATGCCCAGGTGATAGCTGTGGTCCGGCTGCTGGCTCAGGTACTTGCCGGACACCAGCGATGTCAGCATTCGGTGGGTGGCCGAACGGCTCAGTCCGGAAGCCTTCGTAATGTCCTCGAGCCGGTGGGCTCCCGCCGCGACATGGTCTATCAGGCTTAGTCCACGTTCAAGTGTCCGGGCCCCGGCAGGGTTAGCTTCCATCCCATAATTATTCCATGTGCCAGCACTTCAAACGGGGACATCCCCGGGCGGCAGCCGGAAGGGTTGGCCCGGCGTGAAACTTTGACGGTCCTGGTCCGGCGCCGCCCTCGCTGGGGGCAGGAACCGGGCCGCCTTGCTGGGACCCCGAATGGCGGGATCCTCGGCCCGTCCCTGCGTCCCCTAAGAATTCGAAATCGCCGGAGACGCGCGAATTCGCTGGAACCTTCCGGCGAATTGGCACGGTTCCGGCGATTTCGGCGTTTGGTCGTCCGGACCGGGATGCCTCGGGCGCGGAGGACCGGGCCCGCTCCCTATGATGGTTTTATGGCCCGCCCAGCACGACCTGAACGCAAGGCAGAGCTGTTGGCCGCCATTCTGGACTACCTTATGGACAAAACCCTCGCAGAGCTCACATTCCGGAGCCTGGCCGAAGGTCTCGGCGTCAGCAGCTATGTGCTGGTCTATCACTTCGGCCACCGTGAGCAGTTGGTGAATGAGATCATCCGCACCATCGAATCCCGGCTGGACAGCATACGCGCCACCGACGTGCGGGACATTGACCGGGAAGCCTGGCGGGCGTTCCTCTTGGAGTCCTGGCGCTGGACCATGGCACAGCGCAATCGGCACCTTGCCCGGCTCGAGTTCGAGGCGACGGCGCAGGACATCGTGGCTGCGTCACCGCGGGGAACGGCGCAGGAACATTTCAGGATGTTGCACGAGAAGGCCCGGGACTGGCTGATGCTCCAAGGCATTCTCGAGGAGTTCGCCGACACCGACGCCCGACTGTTCACTGCCGCCTTCTACGGGCTGCAGTTCGACTTCGTCGTGAACAACCAGCCCGAGGAAGCCAGCAAGGCCTTTGACCTGATGCTACTGGTCTTCTTCAACAACCTCGACCGGCGGCTGGCCGCTGACGGCGAGCACATCTGACCCGGCACATCTGACCCGGCACATCTGATCCGGGGCAGCCATGCCGCGCAGCCATCCGGCGCGCCCATGCCGCGCAACAGGCGGGCGCGCCCCGCCAGGCTCCGGCCCGGGTCGACCACTCCATCTCAGGGCGCGGCGTAGCGGCCGATCCACTCGACCAGGGGCCGCAGTTCCTCCCAGCGACTGGCCACCTCCCGGGCCGCCTCCGGTGTTGAGAGCCAGTCCGGCCGTCCCACGTGCATTCCGGCGGCGAGCGACTTGTGCTTCAGCAGTTCCGCGCGGGGATGGTCCTTGGCGAACCCCCGCGGAACCGTCTTCAGGGTCTCGCCCTCGACGGCGAAGCCCTGTACCGCGACCTGCGCGACGATCTGCTGCAGGACTCCACCGCTGGAGGGGGCGTCCACGGCGCTGCGGAAGCGTGCCAGCTGCGCCGGAGTGTGCGTGTGATACCCGCCGCCGATGAGCAGGCCGTCGGCGTCGAGCTGGACGTAGAACCCCATGCCCTCGGCCACGGCAGCAAAGGCTCCCTGGGCTGTCTTGTAGGGAGACTTGTCAAGGGAAAACCGGATGTCCCGGTTGGGCCGGAACAGTTTGGCCTCGCCGAACTCCGGCTCCAACTGTGCCAGCAGCCCGGCCAGGGGTTCCTTGACCGCGGAGTCGTAGGTAGATTTGTGTTCCAGCCACCAGTCGCGGTTGTTGTTGTGCTCAAGTTCCGCGTAGAACTCGAAGGCGGCGTCGGGAATGCCTGCAAAGGTGGTCATGCATGCATCCTAGGGACAGGGCGGGCTTTACGGCGAGCAGCGCACGCCGTATGTGGAAAGACGCAAAACACCCCGCCGCGCCAATGGCGTGACGGGGTGTTTCGGCGTAGCGAAGCAACCACGGGTGAACCGGGGCCCGGCCTGGAATCAGACCTTGTTGGCTGCCTCGGCGTCGGACTCGACCTGGCCTGCACCAAGGTTGGCGCGCAGCTTGGCGCCGAACTCGGCGTCGACGTTGGTCCAGTACTGGATGGCGCGTTCCTTGATGCCGGCGTCCTTGACGCCGCTGACGGCACCGGTGACGGTGTCCAGCAGGCGGGCCTTCTCGCCGTCGTTGTAGACCTCGCGGTACAGCGTGCCGGCCTGGCCGAAGTCGCCGTCCTCTGCGTGCAGGGAGTGCGCTGCGAGCGTCAGTTCGCCGTCGTTCTCCCAGCCGCCGCCTGCAACCGCAGGCTCCACAGCGGCGGGGCCGCCGACGGAGTTCGGTGCGTACACCGGAACCGAGGGCGCGTTGAAGTGGTAGCGCCCCTGGCCGTCCTGGCTGTAGTTGTTGACCTGGTTCTTGGGCAGGTTGACCGGCAGCTGGGCGTGGTTGGTGCCCACGCGGTAGCGGTGCGCGTCCGCGTAGGAGAAGATGCGGGCCTGCAGCATCTTGTCCGGGGAAGCCGCGATGCCCGGCACGAAGTTCGACGGCGCGAAGGCGGCCTGCTCGATCTGCGCGAAGTAGTTTTCCGGGTTCCGGTTCAGCTCCATGGTGCCGACCTTGATCAGCGGGTAGTCCGCGTGCGGCCATACCTTGGTGAGGTCGAACGGGTTGAAGCGGTACGTCTTGGCGTCTTCGTACGGCATGACCTGGACGTGCAGGTCCCAGGACGGGAAGTTGCCGGCGGCAATGTTTTCCTGCAGGTCGCGGATGTAGAAGTCGCCGTCGGCGCCGGCCAGGGCTTCAGCCTCATCGCCGGTCATGGACTTGACGCCCTGGTTGGACTTGAAGTGGTACTTGACCCAGAAGCGCTCGCCCTCGGCGTTGATCCACTGGTAGGTGTGCGAGCCGTAGCCCTGCATTTCACGCCACGACGCCGGGAGGCCGCGGTCGCCCATGAGCCAGGTGACCTGGTGGGCGGACTCGGGGGACAGGGTCCAGAAGTCCCACTGCATGTCGGCGTCGCGCAGGTGCGTGCCCGGCAGGCGCTTCTGCGAGTGGATGAAGTCCGGGAACTTGATGCCGTCGCGGATGAAGAACACCGGGGTGTTGTTGCCGACGAGGTCATAGTTGCCCTCGGTGGTGTAGAACTTCACGGCGAAACCGCGGGGGTCCCGCCAGGTGTCGGGGGAGCCTGCCTCGCCGGCAACGGAGGAGAACCGGATGAGCATCTCGGTCTCGGTGCCCGGCTGGAACAGCGCGGCCTTGGTGTACTTCGAGACGTCTTCGGAGGTCTTGAACGTACCGAACGCGCCGCCGCCCTTGGCGTGCACTACGCGCTCCGGCACGCGCTCGCGGTTGAACTGCGCCAGCTTTTCGATCAGGTAGTGGTCGGTGAGGATGATGGCGCCGTCAGCACCGACGGACTTCGAGTGGGCATCGGAAGTGACCGGAGCACCGGACTGTGTCGTGGACACTGCGGGCGCAGAGATGTTCTGAGTCATCTTTCTCCTATTTGTTGTTACTGCTTATTTACGTTCGGCGGGAAGTTGTTGGGTGCGCTGGCAGTCCTGGCAGATGCCCTGGTACAGCACGTCCGCGATCTGGATGGTCATCGGCTTGGAGCCCGCGTCCCAGTGCGGGGTCAGGCACGGAGCGTGCCCGACGGCGCATTCGACGTCCTCCACCCGGCCGCAGCTGATGCAGACGGCATGGTGGTGGTTATCGCCCACCCTCGTCTCGTAAAGGGCGGGGGAGTGCGGCGGCTCAAAGCGGCGCAGCATCTGAAGGTCGGTCAGATCGTTCAGGACCACATAGACGGACTGCGCGGTCAGCTCGGGAAGATCCCTGCGGGCCGTGGCGAGGATGTGTTCGGCGGGGGAATGCGGGTGGTGTTCGACGGCGGCCAGCACCGCCAGCCGCTGTTTCGTCACCCGGCGGCCGTGGGCACGCAGGGCCGCGGCCCATGCTCCGTGGGTGCCCGTCGAATCCGTCATGCACCCATTCAAGCACTTATTATGAGTCGATCATAATAAAACCCGGAAAAATGTCGCTGCCGGGGAGTTCCGAAGCGGCCGGGGCCAGCGTGCCCCGTGCGTCTCATCAGGCCCATGCGTCCCATTAGAGTATCCGGGTGGGGAAATATCTGGCGGACATCACGCCCTTGCGCGAGAGTCCGGCATTCCGCCGCCTGTGGCTGGGATCCGCCGTCGCGGCCCTGGGCAGCCAGCTGACCTTGGTTGCCGTGAGCCTGGAGGTCTACCGGCTCACCCAGGACAGCCTCTACGTCGGGCTGTTAAGCATTTTCGCCCTCGTCCCCTTGGTGTTCGGCGGCCTCCTGGGCGGCTCGATCGCTGACGCCCACGACCGCCGCAAGGTGGCGCTGCTGGCCTCTTCGGTGCTGTGGCTGACCACCGCCTGCCTCGCCCTGCAGGCATGGCTGCAGCTGGGGAACGTCTGGGTGCTGTACGTCCTGGTCGCGGTGCAGAGCGGCGCGCAGGCCATCAACCAGCCGGCCCGCAGCGCCATCATCCCGCTGCTGGTCCGCAAGGAACTCCTTCCGGCCGCCAACGCCCTGAGCATGATCAGTTTTGGCCTCACGCTGACCGCAGGGCCGCTGCTGGCCGGGTTGCTGGTGGCCACCGTCGGCTTCGCCTGGACCTACACGATCGACGTCGGCACCTTCGCCTTCGCACTGTGGGCACTGCTGAGGCTGCCGGCCATGCCGCCGGGGAAACATGCGCGGCCGGCGGGGCTGCGGTCCGTCGTCGAGGGCTTCCGCTTTCTCGGCACGCGCCCCAACCTACGGATGACCTTCACCATCGACCTCGTCGCGATGATCTTCGCCCAGCCCAGGGCGCTGCTGCCCGCGATCGGCGCCGTCATGATCGGCGGCGGCGAAACGACGGTGGGGATCCTGCTCGCGTCCACTGCCGTCGGCGCGTTCCTGGCCGGCCTCTTCTCCGGGCCACTGGGGGCCGTCCGGCGGCAAGGGGCCGCCGTCGTCTGGTCCGTGATGGGCTGGGGTGCCTCGATCGCCGGGTTCGGCCTCGTCGTCGTCCTGGCGGGCAATTCCGGTGCCGACGGCGTGACGTGGTGGCTGCTGCCCGCCGCCGTGTGCTGCGGGCTGGCCGGAATCGCCGACTCGGTCAGCGCCGTTTTCCGCACCACGATCCTGCAGGCCTCCACGCCCGACCACCTGCGCGGCCGGCTGCAGGGCGTCTTCATCGTGGTGGTGGCCGGCGGCCCACGGGTAGGGGACATGCTGGCCGGCGGTGGGACTAAAATTCTGAGTGAAGGCTGGGTCCTGCTTCTGGGCGGCCTGTTGTGCATCGCGGTCGCCTGGGCCGCGGCGCACTGGCAGTCGGGCTTCCTGAAGTACGACGCGCGGAACCCGGTGCCGTAGCGGAACGTTTTCCGGGTGTGGGTCCACAGCGGGACGACTTGGAGGAACAGTGCATCAGCATCACAACGGACTGAAAACCGCGGCCCTGTTTGGAGTGCTGTGGGCAGTGCTCCTGGGCCTCGGCGCGCTCATGGCCTCCAGCATGGGCAGTTCCGCGCCGATCTGGATCATGGCCCTGGTCGGCGTCGCCACCACCGCCTACGGCTACTGGAACAGTGACAAGATCGCAATCCGGTCCATGCAGGCCTATCCCGTGACGGAGGCCGAGGCGCCCCAGCTCCACCAGATTGTCCGGGAGCTCTCCGCCACGGCGCAGCAGCCGATGCCGCGGATCTACCTGTCGCCCACGATGGCCCCGAATGCCTTCGCCACCGGCCGGAACCCGCAGAACGCCGCCGTCTGCTGCACCGAGGGCATCCTCCGGCTGCTGGACGCGCGGGAACTCCGCGGCGTGCTGGGCCACGAGCTGATGCACGTCTACAACCGGGACATCCTGACCTCCTCCGTCGCTGCCGCCGTCGCCGGCGTCATTACCTCGGTGGCGCAGATGTTCCTGATTTTCGGCGGCGGCGGGGACCGGCGCAACGCCAACCCGATCGCCGCGATCGCCATGGCGCTGCTGGCACCGTTTGCGGCCTCGCTGATCCAGATGGCCATCTCCCGGACCAGGGAGTTCGACGCCGACGAGGACGGTTCGAAACTGACGGGGGACCCGCTTGCGCTCGCCTCCGCCCTGCGGAAGATCGAGCAGGGCGTCCAGCTCGCGCCGCTGCCCCAGGACCAGCGGCTGGTCAACGCCTCGCACCTGATGATCGCGAACCCGTTCCGCGCCGGCGGCGTCGCGAAGATGTTCTCGACGCACCCGCCGATGAGCGAGCGTATCGGCCGGCTGGAACGGATGGCGGGCCGGCCGCTCAGTTAGTCCGCCTGCTGTGGCGCCGCGGAAGCGGGCCAGAGACGCGCAAAAGGGCTGTCGACCCGGGTAAACCCGGTGCGACAGCCCTTTTGTGCAGTGTCGTTCTGCAGCGTCAGGAATTCTGCGCCGCGGACACGTGGCTAGCTGCGGAAATTCACGAACTGCAGGTCGGCCTCGTCGAAGCCCTTCAGCAGGTTCATGGTCTCCTGGAGATCGTCACGGGACTTGGAGGTCACGCGGAGCTCGTCGCCCTGGATCTGCGACTTGACGGACTTCGGGGCCTCGTCGCGGATGAGCTTGTTGATCTTCTTGGCGAGGTCCTGCGCGATGCCCTCCTTGATGGTGGCTTCGAGCCGGAACTCCTTGCCGGAAGCGTAGGGTTCGCCGGTGTCGAGGGACTTCAAGGAGATGCCGCGGCGGATGAGCTTAGACTGCAGTACGTCCAGGACGGCGAGCACGCGCTCCTCGGAGTTTGCCTTCATAAGGATCTTCTCGCCGCTGAAATCGACCTCGGCGCCGACGCCCTTGAAGTCGTAGCGCTGGACCAGTTCCTTCTGCGCCTGGTTCAGCGCGTTGGCGACTTCCTGCTTGTCGACCTTGCTGACGACGTCGAATGTGGATTCGCCTGCCATGACTGTCCTCCTGATGGTTGGGGGTGTGCCCGGTGAAGGGCCATAGTGTCTGCAATCCAGCCTAGTACGGATGCCCCGGTTGTGAAGGTCGGCCGGCGTTGTCCCGTTCACAGTCCGCTCATAGCTGAGTCAGGGCGGAAACGAAGTTTCGCCGGGCAGAGTTGCAGGAGTTGGAAGAGTCGCTTGAAAGGTACCAGCCCATGCAGCACAAAGCCGTCCGCTATGTCATCCGTTCCACCGCAGCCGCCGCAGGCGGGTTCGCGACGGCCGCGACGTCCGTGGCAGCGGCGACGCTGGCGGCTTCGATCATCTTCAGCCCCGCCGCGGACGCCTCCTCCAGGCTGGACGGGGTCCACGCCGATCTGGCGCGCGCCGTGCAGCTGAACCAGATCACCGAGGAGCAAGCCGCGAAGTTCGAGTCCAAACTCGCGGGCCGCATCCTCGGGGAAGCCTGAATTTCCGGGCTTTTTGGCCCATTCTTGAACCGCTAGAGCGCCGATTCGATTCTTCGGCGGAAGTTCTGTAAAGTTGTCTTGCCCGCGGTTACTGGAAGCGAAACGAACTGGAAACAGGCGTTCCGAAGACGGCAGCCGCGAGTGATCTTCTTTTGAAGTTCGGCAGATTACCCGAGCGGCCAAAGGGGGCTGACTGTAAATCAGCTGGCAACGCCTACGGGGGTTCGAATCCCTCATCTGCCACCCTTGGAGAAGCCTCCGGAACCAACAGGTTCCGGAGGCTTTTTCTTTGCCCTCTGGAGGTTTGCGCGTGCAGTTCTTCCGGGCATGTGCCGGGGCGGCCGCGGTCCGGGGGCACTTTGGCACGGACACGCCGCGGACGCAGGACCCAACGGCCGGAATTTTGTCCAAAGGCGCCCCGGACGGCGAGCGGCCGTGTCCGGAGCTTCCTTCGATGCCGGGCGTTAGCCTTCCGTCAGTAGCCGCGCGTAGTTCGCCATCGAACGCTGATACCGGGGCAGATGGGGGATAAGGGCTTCGAGCGCGACGCGGAGGGCCTCGTCGTGCCGGCCGGCGTCCCGGAGGGCCAGGGCCTTCACGGCGCTGGGTGCGCCGCCCAGCGCATGCGGATCGGCGCGGGAGAGAATTTCCAGGGCCTCGCCGGTGTGGCCAAGCGCCCGCTGCGAACTGGCCATCTGCACCTGGGCGCGGGTTCGCCGGATGGGGTCCAGCCCGGCGGCAAGCCCCGCCTCGTAAAACGCGACGGCGTCGGCGGTCCGTCCGGTGGAATCGCGGATGCAGGCGCGTTCGAAATGTGCCCGCCCGTCGGACGCGGGGGAGGCGGCGGCGAGCGCGTCGAGCTCGTCAACAATGTCCGCTCCATCCCGCGGTGATACTTCGAAGGACGTCCAGAAGTCGGCTACCCGGCGTTCCCACTCGTCAATCGTCATGTGCAGATCCTACGCGCGCCGCCACCAGCACCGGGCTAGCGACCCGGCCCGGTCCACGATCACGCGCGGCCCGCCGGGGGACAGTCCTGCAGGACCTTAGGCTGAGGGCATGATGCAGAACCTGGAGGTCGTCCTGGTGCACGGGTTGTGGCACCAGCCGGCGCACTTCGACCGGTTGGCGGACGATCTGCGAGGGCAGGGGGTCCTGGTCCACGTTCCTCGCCTGCACCGCGGCTCCCTGTCGGCAGACACCGCGGCAGTGCAGGCGACGGTGGACGGATGCGGGACAGAGCCCGTTGTCGTGGGACATTCCTACGGGGGGTCCGTCATCACCGGCCTTGAGCGGGTCCGCCACCTCTTCTACATTGCGGCATTTGTGCCGGCAGCCGCTGAAAGCTGCGCGCAACTGGGCGGCCCCGGGGCGCTGGTTAACGACGTCGTGCAGCACCATGAAGACGGGACGAGCAGCATCCGTCAGGATCGGGCCCGGGAGGTCCTGTATGCCGACTGCACCCAGGCGCAGAGCAACTGGGCCACGGCGTTGTTGGTGCCGCAGCAGCCCGGTCACGGGCGTGGAACGCCCGCCCGGATCGCGTGGCAGACCGTCGAGAGTACGTATCTCCTGAGCGAGCAGGACAGGGCGCTCAGTCCGGCCCTCCAGGAACGCATGTCCCGCCGGTGCACCAACACGATCAGCCTTGCTTCGAGCCATTCTCCCTTCGTCAGCCGGTCCCGCCAGCTCGCCGGTCTGATCGTCGGAACCTAGCAGTTGCCAGCCTGCCGGCAGAGTCACGGCCGCCCGCGTGGGCTCACCCGAAAGGGATGATGCGGCGGGCGCTCGTTGGCGGTGTAGTGGTCCCACGGACACCTTGAACTGAGAATCACATGTGCCCGCCATCGGGCAGGGCGCAGGGCGTGCCCGCCGTGGGAATCACCCGACGGGGGTGGTTACCGCCCAGCAGCGCACGTCCAGACTTAGTACGAGCGCGCCGGACAGTGCGCTCGAAACAGAACGGAGGAATGCCAGTGACAACCACACCGGAGACCGAGGCCCACGGGCCGGTCGACTTCGTGCTCCTCGAGTTCCCCATGGCGGGCCTGACGGGCCGGGCGAGTGAGGAACTTATACGGCTCGTCGAGGAGGGTGTGATCAGGCTCTTCGATCTGCTCGTCGTCATGAAGAACGAGGAAGGCGCCGTCGAGGTGCTTGAGCTCACTGATCCAGGCGGTCCTGCGGAGGCGTTCTCGTATTTCGACGGCGCGCATTCAGGGATCCTCGGCGACGAGGAAATCGCGGAAGCGGCAGATGCGATTCTCCCCGGGAGCCTCGCCGCGCTCATCGTTTACGAGAACATCTGGGCGGCGCCTTTTGTGGCGGCCGTTCGCGAGAGCGGGGGCGAGCTCGTCGCGAGCACGCGGATCCCTGCCCCAGACGTGATGGCAGCGCTGGAGGCCCTCGACGCCGAGTCGCCCGTTGCTTGACCCACAAGACGCCACGCGAGAGGAGAAAAGTTATGGGACTGCTTAGAGGTATGGCCCGGACAGCAGTGGTTGCCGGCACGGCATCGGCCGTCAGCGGCCGTGTCCAGCGCCGGCAGGCTTCCAAGTTCGCCGAGAAGGATGCCGCGACCGCGGCCAAGCAGCAGGAGGCCTACGACGCCCAGATGGCCCAGCAGCAACCTGTTTACGAGCAACCGGCCCCGCCCCCGCCCGCCGCCGGCGGAATCTCAAATGACGCCATCCAGCAGCTCAAAGAGCTCGCGGCGCTGAAGGAGCAAGGCATTCTCACGGAACAGGAGTTCGGGGCGCAAAAGGCGAAGATCCTCGCCGGCTAGCCCGCCGGGCCAGCAGTGACCCGGGAAACACCCCCGCACCGGCCCGGGAAGGCAGCTGCGGGGGTGTTTCCTTGCGGGTTCGACATCCGCAACGGGCCAGCGGTGGTCAGCGGACGTTGGACCCGGCGAGGATGGCGTCGATCTGGCCCAGGGCCTGCTTGATCCCTTCTTCCATGCCCATGGCGAGAACCTTCTCCAGCGCGTCTGCGGAGTCAAAGGTCGACACCATGGTCATCCGAGTGCGGTTGCCCACCGCCTCCAGCCTCATCACGGCATGGCTCGTGCCCATCGCGGGGATCGGATCGCCGTTCTCGTCGGCGAAACCGTCGTCGAACTCCAGGCGGTGTGGGGCCTCGATGGCGGTGAACCGCCACCAGCCCCGGCTCCTCTCGCCGTCGGGTCCGGTCATGTAGTAGCTGGCCCTTCCTCCGGACACGAAGTCGTGGCCGTCGAAGGTTGCGGGCCAGGTGGGCGGCCCCCACCAGCGCTCGAGCTGGCGCGGGTCTTCCCAGACCTGCCAGACACGCTCGACGCCGGCGTCGAACTCGGCGACGACGGTGAAGCTCAGGGTCTCGGCGTTCTTCTGCGAACTGATAACGGTCATAACGGAACTTTCCTATCCCTCTGCGAGAATTTCGGCGATCCGGTCAGCCCGCTGGCGCCAGATCGTTTCGTACTCATCGAGCAGCCGCCGAGCTCGTTGTAGGCCATCGTGGTGGGCCCGCACGATCTGCTCCCGTCCGCGCTTCTCCTTCGTGATGAGGGAGGCGCGCTCCAATACCGCCACATGCTTTTGTACGGCGGCGAAACTCATGGCGTAGTGCTCCGCCAGACCTGACACCGAATACTCGGCGGCCGTCACCCGCGTGACGATGTCCCGGCGGGTGGCATCGGCGAACGCCTGGAACAGGCGGTCAATGTCGGCATCCCTCAGCTGATCTACAACCATTTGGTTGTAGAATAATCCGCGAGTTTCGTCGTGTCAACGGGTCTCCGGAAGGGCTATTTGCCCATGCCCGGGTGCACCGCGACGAACTCGATCTTGTTCGCGGGCTGGACCGTCCTTTTCGGCGCCCGGGAGAATCCTTTGGCGTCCAGATGATTCTCTGCCCGGTACACGGCCGTGGCCTCGTCATAGATCGCGTTGAGCTGCCGGCCGGAGAACTCCTCCGAGGAACCGTCGTTAAAGGTGACGGAAATGGTGGTGCTGTCGGGGAAGTGCCTCTTCATGCGGATGAAGCCTTCGGCGTCCTGCTGGAGACTGATCAAGGTGGTCCTGCCTTCGTGGTCGGGGACTTCCAGTCTCCCGCACGTTCGTCGGTTCGCCCGCAGGCAGGAGAGCTGGTCGCGCGGAAGGCCCCTCGGGGAGGGGCCTTCCGTTGGTTTCCGGGCTAAACCCTCTCGCGGGTCCGGCCGGTCTGTGCCGGCTCCTCGACCGTAAATTCCCTGCTGCGGCGGGGGAAGGCCCAGAACTTGAAGCCGGGCGCTTCAACCCGGGGCTCCGGGCGCGCAGTTGTTTCTTTTGGTTCCTTTGCTTCATCCTTCTTGATGTCCCGCCGGAATTCCCTGTTGTACTGATAGCACATCACAGACCTCCTTATCGTGACTGCCATTTAATCCTCCTCCGCATCCCGTCCTGCGTCGAGACCTTGCCTGGTCTTCCGCTTTGGCCGGGCAACCGGTTTACTGAACCCTGGCAGACACCAAAGGAGGGGGAACCATGAAGTCCAAGGGAACGTGGCAGATCGCGGTGGGAAGCGCGGCCCTGGCCGCTACGCTCTTTGTCCTGCCGACGCCGCTGTTTCAGGTGGCGTCCGGCAGGGCGGATGCCGGGGCGACAGGCCTTTTCATCCTCGGGCTGGCGCTGCTCGCCAGCGGACTCGGGTTTCTCGGCTACGGGCTGTTCCGGCGTTCCCGCGAGCTGAACAGGGCGCGGAGCTACGCCACCAGGGAGCCCTCCTCCCTGGACGAGGACCGTCCGGTCAACCCGCACGCACTCCCCAAGTCATTCTGAGCGGTTCCTGCGCTGACGTGACCTGGTCCCGCGCGATCCTTCGGTAGAGTGCGCGTCATGGATGACAAAGCGATTCTGCACAGCTACCTGCGCACGCGGCGCGCCGACCTGCTCGGAAAGCTCGACGGGCTCAGCGAATACGATGTCCGCCGGCCGATGACGCCGACCGGGACCAACCTGCTGGGTCTGGTCAAGCACGTGGCAAGCGTTGAAATCGGCTACTTCGGCGATGTCTTTGGCCGGCCCAGCGGAGTGGAGCTGCCGTGGTTCGCCGACGACGCGGCACCGGATGCCGATCTGTGGGTGGCCGCTGACGAAACGCGGGAACAGATCATCGAACTCCATCGGCTCTCGGCCGCCCACAGCGATGCGACGATCGAGGCACTCCCGCTCGACGCTCCCGGAGAGGTCCCGTGGTGGGCGGGGGAGCGGCGGCACGTGACCCTGCAGCAGATCCTGGTGCACATGTGCGTCGAAACGGCCCACCACCTCGGCCATGCCGATATCCTGCGCGAACTCATTGATCGGACGGCCGGCCAGCGCCCCGGCGACCCCAACCTCTCCCAACGGACCCCGGAAGAGTGGGCCGGGCACTGCGCCACCATCGAAGCGGCGGCCCGGGAGGCTGCGACGGCGGGGGACCGGCCCTAGGTTGGCGTCCTAGTCTCTGGCTGTGTCCACCACGCAGAAGCGGTTGCCCTCGGGGTCGGCCAGGATGACATAGTCCGCATCCGCGGGACGCTTGCTCCATTCGACACGGCTCGCGCCCAGGCGCAGAAGCCGGTCCACTTCCCGGGTCTGCTGGTCCGAATAGAGATCGAGGTGGATCCGGGGCGGGACCTGGACTTTCGCCGGGACACGGTCCAGGGAGACGTTGGGGCCGGGCCCATCCCTTGGCTCGAGGACAACGAAGTCTTCTTCGGGAGGCCGCCGCGGCACGTAGTCCAAAGCAGCCGTCCAGAAGTCCAGTTGGCGCTGGAGGTCATCCACACGGATGACGATGGAGCCAATCCTGATCATGGGGCCAAACTACACTGCGAAAGCCGCCCGAAACACCCGGTTGCAGGCGGCTGATGTCGCCGGATTCCAGCGGGCGGCGCAGTAGGGTGGTGCAGTTCGCCCGTCTAAATATAAGGAACCTTAGTGAAATCGTTTGCCTGTGGTGATGTGGTGCCCGGTTGTGAAGCCAAATGGGTTTGCAGCACGGAAGATGAAATCCTGGTCAATGTTGCTGCCCATGCCGCGTCTGTGCACGGCCTGGTGGAACTGCCGTCCGAAGTGGTCCAGTCGGTCCACAAAGCAATCGTTCCGGTTAGTTGAGCAGTACCGCGGCAGGCGGCTCCGCTCCCGGCGCCGGGGCGCTTCCGGGCCCGGGCTGGGAAGAGCTATTGGCGGCCGCCTGCCGCGGTGACGGCCTGGCTGCGGCCTATCAGCCGATCGTCGACACGGCTCGCGGCACAGTGGTCGGCTACGAGGCGCTGGCCCGCTTCCCCGGCTACGCCGAGAGGAACCCCGAAGTGTGGTTCTCGGCTGCGCGGGCCCATGGGAAATCCGCGGAATTGGAATCGGCAGCCCTGCGGACTGCGCTCGCGGCCCGCTCCACCCTGCCGCCCAACTGCTTCCTGACCCTCAACGTCTCGCCCGAACTGCTGGCCACCGAGGAGATCCGGAGCGTCTGGCGGAACGAAGGGAACCTGGGCGGGATTGTCGTCGAACTCACCGAGCAGACCCCCATCGATTCGTACGTCGGGCTGGAACCGGACCTGAACCAGTTGCGTGCCGCCGGGGCGCTGATCGCCGTCGACGACGCCGGGGCGGGCTATGCGGGATTGCGGCACCTGCTGGCGCTGCGGCCCTCGCTGATCAAGATCGACCGTGAACTGATCCAGGATGTCGACCGCGACGAGGCCAAGCGCGCCCTGATCGAGATGCTCGGCACCTTTGCCGGGCGGGTCGATGCGTGGATCCTCGCCGAGGGTGTGGAGCGCGTGGAGGAGCTCGATGCGCTGGTTTCGCTGGGCGTTCCGCTGGTGCAGGGCTACTACCTGGCCAGGCCCGCGCCATCGTGGGCCGGCATCGACCTTGATCTGGCCCACCGGCTCGCCTCGAGACCGCCGGTGACCCATAAGGCGGTCATCCGAGACGTCCTCGAATCCGCGACGACGGCCACCACCGCGTCGCTCGCCGCGGAAGCATTCGCCGGGAACCCTGCGCTCCAGTCGGTAGTGCTGATCGGCGACCACCTTCGGCCGGTGGCTGTGCTTGATCCGGTGGCCGCGGGCCTGGGCATGGTGAGCCCCGGGATGCGCGTGAACCTGGACACCCCGCTGGTTGAGGCGCTTGCCCGGTCCATGACCCGGGCGGCGTCCGGCCGGTTTGAGCCCCTTTTGGTAACAGACAATGCCGGCCGCTACGCCGGCGTCGCCCGCATGGAACGGATGATTACGGCGCTTGCGGCGCCGACCGGGTAGCCCGGTCAGCCCCGCCCGGCAAGAATCCGGTCCGTGGCAGCATCGGGCAATCCCGCGAAATACTTCTCGAGGACCGCCTGGAACACGCTCTGCCGGGGGTCCGCCCGGAGGAAGAGGGTCATCGAGGAGTGCAACTTCCGTTCGTCGATGCCACCAAAGATCTCGGCCGCGGTCCGGTCCTCGAGCCCTGCCACAACCCCGGCGGATTCGACCAGCCTGGGACCCAGCACCGGGTGCCGCAGGTAGGCGCGCGCTTCATCCATTCCGGTGACGGCATACTTCCGGGCGGTGGGGCTTTGCCCGAGACCGGCGATCTGCGGGAAAACAAACCACATCCAGTGGCTGCGCTTGGTACCGCCCCGGAGTTCGTCCAGGGCGCGGCGGTAGGTTCCGCCCGCGTCCTGGGCCAGGACGAACCGTTCCAGATCGAAGGGATCCTCCACCGGGTCCATCCCGGCACCGGGTGACATCATTCTTCGAACCGGGCCGTCATGTCGGTATCGCCGGCGATGGAGGCCACGACGGCCGCCGCGACGTCGCGGATCTTCAGGTTCCTGTTGTTCGAAGTATTCCGAAGGATCTTGAAGGCGGCTTCCCGCCCGCAACGGTTCTGGGCCATGATCGCCCCGATTGCGATGTCAATGATGGTCCTCGATTGCATGGCGGCGGCGAGGTCGGCCCGGGACTGGCTCAGCTGCGAAATCTCCAGGGCGAGGAGGAGGGCGGCAGAGGCGTCGGCGGCAAATTGATGCGCCCTCTCCGAATCGTCGGAGGAGAAAGGCTGCGTCCGCGGCGCATAGAAGTTGACGACGGCGGAGCCGTCGCCGCCGAGAGCGAGCGGGATCCGAAGCATGCCGCCGGCGCCCTCGCCGGTGCTGCCCGTTTGAATCGGAGCCTGCCTCCGCCGCTCGAAGGTAATCCCGCAGGACACCTCCCGCCCCGGGCGCGACAGTTGCGCCGCGGCGAGACCGGCCAGTTCGGACAGGAAGTCCTCGACGTCGGATCCTTCCCGGGTGCTCTCCAGCAATACATCCAGCAGCGTGCCCGTACTGCTTCTTTGCAGATTGTGCGCCGTGGACGATAAAGCATTGTTGTGTCGCATGACTGCCCCCAATTCCCAGCCGCACGTTGACTAGGCGGCGGCCTTCTCCCATCCTATTGCGCGGGATTCGCCTTAGGTAGGGCGGCGCCCTGCAGGATATCCGCGGCGATGGCGTGGAGTTTCGTGTCGGATGCCCTGGACGCGAGATGGAGTAGTTCCATGGATTGTTCCCTGCTGCACCGGTTCTGAACCATGATGAGGGCTACCGCGGCGTCAATGACGGCGCGGGATTTCAAGGCGGACCGAAGATGCTCAGGGTAGGTTTCCGGAGGGTGCACCCTGAGAGCCAACCGCAGGATCCGCGAGATGGAGGCGGCATGCCGCTCCACCTCCGCAACCGTGGGGCTGTCAAATACGCCGCCAGTGCGGGCGTAGCAGTTCAAGGCCGCGGCTGAACCCGGATCCGTGGCGATCGGCACGGCCAAGACCGACCGGACGCCCTCGCCGGAGACCGCGGAGGCATAATGCTCCCAGCGGTCATCAGCCGTGACATCCTCAACGAGGACCGTCGTGCCGTGCCGCAAAGCAGTCAGGCACGGGCCGTCGTCGAACGCGTATTGCTTCTCGTCCAGCCGTTTCGCGTCCTCGCTGCTACTGGCGACAGTGGCCGGGGAGCCGTCGCGTTCCACCGTGATGGCACACAGCATGGGCTCGGAACCGCCGAGGCGGGTCGCCGAGATGGTGGTCAGGCCCAGGAGAAACTCAGTGAATCCCGGACTTTCCAGCAATAGGTCCTGCAATTGCTCGGGTGTTGGAGATGCGCCACTACCGGAATCCATGCCGGCCTCAATCCTACGAACGCCTGTACGTATGTGACGCGCCGGCTCAGCGGTTGTGGACTCTTGATCGCCCACGACCAAAATAGCGGAAGCCTGGATCCGCCCAAGCCTGATTGCAACTACCGAAGATGTGACTACTTACGACACTACGCCGTGCGGACGACGGTGAATATAGGCGCGTCCGGGCCGCCCGCCGTATGCTTGATCCTGCGGCGAAACGCGCCGGCTGGCGCCCGCCGGTATGGACTTCTGAGGTGACGATGAGCGTGGAACTGCCGCTGGCTGAGGAGATCACCGCTGTTTTCGCCCGGGCCACCAGGCTGCTGCTGACGGAGGAGACCGTGGCCCGCGCCCTCCGGCTGATCACCGACGCCGCGACAGAGGCTATTCCCGGTGCGATTGGCGCCGGAGTGTCGCTGATCAACAGCTCGGGCCTGCGGCAGACGACTGCGGCGTCCGACGCCGTCGTGGCTGCGGCAGACGCACTCCAGTACGATCTGGGGGAAGGCCCGTGCATCACCGCCTGGGCGAGCGGGGAATCAGTTGTGGTCGAGGATTTGGCACTGGACCGGCGCTGGCAGCGCTGGTCTCCTGCCGCGGCGACTCTGGGAATTTCGTCCTCCGTGAGCAGTCCGCTGCTGTCCGGCGGTCTGGCCCTGGGGGCAGTCAAGGTCTACTCGGACGGCGGAGCGTTCGCCGGTAAGGGCACGGTCCGCCTGGTCGAGCTTTTCGCCGAGCAGGCGACGCTTTTTATCATCCACTCGCAGGCCCGCGAGGCTGCCAGGACACTGAGTGACCGCCTGCAGGAATCCCTCGCGCAGAGAGACACCATCAGTATGGCCAAAGGCCTGCTCATGGCCCGGAACGGCACCGACGATGACGCGGCGCTCCGGGATTTGATGGTGCTGTCGCGGCAGGCCGGGAAGCCCCTGGCCCTCGTCGCGGCAGAACTGCTGGCTGCGGCCAGGTCCTTCGAAAACTGAGCGCAGGACGACGGCATGGCCTTGGGTGACGAGGAGAGCGAGCAACGTCGGCGGTTCGCCGAATCGCTTCGCCATGCCGACGTCGGCATTGAAGAGCTCTGGCTGAGGTACTTCACGCTCGGCGGGCAGGCGGGGCAGTTCGAGATCGAGGCCTACATCCACGGCGCCATGGCACTGCCGTCCCTTCAGCGCGACGTTCTCGCCCATGCGCTGAACGAACGGCTGGATGAGCTGTATTCGCAGGCTCCGCGGGCGCCCTACAGCATGCCTGACGCCGACGGCCCGGACGACGACAGCCCGGACACCGGACCGGGAGAAAAGTCCGACGACGACTGACCCCTGCCTTGCTAGAGTCAGCTATAGGGCGGGTTATCCCGGGCCGGTCCGGCACTTGACGGGCCAAGGAAGGCGGGCGGCATGTTCACGTTCTTCACCGACACGAGTCTGGTGGAAGCCGGCCTGCTGCTCGCGACGTTCGTCCTTTGTTCGCTCATCGGCATTGAGCGGCAGGTGCGGCAAAAGAGCGCGGGCTACCGGACCCATGTGCTGGTGGGACTCGGCTCTTGCGCCTTCACGCTCGTGTCCGCCTACGGCTTCGCCTTCGTGATGGAGCCCGGCGCCGTCCTGGACCCTTCCCGCATCGCGGCCCAGATCGTCAGCGGAATCGGGTTCCTGGGCGCCGGCGTCATCTTCAAGGGCCGGGACGTGGTCCGCGGGCTCACCACTGCCGCCACCATCTGGGTCTCCGCGGCTGTTGGTATGGCCTGCGGGGCAGGAATGGTCTCCTTGGGTGTTGTGCTGACGATTTTCCACCTCATCACGCTGTTCGTGATTGCCCCGGCGGTCCGCAGAATCCCCTCCGTGGACAGGAACCGCGTGATGCACATCGACTACGCCGACGGCCAAGGGGTGTTGCGGCAGATCCTTGAAATTGCCACCACCATGGGGTTCAGTTCCTCGATCCTGAATACCCGCCGGACCGGGGATGAGCAGAAGCCGATGGTCTCGATGGAGGTGAGGTTTTTCGGACGCCATCCGCTGCGCAACCTGGTCCTCCCCCTGATGGACCTGAATGGCGTCGCAAGCGTCACTGTCCGCGGTACCGATTCGAGCGAGGACGACGACGATGACGACGATGATGAGTCCTGAGGCGGGGACAGGAGCCGCCGGGGCGGCGTTGACGACGGTGCAAGGATGAGGGCATGTCTTTCTTTGACGACCTTCCAGCGCCGCCGGAGCGGCCGCGGCAGCCCAAATTCGTGGTTCCCCCCTGGGCTGCACCGCCGTCGGACGAACTTCCCGCAGTGGTGCCCCTCGGCCTGTTCCTGCAGCGCAGTCAGCGGATGGTGATGGCTGTGAAGGGCGCGGAGGTCTACTCCACAGGCTGCGTGCTGGACCTTCTCTGGACGATCCGGCGTGGGACCGAGTCCGACGCCGAATGGGGCTCGCTGACCGAACGGTGCTTCAACGGGCCGTCCTTCCGGTATGGCACGCCGGGCGGTGGCAGTGGTGGATTCCGGCTCGGGGTGGCGTACCCCGACGGGCGAAAAGCTGCGGCAGACGAGTGGTCCTACCGGGGGATCGAAGGTGCCGACCCGGGGGAGGGACCGGTGCTGACGACGGCTGGCGGTGGCGGCGGATCGGGCAGCGACGATGAGGTCACGTCGTCCGTGAAGTTCTGGTTGTGGCCCTTGCCAACAGCCGGTGAACTCCGGATCGTGGCGCAGTGGGCCGACGTCGGCATGGATCAGGAGTCCGTCGTGGTCAGCGGGGACGTGTTCGCCTCGGCCGCGGAGCGCGTCCAGCCATACTGGCGCACGCCGGGTTGAGCCGGATCGGAGCTTTCAGATGACCGGTAAGAGCGAGCCGCTGGCCGGAACCGTCCGGATTCGGATATTGCGGGCCTCCGATGCGGAGCTGATGTGCGCCGCCTACGTGCGGAACCGCGAACACCTGGCGCCTTGGGAGCCGCTGCGGGCCGAGGAGTTCTTTACCGTGGACGGCCAAATGGTGAGCGTCCAGTCCAAGCTGGCGCTGTTCATCGCCGGATCAGATGTGCCCTGGGTCCTGACGGACGGTGAGGCCATTGTGGGGCTGATGACCCTCAGCGGCATCGTCCGCGGGCCGTTCCTCAGCGCCCACCTCGGCTACTGGGTGGACAAAGACTACAACGGGCGCGGGATCGGCTCCGCGGCAGTCGCTTTCGCAATCGACACGGCCCGGGAGGAACTGGGCCTGCACCGGCTGCAGGCGGCGACCCTGCCGCACAATGCAGCCTCCCAGAAGATCCTGAGACGCTCGGGGTTCACGGAGATCGGCGTGGCACCGGCCTACCTCAACATTGCCGGCGGCTGGCGGGACCACGTCCTCTTCCAACGCATCCTGTATTGAGGCGCCAAATCCCGGGCTAAGCCAGCGCCCCGCGCCGTGCGAGACTCTCTGGATGACTGATGAATCCCTCGGGGCCTTGCACCACGTTGAACTGTGGGTGCCAAACCTGGGCCGTGCCAAGGACGAATGGGGCTGGCTCCTGGCCCGGCTGGGCTACCAGGAGTACCAGGACTGGCCGGACGGGTGCAGCTGGCGGCGGGGTCCGACGTACATCGTCGTTGAAGAATCCCCGGCACTGAGTGGCCGGACGCACGACCGCACCGCGCCCGGGCTCAATCACCTGGCCTTCAGCGCAGGGACCCGTGCCGGGGTGGACGCCCTGGCGGCCGACGCCGTCGGGCACGGCTGGCGTGAACTGTTCCCGGAAAAGTACCCGCATGCCGGCGGCCCGGACCATTTCGCCGCCTACCTGGTGAATTCGGACGGCTTCGAAGCCGAGCTGATCGCCACGGACTGACACTGCGCCCGCTCCACGGTCCTGCGCACGGTCCAGCGGACGGCTCAGCGCACCATCCGAAGGATCCGGACCGGCGTCCCGGCCAGCTCATGCGACCCTGTGGCGCCGTCGGGGATGAACCGGTTCCGGGTGTAAAAGGCGAAGGCGCGGGGATTGTCTTCCGCAATCCAGAGGTAGGCGCCGCTGCCGCCCACGGCGGCGTCCAGCAGCAGTTGCCCGGCCCCCGAGCCGTAGTGGCTGGCCAGCACGTAGATCCCCTGCAGCTCCCGTGGCCTGGGTCCGTCGTCGTCGCGGCCGGTCCCGGCGCTCGCCCAGCCGACGATGTCCGTCCCGTGGCAGGCCACCCAGATATCCGACGTGGCGGCAGCAATGATCTTGCGCCATCTTGCTTCCCGCGGGCCCTGTTCCAACCCGGCAAGGGACGCCGCCGGCAGCAGGTGGGCGTAGCACTCGCGCCACGCCTGGATGTGCACGCGGGCGATGCCGGGGGCATCGTCCAGCACGGCGGTCCGAACGGTCAGGTCTGTTGTCATCCGGACAGCCTAATATGCCGGTGCCGCAGGAGGCCGCGGCCCGGGTACCTTGGGGCCATGAGCATTTTTCTGGTCGGCGGCGGCCCGGACACCACAACCTCCCCCGTGATCTTCGACCAGTTCGTGGCGGATGTGGTGCGCCGCACCGGGGGCACGAGGCCTCCGCGGATCGCTGTGGTCCTGGTTGACCACGAAGGCAGCGCCGCGTACTTCCTGCCTGCCTATCTTGATCCGCTGCACCGCCGGACACCATGTGAGGTGGTGACCGTCCTGCTCCGACGGCGGGAGCACGTGGACCCCAGCGTGTTCGAGGGCGTCGACGCGATCGTCGTCGGGGGAGGGCCCACCCCTGTCTACGCCGAGGGCCTGCGGCCGGCCGCCGCCGTAATCCGCCACGCAGTGCAGGCGGGCGCCCCGTATCTGGGATTCTCCGCAGGTGCCATGATCGCGCCGGAGCGGGCGATAGCCGGCGGCTACCTGGTCCACGGCGTCGAGGTGTGCCCCGAGGACGCCTCCGAGGGGCTGGGGGAGGTGGAGCTCCGTGAGGGGCTGGGCCTCATGTCCTTTGCCGTCGATGTCCATGCCGCCCAAGCCGGCACGCTGGGCCGTGCCGTTGCCGCCGTCGTGCACGGCTTGGCAGGGAAGGCCGTGGCCGTCGATGAGAACACCGCGTTGGTGCTGCCCCACTCGGATCCGGGGGAGCAGCGCGGGATCGGGGCCGGCCACTGCTGGCTGATCCGTGGTCCGGGACCCAAAACCACGGTTTCAATCCTTGGCAGCGTTGTTACCCGCGGGTAACATAGACACCATGCATCTGCTCCTGCGCACGCTTCTCCTGCTGTTCACGTCCTCGCGCCGCTCTCCGCTGAGCATCTGGGACACGTCCTCGCTGCCGCTGAAGGTCCTGCCGACCGACATCGACATCGCGATGCATGTGAACAACGGCATGTATTTCTCGCTGATGGACCTGGGCCGGTTCGACCTGATGGCGCGCAGCGGAACGTGGAAGGCCATGCGCCGCCGGGGCTGGAGCCCGGTGGCCGCAGGGGAGACCATCGCCTTCCGCCGGTCGCTGCAATTGTGGCAGCGGTACACGATCGAAACGAAGATTATCGGCCTCGACGAGAAGGCCATCTACTTCGAGCAGCGCATGGTGGTGGACGGGGAAATCTACGCCCGCGCCTTCATCGCGACCCGTCTGGTCAGCAAGGGCAAACCGGTCAGCCAGGAAGAAATCCTTCGTGAATTCGGGGCGCCCCCGGCGGACCTTGAACTGCCCGAATGGATTCACGAATGGCGCGAAACCAATGCCCTGCCCGGCGCGCGGCGTCCCGCACCCCACGTCTGGGCCTAAGCCGCGCCTGCGTCCAAGACGGCGCGTGGGGACGTCACATGGGTGTGCCAACAGCGAAATGCAGGGGACATGGCGGGACGGCTCGCGTACCGTTGACACATGGCTACCGTAGACATTACAGGTGAACAGTTCGCATCTACCGTCGAGGATAATGACATTGTCCTCGTCGATTTCTGGGCAGAATGGTGCGGCCCGTGCAAGCAGTTCGGACCCACATATGCCGCAGTCTCCGAGAAGCACCAGGACGTTGTCTTCTCCAAGGTGGACACCGAGGCCGAGCAGCAGCTCGCAGCCGAGGCCGGCATTACATCCATCCCGACGCTGATGGCGTTCCGCGAAAAGGTGCTCGTGTTCTCCCAGCCCGGCGCCCTGAACGCACAGCAGCTGGAGCAGGTGGTTGACGCCGTCAAGGCCCTCGACATGGAGGAGGTTCACGCGCACGTGGCCCGGTCCCAGGCCGAGGCGGCCGCAGCGGCCGGCAAGCAGGACGGCAGCCAGATCCCCGAGGCCTAAGCGCCCGCGCCCGAAAGACAGCAACGCGGGGTCACTCCGCGCCCATGATCCTGTGATCCATGGACGCGGAGTGACCCCGCGTTGTTTCTGTTCCGGGCTTGGTCGGTGCCGTTACTAGAGCTTCACGAGCTGGACCGGCTCGGCCAGCAGGGCGCTGAGGGACTCGTTGAGGTCCTGGACCGCGGTTCCCTTCGAGTGCTTGTCCAGATCCTCCTGCGAAGCCCACTGTTCGGTCAGTACCAGCTTGTCCTCGCTGGCCTCGGTGAGCTCATACCGGATGCAGCCGGGCTCGTTGACCACCTCGTCAATCGCGATCTCCAGCGCGAGCTTCACACGGAAGAACTCGCCGTCGTTGGGGATGAAGATGGCCTGCAGGTCGATGGGTGCGCTCATGGTTTTCACAATACCGGGCTGCGGCTTTTTGTCCCGAAGATTTCGTAGGACATCCAAGCTTTAGTCTTCTTTTGCCGGCCGAGTGTTGGTAGCGTCACACCATGCTTGCATACACAGCCGGGGACACTGACGTCCCGCTGCTCGAGGAAACCATTGGTGACAACTTCGAACGGATCGTGGCCAGGTTCCCCTATCAGGACGCCCTGATCGAGGCAGCGGCGGTGCCGGGTGAGGAAGCCCGCCGCTGGAGCTACACCAAGCTGAACGACGACGTCGACCGGGTGGCGCGCGCGCTGCTGGCCCTCGGCGTGGCCAAGGGCGAACGGATCGGCATCTGGAGCCCCAACTGCGCCGAATGGACCATCCTGCAGTACGCGACCGCCAAGGTCGGCGCGGTCCTGGTCAACGTTAATCCCGCCTACCGCAGCCATGAGCTGGAGTTCGTGGTCAAGCAGAACGGCATGCGCATGCTGGTCGCGGCGCCGTCGGACCGCAACAGCGACTACACGGCCATGGCCCGGCGGGCGCTGGCCGAATGCCCCGAGCTGGGCGGACTCGTGTTCCTGCCCGACGCGGGGCTGCCCGGCCTCACCGCCGGCGACCCCGAAACGGACGCGGAGCGGACCTGGGCGGAACTGCTCAAGCGGGCCGACGACGTCGCCCATTCCGCGCTGAAGGCGCGCATGGCCGAGCTGGACCCCCATGACGCGATCAACCTGCAGTACACCTCCGGCACGACGGGCTTCCCCAAGGGCGCCACACTCTCGCACTACAACATCCTGAACAACGGATACTCGATCGGCGAGCTGCTGGAATACACAGAGCACGACCGGGTGGTGCTGCCAGTGCCGTTCTACCACTGCTTCGGCATGGTGATCGGAAACCTGGCCGCCCTCAGCCACGGCTGCGCCACCATCATTCCGGGCCGGGGCTTCACGCCGGCCGCGGCGCTGGAAGCCGTGCAGGATTTTGGCGGGACGTCACTCTACGGCGTGCCCACGATGTTCATCGCCGAGCTCGCCCTGCCGGATTTCGCTTCCTATGACCTGTCCACGCTGCGCACCGGCGTTATGGCGGGCTCGTTGTGTCCCATCGAGGTGATGAACCGGGTGATCTGGGAGATGAACATGAGGGATGTGGCCATCTGCTACGGCATGACCGAGACCTCTCCGGTGTCCACCATGACCCGCAGCGTGGACACGATGGCCCAGCGCACCGAGAGTGTCGGACGGACGATGCCGCACCTGGAAAGCCAAGTGGTCGACCCGATGACCGGGGAGGTGCTGCAGCGCGGCGAGATCGGCGAACTATGCACCCGCGGGTACGCCGTCATGAAGGGCTACTGGGACCAGCCGGACAAGACCGCCGAGGCGATCGATGCCGACGGCTGGATGCACACCGGGGACCTGGCCCGGATGGACGGGGACGGCTACATCGTGATCGAGGGCCGGATCAAGGACATGGTGATCCGCGGCGGCGAGAACGTCTACCCGCGCGAGATCGAGGAGTTCCTGTACACCCACCCCGACATCCAGGACGTGCAGGTCATCGGGGTGCCGGACGCCAAGTACGGGGAGGAGCTGATGGCCTGCGTCATCCTCAAGCCCGGCGCCGCCCCGCTGGATGCCGGCAGCCTGGCCGAGTTCTGCCGCGGGAAGCTGGCGCACTACAAAATCCCGCGGTACGTGGACGTGCGCGAGAGCTTCCCGATGACGGTTTCCGGCAAGATCCGCAAGGTGGACATGCGGCAGGAAGCCGTGGCCAAGCTGGGGCTTTAACAGCAACGCGCGCCCTAGTGGCTGCGGTGGTCCTGGATGGTCATCCGGGGGCCGAAGGTCGGTTTGCGGAAGCCGCTGAGGCCGATCATCCGGACCACGCGCTGCCGGTGCCCGGCCCACGGTGCCAGCAGCCGGAGCATCCCGGCGTCGTCAGTCCTGCGGCCGGTCAGCGCCGCGCCGACGTACGCCGCCAGGTGGTAGTCGCCCACCGCGATGGAGTCCGGGCAGCCGTGCGTGCGCTGGAGGACCTCGGCAGCGGTCCAGGCGCCGATGCCGGGGATGGTCTGCAGCTTCGCGGAGGCCTCGGCGGCCGGAAGCACGGCGAGCCGTTCCAGGGCGACGGCGGAACGCAGCGCGCGCATGACGGTCGCCGAACGCTGCGGGCCCACTCCGGCCTTGTGCCATTCCCACGAAGGGATCCGCAGCCACTGCTCGGGAGTCGGCTGGACCAACAGGTTCGCCGGCGCGACGGTGCCGGCGCCGGGTGCCGGTGTCCCGTAGCGGTACATCAGGTAGCGGTAGCCGCGCCGGGCCTCGATCACGGTGACCTTCTGCTCCAGGATGGTGGGCACAAGGGAGTCGACCAGGCGGCCCGTGGCCGGCAGCCGCACGGCCGGGTTCCGGCGTCGGGCTTCAACGACCATACGGGGGAGGGTGGCGTGGAACGCGGGCTCGTCAAAGGCGGACCAGTCATCGTCGCGGCCCAGCATCCGCGGCGCGGAACCGGCGGCATCGGCTGCACCGGGCCCCCAGGCCTGGACGTCGACGGCGGGCTCCGCCGGCGGACAGTCCGGAGAATAAGAAACCGCCAGTCGGAGTGTGGCGGGACCCGACGGCGTCGTGAACGCCATCCAGACGCCGCCCGGTGCGGTGCGGATGGCAGGGTCGCCGTGCCCGCGCAGGAGCGTGCCGATGGTCTGCATCAAGTCGAAGGGGCCACCCGGGTGCCACCGCAGCGAGGCATCGGCCGCGGCGGCAAGGCCCGCGGGGACGTCTGCAATGGTCATCCGACCATGATTCCACGAACGCCTGACAGCGGCCTCACGGCCCGCACAGGGGAAGGGGCCGTTGGGCCCTTAACCGCAGGTGACGCCCGGGGCTAGACTCCGGCTGTGGCGTGGAGCGCCCATGCCGCCCTTTAGCCCGGATCCTTGTTCTTAGGAGAGTGTGATGGCTGGTGGAGTAGTACATTTCGAGATCCCCGCGGACGATGAGAGCCGTGCACGGGAGTTCTACAGCTCGGCGTTCGGCTGGAAGATCAGCCCCGTGCCCGAGATGAGTTACGTCATGCTCATGACGACGCCGTCGGACGAAACGGGCATGCCCTCCGTGCCGGGGTCCATCAACGGCGGCATGTTCCGGCGCGAAGGACACCTCACCTCCCCGTTGGTCACGGTGGATGTGGACGACATTGACGCGTCGCTGGAGAAGATCAACGCCCTGGGCGGCAGCACTGTCCAGCCTCGGCAGGAAGTCGGGACCATGGGCTGGGCCGCCTACTTCCGGGACACCGAAGGCAACATCATCGGCCTCTGGCAGACCGCGCCCGGGGGAGACGCAGGTTCCGCGGCCTCTGGAGACGATATCGGCGCCTGAGCGGCTCCCGGACGTCCGGTGGCGCGCAGGCCTCAGGGCATCCCCACGGCGAGCCAGAGGGCCACGACCGCGAGCGGGACGGTGAGGGCGACGGCGACTAGCCCGGCGAGCGCGAAGCCTCCCCACCGGATCTCAACATTGAGCGTGCGGAGCCGTTCGTGCCAGAGCAGCGTGGCCAGCGACGCCCACGGGGTCACCAGCGGGCCGAGGTTCACACCAATCAGCAGGGCCGCGAGCCGCACCGGCGAGTCGCCCACCGGTTCCAGTGCTAGGTAAGCCGGCAGGTTGTTCACCGCATTCGCGGCTCCGGCGCCCAGGCCCGCGAGTTGCAGCAGGGCCGGCAGGCCGTCGCCGGAACCGGCAATTCCGGACAGGGCCTGTGTCAGCCCGTTTGCGTGCAGGGCCTCCACCACCATGAACAGCCCCGCAGTGAGCATGAGCGGCCGCCAGGGAACCATGGACCAGCGCAGCGCCGAGGGGCGGCGCCAGAGGAACAGGCCCAGCAGGACCACCGCCGCGGCCATTGCCGGGATCTGTACGGGCACGCCGGAGACGAGGGCCGGCAGCAGCAGCACCATCACGCCCGACGCCGAATAAAGCAGCACTTTGTCCCGCGCCTTGTGGACCGGCTGCGGCCCGTACCGGCCGGACAGGTCCTTCCGGAAGGCCACCCACAGGAGGCCGATCGGGACCAGGATTCCCACCAGGGCCGGCGCCCACACGAGGCTGGCGAAGCCGGCCGGGCTCAGGTTGAGCCGGTCCTGGGCCAGCAGGTTGGTCAGGTTCGAGACCGGCAACAGCAGGGAGGCGGTGTTGGCCAGCCAGATCGTGGTCAGGGCGAACGGCAAGGGCGGGATCCGGGCGTGGACCGCCAGCAGCACGACGACGGGAGTCACCAGCACCGCCGTCGTATCCAGGGACAGGAACACGGTCGAGACGGTGGCCAGGCCGACCACCAGCAGCCACAGCAGGAACACCCGGCCCCGGCCCAGCGCGGCGAGCCGCTCCGTCACCACCCGGAAGAGCCCGGCGTCGTCCACCATTTCCGTCACCAGGGACATGGCCACCACGAACGCCAGGACGGGTACGGTGCGGCCGGCCAGTTCCTGGAACGCCGGCCAGGGCAGCAGGCCGGTGAGCAGTGCCGTGCACCCTGCCGCCAGCATGCCGGCGGGGAGCAGGTAACTCCTCAGGCTCATCGGCCGGATTCTCGCTTCACGGCATTATCTTCGCACCCGGCACCGCCAGGCGGCCGCCCCGACGTGCCCGAATCCACCCCTGGCGGGCGGAGACGGTAACTTTGTACCTATGAAGTACGCCCAGTCCGTTCTGGACCTCATCGGCAATACGCCGCTCGTCAAGCTCCACCACGTTACCGACGGCATCGGGGCCACAGTCCTGGTGAAGCTGGAATACCTGAACCCCGGCGGTTCCATCAAGGACCGCATCGCGGTGAAGATGATCGAGGAAGCCGAACGCACCGGCAAGCTCCTGCCTGGCGGCACAATCGTGGAGCCCACATCGGGCAACACCGGCGTCGGCCTGGCCCTGGTGGCCCAGCAGAAGGGCTACCGCTGCATCTTCGTGGTGCCGGACAAGGTCGGCGAGGACAAGCGTGCCGTGCTCCAGGCCTACGGTGCCGAGGTTGTGGTGACGCCCACCGCAGTGCCCCCTGAGAGCCCGCAGAGCTACTACGGCGTCTCGGACCGCCTCGTCACCGAGATCCCCGGCGCCTACAAGCCCGACCAGTTCTCCAACCCGGCCGCCCCGGCGAGCCATTACGAATCCACCGGGCCGGAGATCTGGCGCGACACGGACGGCCGCATCACGCACTGCGTGATCGGCGCCGGCACCGGCGGCACCATCACCGGCACCGGCCGGTACCTCAAGGAAGTCTCCGCGGACCGCGCGGAGTCCGACGGCGGCATGGTCAAGATCATCGGCGCCGACCCGGCAGGTTCGGTCTACTCCGGCGGCACCGGCCGGCCGTACTTCGTCGAGGGGGTCGGGGAGGACATGTGGCCCGCCAACTACGACAAGAACGTCCCGGACGACGTCATCGCGGTCAGCGACGCCGACTCCTTCGAAATGACGCGCCGGCTCGCCCGCGAAGAAGGCCTGCTGGTGGGCGGGTCCTCCGGGATGGCAGTCGTCGCCGCCCTGCGGGTCGCCAAGGACCTGCCGGATGATGCCGTCGTCGTGGTGATCCTGCCGGACTCCGGCCGCGGCTACCTGGCCAAGATCTTCAACGACCAGTGGATGCGCTCCTACGGCTTCCTGGCCAGCGGCGACGAAGCCTCCGTGGGGGAAATCCTCAAGGCCAAGACAGGGGAACTGCCGGACCTGGTGCACATCCACCCCAATGAAAGCGTCCGTGATGTCATCAACATCATGAACGAGTACGGCGTCTCGCACATCCCGGTGCTGTCCCAGGAGCCGCCCGTGGTGATGGGCGAGGTCCTCGGCGCCGTCGACGAGCGCACCCTGACCGCGAAGCTGTTCCGCGGCGAGGCCAAACTGTCGGACAAGATCTCCGAGCACATGGAAGCCCGGCTGCCGGTGATCGGCTCGCTCGAATCGATCTCGACGGCCCGCGAACTCCTCTCCGACGCGGACACCCTCATGGTGACGTTCGTCGGCGCCCCGGTGGGGATCCTGACCCGCCACGACCTGCTCGCCTACCTGAGCAACTGACCTGCAACTGACCGCACACTGACCCGGAAACCGGGCCGCCCTCCCGGGGGCGGCCGGCGCCCGGCCGAAAGGAACGCTCATGTCTTTGCCAGAAAGCCCCTCCGCGAAAACCCCCGGATTCAACACCCGCGCCGTGCATGCCGGCCAGGAGTTCGAGCCGCGCACCGGCGCCGTTGTGCCGCCCGTGCACTTCTCCTCCACCTACGCACAGGAAGCGATCGGCGTCCTGCGCGCCGGCTACGAATACGGCCGCGGGACCAACCCCACCCGCGATTCCCTGCAGGAACAGCTGGCCGCCCTGGAAGGCGGGACCGCCGCGTTCTCCTTCAGCTCCGGCCTCGCCGCCGAGGACTCGATGATCCGCGCGCTCACCCGCCCCGGCGACCACATCGTGCTCGGCAACGACGCCTACGGCGGCACGTACCGGCTGATCAGCCGGGTGCTGGGGGAGTGGGGCATCGGCAACACTCCGGTGGACATGTCCAATCTCGACGCCGTCGCGGCGGCGGTAGCGGCCAGCAAGACCCGCCTCGTGTGGGTGGAGACGCCGTCGAACCCGATGATGAAGATCACTGACATCGAGGCCCTCGCCAAGGTGGCGCACGACGCCGGCGCCCTCCTCGTGGTGGACAACACCTTCGCCTCGCCGTACCTGCAGAACCCGCTGGCGCTCGGCGCCGACGTCGTTGTGCATTCCACCACCAAGTACATCGGCGGGCACTCCGACGTCGTCGGCGGTGCGATCATCGTCAATGACGCGGAGCTGGCCGAGAAGATCGGGTTCGTGCAGTTCGCCGTCGGTGCCATCTCCGGCCCGATGGACGCCTTCCTCACCACCCGCGGGCTCAAGACCCTCGGCGTCCGGATGGACCGGCACAGCGACAATGCCCAGGCCGTGGCCGAGTGGCTGCTGCAGCGTCCCGAGGTGGAGGCCGTGCTGTACCCGGGGCTGCCGTCCCACCCCGGGCACGAGCTTGCCAGGAAGCAGATGAAGAAGTTCGGCGGGATGATCTCCGTGCAGTTCAAGGGCGGCGAGGCGGCGGCACGCAAGGTGGCCGAATCGACCTCCGTGTTCACCCTCGCGGAGTCCCTCGGCGGGATCGAATCCCTGATGAACTACCCGTCGGAGATGACTCATGCCTCGGTCAAGGGCACCGAGCTTGCTGTCCCCGTCAACCTGATCCGGCTCTCCTGCGGCATCGAAGACGTCGAGGACCTCATCGCCGACCTCGAGCAGGCTTTTTCGCAGATTGAAGCTGCGGCCGGCGAGCCAGGCAGCTAAGCACCCGTGACCACCACCATCAGGGCCACGCCCTCCACTATGCGCGGCTGGCTCGCGACGGCGGCCGGCGCGCTCGCCGTCGTCGCCGCCCTGGTGGTGCTGTACTCGTCCTACATCCCGCTGATGAACGACTTTGAGGTCTACTTCTACGGCGGCAGCCGGGTGCTGCAGACCGGAGAGGCCGGCGTCAACGAGCTCTATGCGCCGCGGGACGGTCTGCCGTTCACGTATCCGCCTTTCGCCGCACTGCTGTTCGCGGCCATGGCGGCGCTGGGCCAGGGTGGTGGCAGCCTCGTGTTCATCACCACGGCGCTGCTGGGCGCTGGAATTGTGTCCGCCTGGCTCGCACGGCACTACTTCCGGCTTGGGAGCTGGCGGAACGCGTTCGCCGACTGGCGGTTCCGGGCCGTTGCCCTGTCCGGCACGGCAGCCATCCTGCTTCTGGGGCCCTGGCGGGACACCTTTGATTTCGGGCAGATCAACATCATCCTGATGGGCCTGATCCTGGCCGACTTCGCGCTCTACGGGAAAGCCCGGGCCGGGGAGATCCGCTGGCCCGCGGGGCTGCTGATCGGCATCGCCGCCGGCATCAAGCTGACCCCGCTCGCGTTCGGGCTGTATTTCCTGGTGCGCCGCGATTTCAAGGCCCTCGGCTGGATGGCGGCCGGCTTCCTCGGCTCGATCGGCCTGGCCTGGGCCGTGCTGCCCACGGCGTCGCTCACGTTCTGGACCAAGATCCTGCCGGACACCGGACGGATCGGCGGGCCGGCCTACGTGGACAACCTCTCCGTCAAGGGACTGCTGCTGCACCTGGGACTCCCGGACTCCGGCCTGACCAGTCTGATGTGGCTGGTGCTGTCCCTCGCCTTGGCGGCGGTTGCCGCGCTCGTGATCGCCTGGGCGGTGGCCGCGGACGAGAACTTCGTAGCCGTCTCCGCGACCGCCCTGCTGATGCTCCTGATCAGCCCGGTGTCCTGGTCCCACCACTGGGTGTGGATGGCCGTGGCGCTGCCCTGCATGGGTTTCGCGATCCACCGGGTGCCATCCCGGAACGGACGGATGCGCCTCGCCGGGTGGATCATCGTCGCCTTCTCGGCCCTGGCCTTCTACCTGACACCCAAGTACCTGTCCGTCATGGCGGGGGCGGCCGAGTGGGGCAAGGACCCGCAGACCCAGTGGCAGCTGATCGTGGCGAGCCTCGGCGTGCTCTGCGGCATCGCCATGCTGGTCTACTGGGCCCTGGCCTACCGGCCCTCCCGCGCCGCGCTCCGCACCGGGGCGTAGCGGGGCCCGGGTTCCCCGCCCAAACTCGACGAAACATCTAGCTTTCTTGAAGATAGTCAGCTAGGTTTGTCCGCATGGCACTTCGATCCGACTGGTCCCAGCGGAACTGCAGCATGGCCCGCGGCCTGGACATCCTCGGCGATCCGTGGGGCATGCTGGTCCTCCGTGAGGTCTTCTTCGGCAACGGCCGCTTCGACGCGATGAAGTCCCGGCTCGGGGCGGCGGATTCCGTCCTCACCAAACGACTGGCGGCGCTGGTCGACGCCGGTCTGCTCACCCGAAGCCCGTACGACGACGGCGGCCGCACCCGCCAGGAGTACGTCCTCACCGAGATGGGGGAGGACGCGCTGCCGGTGCTCAACGCCGTCGTGATCTGGGCCGAAAAGCACCTGCCGGCCCCCTCGGAGCAAGCCCACATGTTCGTGGTCCACACCGGTTGCGGCGCGCGCACCACCTCCGCGGACAGCTGCACCGAATGCGGGGAACGGCTCACTGCCCGGAACACGAGCTGGCACAGCCTCACCAGAACCCCGGACCCCGTACCGCTCGCCGCGACCTACGCCTCCCCGGGCCCGTCCGCAAAAGCCCCCTCCCAGAACGGACCCGCCCTATGAGCGCCCCCGAAACCACGCTGCTGCCCGCTCCGAAGCGCAGGATCCACCCGGCCTGGATCGTCGCCGTGGTCGCCTTCCTGGCACTGGTCGGGGCCGCGGGGTTCCGGGCCGCGCCGGGCGTGCTGATGGTGCCGCTGCAGAACGAGTTCGGCTGGTCCACCACCGTGCTCTCGGCCGCGGTCAGCATCAACCTGGTGCTCTTCGGCCTCACCGCACCCTTCGCCGCGGCCCTGATGGAACGCTTCGGCATCCGCGCGGTCACCGCCGTGGCGCTCGTGCTGATCGCGGCCGGCAGCGCCCTGACGGTGCTGGTCACGCAGTCCTGGCAGATCCTGCTCACCTGGGGGCTGCTCATCGGGCTCGGCACCGGGTCCATGGCACTGGTCTTCGCCGCGACCATAGCCAACACCTGGTTCGCGAAAAGCCGCGGCCTGGTCATCGGGATCCTCACCGCCGGCAGTGCCGCAGGGCAGTTGGTCTTCCTACCGTTCATTGCAGCCCTCGCCCAGGACCCGGGCTGGCGGCAGGCCTCCATGCTGATCGCTGCCGGCGCCCTCGCCGTCGTTCCGCTTGTCCTGAAGTTCCTGAAGAACTCACCGGCCGACGCCGGGGTGCTTCCCTACGGTGCCGAGGAGGAGTCCACTCCCGGGCCGGACGCCGCAGCAGCCGGCACCGGGGAACCGCGCCAGAATGCTGCCGTCAGGGCGCTGCAGGTGCTCAAGCGGGCAAGCAAGGTGCGGACCTTCTGGGCGCTTGTCGCGGGGTTCGCGATCTGCGGCGCCACCACCAACGGCCTGATCGGCACGCACTTCATCCCTTCCGCCCATGACCACGGCATGGCCCCGACCACCGCGGCGGGCCTGCTGGCCGTCGTCGGGATCTTCGACATCGTCGGGACGATCGCCTCCGGCTGGCTGACTGACCGCTTCAACCCGCGGATCCTGCTCGCGGTCTACTACCAGTTCCGCGGCATTGGCCTGCTGGTGCTGCCGTTGCTGCTCAGCGCCACCGTCCAGCCCAGCATGATCGTGTTCGTGGTGATCTACGGACTGGACTGGGTGGCCACCGTACCGCCCACCGCCGCCATCTGCCGCCAGATCTTCGGCGCGGACGGCAGCGTTGTGTTCGGCTGGGTCTTCGCCGCCCACCAGCTCGGCGCGGCCGCCGCGGCCCTGGCGGCCGGCGCCATCCGGGACGCCACCGGACAGTACACCTACGCCTGGTTCGGTGCCGCCGCGATGTGCACCATCGCCGCCGTCGTGAGTGCGACCATCCGCAAGGACGCCCGCAGGAAGGACGTCGTCGCAGTTTCCGCGTAGGGCTTCTGTAGGATGAGCGGCGAGGCTGGGCGCCTTGATGGCGCCCCGAGTCGGCCTCGAATCGTCAAAATTTGGGGGACCCATGTCACTGCTCGATGCCGAAAACAGGCCCGCGCCTTCACCACCGTCACGGCTTCGGCAGCGACTTCCGGTACCGCAGCTTCGCCGGCTCTCCACCATCCTGGCCCTGGCCGCGGTGCTGTTCCTGGTCTGGACCTGGCTCGGCGTCTGGGCGAAACAGGGCCTTGACTTCAGCGTCTACTGGCACGGCGGCAAGATCCTCAACGGCGCCGGTGCGGCGCCGTCGGACCTGTACCGCGGCAACATGGACTGGGCCGGCGGCCCCCAGCTGCCGTTCACGTATCCGCCGTTTGCCGCGCTGCTCTTCAGCCTGCTGGCGAGGCTGCCGGAACCGCTGGCTCTGACGATTTTCAACGCGGCCGGGACTGTAGTGGCGGGCTGGGTTTCGCTGCGCGCAGTGCGGTACTGGAATGCACGGACGGACTGGAGGGCCACCTTCGGCTCGGTACGCAACCGCTGGGGCGCCGCCGTGCTGGTCCTGGCGGTGCTGAACCTGGGCCCCTGGCGCGAAACCCTGGCCTTCGGGCAGATCAACATCCTGCTCATGGGGGTGATGGCGGCGGACCTGCTTTCCCGGAACCGGCACTGGACCAGCGGCTTCCCCGGCACCGGATTCCTGGTGGGCGTCGCCGCCGGCATCAAACTGACGCCGCTGGTCTTCGGGCTGTACTTCCTGATGCGCAAAGACTGGCGGGGCCTTCTTAACATGGGCGCGGGCTTCGCCGGCACTGTGCTGATCGGCTGGCTGCTCCGGCCGGCCGAGTCCCTGCAGTTCTGGCTGGAGATCCTCCCGGACACGTCCCGGATCGGCGGCGCCGGCTACGTCGACAACCTCTCACTCAAGGGCGCGCTCCTGCACTTCGGCGTCCCGGAAGCTTCAGTCACCGTGCCGTGGCTGCTGCTGAGCCTGCTGGTGGTAGCGGTGGCCGCCGCGGTTATCAGGTCCGCCAGCGCCCAGGGATCGCGCGTGGTGGCCATCTCCGCGACGGCGCTCACCATGCTGCTGATCAGCCCGGTGTCCTGGTCGCACCACTGGGTCTGGGTCGCGGCGGTCCTGCCGGCCTTCGCCTGGACCCTGCGCGAGACCCCGCTGCGGTACCGCCGGCTGCGCGGGCTCATGGGCGGAGTGCTGGGAATCTCGGTCATGGTCTTTCTGTTCTCGCCCAAGACCATTGGCACGGCGCTGGGTGCGGAGAACCTCGACATCCAGACGCCCGGTGCCTGGATCATGGCCTCCAGCGCCGGCGTGTTCTGCGCCCTTGCCATCCTCGCCTGCTGGCTCCTGGTACTCCGGCGCGGCTCGCTGGGCCCGGCCTTCGACGTCCACCCGGACGTTGAACAGGCCAAGAGCTAGAGCTCACCCGGCAGGGGCGGGCGCTATTCTGGTGCCCATGGACGCCACCTCCCCCGGGAACCCGCCGGGCCCGCCCGCAGCGCCGCACCGGAAGACGGCCCTGATTACCGGAGTCGGCCGGCTGGCAGGAATCGGCGCCGGCATCGCCCGCCGCCTTGCGGCCGACGGCTGGGACCTCGTACTGACGTACTGGCAGGACTACGACGCGCGGATGCCCTGGGGCGTCCAGCCCGACGACGTCGGACGCCTCACCGCGGAACTCCAGGCGACCGGCGCCGCCGTCGTGGCACTGCCGGCTGACTTCCAGGACCCGCAGGCCGTGGACAGGCTCATGGAGGCAACCGCGGCGGAGGCCGGGCCCTTGCAGGGACTCGTTCTGAGCCACGCCGAGTCCGTGGACTCAGGCATCCTGGACACTTCTTTGGAGAGCTTCGAGCGGCATTTCGCCGTCAACGCCCGTGCCAGCTGGCAGCTGATCGCGGCATTTGCGCGGCAGGCACCGGCTGGGGGCGGCGCGATAGTGGCCTTGACCAGCGACCACACCGCCTTCAACCTGCCCTACGGCGCGTCCAAGGGCGCACTGGACCGGATCGTGATCGCGGCGGCCCGGGAACTCGGCCCGCAGGGAATCACCGCCAATGCGCTCAACCCGGGTCCGGTGGACACCGGCTGGATGGGCCGGGAGCTGCGCGAGGACCTGGCCCGGCGCCACCCCGGCGGGCGGCTCGGAACCCCGGCGGATGTGGCCGGGACGGTTGCGTTCCTGCTCTCGCCCGAGGGCCGCTGGGTGTCGGGCCAGCTGCTCAAGGCCGACGGCGGCTTCTCCGCCTGACGCGCGGAGGGCGGGGACTAACGGAAGGCGGCCAGCCCGGTGATGTGCTGGCCCAGGATCAGGGTGTGGACCTCGTCGGTGCCCTCGTAGGTGCGGACTGACTCGAGGTTGGCGGCGTGCCGCAGCGGCGAATAGTCCAGCGTGATCCCGTTCCCGCCCAGGATGGTCCGGGCCTCGCGGGCGATCGCGATGGCCTCACGCACGTTGTTTAGCTTGCCCAGCGAGATCTGCTCGGGCCGCAGTTTCCCGGCGTCCTTGAGCCGGCCCAGCTGGAGTGCCAGCAGGGTGCCCTTCTGGATCTCCAGCAGCATGTTCACCAGCTTTTCCTGGGTCAGCTGGTAGCCGGCGAGCGGTTTGCCGAACTGCAGCCGCTCCTGCGCGTATTTCAGCGCGGCCTCGTAGGAGTCCCGCGCCGCGCCCATCGCACCCCAGGCAATCCCGTACCTGGCCTCGTTCAGGCAGCTGAAGGGTCCGCGCAGCCCCTTGGCGGCCGGCAGCAGGGCCTCGGGACCCAGCCGGACGCCGTCGAACGTGACATCACACTGGATCGAGGCGCGCATCGACAGCTTCTGCCCGATCGGCGTGGCCGTGACCCCTGGGGTGCCGGCGGGCACAAGGAAGCCGCGGACACCATCCTCGGTCATCGCCCACACCACCAGCACGTCCGCCACCGAGGCGAGCCCGATCCAGCGTTTGGCGCCGTCCAGGATCCAGCCGGCGTCGTCGCCGGCGCCGTCACGGCGGGCGAAGGTCTTCATCGAGGCGGGGTCCGAGCCGGCGGTGGGCTCGGTCAGCGCGAAACTGCCGATCAGTTCGCCGGCGGCCATCCGGGGGAGCCACTCCTGTTTCTGTTCCTCGGAGCCCCACTTGTGGATCGCCGTCATGGCCAGCGAACCCTGGACGGAGACGAAGGTGCGGATGCCGGAATCGCCGGCTTCCAGCTCCATCGCCGCCAGGCCGTACTCGACGGCGGAACGGCCCGGGCAGCCGTAGCCCTCCAGATGCATGCCAAGGACTCCGAGTTCTCCCAGTTCCGGGGCCAGCTCCAGCGGGAACACGCCGTCGTCGTACCAGCCCGCGATGCCCGGCCGGATCCGCTGCTGCGTGAAATCGCGGACCCGCTCCCGCACGGCCAGTTCCCCGGCGCTCAGCAGGGAATCGATCGCCAGGATGTCGGACACGTCGGATCCTGCAGACCCGGGGAAGCCAGCCTCGTTGCTCATTCCAGCATCCTACGGTCTTGTCCCGGCGTCGGCCCGGCCTTCCTGCCCAGTTACCTCCGGACCCAGGCGCGGATTCCCGCCGACTCGCCGGTGTCGGCGGCCACTTGCGCGGTCTGCGGGAAAGTAACCGGGCAGGAGCGTCGTGCGGGGTTCGGTGGCGCGGGGTTCGGCGGCCTGAGGGGGACATGTCCAGCCGGAGCCCGGTCCGCGGGTCCAGGCCTACACTGGTGCCATGGACACCGCATCTGTTCTCGCCGTCTGCCGCGTACACCAGTTGCTGGACGACCCCGGAAGTGTGGGCGTGACGGCGATCGACAAGCGGTCCGTGGCTGGACCGGTCAGGGTGCACAGGCTCGGCCTGCACGGCGACATCCAGGCCAGCCGGGTCCACCACGGCGGCGAGGACCAGGCGCTCTATGCCTACTCCCAGGACGACGCCGACTACTGGGCAGCGGAGCTCGGGCGCGAGCTGCCGCCGGGGGTCTTCGGCGAAAACCTGCGCGTCGCCGGCATCAGCGCCACCAACGCCGTCATCGGTGAACGCTGGAAGATCGGGCTCGACGTCGAAGTCGAAGTGACCTCGCCCCGCACCCCCTGCGCCACTTTCCAGCGTCGGATGCACGAGCCGCACTGGGTCAAGCGGTTCGGCGACGCAGGGCGCGTGGGAACGTATCTGCGGGTAGTGCGGGTCGGCAGCATCCAGGCGGGCGACCACATCCACCGGATCTTCGTCCCCGCCCACGGCGTCACCATCGGCAAATGGTTCAGTGACCCCACAGTTGAGGACATGGAGGCCCTGCGGGACGCCGACGCCGACGGGCAGATCCGCCTCCAGCCCGAGTACCATCAGGAGTTCGAGAAGCTGCAGCGCCGCCTCGGCGTGTAGCGGGCCGGCCGCCGTGTGCGCAAGCTCACCGCCGCCGTCGGCCTCTCGGTTACCCATGGGCGGGATCAATGCCCTACACTTGAAATATCCCCCACTCCGGAAATCCCTTATTCCTGCCCAATTCTTGAGGCAGGACTGGTAAGTGTTGGGGCCCGCAGATTGTGATGCGGGCATTTTCATAGGGAGAGCCGGCTAAAGAAAACGCTGTACAGACTGCTGGGATAGCAGCCAAGAGATGCAGCGGGAAGTCCTGCCACGGGATTGCGAAAGCGCCGGGCTTCTATGTGACCGGCCGGTCAAAGTACGTCCGGCAATACAGGTCACGCGTACTGCGGCTCCGCTCACCTCGGGTTGTGCCGCTTGGCCCCTATGGATGAGGATATTTCACCTATGCCCGAAAATCAGAACAACTCCGTCGAAACCGAACTCGCCACCGAGAACAGCCCGGTCGACGTCGAGACTTCTGAAACGGCTGCCCCCGCAGCCGGCTCCGCCCCGGAATTCACCGAGGCTCCTGCGAACGTTGAGGCTCCGGCTGCTGCCGAGGCCGCGCCGCAGGCTGACACCAAGAACGAAGCCACGGCTGCCCCGGCTAAGGAAGAAGACGCTGAAGAAGAAGGCGTCAAGTTCGTTGACCTCGGCATCGATGGCCGCGTCCTCGCTGCCCTGCAGGACGTCGGCTACGAGAAGCCGTCCCCGATCCAGGCAGCAACCATCCCGCTGCTGCTCGAAGGCCGCGACGTCGTGGGCCTCGCCCAGACCGGTACCGGTAAGACTGCAGCATTCGCAGTACCGGCACTGTCCCGTCTGGCCGAACTCCACGACCTCAACGGCCCGTCCCGCAAGACCCAGGCCCTGGTGCTTGCCCCGACCCGTGAGCTCGCCCTCCAGGTCGCCGAAGCCTTCACCTCCTACGCCAAGCACATCGACGACTTCACCGTCCTCCCGGTGTACGGCGGCTCCGCCTACGGCCCCCAGCTCGCCGGCCTGCGCCGCGGCGCCCAGGTTGTTGTCGGTACCCCCGGCCGCGTGATCGACCACATCTCCAAGGGTTCCCTCGACCTGTCCGAGCTCCAGTACCTTGTCCTGGATGAGGCCGACGAGATGCTCCGCATGGGCTTCGCCGAAGACGTGGAACAGATCTTCCAGCAGACCCCCGCGGGCCGCCAGGTTGCGCTGTTCTCCGCCACGATGCCGAGCCAGATCCGCCGGATGTCCAAGCAGTACCTGAACAACCCGGCCGAGGTCCAGGTCAAGTCCAAGACCACTACGGGTGCCAACACCCGCCAGCGTTACCTGCAGGTCATGGGCCCGCACAAGCTGGACGCGCTGACCCGCATCCTGGAGGTCGAAGAGTTCGAGGGCGTCATCGCCTTCGTCCGCACCAAGATGGCCACCGAGGACCTCGCCGACAAGCTGCGCTCCCGCGGATTCCAGGCTGCCGCCATCAACGGCGACATCCCGCAGCAGCAGCGTGAGCGGACGGTCGAGGCCCTGCGTGACGGCAAGATCGACATCCTCGTCGCCACCGACGTCGCCGCCCGCGGCCTCGACGTCGAGCGCGTCAGCCACGTGGTCAACTACGACATCCCGCACGACACCGAGTCCTACGTCCACCGCATCGGCCGCACCGGCCGTGCAGGCCGTTCCGGCGACGCGATCCTGTTCATGACGCCGCGGGAGAAGTACTTGCTGCGTTCCATCGAGAAGGCAACCCGCCAGCCGGTGGAGCAGATGCACCTGCCCACGGCCGAGACCGTCAACACACTGCGCCTGGGCAAGTTCGCTGAGCGCATCACGGAGACCCTCGAGTCCGAGGACGTCGCAGCGTTCCGCGACCTCATCTCCTCCTACGAGGAAGAGCACAACGTGCCGGCGTCGGAGATCGCCGCCGCGCTGGCCGTCATGGCCCAGGGTGGACAGCCGCTCCTGGTCAAGGAACTGCCGGCAGCGCCCGAGTTCCAGAAGCGCGAGCGCTCCAAGGACGGCTTCGGCTCACGCGGCCCGACCCGCACCCTGACCGAGGGCAACGCCACCTACCGGATCGCCGTCGGACGCCGCCAGCGCGTCATGCCGGGTTCCATCGTTGGTGCCATTGCAAACGAAGGCGGCATCTCCTCGGCCCAGATCGGCGGAATCGACATCCGCGCGGACCACTCCCTCGTGGAGCTCCCGGCGGACCTGAGCGCCGACCAGCTGAAGGCCCTGTCCCGCACCCGGATCGGCGGCGAGCTGATCCACCTCGAACTGGACAACGGCCGCAAGCCTTCCGGTGACCGTGGCAGCTACCAGGGCGGCAGCCGCGGCGGCGACCGCGGCGGGTACTCCGGCGGCGGCGACCGTGGTGGCAACTTCAAGGGCAATGGCGGCTTCAAGCGCGAGTTCCGCAAGAACGACGGCGAGCGGTCCTCCGCTGACCGCGGCGGACGCTCCTTCAGTGACCGCAACGAGCGTGGCGTCGGCACCGACGCGGCCCGCAAGCCGCGCACCGAAGGCGGCTTCAAGCCCCGCAACAAGTGGTAACCGTCAGCTGCTAAGCACTGATTCACCGTGAGAGCGGGCCGGCTGCAGAGCCGGCCCGTTCTTCGTTAAGTACCCTTGGTCACATCGGGTAGTCAGGCGTTGCCGCGGGGCCGCTTTTTGGGCCGTCTCCTGGTGCCGATAACGCCTGATTTTCGCCGTTTTTGACGCTTTCGGGGCCACCCCGATGCCGATTTGTTGGGAGGGGAATCTTCCGGTAGAGTATTTACTCGTTGCCCCCCTAGCTCAGTGGTAGAGCGCGTTCTTGGTAAGAACGAGGTCACCGGATCGATTCCGGTGGGGGGCTCTGAATGAGGGCCTGTGTCAAGGCGGTTTTTGACCGGCTTAGCGCAGGTTTTCCTCATTTATGGCGGCGTAGCTCAGTTGGTTAGAGCGCACGACTCATAATCGTGAGGTCGGGAGATCGAGCCTCCCCGCCGCTACAGAAAGACCCTGCAGGCAAAGCCTGCAGGGTCCTTTTGTTATGAGCGCACCGCTGCGTGCTCGAGATCCGGCAGCGAATGTCGCCTGCATGTTGAAGGGAATCATGACAATCACGGCCGATCGGCAGGAGCGCAACCTCCCGCGACTTACCAGGCGGAATAGTGCAGGCGGTGCGCGCAAGGGCCACCGGACGGATATCCAGGCGCTGAGGGCACTTGCTGTCGGCTTGGTGGTTCTAAACCATCTTTGGCCTCAACGTCTTCCCGGCGGTTATGTCGGCGTTGACGTGTTCTTTGTGATTTCCGGGTTCCTGATCACCTCGCACCTTGTCAGGGAGCTTCAGGCGAGCGGCCGCATTAGGCTCGGGGCGTTCTATGCCCGGCGAGTCAGGCGCCTTCTGCCGGCCGCGTTCCTGGTCCTTGTTGCCTCCCTGATTCTCGCTGGGCTCACGCTCCCGTGCACCCGGTGGGAATCCACGGTCGAGGAGGTGCTGGGCAGCACCTTCTACTTTGAGAACTGGCTCCTCGCCGCCAAGTCTGTTGACTACTCCGCCATGAATGAATCGGCAACGGTGGCCCAGCATTACTGGTCACTATCCGTCGAGGAGCAGTTCTACTTGCTGTGGCCGCTCGGATTGGTGGCGTTGTTTGCAGTGGCTCGCAGGACGCGCAAGAATTCGACGTCCGTCCTTGTCGCAGGCATCGGGCTGGCTACTCTCGCATCCCTCATATGCAGTGTTTACATCACTGCCGTTGCGCCCAACCAGGCTTACTTCGCGACTCCCGTCCGAATCTGGGAGTTCGGCGTAGGCGCAGGGCTGGCATTCGTGGGCGCCTTGCCGTCAGTGTCGCGCCGCCTGCGGAACGTGGGCGCCGTTGCTGGCTTCACAACGATTCTGGCCACCGCCCTCGCGTTCAACCACGAAACGCCATTTCCAGGCTGGACAGCCATAGTTCCGGTCATGGGCACGGCGCTTGTGATCCTGGCCGGATCGGGCGGGATGCGGATGTGGCACGATCGATTTACAGGGCTCAAGCCGGTGCAGTTCGTAGGCGACATTTCCTACTCGCTGTATCTGTGGCATTGGCCGCTCATTGTTGTCGCACCCTTCGTCGCAGGCGCCGATCTGACGTTCGGCGTTCGGCTCCTCGTTTTGGCGGCGGCAGTGGGGCTCGCTTGGCTGACCAAAACCTTCGTTGAAGACCGGTGGATCAAACAAGGTGGGCCACGGGACCGGCCGCGGAGAGTGTTCATCGGCCTTGTGGCGGGCATGGTGGCCGTTTCCCTGGCCGCCCTCAGCCTGGGCCTCCTCGGTGTCCAACGATCAGACCAGGCCGCCGCCAAAGCCGAAAGGCTCGCCGCTAATCCGTGTCGCGGAGCCGCCGTAGTAGACCGGAATGAAGACTGCGGCGACCCTTGGACAATGCCCGTGGCCCTGCCCCACATGGGCCCTGTGAACTCGTACACCCATTCTCCTGAAGAGTGTCAGACCAACGACAACACGCTCCGGGATGGCCTTGAGGGCCACCCGGCCTCGTGCGATCTTTCGGGGGGCGATCCCAACGCCGAGACCGTGTGGCTGGTCGGTGATTCTCACGCGCAGCAATGGCAGACAGCCATTTTTGAGCTCGCGAAAGAGCGTCACTGGAAGCTGAAATGGAGCTACTTCGGCGGCTGCCCGCTCGTGGACGCACGACTTTCCGGCCACGGGGGGCGGCCCGCTGATCCAGCCACGACCGCCGATTGTCAGCGGTGGGGCCAGACTGTTGCCACGGCCATAGAGCGGGACAGGCCCAGCAGGGTGTTCGTCAGCATGTTCGCCGCAGGTGAGCAAATAGATGACGGAACCGGCCGCTCCCAGACGGCGCAGTATGCCGACGGGCTCGTCAGGCACTGGAAGCGCTGGCTGGCGGTTGGCGCCAAAGTCCAGCCTATTTACGACCCGCCGTTGAACGGCGCAGTGCGAAGCGCTGAGTGCCTGGCCCTCAACCCGGAGAATCCCCAAAGCTGCGCCGTTCCGAGAGACAAGGCGTTGCCGTCAGACCCCATGGCGGCCGCGGTAGAAGAACTGAACCACCCGATGGTCCGGCCCGTGGACTTGAGCCGGTATTTCTGTGACGACACCAGCTGCTACAGCGCCGTAGGGGGCGTTGCCGTCTACTACGACCCGGATCACCTGAACAGGGAATACCTTCGGGGAGTGACGCCGGCATTCGGCCAGCGGGTGGACTGATCGGAAGGAAGCGTCAACCGGCCGGTATCGGACCGACAGCCGCGTGCGGCGACGGGGCGCGTGGGACAGAATGGGTCCATGACGCGAATCGCAATCATTGGCGGCCACGGCAAAGTGGCTCTGGAACTGTCCCGCATCCTGGCCGAGGAAGGACTGGACGTTACGTCATTCATCCGCAACCCGGACCACGGGGCGGACGTCGAGGCCACCGGCGCCATGCCCGTGGTCCTGGATGTTGAACATGCGACGACGGCGGACATCGCCGAGGCGCTGAGGAACCACGACGCCGTCGTCTGGTCGGCCGGTGCCGGCGGTGGAAGCCCGGAGCGCACTTATGCCGTGGACAGGGACGCCGCCATCCGGTCGATGGACGCGGCGGCCGCGGCCGGCGTCGGGCGCTACATCATGGTGTCCTACTTCGGAGCCGGCCCCGATCACGGTGTCCCCGAGGACCACGGGTTCTTCGCGTACGCCGAGGCCAAGGCGGCCGCCGACGCATACCTGCGTGGAACGGACCTAGCTTGGACCATCCTGGGGCCCGGAGCGCTCACCGACGGGCCCGGCAACGGACTGGTCGACGTCGACCCCGCGGACGACTCCGGGAAGCGGGACACGGCCCGCGCCAACGTTGCCCTCGTCGCGGCGGCCGTGCTGGGCCTGCCCTCCACGGCCGGGCGCACCATCGAATTCCGGGACGGGGACCTGCCCATCGCCGCCGCCCTGGAACCGGTAAGCTAACCCCGAGCCAGCTCCAGCTCCAGGGCGTTTGCCTCGACGTAGTCCAACGCGTGCCGGACGGCGCCGACCGTGACAATCGAATCGCCCAGGGGCGAGACCGTCACGCGCGGGGGTGTTGCCGTGTAGCGGGGGAGCAGTGCCGTGATGCCGGGGAGCAGTGCCCCCGCCGATTCAGCAACAGCGCCGCCAATCACCACCAGCTCGGGATTGATGAAACTCGACACGGAGGCGATGACCCGGGCCATCCGGTCAGAAATCCTGTCGAGGATGGCCAGTGCGGCGGGATCCCCGGCGGCGGCGTCCTCAAAGACGCGCCGGGCGCTCGCCTCGCCGCCCCCGGCGGGACCGCCGCCGGCTGCGGACCACTGCCGGGCCAGGCTGGCGATGCCATCGCTGGAGCCGACGCCCTCCACAAGGTCCAGGTAGCCCATTTCACCGGCCGCGCCACCGCGGCCGTGCAGCAGCCGCCCGGACTCCAGCACGCCGGCGCCCAGCCGTTCACCGGCCAAGAGCACCACCAGGTCGTCGACGCCGGCGCCGGAACCCCGCCAGCGTTCGCCCAGGGCGGCAAGGTTGGCATCGTTCTCCAGAAGTACTGTCCAGCCGTGGAGTTCCTGAAGCGCCGCGCGGAGCCCGACGTCGAACAGGCTCCAGAAATGCTGCGTCCCCAGCACCTTGCCGTCGCGGTCCACCGGAGCGGCGATCCCCGCCCCCACGGCCAAGACCGCGCCCGGACCGGTCCCGGCTGCCGCCAGCGCCGAGCGGCACGCACGGTCGACGACGTCGGTCCGCTCCTCGGCGGGGATGTCCGTGGCCCGGAAGCTTTCGCTGGAGCGCCCGACGACGGTGCCGCGGAGGTCCGCGACGGCCGCCGTAGTGGTGGCGGCGCCGATATCGATGCCCAGCACGAAACCTGCCGTCGCATTGAGCGCGAAGCGCCGGGCGGGACGTCCCTTGCGCGGGCCCAGGGGCTGTTCCTCGGTGCGGGCGTCCAGCTCGCGGATCCAGCCGCGCCGGATCAGGTCCTCGCAGACGGCAATGACCGAGGCCCTCGTCAGTCCGGTCCGGGTCATCAGCTCGGTGCCGGTGGCCACCTCCGTGGTCCGGATGACGCCGAGCACGGACTGGGCATTCACCCGGCGCAGCAGCTGGGGGGTGGCGGCGGCTGCCGTCGGCTTCAAATGTTGACCTCTCCCGGATCCGGACCCATAATTGTTCAGGCAATATATTTAGCTTGTATCTAAATTACCAGAACCCCAGTTCCGAGCCCGGAGGATCCCCCTTGTCCAACACCGCCACGCTGGCAACCCTGTCCGGTACCGATCTCGCCGCCGATCCCAACTGGTGGCGGCAGGCCTCCGTGTACCAGATCTACCCGCGCAGCTTCTCCGACTCGAACGGCGACGGCCTCGGCGACATCAAGGGCATCACGGCGAAGGTTCCCTACCTGAAGGAACTCGGGATCGACGCCGTCTGGCTCAGCCCGTTCTACCCCTCGGCCCTCGCCGACGGCGGCTACGACGTCGACGACTACCGCGACGTCGACCCCAAGCTCGGCACGCTGGAGGACTTCGACGAGATGTCCGCAGCCCTGCACGCCGCAGGCATCAAGCTGATCGCGGACATCGTCCCGAACCACTCCTCCAACCGCCACATCTGGTTCCAGGAGGCCTTGGCGTCGCCCCGCGGCTCGGATGCGCGTGAGCGCTACATCTTCCGGGACGGCAAGGGCGAGAACGGCAAGATCCCGCCGTCGGACTGGGAATCCGTCTTCGGCGGCCCGGCCTGGGAGCGCATCACCGAACCGGACGGCACCCCCGGCCAGTGGTACATGCACATCTTCGCCAAGGAACAGCCGGACCTGAACTGGTCCAACCGCGAAATCCGCGACGACTTCCTCAAGACCCTGCGCTTCTGGTCCGACCGCGGCGTGGACGGCTTCCGCGTGGACGTTGCGCACGCCCTCACCAAGGACCTCACCGAGCCGCTGCTGTCCAGGGTCGAACTGAGCGAGGCCAACAGCGGCACTGACGGCTTCGACGACGGCTCGCACCCGTTCTGGGACCGCGACGAGGTCCACGAGATCTACGTCGAATGGCGCCAGGTCTTCAACGAGTACAACCCGCCGCGCACCGCCGTCGCCGAAGCCTGGGTCCACGCCAGCCGCCGCGGCCGCTACGCGAGCCCGGAAGGCCTGGGCCAGGCGTTCAACTTCGACCTCCTGCAGGCCGACTTCGACGCCGAGGAATTCCACGAAATCATCACCCGCAACCTGGCCGAAGCCACCGAGTCCGGCGCGTCCTCCACCTGGGTGTTCTCCAACCACGACGTCGTCCGCCACGCCACGCGCTACGGCCTGCCCAAGGGCGGCGGCAGGCACGCCAAGGGCCAGGACGGCAAGGGCTGGCTCCTGGCCGGCGCCCCGGCCGAGGAGCTCGACGTCGAACTCGGCCTGCGCCGTGCCCGCGCGGCCACCCAGCTGATGCTCGCCTTGCCGGGCTCCGCATACCTCTACCAGGGCGAGGAGCTCGGACTGCAGGAAGTCGCGGACATCCCGGACGCCGAGCGCCAGGACCCGACCTTCTTCCGGAACAAGGGCGTGGAGATCGGCCGGGACGGCTGCCGCGTGCCGCTGCCCTGGGCCGCGGAGGGCACTTCCTTCGGCTTCGGCGACGGCGGCGCGCACCTGCCGCAGCCGGCCTGGTTCGGCCGCTACGCCGTCGCGGCAGAGGACGGGGTCGAGGGGTCCACCCTTGAGTTCTACCGCCGGGCACTGAAGCTGCGCCGCGAGCTGCAGACCTCGGAAGAGCTCGAATGGCACACCGCGGCAAGCCCCGACGTGCTGCACTTCGGCCGCCCCGGCGGCTGGCAGACCGTAACCAACTTCGGTGACATGCCCGTCGAGCTGCCCGCCGGTGAGGTGCTGCTCAGCAGTGGACCCCTGGACGGTAACCTCCTGCCGGGCAGCACCACCGTCTGGCTGCGATGAGCGCCACGGACGAAAAGACGGAAGCCGGCCATCCGGCCCAGGAACTGAGCCCTGCCCAGAAGCTGAACCCTGCCCAGGAACTGATCTACGGCTGCATGGGCCTGGGCGGCAGCTGGTCGCCGGAGCCGTACTCGTCCGCGCACGTGGACGAGGCGGCTGCCGCCGTCGACGCTGCCCTTGATGCGGGCATCACCCTCTTCGACCATGCCGACATCTACCGTGCCGGCAAGTCCGAGGCGGTGTTCGGCGAGGTGCTGGCCAACACCCCGGGACTGCGCGAGCGCATCAGGCTGCAGACCAAGTGCGGCATCCGGGTAAACGAGCAGGGCATGGAGGGGTTCTACGACCTGAGCCGGGACGCCATCCTGGAACGCGTCAACCAGAGCCTCGGCCGGCTCCGCACGGAGTATGTGGACGTGCTGATGCTCCACCGCCCCGACCCGTTGATGGACCCCGCGGAGGTTGCCTCCGCCGTCGGGCAGCTGATGGCGGAAGGCAAGGTCCGGGCGCTGGGCGTGTCCAACATGTCCGGGGCGCAAATCGAGGTCCTGCAGGACCGGCTCGAGACCCCGGTGGTCGCCAACCAGCTGGAAATGAGCCTGCTCAAACGCGCCTGGCTGGAGAGCACGGTGCTGGTCAACCACGCCGAGGGAACTGACTACAGCTTCCCGCACGGCACCGTGGAGCACTGCGTCCGGCACGGGATCACCCTGCAGGCCTACGGCGCCCTGGCCCGGGGCCTCTACACCGGGGCGCCGGCCCCGGCGCCGTCTGCGGCGGAGGAAGCGACCACCGGGCTCGTGGCGCAGCTGGCGGCGGAGAAGAAGACCACCGGGGAAGCGATCCTGCTCGGCTGGCTGATGAAGCACCCGGCCGGCATCGCCCCCGTGATCGGCACCGCCAATCCGGACCGCATCCGCGCCTGCGCCGACGCGGCTGCGGTGGCTGCATCCATGACCCGGACCGAGTGGTACGGGCTCTGGGTGACGGCGCGGGGCAGCAACATCCCGTAACGCTCCGGCACCCACCCAACAGGCTGGCCGGCAGTTGAGGCCCCGATTCTGCGTAATCCGGGGCCTCAATTGTCCGTCCGCTGTCAGTACCCGGCAGGAAAGCATGCGCGAGTAATGCCAAACCTCCATGGCTGCCGCGGGCGCGCTCAGCTGAGCGGGAACGTGATTTTGGTCGTATTGGTCGCTTCCGCGGGCCGGAATACTTCGCGGGAGACACCCCGGAACGGCTAGCGTAGATACATGACCTCCACCACCACCGCCGGGACCGTCCGGCCTCAACGCAACATTCCGGCCGAAATCGCCCGCTCCTGGCTGCTCGTGAACGCAATGAAGACCGAACTCTTCGACCAGTCGGCCATGTCCCGCGCGGACGCCATCATCCTGGACATCGAAGACGCGGTGGACCCCTCCCAGAAGGACGCGGCCCGCGCCAACGTCGTGGACTGGCTGACCGCCGGCGGCAGCGCCTGGGTCCGGATCAACGACGCCACCAGCCCCTTCTGGGCCGACGACCTCGCCGGGCTCCGCGGCACCCCCGGCCTGCTCGGTGTGATGCTCGCCAAGACCGAATCCGCTGACCAGGTCACCGAAAGCTTCCACCGCATGGACGGCAAGACGCCGGTCATCCCGCTCGTCGAGTCCGCCGTCGGCATCGAGGAAGCCAACAACATAGCCAAAGCCCAGGGTGCGTTCCGGCTCGCCTTCGGCTCGGGCGACTTCCGCCGTGACACGGGCATGGCCGCCACCCCGGAGGCCATGTCCTACCCGCGCGCCAAGCTGGTCGTGGCCAGCCGCGTCGGCAACCTGCCCGGCCCCATCGACGGCCCCACGGTCGGCACCAACCACCCCATCCTCCGCGAGCAGACCGGCATTACCGTCATGATGGGCATGACCGGCAAGCTCTGCCTCGCGATCGACCAGACCCACGTCATCAACGAGGTCATCAGCCCCACGCCGTCCGACGTCGCCTGGGCCACTGACTTCATGGCCGACTTCGAGGCCAATGGCCGCGTCATCCGCGACGGCTCGGACCTGCCCCGCCTGGGCCGCGCCGAGAAGATCATGAAGCTCGCGGTAGCCTTTGGGGTGCAGCCGGCCCTCTAGCCGGTCCCTAACCAAGGAGACCCCGTGACCGATACCCGCTATCTGGTCCACGGGGTCTTTTGGGATGCCGAGCCGGGCGCAGCGGCGGAGGCCGGCCCGTCCGGCGGCGGGCACCCGGTGATGCGCCTGCAGGACCCCGACGGCGGCTGGACGGACCTGGCCATCGGTGCCGGCACCCGGCTGGGCTTCCGCCTCGCGGCGGCGGGGAAGCACTGCCTGGGGCACCACAAGGTCCACGGGCCCGCGGACCGGGACCACGTCCTCTGCCCGGCCCGGGCGCAGGCCGTCAGGGGCAGCCAGTGCGAGCGGTGCTTCGTGGTGGATGATTCGCGGCTTATCCACGACTTCCACCGCGGCGGACGCGTGCCGCCCGGGCTGCGCGCCTACCTGATGCAGCCGCACTGGCTGTACGTCGCCACCTTCGCCGGCGGCGCCAGCAAGGTCGGCACCGCCGCGAACCTGCGGAAGTGGAAGAGGCTCGCCGAACAAGGCGCCGTCGTCGCCCGCTACGTCGCCCGAGCCGACGACGGCCGGGTGGTCAGGATCCTCGAGGACATAGTGACCCGCGACGCCGGCCTTCCGCAGCAGGTCCGGTCTGCAGCCAAGGCCGCAGCCCTGACCGGGCCAGCCCCCGCCGTCGAACTGGATGCCCTGAACAGCAGGCTGGCCGCGGGCGCCCGCGAGTTGTTGGCCGGCGTCGGGGGCGGCGGTTTTGGGGTCGTCGACGAGCCCTGGCTGCGGCCGGGGTTCTCTGATGCGGCGTGCGCGCCGGCGGCACGGCACGCCTACCCGCACGAGCTCAGCGCGGGAACCCACGGGTTCCGGATCGACTCGCTGAGCGGCAGCATCGCACTGGCCAGCCTCGACGGCGCCGACCTTGAGTTTGTCGTCAACCTCGGGCAGCTGAAGGCCCGGACCATCGAGCTCGGCGACCACGGCACGGACGTTCCGGCGGTCCAGGAGTCCCTGTTCTGAGCGGCAACCCGCAACCGGCGGCCCGGTAGACTGGCACGGTGCTGAAAGAATTCTGGGACTCCGCGCCAACCACCTACAAGGTGCTGGTTTTCAGCGCCATGGGCCTGCTCGGCGTCGGGATCGTCCTGAACCTGATCGGCAACAGCTCGGGCAACCAGGACCTCGCCGTCGCCTCGCTCGCCGTGATCGGCCTCGGCCTGGTGCTGCACATCGCCGGGATCGTGGTCCGCGGCCAGACGATCCGCAAGAACCTCAAACGCTAGCAGCCGCATTCCGGCGCACGTGGCTGCGGGCATGCTCCACGGCCTCGGGCAGGGACGTAAACAGGTGCTTGTGGTGCCGCAGCGAGCGGATCACCCCGACGTTGGTCACCAGCTCAAGGTGTTGCGGCTGGACGCCCTTGAGCAGGACCGTCACCCCGCGCAGCTCCAGCGCCGAAATGACCTCCACCAGGGTGTGGGCCCCGGTGGCGTCGAGCATCCGCACCTGCGAGAGCCGGATGATGGCCACCTGGATGTCCCTGACTTGGCTGATTTCCTGCAGGACGCGTTCCGCGGCACCGAAGAACATGGCCCCGTCCAGCCGGAAGATCGCGATGTGTTCGTCCCCCTGCAGGCGTGCTCCCGGGATCTCCTCGCGCTTGACCCCGCTGAGCGAGGCGAACTTCCGCAGCGTGAAGAGGGCCGCGGCGACAAGCCCGATCTCGATGGCCACGATCAGGTCAAAGGCCACGGTGATGAGGGCCGTCAGGACGAACACGAAAGCGTCGGCGCGCGTGGAGCGCAGGACGGCGGTCACCGTATGCAGCGAGACCATCCGGGTGGCCGTGACCATCAGGATGCCGGCCAGGACCGCCAGCGGGATCTTCCCGACCAATCCCGCCGCCAGGTAGATGATGGCCAGCAAAACCAGGGCGTGCACAATGGCGGACAGCCTGGTCCTCGCTCCGGAGCGTACGTTGACGGCAGTCCGGGCGATGGCGCCCGTGGCCGGCATCCCGCCAAACAACCCCGCCGCGACGGAGGCGAGGCCCTGCCCGGTGAGCTCCCGGTCCGGGCTGTAGGTCCCGGAGGGCCTGCCGTCGGGGCCGACCATGCCGGCAGCCACCCGTGCGGAGAGCAGGGATTCAATGGCGGCCAGCATCGCGATGGACACCGCAGGCATCAGAAGCCCGCCCAGAGCCGCAGGGTCGAGCGCCGGCACCGACGGTGCGGACAGCGAATGCGGCAGTTCCCCGATCCGGGGGATGTCCAGCTGAAGCAGCTCCGCGGCCACGGTGGCCAGGAGCACCGCAACCAGGCTCGCGGGCAGGGCCTTGTTGAGCTTCGGAAGCAGGAGCATCACCGCCGCGACGACCGCCACGATGCTCAACGTCTGAAGCACGGTTGGCAAGGTTGCCCGGGAGGCGGCCTCGACGGCGGCCAGCACGGTGTTGTGGCCTGGTATCCCCTCGGTTCCGGTGGCCATCGGGACCTGCTGGAGAAAAATGATTGCAGCGATGCCGAGGGTGAAGCCCTCCACCACGGGCCACGGGATGAAGGCCACTGCCCTGCCCAGTCCGCTGATGCCCAGGATGACCACCATGAGCCCAGCCAGCAAGGAGACCAAGGCGATGCTGCCGGCGCCGTGGACGGCGACCACCGGGGCCAGCACCACCACCATGGCGCCGGTGGGACCGGAGACCTGGACGTGCGAGCCGCCCATGGCAGCCGCCACCAGGCCGGCCACCACGGCGGTGATGAGTCCCGCTTCGGCGCCGACGCCGGAACTCACCCCGAAAGCCAGCGCCAGCGGCAACGCCACGATGCCCACGGTGATGCCAGCCAGCAGATCCGTTTTCCAGGAGGAACGGAGCCCGTCGTAGTCACGGCGGGACGGCAGGAACCGGCGGAGGTGCGCCAGGGCGGCGCTCATGACTCGGAAGCGCTGAGATGTTCGCTGGGCAGTCCCTGTGCGAGCTTGAGCTGTTCATTGGAATCGGCCAGGCTGTCGAGGAGGAATGTCCGGGCGATGGCCAGCAGCTCGGCGATCTTCGGATGCGCCAGCCGGTACGTCACGGCGTTGGCGGACCGGGACGAGGTCACCACCCCATGGCGGCGCAGCGTGGCGAGGTGCTGGGAAAGGTGCGACGCTTCGAGACCCGTCTCGGCCAGCAGGTGGCTGACGGGCGCCGAGTGGTCCGGCGCGGCCGACAGCAGCTCAAGGACCCGGATCCGCGCCGGGTGGGCGAGGGCCTTGAACAAGTTGGCCTTGATCTCGTACAAGGGGGTCTGGGCTGCTGAAATCATCACTGCCTGTGCTTTCTCATCGCCGCAACTCCGGGATCGGCACTCCGGGATCGACGGTGAATTGATGAAATGATGTTTTCATCATACCGCAGGTCGTCATTCTGTTCACCCCCGTCATCGTCGCGGGCCGCCCGGCGGCGTGGCGATAGGCTGGATCCATGACTATCAATCCGGACCTGCAGGGGCGCAGCTACCCTGCCGCAGAGGTGTACGACGTCGGCCGAGAGAAGATCCGCGAGTTCGCCCGCGCAGTCAAGGCCACCCACCCCGCCCACTTCGACGTGGAGGCCGCCGCAGCGCTGGGGCACAGCGATGTCGTGGCGCCGCCGACCTTCGCGATCATCGTCGCGCAGCGGGCCGACGCCCAGCTGATCGAGGACCCGGACTCCGGCATCGATTTCTCCCGGGTGGTCCATGCGGACCAGCGGTTCATCCACCACCGGCCGATCGTGGCCGGGGACCGGCTGGTCGCCGAACTCCACGTCGACGGGGTCCGCGCGATGGGCGGCGGCGCCATGATCACCACCCGCTCGGAAATCTTCGCACTCACCGCAGGGGCAGACGCGGGCGCCGGAAACGATTCGCGTGAGGCCGTCGCCACAGCCACCTCATCCATCCTGGTCCGCGGAGAGGGACAGTAGCCATGACACCCACATTCTCGGAACTCACGGTCGGCCAGGACATCGGCAGCCGCAGCATCGACGTCACCCGCACGGACCTCGTCAAGTACGCCGGTGCCTCCGGCGACTTCAACCCCATCCACTGGAACGAGGCTTTCGCCACCAGCGTGGGACTGCCGGGCGTGATTGCCCACGGCATGTTCACCATGGGCTCCGCCGTCCAGCTCGTTACCGACTGGGCCGGCGACCCCGCCGCCGTCGTCGATTTCCAGACCCGCTTCACCAAGCCGGTCCCGGTGGCCGACACCACGGGAACCCCGGACGCCGGCGCCGTGATCGAGATCAGCGGAACCATCGGGGCGCTCGACGCCGAGGCAGGCACCGCCCGCGTTGACCTCACGGTCCTCTCGGGCGGCCAGAAGGTGCTGATGAAGGCACAGGCCGTCGTCAGGCTGGCCTGACCAGCGTGGCGACCCAATGAGCGTCAGCACGGGCCAGGCCGCGGAGGTGACCCACTGGCGTAACGCCGTCGTGGCCGCCTACGCGGTCAGCGGCATCGCCTTCGCCACGTGGGTGTCCCGGCTGCCGGCCATCCGCGACGGGCTGGACCTCACCCCGGGGAACATCGGGCTGCTGCTGCTGTGCATGACACTGGGGTCCTTCATCTCGGTCTCCGCGTCGGGGCTGATCGTGCTCAGGTTCGGCTCGAAGCAGACCATCCGGATCGGCAGCATCATGGTGGGCACCGGACTGGTCCTCGCGGGCCTTGGCACCTCCGTGCTGGTCAACCCGCTCGCCGTCGCGGCGGGACTGGCCGTGATCGGACTCGGCACCGCCAGCTGGAACACGGCCTCCAACGTCGAGGGTGCCGCCGTGGAGCGCGCCGTCAACCGGCACATCATGCCCCGGCTGCACGGCGCCTTCAGCCTCGGCACCGTGGCCGGCGCCGCGGCCGGCGCCTGGGCCGCGGGCGCCGGCGTGCCCGTCGTCTGGCACTTCGGCGCCGTGGGCGTGCTGGTCGCGGTCTCCGTGGCCACCGCCGCCTCCTGGTTCCGCGCCGACATCACCCCGGTGGAGGGCCGCCACAGTTTCAAGCCGGACAGGCCCGATACGTTCGAGGATCCCTCCACCGGGCCGATCCCGGTCATCCGTCCGGCCACGGACCGGCCCGATGAACCGCTGGACAACAAACGCCAGATCGCCCAGGCCTGGCGGGACCGCCGGACACTCCTGCTGGGCGTCCTGGTGCTGGGCCTCGCCCTCGCTGAGGGCGCGGCCGGGGACTGGGTGGCGCTCGCGCTCGCCGACGGCCACGGCCAGTCCGACGCTGCGGGCGCCGCGGGGTACGGGCTTTTCGTCACGTTCATGACCGTGGGGCGCTTCGCCGGCACGGTGGTGCTGGACCGCTTCGGCCGCGTCCCCGTAATGCGCTGGTGCGCGGCCCTGGCCGTAGTGGGCCTGGGCCTGTTCGTCTTCGCGCCGGCGCCCTGGTTGGCCTATGTGGCCCTCGCGGTCTGGGGCCTGGGCGCGTCGCTGGGCTTCCCGGTGGGCATGTCCGCCGCCGCGGACGATCCGGTTAAGGCGGCCGCCCGGGTCTCGGTGGTGTCCACGATCGGCTACGGCGCGTTCCTCTGCGGCCCGCCCCTGCTGGGGCTGCTGGCGGAGCATGTCGGCATCCTGCACTCGCTGCTGGCCGTCATGGTGATGCTGGTGGTCAGCTTCCTGCTCTCCCCGGTGGCCCGGAAACTCACCTGACTGCGCTGGTGCTGCTTAGGGGAGCGCAGCGGAACCGGGCTAGGCTGGACGGGTGACCCAGACTCTGCTTTCCGCCCTGACCACGGCCGCCGTCGGCGGCCCCGCCGGCCGTTTCATCGAGGCCCGCACCGAGGCCGAGATCATCGACGCCGTCCGTTCCGCGGACGCGGCCGGCGAGTCGCTGCTGATCATCGGCGGCGGCTCCAACCTGCTCGTGTCCGACGACGGGTTCCCCGGCGCCGTCCTGAAGATCGCCTCGGAGGGATTCACCGTCAGCGCCGAGGACTCCTGCGGCGGCGTCGCCGTCGTTGTCCAGGCCGGCCACAACTGGGACGCCCTGGTGGAGCACGCCGTGCGGCACGCCTGGTCCGGCATCGAGGCGCTCTCCGGCATCCCCGGCGCCACGGGTGCAACCCCCGTCCAGAACGTCGGCGCCTACGGCTCGGACGTTTCCCAGACCATTGCCGCCGTGCGCACCTGGGACCGGCACCGCAACACTGTGCAGACGTTCACCAACTCGGAGCTGAAGTTCAGCTACCGCGATTCGATCCTCAAACAGACCACCGTGAACGGCTCCCCGCGCTATGTTGTGCTCACGGTCGAGTTCCAGCTGCCCGTGGGGCGGATGAGTGCCCCCGTACGGTACGCCGAGCTCGCCCGGGCGCTAGGCGTCGAGACCGGCCAGCGGGCCTATGCCAACGATGTCCGGCGCGAGGTGCTCCGGCTCAGGGCATCCAAAGGCATGGTGTGGGACGCTGCGGACCGGGACACCTATTCCACCGGTTCCTTCTTCACGAACCCGATCGTGCCGGCAGACGTGGCCGCCGGGCTGCCCGAGGGTGCGCCGCGGTACCCCGGCGGCGCCGACGGGCTGACCAAGCTCTCCGCGGCCTGGCTGATCGACCAGGCCGGCTACGGCAAGGGATTCGGGCTCGAACCGGACAGCGTATCCGGCGGCCGGGCCTCGCTGTCCACCAAACACACCCTGGCCATCACCAACAGGGGATCGGCCAGCGCGGCGGACCTGCTGGCGATCGCGCGTGAGGTGCGCCGCGGCGTCGTCGAACGCTTTGGGATCGAACTGCATCCGGAACCGCTGCTCATCGGCATTGAGCTCTAAGAGGCAACACTTCTGCCGGGACGTCAGTTCCTGCCGCGGTGCCGGGAGACTTTGCTGAACAGCATAAAGGTGAAGCCGGACGCCGCAGCGCCCAGGAAGAACACCTGGCAGAACGCCACGGACTGGGCGCTGGGCCCGCTGCGGAGCACCAGGCCGGCGAGGGCGAAGACGACGGCCCCGGCCAGCAACGCCAGCGAGCCGAGCAGGAAACTCTGCACGGTGTCCGGGAACTCCGAGGAGTCCAGGCGGTCGCGTGCGTCGTGTGCTTCTCCGGAGCCCCTCACGGGCGGACGCGGCTGTACCGAGGCAGCCGTGACGAAGCTTGTCACTGCCACGGCCATGGACGCCACCGCCACGACCTGCAGCGTGCTCATCATGGGCGAGAGGCGCGTGCCGCTGGCAATGGCAATGGCGAGCCCGGCGGTCATGCCGGCCGCGCTGGAAGCCCAGCCCAGCAGGGCCAGCCTCCTGCTCAGCGGCCGCAGCAGCGGCCACATCTCACTCATGGTCATCCAATAAGGGTAGGGAGTCCGGCTGGAAGGCGGCTGGGAACCAACCGTCAGGAGCCCTAGCATGGGTGCATGAGAGCAACGGGGCGTGTCCGGCTCAGCCGGGGGATCCTGGGCCGGCTGCGGCTGGCCTCGCAGGGCCTGGCCGGGTCCGGGTTCCGCAGCGTCGCGGCAGCAGTGCGCTGGATGACTGCCATGCAGGCGCAGGACCTGCAGGCCTCCCTCTGGGCTGTCGGCCAGCGGGTCCCTGGTTCCCGGGTGGCCGATGTCCGCAGCGCCCTTGACCGGGGGGAAATCGTCCGCTCCTGGCCGATGCGCGGAACACTGCACCTGCTGGCTCCCGAAGACCTGAAATGGATGCTGGCCATTACCTCCGACCGGCTGATCCGGGGCATGGCCGGGCGCCACCGGGAGCTCGACATCGATGCCGCGGACGTCGATGCCGCGGCGGACACCGCGCTGCAGCTGGTCTCCGGCGGGGCGGCCGCCAGCCGGGCGGAGCTGTTCCAGGCCTTCGAACAGGCGGGCCAGTCCACGGCCGGCCAGCGCGGCATCCACCTGCTGGGGATGCTGTGCCAGCGGGGCTGGCTGGTGCAGGGCCCGCTGGCCGGCAACCAGCAACTCGTCGTGGCCTTCGACGACTGGATCACCGAGTCGCGCGTCCTGGACCGTGCGGACGGCATCGCCGAGTGGCTGCTGCGCTATCTGCGCAGCCACGGGCCCGCCACGGAACGCGACTTTTCCTGGTGGTCCGGCATCCCCCTGACCGAGGTCCGCACGGCCCTGGCCCGGGTGTCGGACCAGCTGGTGGAGTTGAAATTCGAGGGGACCAGCTACTGGCTCTCCCCGGAGACTGCGGCGCTGCTCGACGACGGAGTCCCGGCCGGCCGGCTGGTGCTGGCATTGCCGGGATTCGACGAGTTCCTGCTCGGCTACACGGACCGGGCGCTCGTGCTGCCGCCGGAGCATGCGGACAAGATCGTGCCGGGCGGCAACGGGGTCTTCCGGAAGACAATCGTTGCCGGCGGCCAGGTCGTCGGCACCTGGGACGTGTCCCGCAGCGGAAAGGCCGCGGTGGTTGTCCCCGAGCCCTTCGACGACGTCAACGGGCTGCGGCCTGCCGCCCAAAGATCGTTCGAGCTGCAGGCCGCAAAGTACCGGAGATTCCTCGGCACCTGACGTGGGTCGTGAATCCCCTAGAGGGCGCCGGTCGCGATGTTGAGCATGCGGCGGAGCGGTTCGGCCGCGCCCCACAGCAGTTGGTCGCCGACCGTGAAGGCGCTGATGTACTGCGGTCCCATCTCCAGCTTGCGGATGCGGCCCACGGGGATGTCGAGGGTGCCCGAGGCGGACACCGGGGTGAGGTCCGCCATGGACGCGTCCTTGGTGTTGGGCACCACCTTGGCCCACTCGTTGTCCGCGTCCAGGAGCTTCTCGATCTCGGCGACGGAGAGGTCTTCGCGGAGTTTGAGCGTAAGCGCCTGCGAGTGCGAGCGCATGGCGCCGATCCGGATGCAGAGACCGTCCATGATGATGTGCTCGTCGCCGGAGGTGCCGAGGATCTTGTTGGTCTCCACCCCGGCTTTCCACTCTTCCTTGGACTGGCCGTTGCCGAGGTCCGCGTCGATCCAGGGGATCAGCGAGCCGGCCAGCGGGACGCCGAACTGCGAGGCATCGATGTCGGTGCGCTGATGGGCCAGGACCTTGCGGTCAATGTCCAGGATGGCCGACGCCGGGTCGTTCAGTTCCGAGCTGACCTCTGCGTTGAGCGTGCCGAACTGGTTCAGCAGTTCGCGCATATGCCGGGCGCCGCCGCCGGAGGCAGCCTGGTACGTCATGGACGTGCCCCACTCGACGAGGCCGTTCTTGAACAGCCCGCCGAGGCCCATGAGCATGCAGGAGACGGTGCAGTTGCCGCCGATGAAGTCCTTGGTGCCGTTGGCGAGACCCTTGTCGATGACGTCGCGGTTGATCGGGTCGAGCACGATGATCGAATCGTCGTTCATCCGCAGCGTGGACGCGGCATCGATCCACAGGCCGTCCCAGCCGCGGCTGCGCAGCTCGCCGTGGACCTGTTTCGTGTAGTCGCCGCCCTGGGCGGTCACGATAATCGGCAGCTTGGCAAGGGTCTCGACGTCGAACGCGTCCTCGAGCTTGCCGGCGTCGCCCCCGGCAGAACCAGCGAAGGCGGGGGCGGCACCTCCCGCGTTCGAGGTGGAGAAAAATACCGGGTTGATGTTGGCGAAGTCGCCCTCTTCCTGCATGCGCTGCATCAGGACGGAGCCGACCATGCCACGCCAACCGACAAGTCCAACGGACGGAGTAGCTGCTGTAGTCATGCGCCCAGTTTAGACTTTGCCGGCCCCGGGGCGCAGTCGGTTACGTCACGGCCCGGTCCAACCGGCGCTGGTCCGGTTGTGGGACTAGCCGACCGGCCGGGGCAGGTTGCGGGCCCTGCGCAGCTTCTCCGCCTTACGTTCCTTGAGGTAGCCAGCCCAGCTCGCGATCAGCGGTATCTGGATCACCAGAAACATCCACCAGGTGCGTCCAAGAATGTCCCACTGACCAGTGATGGCGATTTGCGCCAGACCGTACAGCATCCCGCCGAAGGCGAGCGTGATCAGGATTGCCAGGAAGAGCAGGCCCCACGACGAGTTCACGGGCTTGATGATGCCGCCGCCGTCATCTTTGCGGACGCCGTATTCCTCGTCCGTGTAGGTGACCAGCTCGCCGTCCTCGGAGAGGCGGTGACGTACCCGTTCCTCCGGGGGGCGGCCGGGCTCGTAACCCGGTTCCTGGGGCACGTCGGGGCTACGCCTGGCCACGCGAGTCCTCAATGGCGCGCAACAGTCCTGAGTCGTCCAAGCCTTCGGTTTCAGCGACTTCGTCCGTGGCGAAGTCGGGGATGCCGGTGGCCCACGAGTCCTCGCCGCGGCGGACCAGCAGGTGCTTCTCCGTGTCGAGGGTCTTGAAGACCAGGTACGCCGTGCCCCCGGGATTCTGCTCGACATGCAGGCGGACCACGCGGAGGGTGGCCTCTGCCGAACTGATGGCGGCGTCTTGGGCGAAGACGAACCAGGTCCCCAGCACCCGGGGTTGCAGCATCAAAGCAACCTCCGGCGCTTCGACCAGCACGACGTTATCCATGCTGTCTTTGGTGAGCAGGGAGAGCTCAGTCCAGCGCGTCGCGTGCCCGAGGGCGGTTGCGACGGCCGCCGCCACCCCCTTCACGCCGAGGTCGCCGTCGTCATCGACCGTCGCCAGGTCCCTGGCGATCAAAGATGACGCCCCGGCTGTGGACAGTGTGTCGTCGTCCACGAGTTCCTCCGCGCGGAAAACACTGACCGACCGATCGCGGACCGGACCTTCGAAGACATTCAGCAGGTAGGCGAATTCGCCCACCCCGAAGCCGATGACATCGACCCCGAGCTGGGGCTCCTGGGTCGTCTCGTCCTGCATGGTCATGTGAGTCTCCTAATCCCCGAAGCCAAAGAACTTAGCCACGGACTTGCCGGCATCCTTGATGTTGTCGGCCGTGTCGCTGACAAATTTGCCGGGATCCTTGACGGCGTTGACGATGCCTTCACCGACGTTCTTGCCGACGCTGCTGATCGTGTCCCAGTTCTCGTAAACGGCGATGCCGACACTGGCAACCTGGCAGACCGTACCGGCCGGAGGCGGCAGGAAGCAGCCGACGCCAAGACCGGCCTTGAAGGCGCTGCCGAGGCCCCCTTCGATGTCCCCTTTTGCAAAACTTTGAACTGAGTCATAGGCGCTGAACCCCACCCCGGCCCAGCCGAGGCCACGGGCCAGCCCTGCCTTTCCGAGCCATTCGTACTTCTTGCCTTCGAAAAGCCAGGATTTTTCGGCAGTAAGGCTCGCGACCTTGTTCAGCGGGCCGAGGAATTTATCCAACGGTCCCTTGATGTCTTGCAGGTTCTTCAAAGAAGCGACGTCAGACGCCTGATCGATCAGCTTCATGGTCCTGCTGCTCTTGGCGGACTCCTTGAGTAGTCCGTCGAGGGCCTTGTTGCCCGGGGTGTTCTGCCATAAGTGCCGCGTGTCGAAGGCAGGGCCGCCGAGCCGGTGGCGGCCCTTCGTGAGCATCGACTTCACGAGTTCGGCTCGCCGGTTCTTCAGGACCCAGCCGTACTGGCCAAGATGCTTTGCCAAGGTGAGCGGGGCCTTGATGTTCTTCTGGACTCCCATGAAGTTCCGGAGGATACCGAGCCCGGCAGCCCCTCCCAGGAGTGCCCAGTTCCCCTGCGAGCCCGGCGCGCCCGGAATTCCGGGGCCGCCGCCGGCCGCCGCGGCCGCGTTGCTGGCTTTCTCCTGCTGCTCGGCGTGGGTCATCAGCCGCTTGGACTCCGCCTTGAGAGCGAGCGCGGTCTTCTGGATCAGGGCGCGGTGGCTGCTGTTCCACTCGGACGTGAAGCGGGCGCCGTCGGCACCCTTCCAGGACGTGTTGCCGTTGATGGCCGATGTCAGGGTGGTGGACTGCTGCAGCAGCGTCTCGGACGTCTTGCCGAACTGTTGCGCAAGTGTCCGCAACTGGGCGACGTCGGCGCCCCACAAGTTTCCTGCCATTGCGGCGTCCCCCTTTTACGTGCCTCAGCCTAACCGGCTGGGATCAAGACCTGGTGCATTCCCGTGTGAGTATCTAACCGGCACCAATGTAGCCGGAACCGCGGCGCCGGGCGATGGGTTGATCTCCCCATCACCCGGACCAGGCCGGGCTCACTCGCCGGTGCGCTCCGCGAGCAGCGCGTGCTTGCGCCTTCTGAGCGCGAAGAACGCCCCGAAGGCGAACGCCTGGGTGACCACCACGAGCACGATTGCCCCGACGATCTTGTTGCCGCCGAGGATCATGGTCAGCCCCACGATCGCGGACAGCAGCGCCAGCAGCGGAAGCAGCATGTAGCCAAGGACGAAGAGGGTTTCGGGTTTCTTCAGCATTCCTTAGCCCTCCGTCCGGCGCCACACGTTGATGCGGTAGCGGGTGCCGTTGCCGGCGGTTTCCCAGCCGTCGGCAGGCAGGCTTGCGCCCATGGTCCAGTCGTAGCCGAGTTCCGGGGCGAACGTGTCGCCCTCCGTTGCGGCGTCGATGGTGGTGATGACCGCGACGTTGGCGAGGTCCATGGACTGCGCGTAGATGTTGCCGCCGCCGATGATCCAGACCATGTCGTTCCCCGGTGCGAACTGGGACTCCAGGAGCGCGTCGTCCAGGGACCTGACCGCGGTGGCCCCTTCGGCCGCCGGTGTCTCGCCCCAGCCTTCCTGGCGGGTGATGACGATGTTCGTCCGTCCGGGCAGGGGGCGGTACTTGTCGGGAAAGGACTCCCAGGTCTTGCGGCCCATGATCACCGGGTGGCCGGCGGTGAGCCGGGTGAAGTGCGCCATGTCCTCGGGAAGGCGCCACGGCATGCCGCCGTCCTTGCCGATCACACCGGTGCTGGTTTGGGCCCAGACGACGCCGAGCCCGGTAAGGCCCCTCAGCGTGTCGGCGAAGTCGGCGGGCTGCCCGCCCTGGATCTTGTCGTTGCTCATACGGCTATCGGGGCCTTAATCGTCGGGTGGTGCTGGTAGCCGACCACCTCGAAGTCATCGAGGGTGTAATCGAAGATGGAGTCCGGCTTGCGGGTGATTTTGAGCTGCGGGTACTCGTAGGGGGCGCGGGCGAGCTGCTTGAGGACCTGGTCCATGTGGTTGTCGTAGATGTGGACGTCGCCGCCGGTCCAGACGAATTCGCCCGGTTCCAGTCCGGTCTGCTGGGCAATCATGCAGGTCAGCAAAGCGTAGGAGGCGATGTTGAACGGCACGCCCAGGAAGGTGTCGGCGGACCGCTGGTAGAGCTGGCAGGAGAGCTTCCCGTCGGCCACGTAGAACTGGAAGAACGCGTGGCAGGGCGGGAGGGCCATGTCCTTGAGTTCGGCGACGTTCCAGGCCGAGACGATGTGCCGGCGTGAATCGGGATTCGTCCTGAGGTTCTCGATGAGCTCGGCGATCTGGTCGATGTGGCCGCCGTCGGGAGTCGGCCAGGAGCGCCACTGGACGCCGTAGACCGGGCCGAGTTCACCCACGGCGTCAGCCCATTCGTTCCAGATGGTGACGCCCTGGTCCTGCATCCATTTCACGTTCGTGTCGCCGCGGAGGAACCAGAGCAGCTCTACGGCGACGGACTTGAAGTGCACGCGCTTCGTGGTGACCAGGGGGAAGCTTTTGCTGAGGTCGAAGCGCATCTGGCGGCCGAACACACTCAGGGTTCCCGTCCCGGTACGGTCCGATTTGTGCGTGCCGTGTTCCAGGACATCGCGCAGCAGGTCTTCATAAGGCGTTGGAATGCTCACCGTCCCAGTCTACTGAGAACTGGCATTCCCTCCTTATTTGTCTTGCTGGCTGAGCCTCGTCCGCAGGATTGCCAGCAACGCGGTGTCGTCGAATCCCGCTTGGCGGCCTTCCGCAATGTAGCGGTCGACGGCGGCGGTCACCTCGCCTGCGACAGCCTCCGGTGCCGGGGCTTCGGGCGGGATCCCCGCCGTCGGCGTCCCGGCGACCACCGTGCCGTTGCGGCGCCGGGTTTCGATCAGCCCCGACTGTTCGAGCTCCTTATAGGCCCGGGCGACGGTCCCGGCCGCGATGCCGAGGTCCGCTGCGAGGCTCCGTACCGTCGGCAGCCGGGTGCCCGGCGCCAGAGTTCCGAGCGCGATCAGTGAGGAGATCTGCGCCCGGATCTGTTCGTACGGCGGTGTGGCCGAACCCAGGTCCACTGTGATCCCTGCGCTCACGCGGAGATTTCCTTCCTTGGCAGGGGAGCCGGGGCGGGCCGGGCCAGGGCACGCACCGGGATGACAGCGATGACCGTGGCCGCTACGCCGAGCACCGCACCGGCTGTGATCGCCGGCCACCAGGATGACTCGGCCGGGTCGGTCCACCCGAACGCCGCCCGGCCCAGGACCGCCGCCCAGGCGTTGCTCTGGGTCAGCAGCAGGACAGCAGCCTGGGCGGTGAGGGCGGCCGCGAGGGTCCGCACCACCCGGTGGACGGTGATGGCGCGCAGGGCGGCGTCCAGTCCCGCCGGGGCATCGGGAATGCCCCGGCGGCGTTTGGCCGTGACGAGCGCCGGAAGGGCGGCCGCACAGACTCCGGCGGCGAGCAGTCCGGACGGAACCCAGGCCTGGCCCTCCGCCAGGCGGGCATTGCCCACCGCCGTGACAATCAGGACGATGAGGAAGACGAGCAGCGCCAGGACGGCAGTGGTCAGCAGGGCAGGACTCACCGGCTGCCGCGGCCAGCCGCGCGGGGCGTCCGGAGTGCCGTAATTGTGCTGCAGCAGGAGCTCCCCGGCGGTAATAACGAGCAGCACGGCGGCGGCCATCAAAGCCGCTACGCCGGCTAAACCGAATCCGGCAAAACCGTAGCCGGTGGCAACCGCGAGGGCCTGGGCGAAGAAGGCTCCGGCAAGCAGCGGCACTGCGGCCGCCGGGCCCAGCAGCGCCCCGAGTGAGGAGACGAGTCTGGCTGCCGGGTGCTGCCGCCCGGCGGCGATCCCTGCCTCGGGCCGGTTCCGCACGCCCAGCCCGGCGGCCGCGAGCCGCGGCGGCCGCCACCACCACATGACGAGGAGCACAACGGTTCCCGCGAGGCCGGCCGGATTTGTCCAGGATGTTGCGCCCTGGGCCGGATCGGGCCGGGCCGCGAAGTTGCCTGCGATCACCCCGAGGCCTGCGGCCACCGTGGCGACGGTCCGGAGCAAGCGGTTCATGGCGATGGTCCGCAGCACGGCGTTATCGGCGGCGTCGAGGGTCTCCAGCTGGCGGCGGCTGGCGATCAGCCACAGCACCAGCCACGTCCCGCCCGCCAATATCACCAGGGCGCCTCCGAGCCACCCGGCGACCTCCTGCCCGGGGATGCGGCCGTCACCGCCGCCGCTGAAGTAGCTGTCGCTGTCGGGGCTGTCGCCGGGGACCGTCGTGGTCGCCACGGCCGGGAATCCGGGAAGGGTGGCCGTCCGGGCGATGGCTGCGGCGGCGGTGAGGAAGATGGCTGCTGTGGTGAGGGCCAGCCTGCGGGGCAGGAAGTCCCCGATGTGGCGGACTGACAGGACGGCCTGCCGCCGCAAACGGCGAGGACCGGGGCAGGTGATCTGGCCCAGGGCGTGGACCGTCAGGCAGCCAAGGACGGACCACGTCAGTGCGGGGGCGATGGTCTCCGCGCTGGTCAGGGTGCCGCCGGCAGAATGATCCGCCGGGATGATGCCCAGGTTCATCGCCCCCTGGAGGGAGCTCGCCAGCCAGCCGATGACGCCCACCCACAGCGCGTGTTCCGACACCGAGGACGGCGTGGTCCCCGTGCGCGGTGGCCAGATTACCCAGCGCAGCACCACGTAGACGACCACGGCGGCGAGGAGCGGGCCAAGCAGCAGCAGCGGCGGCAAATTGAACTGGACCGGCATAAAATCCCCCAAAGATTCTGCAGCAATGTATCAAGTACTTGACACAAAGTATGGCCAGCGGGGTGCCGGGTCAAGGACCTCAGTCGTCGAAGGGCCTGAACCGCTCTACCGCGACCACCTTGTGCTTGCTGTGGTGCGCCACGTGGCACACGACAACCTCACCGGGAGCCAGGAAGGGATCGGCATCCGGCAGCAGGGCGCGCAACCGGGAACTCATGTGTTTGCCGAGCTGGGCGAACACCGTGGGAAGGGCGGGGCGGTGTGTGCATAGCGCCACGCCCCGCTGCTTGTCGAAGAGGGCCTCCACGGCGGCCGCCGTCTTGTGCGGATGGCGGCCGTGCCGGTGCTCCGTGAGTGCTTCGTTCAGCTTCACCTTCGCATCGGAGGCTTTGGCATAGGGGGCGATGGTGGCCACACACCGGACCCACGGGCTGGAGACAACGCGCTTGGGTTTCCACGCCTGCAGGAGCCGGCCCACCGCCTGGGCCTGCCGCATTCCGGTGGCGGCCAGGGGGCGGTCCCCTTCGGCTTTGGACCAGGAAGACCGCGGCTTGGCTTTGGCGTGGCGCACAATCACGAGCGGCCACGTTTTCAGTTCGCCGCGGGCGTGGGCGGCCGCCAAATGCTCCAGCGGGCCCACGTCGCTCGGGTTGCTCAAGAGGCGGGCCGCCTTCTCCGGCGAACACCACATGATGCTGTCCACTTCCTTGCCGTCCGGCAGGAGCGCCGCCCCGTCGACGTCGACGGCCCAGTAATGGACCACCTTCAGCCCGGCGGGGACGTGGTATTGGATGGAGGGCAGCGGGATGCCCAGCGGCACCCTCAACCCGATTTCCTCTTCGACCTCGCGGGCGGCGCACTCGGGCACCGTCTCGCCGGGGTCGATCTTGCCCTTGGGCCAGGACCAGTCGTCATACCGCGGGCGGTGGATCAGCAGGACCTCAAGGTCACCGTTGTCGCCCGCGGCGACGCGCCACGGCAGGGCGCCCGCAGCCACCACCGCAATTTCCTCGCCGGGATGGTCTGTCTGGTCGGCGACCAGCGAATCGCTACTCAATGCCAGAGCCCCTACCGCAGCCCGGACGAGCGCTGGCGCGAGCGGGAGTTGAGCAGCCAGGACTGGATGTCCGCGAGATCCTGCCCGTCGTCGGCGAGGTGGTGGCGGGTCCATTCCCCCTGGTTGTCGAGGTGCCAGCTGGCGGTGTCGGGATCCATGTAGCGGCGCAGCAGGTCCATGACGTAACTCGTGTCGTCCCCGCTGGTGAGCTGGACGAGGGCTTCCACGCGGCGGTCAAGGTTGCGGTGCATCATGTCCGCGGAACCGATGTAGACCACCGGGTCCCCGCCATTGGCGAAGGCGAAGACGCGGGAGTGCTCCAGGAAGCGGCCCAGCACGGAGCGGACCGTGATGTTCTCGCTGAGTCCGGGCACCCCCGGGCGCAGCGAGCAGATGCCGCGGACGATCACGTCCACGGGGACGCCGGCCTGCGACGCCCGGTACAGGGAATCGATGATGGCTTCGTCCACCATCGAATTCACCTTGATCTGGACCCGGGCGGCGAGCCCGGCCCTGGCGTTCCGGATTTCGGTTTCAATCCGGTCGATGAGTCCTGAACGCACCGACCGCGGGGCCACCAGGAGCCGCTTGAAAGTCGACTTCGGGGCGTAGCCGGAGAGCTGGTTGAAGAGCCGGGAGAGGTCCTCGCCCACCTGCTCATTGGCCGTGAGGAGGCCGAGGTCCTCGTAGTAGCGGGCCGTGCGCGGGTGGTAGTTACCGGTGCCGATGTGGCAGTAGCGGCGGAGGCCGTCCACTTCCTGGCGCACCACGAGGGAGAGCTTGCAGTGGGTTTTGAGGCCCACGATGCCGTAGACCACATGGACGCCGGCCTGCTCCAGCTTCCGTGCCCAGGAGATGTTGGCCTGCTCATCGAAGCGGGCCTTGATCTCGACGAGGGCCAGGACCTGCTTGCCGGCCTCGGCGGCGTCGATCAGGGCGTCGACGATCGGCGAGTCGCCCGAGGTGCGGTACAGCGTCTGCTTGATGGCCTGGACCTTCGGGTCCGATGCCGCCTGTTCCAGGAACGCCTGCACCGATGTGGAGAAGGAGTCATAGGGGTGGTGCAGCAGGATGTCCCGCCGCCGCATCGCGGCAAAAACGTTGGCCGCCTTGGACGTTTCCGATTCGTTGAGGTGCCGGGAGGTGTGCGGGACATGCTTGGGGTAGTGCAGGTCCGCACGGTCGATTCCGGCGATGACCGAGAGGCCGCGGAGATCCAGCGGGGCCGGGACGGAATAGACCTCGGATTCCTCGACGCCCAGTTCCCGGATCAGCAGCGCCCGGATATTCGGGTTGATGTCGTTCGTGACTTCGAGCCGGACCGGCGGGCCGAAACGGCGGCGCAGCAGTTCCTTCTCGAGAGCCTGCAGCAGGTTTTCGGCGTCGTCCTCTTCGACTTCGACGTCCTCGTTGCGGGTGACGCGGAAGGTGTGGTGCTCCAGCACCTCCATCCCGGCGAAGAGCTGGTCCAGGTGGACTGCGATGACTTCCTCGAGGGCGATGAAGCGAGCCACCCGGCCGGGCACCGAGCCGGCGCGCGGGCCGTCAATCGAGATCAGCCGGGGGAGCTGGTCCGGGACCTTGAGGCGGGCGAAGAGTTCCTTGTCGCTGACCGGGTTGCGGACGACGACGGCGAGGTTCAGTGAAAGACCGGAAATGTACGGGAAGGGGTGGGCCGGGTCCACTGCCAGCGGCGTCAGGATCGGAAAGACCTTCTCGGCGAACATAGCGCTGAGCTGGTCCTTGGCCTGGGAATCGAGTTCCTCCCAGCGCATGAGATGGATGTGCTCGTAGGCCAGCGCCGGACGGATCTGCTCGGCGTAGACGCGGGCGTGGCGCTGCTGCAGGCGGTGGGCCTCCTCGCCGATCTGCTCCAGGACCTGCACCGGGCTGAGGCCGGCAGGGGAGGGGACGGCCAGTCCGGTGGCAATCCGGCGCTTGAGCCCTGCCACGCGGACCATAAAGAACTCGTCCAGGTTGGACGCGAAGATGGACAGGAAGCTGACGCGTTCCAGTAGGTGCAGGTTCGGGTCCTCGGCCAGTTCCAGCACGCGGGCATTAAACGCGAGCCAGCTCAGTTCGCGGTCCAGGAAGCGGTCCGGGCTGAAGTCGCCCTCCGGCTCCAGGTTCGGCGCGAATTCCGGAATGTCGATCCGGTCCTGGGTCGCGCGTGAGGCAGGCACTTCGGAGGAGCCGAACCGGGCACGCGCGGGTCGGACTTTTTTGTTCGACGTGGCGCCCTCAGACGTGGCTGTCCGGGCAGATTCCGGTTGCATGGTCTCTCCTAATGCTGGCGCGATTTAGCTTCAACCTTACAAGCAATCAGCCTGCGAACAGCTTTCGAAGAGTGCAGATTTCCCGCAGTGGACACCAGATGTCTGCCGATTGGATTAACGCCCTTCCAATGGGGCATACATGACGTCGACGTCCCAGCGGGTGAAGCCCAGCCGCCGGTACAGCGACACCGCCGGAATGTTGTCCGCATCGACGTAGAGCATGACCGCGTGCAGGCCCAGATGCTGCAGGTGCCGGATGCCGGCGACGGTCAGTGCTTTCCCCAGGCCCGTGCCCTGGGCCTCGGGGGCTACGCCCACCACGTACACCTCGCCGATCGCCGGGTGGTCGCCGTGCCGGGGGTGCACCTTGGTCCAGTGGAAGCCGAGGATCCGGTCCGAGGCATCGACGGCGAGCAGGAAACCGGCGGGATCGAACCACGGCTCGGCCATCCTGGCGTCCAGGTCGGCGCGGGTCATGTTCCCCTGCTCCGTGTGGTGCGCGAAGGCTGCCTTGTTCGCAGCAAGCCAGGCGTCCTCGTCCCGGCCCGGGGCGAAAGCACGCAGCGCCACGCCGTCCGGCAACGGCACATCAGGCAGTTCCGCCGCCGCGCTGGTGAGCCGCATCTTCCACAGTTCGCGGACGGGGCCGTAGCCGTAGCGCGCGGCGAGGTCGGCGGCGGCCTCGTGGTTGCCGTGGGACCAGGCCTTGAGGCCGGCAAAGCCGCGGGTCTTCTTGAGCTCGCCGACCAGCCGGTCCGCCACGCCCTGGTTGCGGTAGCTGGGATGGACAGCAATTTCGAGCACTCCCGTGCCGTCCGCTTCCTCGATGACGACGGCGACGCCGGCCAGGTCCTCCGCCGTCGCCGGGTCGGATTCCTCATCGGGGCAGTACAGGGCGAGCGTCAGCACGGTAGTTGTCCCGGCGGCCGCGCCGGCGTTTGCGGCGCGCAGCGTCACCAGCGTCTGTTCGGACAACGGCGGATTGCCGTCGGATTCCTCCGCGGCAGCCGCGAGGGCCTTGACGTCCTTCAGGAGCTGCGCGTCGGCAACTCCCTTGGCGGCGAGCACGGGCCAGTTCTCAGGATGCGCAGGACTCATGCTGCAAGGCTATACGGTGCCGCCGGGGCAGGGCCGATTTTGTTGTTCCGGAACAGTTACGTATAGTCGTTAACTCATCCGGCTGTTCGGTGAGGGACTTCGTTTCCCGGACCCGCCAGTTCAGATGTGAGGGGGATCCACCACTGGGGTGGCCTCGATACGTTCGACCCGTATGTCCTCCACTGAATACCGAAAAGCCCCGGACCATGGTCCGGGGCTTTTTCGTGTTCCCGCGGGCTCTGCCCAAAGGCTGAGCTTCCGGACCCGGTGGCTATTGGTCTCACCCTGCGGATGCGGTCCGGGGGCACTTTGACACGGACACGCCGCGGACACCGGAGCCAAGGGACCGGAATCGTGCCCAAAGGCGCCCCGGATGGCGAACGGCGGGGTTCGGAGGGGGCGGGGCAGCCGGCACTTGTTCGCCTAGGCCTCGGTGAGTTCTTCTTCCGGATGCCGGACCAGGGTCAGGCGGTAGCCGACGTTGCGGACCGTGCTGATCAGGTTCTCGTGGTCGGCGCCGAGCTTTGCCCGGAGGCGCCGGACGTGGACGTCCACGGTGCGGGTGCCGCCGTAGTAGTCGTAGCCCCAGACTTCGGTCAGCAGCTGCTGGCGGGTGAAGACCCTGCCCGGGTGCTGAGCCAGGTACTTGAGCAGTTCAAATTCCTTGAAAGTCAGGTTCAACGGTGCGCCGTTGACCCGGGCGGTGTAGCTGGCCTCGTCGATGACGACGCCGGCGGCACGGATCTCGGTCGGCGCATCGTCCTGTTCCGGCACGGCCCGGGCGACACCAAGGCGGATTCGGGCCTCCACCTCGGCCGGCCCGGCGGACTCGAGCAGGATGTCGTCCACGGCCCACGCTGAGGACACCGCGGCCATGCCGCCCTCGGTCAGGATGAGCATGAGGGGAGCGCTCAGGCCCGTGGCCTTGAGCAGTTGGGTCAGGGATCGTGCGCCGACGAGGTCTTTGCGGGCGTCGAGCAGGACGATGTCGCAGGGGTCGGTCTCCAGCAGCGCAGTCGGCTCCGCGGGGAGAATATGGACCCGGTGGTTCAGTAGTTCCAGAGCAGGCAGGACGTCCACCGATGAGCCGGTGCTGTTAGTCAGTAGCAGGATGTGCGACATGTTTCCTCCAAGGGGTGTCCGCGCATCTTTGGGCGTCTGTAGCTGAGACTGAGTATACCTAACGGCCCCTTCCCGGACATGGTTCCGTCACCTCCGGCCAGTCCTTTTGCGACACAAAACGGTCACATAGGGCAGGATTGATCCGTCGGGGCCAGCAGCCCCCCGAGGTTGATCAGGTCGAATGGGGGTCCGCAGTGAGCGAAGGTACGACGATGACCGGTGTACGGATGACGGAAAAGAAGATGTCGGGTAGGTCGGGTAAACAGTGAAGTCTTGGACCATCGGCGTCGTTGGCCTGGCCGCACTCGCCGCGATTGTGGGCGCGTCGTACGCCTCGCCGGAGGCACTCTTGGCGGTGGGGGTCCTCACCGCCGCCGGCGTGGGGATCGGCTGGCCGCACTTCCTGGGCATCCCCGCCAGGAAGACCCTGGCCGTCCTGATTGGCCTGCCCGGCGTGGGCGCCGCGGTTGCTGCCGCCTACCTCCCCGCCCCGGGCTTCCTGGACTGGACGCCGTCGTTCATGGCCGCGGGCGTGATGGCGGTCTTCGTTATGCAGCTGATCCGCGGCACGGGACAGGCGCAACGCCTGGAATCCACCCTCGGCTCCTGCGCCGGCGTTCTGTTGTCCTGCCTGGGCGCCGGCTGGATCGCGTGCTTCCGCTTCAACGGCGTCCGCGAAATGCTCCTGGTCGCGGCGATCAGCGCTGCGATCGCCCTGATGGCGGGCCTGATCCGCTGGCCGGACCGGGTGGTGGCGCCCCTGGGCGTCGTCGGCGCAGGGCTGGCCGGACCGCTCGCGGGCCTTGTATTCTCCGACATCGCCGTGCTGCCCGCCGCGATCGTTGGTGTCGTGGTGGGGGCCGTGCTGGTGAGCTTCCGCCGGCTGGTGATCCTCCGCGGCGAGTCCTTGAGCTTTGCGGCGGCCCTCGGAATGGGGCTGGGCCCGGTCGCCGCCGTCGGTTCGCTGGCTTACTTCATAGACAAACTCCTCATCTACTAAAGCGTTAGGATGGCATCATGTCCGTACTTGCATTTGAAATTTTCTTCCTTGTCCTCCTCGGCGTTGCCAGCCTGGCCATGGCCTGGTTTGCGGGCTTTGTTGTGTACCGGCTCTTCAAAGGCCAGAAGTAACAGCCAAAAGTAAACGCCCCGAAAAGTCCCGTCGTTTCCAGAGGTAGCTGCTGTGCCGATTGAAATACCTACAGACCTGACCCCCGAAATCGTTCCGCTGTCCTGGCTCATTGGTGAGTGGGAGGGCCGAGGCCGGCTGGGGGCCGGGGAAGAGGATTCCGAGCACTTCGTCCAACACGTGTCCTTCACGCACAACGGACTGCCGTACCTGCAGTACCGTGCCGAGAGCTGGCTGACCGATGACGAGGGCACCAGGCTTCGTCCGTTGACCGTCGAAACCGGTTTTTGGGCCTTGGAGCGCAAGCAGCGCGAGGAAGACGGCGGCCCGGGACTTATCCCGGCTGACATCGTTCCCGTGCTCAAGAGTGCCGACGAGGTCGAAGCCCTGCGCAACGAGGACGGCGGCTTCGACATCTCGGTTTCGATCTCCCACCCAGGCGGGATCTCCGAGCTGTACTACGGGCAGATCAAAGGCCCGCAGATCCAGCTCAGCACCGACATGGTGATGCGCGGCAGCCACTCCAAGGAGTACACAGCGGCCACCAGGATCTTCGGGCTGGTGGACGGCAACCTGCTCTGGCGCTGGGACGTGGCCACGGGCAAGGGCACTGCGGGGGGCAGCGGCCTGGAGGCGCACGCGTCTGCGATCCTCCATAAGGCAGGCTGACCAGCGGCTCGCCGCCGGCACCCGCCGGGTTTGAGGTCTCACTGATTTTCCGTTGTCCGTAGCGACCGCAGGGAGCACCAAAGTGAATGCCACACCCGCCATGCCTGACACGTCTGCCGATTTCAGCGACCTCAAGGTCGTCTATTTCAACGGCACCCTCAAGAAGTCCCCGGAGACCTCCAATACGCAGGGGCTGATCGACGTCAGCCGCCGGATCATGGAGAAACACGGTGTCACCACACGGGTCATCCGGACTGTGGACCACGACATCGCCAGCGGCGTCTACCCGGATATGCGCGAGCACGGCTGGGCCACCGATGAATGGCCCGAGCTGTATCCGGCCGTCCGGGACGCGGACATCGTCGTCGTGGCCGGACCCATCTGGCTGGGTGACAACTCCTCGCAGACCAAGAAGCTGATTGAGCGCCTTTACGCGCACTCCGGCGAGCTCAACGACAAGGGCCAATGGGCGTTTTATCCCAAAGTGGGCGGCTGCCTGATCACCGGCAACGAGGACGGGATCAAGCATTGCGCCATGAACGTCCTCTACAGCCTCCAGCACATTGGATTCACCATCCCGCCGCAGGCCGATGCCGGCTGGATCGGCGCCGTGGGCCCGGGTCCCAGCTACCTCGATGAAGGCTCGGGCGGTCCCGAAAGCGACTTCACCAACCGCAACACCACCTTCATGACGTGGAACCTGCTGCATCTGGCCCGGATGCTCAAGGATGCGGGCGGCATTCCCGCCTACGGAAACCTGCCCGCGGCCTGGAAAGCCGGCAACAGGTTTGACTTCGAAAATCCGGAATACCGCTAGCCGCTGAGGACTTCTACTACATATGACTACCAAAAGCCCACTGCTGGCGCGCCCTGGCGCCGTCGAAGCCAGCGGCGCTGACGCCGGCGTCGCGTCCCACTATGGCGAACCGCTGCGCGAACAGCGGGCGCTGGCCGGCGGCACCGCCGTCGTGGACCTATCCCACCGAGGCGTCGTCACCGTAACCGGGCCGGACCGGCTGAGCTGGCTCAACACCCTCTCCTCCCAGCAGCTCACCAACCTGGCGCCCGGGCAGTCGAGCGAACTGCTGCTGCTGAGCGTCCAGGGCCGGATCGAATTCGACGCGCGGGTAGTGGACGACGGCGCGGCGACCTGGCTGATCGTCGAGGCGGCAGAAGCCGGCCCGCTGGCCGAGTGGCTCAACAAGATGAAGTTCATGCTCCGCGTCGAGATTGCGGACGTGTCGGCGGAGTGGGCCGTGCTGGGATCCACCCGCCAGGTGCCGGAATGGGCGTCGCTGCTGGTCTGGGAAGACCCCTGGCCGCATGTCGGCGCCGGCGGCTACTCCTACGCCGTCGTGGGGGAGGACGCCCACCCCGGGCTGGAACGCCCTTGGTTCGAGTATCTCGTCCCGGCTGCCGAGCTGGAAACCACTGTCGGTGAGCGCTCGCTCGCCGGTGTCTGGGCAGCCGAAGCGTTGCGCGTCGCAGCGTGGCGGCCGCGCTGGGGCGCCGAAACCGACGACAAGACCATCCCGCACGAACTCGACCTGCTCCGCACCGCGGTGCACCTGAACAAGGGCTGCTACAAGGGCCAGGAAACCGTGGCCCGGGTCCACAACCTGGGCCACCCGCCGCGCCGGCTGGTGTTCCTGCAGCTCGACGGCTCGCAGCACACCATGCCCGCCGTGGGCAGCGAAGTCCGTTCCGGTGACCGCAAGGTGGGCACGGTGACGTCGGTGGCGCAGCACTACGAAATGGGGCCGGTGGCCCTGGCCGTGGTCAAACGCTCCGTTGCGCCGGAGGAAGTATTGACCGTCCTCGACGGCGAGGAGCCCTACACCGCCGCGCAGGAGGTCATCGTGGCCCCCGACGCCGGCCAGGTTGTGGGGCGCCAGACCGGCTTCCTGAGGGGGACCCGGTGACGGCCGGCAACCCTGGAGCGCCCGACGCGGAAACCCTGGCGCTGGCCCACGCCCTCTTCGACGCGGCCCGGGAAGGCAACACCGCGCTGCTCGCCGGCTACCTGGCCGCCGGTGCTCCGGCGGCCATGACGAACGCGGCCGGGGATTCCCTGCTGATGCTCGCGGCCTATCACGGCCACGTCGATACCGTGCGGCTGATCCTGGCACATGGCGGCGACGCGAACACTGCCAACGACCGCGGCCAGACGCCGCTCGCCGGAGCCGTTTTCAAGGGCTACCCGGATGTTGTGCGGGTGCTGGTCGACGCCGGTGCCGACCCCGACGCCGGCACGCCCTCCGCCCGGGCGGCCGCGCAGATGTTCGAGCGGCAGGACATCCTGGCCCTGCTGGGCTGATTCGCCCTCCCCACCCCCGGCTCCCTTCAGCCTTTAAGGAAATCCATGGAAATCGTCGCCAGGCCGTGGCCGGCACTCTGGTCCCTAGTAATCGGGTTCTTTATGATCCTGATCGACACCACCATCGTCTCGGTGGCCAACCCCAGCATCATGGAGGGCCTCAACGCCGACATCAATTCGGTGATCTGGGTGACCAGCGCCTACCTGCTCGCCTACGCTGTGCCGCTGCTGATCACCGGCCGGCTGGGCGACCGCTTCGGCCCGAAGAAGCTTTACCTTGCGGGGCTGGTCGTGTTCACGCTGGCCTCCCTCTGGTGCGGGCTCTCCGGCGACGTGCAGATGCTGATCGTGGCCCGAGTATTCCAGGGCTTCGGCGCCGCGCTCATGACACCCCAGACCATGGCCGTGATCACGCGGATCTTCGCGCCGGACCGGCGCGGGGCGGCGATGGGGATCTGGGGCGCCACCGCCGGCGTCGCCACCCTGGTGGGACCAATACTCGGCGGCGTCCTCGTCGACGGCCTCGGCTGGGAGTGGATCTTCTTCATCAACGTCCCGGTGGGAATCATCGGGTTCGTCCTGGCGCTTCGGTACGTGCCGGCCCTGAGCACCCACCCGCACAAGTTCGACATCCCCGGCGTGCTGCTCAGCGCCGTCGGGCTGTTCCTGCTGGTGTTCGGCATCCAGGAAGGCGAGACCTACGACTGGGGCACCATCGCCGGGCCCATCACCGTGTGGGGGCTCATCATCTCCGGGATCGCTGTGCTTGTGGTGTTCGTCGTGTGGCAGAAGATGAACAAGGGCGAACCCCTGCTGCCGCTGTCCCTGTTCAAGGACCGCAACTTTTCCCTGGCGAACATCGGCATCACCACCGTCGGGTTCACGGTGACGGCCTTCACCCTGCCACTGATCTTCTACTTCCAGATGGTCCGGGGGCTGACGCCCACCCAGTCGGCGCTGATGATGGTGCCAATGGCGCTGATCTCCGGCGGACTGGCACCGCTGGTGGGCAAAATCATCGACCGGGTCAACCCGAAGTTCATTGCCACAACGGGCCTGGTCCTGATGTCCGTGGCGCTGTTCTGGAATGCCCTCCTCATGCACCCGGACACGCCGATCTGGCTGTTCCTGCTCCCCAGCGCCGTGCTGGGCTTCGCCAACGCCGGCATCTGGGCGCCGCTGAGCTCCACCGTCACGCGCAACCTGCCGCCGCGGCAGGCCGGCGCGGGCTCGGGTGTCTACAACACGACCCGCCAGATCGGGGCCGTCCTGGGCAGCTCCGCGATAGCGGTACTGATCCAGGCCCGCCTCGCAGCCGAACTCCCCGCAGCTCCGGGAGGCTCCGGGGAAGCCGCGCCGATGTCGTTCGCCGGTGCCTTGCCGGACGCCCTGCACGAGGGTTTCTCGACGGCGATGGGCCAGTCCATCCTGCTGCCCGCCGCGGTCATCCTGATTGGCGCGGCGGCGGCGCTGTTCTTCGCCAAACCCCAGCCGGTGCAGGGCTGGGGCACACCCGGCTCCGTGCAGGCAACGTCAGCCGGCGCCAAGGGTGACGAGGTGCGCTCCCGCTGAGGAGCGGGCGTACCCGGCAGGCTCCCGGATCAACCCAGCAGCACGCTGGTCTGGATGCCGCCGGCGGTGAAGCCAAGGCTCCGGGCGATCGCCAGGGAGCCCTGGTTGCTGACATCGGAGCGCCACTGCAGCGTCAGGCCCGAGGCGAGCGCCTCATGGGCAGCAATCGAGGCTGCCAGTGAGCCCAGCCCCCGCCGGCGCCACTCGGGGGCGACCAGCACCCCCATCTGGGCCAGGATCCCTTCCCATTCGGTGTAGGCGCCGCACGCGACGGGGGTCCTGCGGCCCTCCTCCACATGCATGATCGTGAAACGGTGCTCGAGGTCCGAGAGGCCCACCTCGTTCACGTCATCGGGCGGGCACGCGGCTTCCAGTTCGACGGCCTCCGGGTTGCCGTGCGAGACGGTCAGATCCTCCGAGGGCTGCTGCAGCGGCAGGTCGTCCGCGAAGAACAGCGCGGCGGCGCCGAGCCCGTGGCCGCCATGGTCCCGGGTGATGGTCAACAGCGTGACGTGCTGCGCGAGCTCCCCGTCGGACAGCCCGGCGGCGGCGTCCAGCGCCCATTGCGGGCCCACCAGGACGGAGTTGCCGAACAGCCGGATGAACTGCACGGCGCGCGCTTCCTCGTCTGCACGGGTGATGCGTTCGCCCGCAGCGGCCGCGAAAGCGCCGTCGTCGATCCCCAGTCGGCGGGCCCACGCGAGCTGGATGATGTCGACCGAACCGGGCTCAAGTGTCATGGTTCCACCCTACCCACCGGGGTGTCGGGCCCGGTGCCGAGGACCAGAGGCTCAGCCGAAGAGGACGGCAGCCTCGTCATAGCGGTATTTCGGGACGGTCTTGAGGTTGCCGAGCGCGGCGTCGAAGCCCACGTGGACAATGTCCGTGCCGTTCAGGGACACCATGGTGCCCCAGCGCCCTTCGACCACCGAGTCGATGGCGGCCATGCCCAGGCGGGTCGCCAGCACGCGGTCGAACGCGGTGGGAACCCCGCCGCGCTGGATGTGGCCCAGGACGGTGGCCCGGGTTTCGATGCCCGTCATGGCTTCCAGATCCGGGGCCAGCCGCTCGGAGATCCCGCCGAGCCGGGGGCGGCCGAACGTGTCCAGCCCGCGTTCGGAGTGCGGCGTTTCCTGGCCGTCCGGGACGAAGCCCTCCGCGACGACGACCAGCGGCGCGCGTCCGCGGTCGCGGGCCGAGACGACCCACTCGGCGATCTGCTCCATCGAGGCTTTCTGCTCGGGGATCAGGATGGCGTGGGCGCCCGCGGCCATTCCGGCGTGCAGGGCGATCCAGCCCACGTGGCGGCCCATCACCTCGGCGATCATGCAGCGGTGGTGGGACTCACCGGTGGTGCGCAGGCGGTCGATTGCCTCGGTGGCGATCTCGACGGCGGTGTCGAAGCCGAACGTGTAGTCAGTCGCATCGAGGTCGTTGTCGACGGTCTTGGGGACGCCGACGATCTTCAGGCCGGCGTCGGTGAGCCGCTTGGCTGCCGCCAGGGTGCCTTCGCCGCCAATGGCGATGATGGCGTCGATGCCGAGCCGGTCCATATTGGCCTTGATGACCTCGGGCCCGCCGTTGTTCTCGAACGGGTTGGTGCGGGACGTGCCCAGGATGGTCCCGCCCTGCTTTGCGATGCCGCGGACCATGGTGCGGGGGATGTCGATGGTGTCGCCCTCGACGACTCCGCGCCAGCCGTCCAGGAATCCCACGAATTCGTGGCCATGGACGGCGATGCCCTTGAGGACGGCGCCACGGATGACGGCGTTCAGTCCGGGGCAGTCTCCGCCGCTGGTGAGGATTCCAATTTTCATGTCTCGGCTCAAATCCTGGTTCGAAGGTGTACAGGCAGAGCGCCACGCTGAGCTCACCTAGAGTCTAGTGGTGAGTGTGGGGCAGGACACAAAAGGTTACAGGGCGACAGGTTGCAGAAAGTGACGTGCCCCTGCCGGGCGGCAGGGGCACGTCACTTACAGGCGGGAGGGGTTCAGGGCCGGGTTGAGCGCTTCGCCAGGAAGGACTCAAGGACGATGGCGTTCCGCTGGTCCGGAAGGAGCAACCAGGCGATGAGGTAGAGGACGAAAGCAGGTCCGGGAAGCAGCGCGAACAGCAGGAAAGCGATCCGGACGAACGCAACATCCACGTTCAGCTTGGCCGCGATCCCGCCGCAGACGCCGCCCAACCAGCGCTGCGGACCGCGTTTCAGGCCAAGGCCCCTGACGGTGCTAAAGAATTTTTCCATGGTTCAAGACTTCCCTGTCGATGCTTCTTTGTCACGTCCCCGGGCCGAGAGCAGCCCGCCGATCACAAGAGCCGCCCCGGCGCCAATCATCAGGCCGATCGCCACGTATGTCCCGTTGAGGGCCACGATGCCGAGCTGGGAAATGATGATGAGCGCGGCGAGGGCCACCACGATCAGCCCCCAGACGATGGTGCCCACGCGGGCCGGGGAATCCGCCGGCGGCTCCGTTCCTTCGAGCGGCGGGGGAGTGGCCGGGCCGCTGCCTTCCTGGCTGCCCGTCGGTGCGTCGTAGCTGCTCATGTCAGTTCCCTTCCTTGATGGTGACGTTGCTGAAGGTGCCGTTGACAGTCACGATCAGCGTCGCTCCCGGCTTGCCGGTGTTGTAGTTGCTTTGCTGGGTGGTCATGCCGCCGTGGCTCTGGCTGCCCTCGTTGAGGTTTCCCATGGTCATGTCGGCGCGGACTTCCACCGGAACGGTGTCCGGAATGATCACCGTAAGGTTGCTCGCGGTGGCGTCGATGGGGACCACGAGATCGGTGCCCAGCGGCGGGTTGAGCGCAACCCTCGTCAAGTCCACGGTCCCGGTTCCGGCCGTGATGTCGAAACCACCCTGGGCCTGTTCGATGCTCACCGGTGACCAGTCGGCGTTCTGCGGGCGGAAGCGGTCACCGTTGGGGAGAACATTGAAGATTCCGCCGACAATCAGGGCGACCGCGGCGAAGAACCCGAGGATGCCCGAAGTGCGGCCACGGAGGCCGGCAATGAGAATGCCCAGGCCCAGGACCGCCGCGGCACTGGCCCAGACGACGGCGTTGCTGGACGTGCCGAGATCGATAACGTTCGCGACGTCGAGGGCTTTGATGCCGCCGCCCACCAGCAGGGCCAGGCCGGCGGTGACCGCAACGGCGGGGGCGCCGGGGCCGTAGTTTCGTGGTTTGGCCGGCGGGACCGGGCCGCCGCCCGGCACCGGCCGGTAGCCGCTCCCGGGAGGAGGAACAGGACCCGACGGCGGGGGCGTGCCCCAGCCGGGGGCGGGGACTGATGACTCGCCGTAGCGGGGCAGGGCATCCGACGAGCCGTAGCCCGTGGTGGCGAAGGGCGCCGCCGGTGTTGAAAGTGTTGAAGGTGTTGTCGGGCTCGGCGGGTAGGCCGGGCTTGCCGGGCCGCCGGGCTGCGGACTCGAGGACATAAGAGTGGCTCCGTTCCGGGACTTGTTGCGCTGGGTCAGGTAGTAGATGAGGTAGATGACGCCACCCACCCAGAAGACCGTCCAGATGAAGCCGCCGAAGCCGTAGCGGTCCCAGCCCCAGACGCCGGCGCCCAGGCTGGGGAAGCCGATCACCGCGGTGATCAGGGCCCCGGTCATCCCGGACGACCAGCGGCCGGCTGCGGCCTCCTGGACGTGGATACGGCCGTCGGGTTCGGGCAGGAGCGCCCAGGCGACGCCGTAGAGGAGGACGCCGACGCCCGCGAAGACCGTCAGGACGATCAGGATGCCGCGGACAATAAGCGGGTCGACGCCGAAGCGCTCGGCGATGCCGCTGGCGACGCCGCCCACCCAGCGCTCGCGGCCGCGGTGGATGCCCTGGCTGCGGATCCAGTCGAAGAAATTCAGCGGCTCACTCCCCGCCGGCGGGGGCGTCGCGCCAAAGGCCGCGCCGTAGTAGGGCGGGGGCGGCGGAGGCGGCGTCCCGGCGCCATCCCCGGCGCCAGCGCCGGTCGAAAAATCCAGCGGCAGGGTGGCGGAAGCATCAACCGGAGCAGTGGGGGAGCTGTCGGCGGCGGGCAGCTGGTCCGCGCCGGACCGTTCCACCGTCGGCCCCGACGGTTGTCCGGCGGGTTGCCCGGCAGGTTGTCCGGCAGTGCGGCCTGAAGAGTCGTCGCCTTCGGAGTTGTGGCCTCCAGAGTTGTGGCCATCGGCGGGGTGGTCAGTGTGCGGGTTCATACTTCGATCCTTCCGCCTGGCGCCAATCCGCTCTACTGGGGAACACCCTGAACTGTCCCTGAGACACCCCCGGTTAGGGCCGGAAACGGGTCCGGGGAACCCTGATCCGTGCTTGGATTGAGTCATGACAACCGCCGTTTCCCGCCCGCCGCTGGTCCGCGGCAGCGATCGGGTGATTGCCGGCGTCTGCGCCGGCCTCGCCCGTCATCTGGGCTGGCCGCTGCGGATGGTCCGTATCGGCATGGTGGTGGCCGCGCTCGCGGGCGGCGCCGGGGTGGCCTTCTACGCCTGGCTCTGGATCATGGTTCCCACCGCGGACGAAAGCGCCAAACGCAATGCCCGGCAGCCGGCGTCGCCCATTGCCCCGGCCGTAAGCGCACCCTATGTGGCCCCTTACGCCCAACCTTCGACGGCGGACGCGTCCCCGGCGGCGGCTGCCGGCCCGGCGACCGCCGGAGCGCTAGCCGGGCTGGCCAGCGCTGCTCCTGCCGATTCCTGGCGGAGCAGGGTCACCGGCGTGCGCTACGGCAAAGAGATTCTGCTCGGGGCGGGCCTGCTGCTGGCCGCCGGCATCCTGATCGCACGGCTGCTCGGCGTTGATGTTCCCCTCGGGACCCTCATTCCGGTTGCGGCCATCCTCGGCGGCGCGGCCATCGCCTGGATGCAGTTGGATGAGACGCGCCGGGCCGGCCTCGTGGACAAGACCAAGGCGGACCAGGCCGGCGGCTGGGCACGCCTCGCTGCCGGGCTGGCGCTCGTAGTGGCCGGGGTCCTGGTCATGGTGTCGGGCTCCGGGTCCTGGGAACAGACGTGGCTGGCCCTGCTGTCCTCGGTGGCCGTGCTCGGCGGCGTCGCGCTGGTCCTCCTGCCATGGGGGCTGAAGTTCTGGCGGGACCTGGAGGCGGAGCGCGCAGGGCGGGTCCGCGCGACGGAACGGGCCGAGATCGCCGCCCACCTCCATGACTCCGTGCTGCAGACGCTGGCACTGATCCAGCGGCGCGCCGGTAATGAGACCGACGTCGTCCGCCTTGCCCGCGCCCAGGAGCGGGAGCTGAGGGGCTGGCTGTACCGGGATACGGGCAAGGAAGCCGGACAGCTCTCAGAGCGCATCAACGCCGCGGCTGCGGAAGTGGAAGACTCCCTGGGCCACGCCGTCGAGGTGGTCACCGTGGGAGACTGCGCCATGTCCGAACGCCACGAGGCACTCGTCCAGGCCGCCCGCGAGGCCATGCTGAACGCGGCCCGGCACGGCGGCGGCGCCGTGTCGGTGTACCTGGAAGTCACCGACGGCGCGGCGGAGGTCTTCGTGAAGGACCGCGGCCCGGGCTTCGATCCGGACGCCGTCCCGGCAGACCGGCTGGGAGTCCGGGAATCGATTGTCGGCCGGATGAACCGCCACGGCGGCACCGCCGGCATCAACAGCAGCCAGGACGGCACCGAGGTGCGCCTCCGGCTTCCCCTGCCGACGGGAGCATCCGCCGGAGCCGCCACCAACAACAGCAATGGAGAGGCCAGACTGTGAACACTACCGAAGCCGGGAGCCCGGGGATCCGGGTGGTGATCGTGGACGACCATGCCATCTTCCGGTCCGGCCTGAAGGCCGACCTGGACCCGAACATCGTTGTTGCCGGCGAGGCCGGAACGGTGGAAGAGGCAGTCGCCGTGATCGCGGCCGTACGTCCCGACGTCGTGCTCCTCGATGTCCACCTTCCGGGCGGACTCGGCGGCGGCGGGCGCGAAGTGCTGGCCGGCTCCGCGCCCTTGCTGGGCAGCACCCGTTTCCTTGCCCTGAGCGTCTCGGACGCGGCCGAGGACGTCGTCTCGGTGATCCGGGCCGGAGCGCGCGGCTATGTCACCAAAACCATTTCCGGCGCGGAGATCTCCGACGCGGTCCGCCGGGTCGCGGGCGGGGACGCGGTCTTCTCGCCCCGGCTGGCGGGCTTTGTGCTCGATGCCTTCGGCACCGCCCCGGCGGACATCGCCGACGACGAACTGGACCGGCTGTCCGCCCGCGAACTCGAGGTGATGCGGCTGATCGCCCGCGGATACAGCTACAAGGAAGTCGCCAAGGAGCTGTTCATCTCGATCAAGACAGTGGAAACCCACGTCTCTGCGGTACTCCGCAAGCTCCAGCTCTCCAGCCGGCACGAACTCACGCGCTGGGCCGCCGAACGCCGGCTCCTCTAGCCCGCACCGACGCTCCCTCACGTTGGGGGCTGGACTCCGGGCGCTCCCTCACCATGCACCCGGGACATGCCCATTCTTAAACACGAACAGTGGGCAGAATGGCATTCTGCCCACTGTTGGTGTCTGCGGCTGGACATGTCCAGCGGGAAGAGGTGCTGAAGCGTCCTATTTGGCCTTGCCGAGGAAGTCCTGCAGGCGTGCGACACCGGCAGCCAGGTCCTCGTCGCCGAGGGCGTAGGAAAGGCGCAGGTAGCCGGAGGGGCCGAAAGCCTCGCCCGGAACGACTGCCACTTCGACTTCGTCCAGGATCAGGGTGGCCAGTTCCGCCGACGTCGAAGGCCGGACGGGCCCGTTCGCGGACGGGAACTCCTTGCCGAGCAGGGCGCGGACGTCCGCGTAGACGTAGAACGCGCCCTTCGGCGTCGGGCATTCAACACCCTCGATGGCGTTCAACCCGGCAACGATGGCTTTGCGGCGGCGGTCGAAGGCGAGTTTCATCTCGTCGACGGCGGTCAGCGGGCCGGACACTGCTGCGAGGGCGGCCATCTGCGGGATGTTGGAGACGTTCGATGTCGCGTGCGACTGCAGGTTGGTGGCGGCCTTGATGACGTCGGCCGGGCCGATCATCCAGCCCACGCGCCAGCCGGTCATGGCATAGGTCTTCGCAACACCGTTGAGGATGACAACTTTGTCGCCCAGCTCCGGGACGGCCGTGGCGATCGACGTGAAGGGAACGCCGTCGTAGGTCAGGTGCTCGTAGATCTCATCCGTCACTACCCACAGGCCCTTGGAAGCGGCCCACTGGCCGATCTCCCTGACCTGCTCCGGCGAGTAGACGGCCCCCGTGGGGTTGGAGGGGGACACGAAGAGCAGGATCTTGGTGCGGTCCGTGAGCGCGGCCTCGAGCTGCTCCACCGTGACCAGGTACTCCTGCTCCGGTCCCGCGAAGACCTCGACCGGCACACCTCCAGCGAGCCGGATGGCCTCAGGGTAAGTCGTCCAGAACGGTGTGGGGACGATGACCTCGTCGCCCGGATCCAGCAGGGTGGCGAAAGTGTTGTACACGGCCTGCTTGCCGCCGTTGGTGACGAGCACCTGCGATGCCTCGGCCTTGTAGCCGGAATCCCGGAACGTCTTGTCCGCGATGGCCTGCTTGAGCTCCGGCAGGCCGCCGGCCGGAGAATAGCGGTGAAACTTCGGCTGGCCGGCGGCTTCGATGGCTGCCTGCACGATGTAACCGGGGGTCGGGAAGTCCGGTTCGCCGGCGCCAAAACCGATCACGGGGCGGCCGGCCGCCTTCAGTGCCTTCGCCTTGGCATCAACAGCCAACGTGGCAGATTCGGCTATGGCGGAAATACGCTGTGAAATGCGGGCGGCAGGCATCGCGGGTCCATTCTTCGCTTACAGCTTCGGTGGCTGTTTGTGGGATTCGACGAAATCTACTCTATGCTGTTCACCGGACCGTCCGGGGTGCCGGCGTGGAAATGTGACTGCAGTCAGGTTGCGTGATTTTTTCGGCTGGTTTTCGCGCCTGTTTTTCTCAGGTGTTCTCTGAGAGGCGGAGGGTCCGGTGAGGCCGGTTCGACGTAGGCGCAGTTGTTGCGTAGACTGGTTCTCCGGTGTTGAAAACACGATGATGGTCTGCGCCTCAGGAAAGTCTGGGGAACGGCCCGGGAACGGTTTTCGATCCATAGGGTAGTGGCGCAATTGGTAGCGCAGCGGTCTCCAAAACCGCAGGTTGCAGGTTCGAGTCCTGTCTGCCCTGCGCAAGCTGTTCCGGTTTCTCCGGAGCAAGCGCAGCAACCATGGTTCAGTTCAGAGCCGGGTATCCGACATTGCGAGGATGAGTGAGGACCAGGTGACCGAAACGGCTGCAAGCAGCTCCAGTGGCCGCCCCGCCAAGAATGCCCCCAAGGCAGGTTTCTTCGCTCGAATTGCGCTCTTCGTCCGCCAGGTAATTGGCGAACTGAAGAAGGTCGTTGCACCGACCCGCAAGGAACTGATCAATTACACGCTCGTGGTGCTGGTGTTCGTGGTCATCATGATGCTCATCGTCACCCTGCTGGATCTGGCCTTCGGGACCGGAGTGGCCTGGGTCTTCGGCGGCGTTGCGCCCACGGGCCGCTAAGGCGACCGCTCCGCAGACTGCGTGGATTACCACCGGGATTCCGGAGGTTCCGCGGAGTGTGCGGAATTGAGTCATTTAAATAGGCATGTTAGGCAATGAGGAAGCAGGAGACCAAGTGTCTGAGCAGGAGCTCGAGGTAACTGAGACTGAGCTGGATAAGAGCCAGGACGCCGCGGTGGAAGCCGGGGAAGAGTCCGAGGCTGCGTCTGCTGCGCCCGAATCCGACGTCGCTGACGAAACCGCCGACGCCGACGCCGGCGAAGAAGCAGAAGACGAATCAGGCGACGCGCTGGCTGCGGCCGCTGCCGCCGCAGAGGTTGATCCGGCCGATGAGTTCAAGGCCAAGCTGCGCCGCCAGGAGGGCGACTGGTACGTCATCCACTCCTACGCCGGCTACGAAAACCGCGTCAAGGCCAACCTTGAGACCCGCATCCAGACCCTGGACATGGAAGATTACATCTTCGAAATCCAGGTTCCGATGGAGGAAGTCGTTGAGATCAAGAATGCTCAGCGCAAGGTCATCAACCGCGTCCGCATCCCCGGCTACGTCCTGGTCCGCATGGACCTGACAGATGCCTCCTGGGGCGCCGTCCGCCACACCCCGGGCGTCACCGGCTTCGTGGGCAACGCACACAACCCGGTCCCGCTGCGCCTCGACGAGGTCTTCTCCATGCTCGCCCCGGTCTTCGAAGAAGAGCAGGCCGAGAAGGGCAAGCCCGTCAAGCACGCTGCCGCGCAGATCGACGTCGACTTCGAGGTCGGCGAGTCGGTCATCGTCAAGGAAGGCCCCTTCGAGACCCTTCCGGCAACGATCTCCGAAATCAAGGTGGACTCGCAGACCCTGGTGGTCCTGGTGTCCATCTTCGAGCGCGAGACCCCGGTCACGCTGTCCTTCAACCAGGTCAGCAAGATCTAGTTATCCCCACAGAATTCGCCCCGGACTGCCCGCTTTAGCAGCCAGGGGCGGCCGGCCGCCTCGCCATGGCGGCCACCAACCTGAGGCACGCTCCTGTGTCCCAGGAAGTAATTGAGAGAAGGACCCTACATTGGCTCCCAAGAAGAAGGTCACCGGCCTCATCAAGCTGCAGATCCAGGCAGGTGCCGCTAACCCGGCTCCGCCGATCGGTCCTGCGCTTGGCCAGCACGGTGTCAACATCATGGAATTCTGCAAGGCGTACAACGCTGCGACGGAAGCCCAGCGCGGCAACGTTATTCCGGTTGAAATCACGGTCTACGAGGACCGCTCATTCACGTTCATCACCAAGACGCCGCCGGCTGCAGAGCTCATCAAAAAGGCTGCAGGCGTCGCCAAGGGTTCGGCTACCCCGCACACCGTCAAGGTTGCCAAGCTGACCCAGGCCCAGGTCAACGAGATCGCCACCACCAAGATGGAAGACCTCAACGCCACCAGCCTGGAAGGCGCCGCGAAGATCATCGCCGGCACCGCCCGCTCCATGGGTATCACCGTCGAGGGTTAATTCCCCACCGCTGATGCGGCGTCGGGTCCGGGCAACCGACCACGACGCCGGGCAGCACCGCCGGGCGACCGGCACCACCTAAACATTGAAATGTCGGAAATCCGGAAACACCTTCCGGAGTCCCGACTGTGGCAGGGCCCAGCGCGGTCCGCAGACCACAACTGCACAAGGAGAATAAGCAGCATGGCAAAGCGCAGCAAAGCATATGAGGCAGCCGCAGCCAAGATCGACGCGGAGAAGTTCTACGCGCCGTTCGAGGCAGTGACCCTCGCCAAGGACACCAACCCGTCCAAGTTCGACGCCACCGTTGAGGTTGCTTTCCGCCTGGGTGTAGACCCGCGTAAGGCTGACCAGATGGTCCGCGGCACCGTTAACCTGCCGCACGGCACCGGTAAGGTTGCCCGCGTCCTCGTGTTCGCAACGGGCGACAAGGCTGAGGCAGCAATCGCTGCCGGCGCCGACTTCGTTGGTTCCGATGACCTGATCGAAAAGATCGCAGCCGGCTGGACCGACTTCGACGCCGCAGTTGCCACCCCTGACCTCATGGGCAAGGTTGGCCGCCTCGGTAAGGTCCTGGGTCCGCGTAACCTGATGCCGAACCCGAAGACCGGCACCGTGACCGCTGACGTCGCCAAGGCCGTCAACGACATCAAGGGCGGCAAGATCGACTTCCGCGTCGACAAGCACTCGAACCTGCACTTCATCATCGGCAAGGTTTCCTTCGACGCCATCAAGCTGGCCGAGAACTACGCAGCCGCTCTGGAAGAGGTCCTCCGCCTCAAGCCGTCCGCTTCCAAGGGCCGCTACATCCAGAAGGCTACCGTCGCCACCACGTTTGGCCCGGGCATCTCGGTTGACCCCAACGTCACCAAGGTCCTGACCGAGGTCTAATCCTCCACAGGCTTGCCGTAGTAAGCACAGAAAAGACCGTCCCGCATCCGCGGGGCGGTCTTTTCCGCGTTCCGGGAGCCGGTTAGGCTGTGCCGGTGACTGCAGCGACGTACCGCATAGAACCCCTGATCCTGCCCTCTGCCCTGGACTCCGCCGACGCCGGGGACTTCCTGGACTTCAGTGCGCTCAGCGACGCCCTGGTGATGGAGAGTTGGGGGAACCTGGACCGCGCCACACCGGTCGGCGCCCGGCTCCGGTACTGGCGGGACGACGCCTACAGTCGAATGCAGCTCTTCTTCGTCCGGGTGGACGGACAGATGGTCGCAAGGTCCTGGATTAGCTGCGAGCAGCAGGAGAACCTCGGCAGCGCTTTCCTCCACGTGGACGTCCTGAACGGCTTCACCGGCCGCGGGATCGGACGGGTGCTGCTGGCCCATATTGAGGCGGTGGCAGTCGCGGACGGACGCAACGTCCTGATGACCTTCACTGAGCACCCGGCCGACTTTGACGCGGACGGCCCGGACGTCCTGAAGCCTGTCACCGGTACCGGGGCGCTGCCGGCGTCGGCACGGGCGGTCCGGTTCGCGCAACGCGCGGGCTACCAGCTTGAGCAGGTGGAGCGCTTCAGCTCCCTCGCCATGCCGCCGGATCCAAAGTTGCTGGACGCCCTGGAGCGGGACTCGCTGGCCAAGGCGGAGCCGTACGAGCTGATTTCCTGGACGGACCATTGTCCGGATGAGTACGTGGAGCAGCTTGCCGTGCTGATGTCCCGGATGAGCACGGACGCGCCGACTGGCGGACTCAGCTATGAAGAGGAGACCTGGGATACCGCGCGCGTGCGGAACGTCGAGAACACATGGAAGGAGGCCGGCAACGTCTCCCTCGTCACCGCCGCACGGCACCGCGGAGGGGGCGAACTGGCCGCCTACTCCGTGCTCGAACTGGCACCGGGCAAACCGTGGCTGGCAGACCAGGACGACACGCTGGTCGCCGCGAGCCACCGCGGGCACCGTCTGGGCATGCTGGTCAAGATCCGCAACCTCCGCCGCCTGCTGGCAGACTACCCGGCCGTGGAACGCGTTATCACCTTCAACGCCGCGGAAAACGACCACATGCTCGCCATCAACAATGCCCTCGGATTCCGGCCCGCCGGCTGGGACGGCGAATGGCAGCGAGTGGTCACGCCGTAACCCATGGAACGGCAACCAAAACCGGCATATGCTGACGGGTGAAGCCCGGCTGCTGCCGGGTTTCCGGCACCGGTGGTGGACGGCAGAATGGCTGGGATGATGCCCTCTATGGCAAACGACGTACGGATTGAACAGCTCTGGATTCCCGATTCGCTGGACGGGCAGGACGCCGCAGATTTCATTGCCGCCGTCGAAGTCGGGCGCAAGGTGCGAATGCAGACCTGGGGGAGCGATGACCTCGCCTACGCACCCCAGGAAAAACTCCTCGAGATGGCAGACCCGTACGAGCGCCAGGTCATCCTCGTGGCCAAGGTCGACGGAGAGATCGTCGGGACCGTCGACATCGCGCTGCCCCTCGCGGACAACCTTGATCTTGCCGAGTTCGCCCTCGACATCCTGCCGGAGTACCAGGGCCAGGGCGTGGGCCGGCAGCTGCTCGAAGCCGCGGAGCACTTCGCCCGCGACGAGGGCCGCCACACCATCCTGATCGACACGAACCATCCGAGTGCCGAGCTCGGGGACGATTCAGCGGAGCAGCTGGTGCCCGGCACGGGCCTGGGTTTCGTCCCTTTGAACAGCCGGGAGGTCGAGTTCGCCCGCCACAGCGGCTATACCCTGCAGCACATCGAACAATTCAGTGCCTGCACACTTCCCCTCGACAGCGAACTGGTCGAGGAGCTGGAGACCGAGGCGGAGGAAGCCAACGGCGGACGCTACCGCCTGCACCACTGGACGGACCGGTGCCCGGACCAGTGGCTTGAGGCCGTCGCCGCGCTGGAAAACAGCGCGGGCGAGGACGGCGTGCCCGGCGTTGATGACACAGCCATGGTGTTCGACGGCGGCATCCTCCGTGAGGCGGAAGAGGTCGCCGTCGCGCAGGGCCGCCGAACAGTGGTCACCGCCGTCGAGCACATCGCCAGCGGCGGGCTCGTTGGACTCACCACCATCAGCGTCCTCGCGCTGCGCCCCGACGTCGTGTTCCAGGACGACACTGTGGTCCTCCGGGAGCACCGCGGCAACAAGCTTGGCCTGCTGATCAAGGTCGCCAACATGGAGCGGCTCGCCGAGCAGTTCCCGGATGCCCGGGTGATCTACACCTGGAACGCGCCGGAGAACCGCTACCTGCTCAAGGTCAACCAGCAGCTCGGGTTTACCACGGCCGGGGTGACGGGAATCTGGCAAAAGGAACTCCCGGACTTCAGCCCGAGCCTCAGCTGACCTGCCTGCGGGCCGCCGATTTGGAGCACACGGCGGGTCTCGCGTAAGCTGGGAGGACCAAAGACCGTCGGTTGTTGGAAATCCACTCTCCCAAGCAAGACTCACTTCTGCAGTCGCGCCGGGAGAGCCAGTGGATCTCCAGACGAAGGACCCTGAACATAGGGCGGCCGGCGCAGGTGAACGAAGCAAAGCTCCGCAGTCATGGACCGCGTCGAGACAAGCCCCGTGCATCTGCGCGGGGCGTTTTTAGTTTTTAGCTCTTTTGAGCGGGGACCGGGAATCACCGGCACTATCCCCGGAAGGAGGGTTATGGCAACGCCTAGCAAGGTTTCAGCAGTAGCTGAGATCACTAACGATTTCAAGGAATCGAACGCCGCTGTCCTGACCGAATACCGTGGGCTCACCGTTGCACAGCTCAAGCAGCTGCGTGTCTCTCTCGGCCAGGACACCAAGTTCTCGGTCGTCAAGAACACCCTGACCGCTATTGCAGCCAAGGAAGCTGGTGTCGAAGCATTCGACGGTCAGCTCGCCGGCCCCACTGCAATCGCGTTCATCAAGGGTGACGCAGTTGCCGCTGCCAAGAGCCTGACGGATTTTGCCAAGACCAACAAGCAGCTGGTTATCAAGACCGGTTACTTCGAGGGCAAGGCACTGAACGCCAGCGAAGTTGCTGCCCTGGCAGCACTCGAGTCCCGCGAGCTGCAGCTCGCCAAGGTTGCAGGCATCCTCAAGGCTCCTGCTGCCGCCGCTGCACGCATCATCGACGCGCTGCGCCTCAAGCTTGAAGAAGAGAACGGTGCACCGGCCGAAGCCGAAGCGCCCGCCGCTGAAGAAGCCCCGGCCGACGCTCCCGCTGAAGCTCCGGCTGACGCCGCTGCTGAGGCTCCGGCCGACGCTGCAGCCCCCGAAGAGAACTAACTCTCTAAACCAGACTCCGGTGCGAAGGCCAGCCCCCGGGCTGCCGGACACCACTATAGGAAGGACGCCACACCATGGCGAAGCTCACCAACGAAGAGCTCATTGAAGCTTTCAAGGAACTGACCATCATCGAGCTCTCTGAGTTCGTCAAGCTCTTCGAAGAGACCTTCGAAGTTACGGCTGCTGCTGTTGCTGTTGCTGGCCCCGCTGCCGGCGCCGCTGCAGAAGAAGAAGAGAAGACCGCATTCGACGTCGTCCTGGAGCACCCGGGCGACAAGAAGATTGCAGTCATCAAGGAAGTTCGCGCCATCACTTCCCTGGGTCTCAAGGAAGCCAAGGACCTGGTTGACAGCGCTCCGAAGGCTGTTCTCGAAGGTGTCACCAAGGAAGCTGCCGAGAAGGCTGTTGCACAGCTCGAAGAAGCCGGCGCACGCGTTACCCTCAAGTAACTCGCCGCTTCTGGAACCGGCCGGGAACCTCGTGTTCCCGTTCTGCTCCGGGAAACCCCGTCCACTCCGGTGGGCGGGGTTTCCTGCGTTTAGGGGCCTTTACCGTCCGCTGTGCCCGGTGTCGGGAAACAGCAACGCGGGGTCACTTCCGGCCCATCCCTGAGGTCGGGATGGGCCGGAAGTGACCCCGCGTTGTGTTAACCCGGCCGGGTTAGATCGGCCGGCCGGTCAGTTCGGTTCAGAGATGTCCGCCACGACGGCACCGAGGGCGGCGGTCAAGGCATCGGCGTCCACGAACGCGCTGTAGCCGTGCTCGCCGGCACCCATCGAAATCCGGCGGCCGGTGATGCTCGCGTCCGCATAAACGGGCCAGGCCACGGTACTGCCGAGCGGGGTGATGGTGCCGCGCTCGTAGCCCGTGGCGTCCAGGGCGATGTCCGCCGTCGGCAGCGAGAGCTTGTTGACGCCGAGCAAAGCCCGGAGCTTGGGCCAGGAGATCTGCCGGTCGCCCGGGATGAGGGCGAACAGGAAACTCCCGTCCTTGTGCTTGACCACAAGCGACTTCACGATATCCCCGGGCTGGATTCCCAGGATCCGTGCCGCCTCCTCCAGGCTGTTGGCGGCCAGCCGCTCGACGATCCGGACATCGAGGCCCCGCGCGGCGGCGTCGGCCAGGAACCGCTCCCGGCCGACGGCGCTGGCGGCGGCCGCCCCGCTGTTTGGCGCTGCAGGCTCGCTCACGGTGCTCAGTCGCGGAACAGCAGGAGCGCTTCGCCCTGGCCGCCGCCGCCGCACAGGGAGACGGCAGCCTTGCCGGTGCCGCGCCGCTTCAGCTCATGGGCCGCATGCAGGGCGAGCCGGGCGCCGGAAGCGCCGATCGGGTGGCCCAGGGCGATCGCGCCGCCGTGGATGTTGCACTTCTCCAGCGGGTAGTCGAGGTCCTTGAGCGACTGGACGGCCACGGAGCCGAAGGCCTCGTTGATCTCAATGAAATCCAGGTCCGCCGTGGACCAGCCGGCCTTGTGCAAGGCGTTCTGGATCGCGTTGGAGGGCTGGGAGTGCAGCGAGTTGTCCGGTCCGGCCACCTGCCCGGGCTTGCCGACGACGGCGAGGTACTCGAGGCCGTTGTCCTCGGCGAACTTCCGCGAGGAGAGGACGAGCGCGGAGGCGCCGTCGGACAGGGGAGAGGAGTTGCCGGCGGTGATGGTGCCGTCCGTGACGAATGCTGCCCGCAGCCCGGCCAGCGAACCCACGGTGGTGTCCGGCCGGATTCCTTCGTCGGCGGCCAGGATGATCGGGTCGCCCTTGCGCTGCTTGACGCTGATCGGGGCGATTTCGCCGTCGAACACCCCGTCCTTGGAGGCCCGGGCAGCGCGCTGGTGGGACGCTGCCGCCACCTCATCCTGGGACGTGCGGTCAATGCCCAGCGTGAGGTTCTTGCTCTCGGTGGACAGTCCCATGGAATGCCCGTCGAAGGCGTCGGTCAGCCCGTCATGGGCTGCGACGTCGAGCGCCTGGACGGTGCCGTAGGTCCAGCCCTGCCGGGAACCGGGGAGGATGTGCGGCGCGCGGGTCATCGACTCCTGGCCGCCGGCGACGACGACCGTGGCATCGCCGCTGCGGATCATCCGGGCGGCGTCGATCACCGCGGTCAGCCCGGACAGGCAGACCTTGTTGATGGTGACAGTGGGGACGTTCCAGCCGATGCCGGCGCCGATGGCGCTCTGGCGGGCAGGGTTCTGGCCCGCCCCGGCCTGCAGCACCTGGCCCATGATCACCGAGTCCACCTGCTCGGCCTTCACTCCGCTGGCAGCCAGGGCTGCCCGGATGGCGTGGGCGCCAAGCTCCACCGCCGTGAAGCTGGCGAGCTGGCCGTTGAGGCGGCCCTGGGGGGTGCGGGCGGCGGCGAGGATGACAACATCATTGTTGTCTGCAGAGTTGCTCATGGTTATCTCTTCCGATCTTGAACGATGTACTGCAAGGTTATCGTGACCCCCGTCACGGGGCCATTTGGCACCTGCTCGACCCTCGGTTCCGGCGCTCTGTCGTGGCGCTTTATACCCCATCCGGGAGCCGGGCCCACTGCTTGCAATCCCGGGCGAAGTGGGGTAGACAAGTAGGTTGCTTTGCCGTATCGTAGATATTTGCGTCTTCCCTGTTTACCTTCAGCCTTCATATAGCGGTGGGCTTAGCCTGGCTGCTGCGCCATCAATGTGCCGTCAACAACGGCACCATCATGGTCAGCGCGGGTCCCGGGTCATATAGCGGAACCGGACTGGTAGCACTGCGGAGTCACTTTCGCAGGGTGCATAACGGGGGAGATCTGAAAACGCCTGAAGGTCTGTGGAAGGATCCCTCTTGGTCGCCTCGAGCACCTCTAATGTAAACAACGCTACCGCTATCAATGCCGACAGCACCGACGGTGCAACCCGCCGGCTCTCATTCGCAAAGATTCACGAACCGCTTGACGTTCCGAATCTGCTTGCCCTGCAAACCGACAGCTTTGACTGGCTGGTCGGTAACGAACGCTGGCAGGCCCGCGTAGCCAAGGCCGTCGAAGAAGGCGACCTCAGCGTCGCCACCTCCTCGGGTCTGTCCGACATCTTTGAAGAGATCTCCCCGATCGAGGATTTCCAGGGCACCATGTCCCTGAGCTTCTCCGAGCCGGAGTTCGCTGATCCGAAATACACCATGGCTGAGTGCAAGGACCGGGACGCAACGTACTCGGCTCCGCTGTACGTCAAGGCCGAATTCATGAACAACAACACGGGCGAAATCAAGCAGCAGACCGTGTTCATGGGTGACTTCCCGCTGATGACCGAGAAGGGCACCTTCGTCGTCAACGGCACCGAGCGTGTCGTTGTCTCCCAGCTGGTCCGCTCCCCGGGCGCCTACTTTGAGCGCACCGCCGACAAGACCAGCGACAAGGACATCTTCACTGCGAAGATCATCCCGTCCCGCGGCGCCTGGTTCGAACTCGAAATCGACAAGCGCGACCAGGTCGGCGTTCGCCTCGACCGCAAGCGCAAGCAGTCCGTCACGGTGCTGCTGAAGGCCCTCGGCTGGACCGAAGGCCAGATCCTCGAAGAGTTCGGCCAGTACGACTCCATGCGCGCAACGCTGGAGAAGGACGCCACCGAAACCCGCGAGGACGCCTTGCTGGACATCTACCGGAAGCTGCGACCGGGCGAGCCGCCCACGGTCGAGGCTGCCCAGTCCCTGCTGGACAACCTGTACTTCAACTCCAAGCGTTACGATCTGGCCAAGGTTGGCCGCTACAAGATCAACCGCAAGCTCGGCATCGACCGCTCCCTTGGTGACAAGGAAGCGTCTGTCCTGCACGTTGAAGACATCGTCGCCATGATCAAGTTCCTCGTTGCCCTGCACGCCGGTGAGAAGACCCTCACGGGCAAGCGCGACGGCCAGGACCACGAGCTGCGCGTTGAGATCGATGACATCGACCACTTCGGCAACCGCCGCATCCGCGCCGTCGGCGAGCTCATCGAGAACCAGGTCCGCACCGGCCTGTCCCGTATGGAGCGCGTTGTCCGCGAGCGGATGACGACCCAGGACGTCGAGGCCATCACGCCGCAGACGCTGATCAACATCCGCCCCGTCGTGGCAGCCATCAAGGAGTTCTTCGGAACCTCCCAGCTGTCCCAGTTCATGGACCAGAACAACCCGCTGTCGGGTCTGACCCACAAGCGCCGTCTGTCGGCGCTTGGCCCGGGTGGTCTGTCCCGTGACCGTGCAGGCATGGAAGTCCGAGACGTTCACCCGTCCCACTACGGACGTATGTGCCCCATCGAAACTCCTGAAGGCCCGAACATTGGTCTGATCGGTTCGCTGGCATCCTACGGACGCATCAACCCGTTCGGTTTCATCGAGACCCCGTACCGCCTCGTGGCCGAGGGTGTTGTCTCCGATGAGGTCCAGTACCTCACCGCCGACGACGAAGCAGAGGTCCTGATTGCCCAGGCCAACGCTCCGCTCGATGCGAACAAGAAGTTCGCGGAAGAGACCGTCCTGGTCCGTGCCCGTGGTGGTGGAGGCGAGCCCGTGCTGGTTCCCGCCGCCGACGTCGAGTTCATGGACGTTTCCCCGCGCCAGATGGTGTCCGTGGCTACGGCCCTGATCCCGTTCCTCGAGCATGACGATGCAAACCGCGCACTTATGGGTGCCAACATGCAGCGCCAGGCCGTGCCGCTGGTCCGTTCCGAGGCGCCGTTCGTCGGTACCGGCATGGAGCGCGCCGCTGCCGTCGACGCCGGTGACGTTGTCATCGCGAAGAAGGCAGGCGTGGTGACCGAGGTCTCCGCTGAGCTGGTCATCATGCTCAACGACGACGGTACGGAAACCAATTACCGGATCAACAAGTTCGCCCGCTCCAACCAGGGCAACTGCTACAACCACCGCGTTCTGGTGAGCGAAGGCCAGCGCCTGGAAGTCGGCGGCATCATCGCTGACGGCCCGGCAACGGACCAGGGCGAACTGGCCCTCGGCAAGAACCTGCTCGTGGCATTCATGTCATGGGAAGGCCACAACTTCGAGGATGCCATCATCCTGTCCCAGCGCATCGTGGCTGAGGACGTTCTTTCCTCCATCCACATCGAGGAGCACGAGATCGATGCCCGCGACACCAAGCTTGGTGCCGAGGAAATCACCCGTGACATCCCGAACGTGTCGGAGGAAGTCCTGGCAGGCCTGGACGAGCGCGGCATCATCCACATCGGCGCCGAGGTTGAAGCCGGCGACATCCTGGTCGGAAAGGTCACGCCCAAGGGCGAGACCGAGCTGACCCCGGAAGAGCGCCTGCTGCGCGCCATCTTCGGTGAGAAGTCCCGCGAAGTGCGCGACACCTCCCTGAAGGTTCCGCACGGCGAGTCCGGCACCGTCATCGGTGTCCGCGTCTTCGACCGCGACAACGACGACGAACTGCCCCCGGGCGTCAACCAGCTCGTCCGCGTCTACGTTGCTGCCAAGCGCAAGATCACCGACGGCGACAAGCTCGCCGGCCGCCACGGCAACAAGGGCGTCATCTCCAAGATCCTTCCGATCGAGGACATGCCCTTCCTTGCCGACGGTACCCCCGTTGATATCGTCCTGAACCCGCTGGGTGTTCCGGGCCGTATGAACGTCGGCCAGGTGCTGGAAACGCACCTCGGCTGGGTTGCCAAGACCGGCTGGAAGATCGAGGGCGAGCCCGAGTGGGTCAAGCAGCTGCCGAACCTGCCGCGCGAGAGTGGCTCGACCACTGTTGCAACGCCGGTCTTCGACGGTGCGCGTGAAGAGGAAATCACTGGTCTCCTCGACTCCACCAACGTCACCCGCGACGGCGTCCGCCTGATCAACTCCTCAGGCAAGACCCGTCTGTTCGACGGCCGCTCCGGCGAGCCGTTCCCGGATCCGATCTCGGTCGGCTACATGTACATCCTGAAGCTCCACCACCTGGTGGACGACAAGATCCACGCGCGCTCCACCGGCCCGTACTCCATGATCACGCAGCAGCCGCTGGGTGGTAAGGCACAGTTCGGTGGCCAGCGCTTCGGTGAAATGGAAGTGTGGGCGCTCGAAGCTTACGGCGCCGCCTACACCCTCCAGGAACTCCTCACGATCAAGTCGGATGACATCCATGGTCGTGTGAAGGTCTACGAAGCCATCGTCAAGGGCGAGAACATCCCGGAGCCGGGCGTTCCTGAGTCCTTCAAGGTCTTGATCAAGGAAATGCAGTCGCTGTGCCTGAACGTGGAAGTTCTTTCCACGGACGGAACCACAATTGAAATGCGTGACTCTGATGACGCAGTCTTCACGGCTGCGGAAGAACTGGGCATCGATCTGTCTCGTGCAGAGCCCAGTTCCGTAGAAGAGGTTTAGCAGGTGATGTCCGACGGCGGGTCACCACCCGCCGTCGGACACTCCTCCCTCTTCCCGTAACCCAAGACTTCAGAATTTAGAGAACAAGAGAGAACAGGGACCATATGTCCAGCGAATCCTCCTTCGGCCTCATGCAGATCGGCCTCGCCACCGCGGAAGACATCCGTGGCTGGTCTTACGGCGAGGTTAAGAAGCCGGAAACCATCAACTACCGCACGCTCAAGCCTGAGAAGGACGGCCTCTTCTGCGAGAAGATCTTCGGCCCGTCCCGCGACTGGGAATGCTACTGCGGCAAGTACAAGCGCGTGCGCTTCAAGGGCATCATCTGCGAGCGGTGTGGCGTTGAGGTCACCCGTGCAAAGGTCCGCCGTGAGCGCATGGGCCACATCGAGCTGGCCGCACCGGTCACGCACATCTGGTACTTCAAGGGTGTTCCGTCCCGGCTGGGCTACCTCCTCGACCTGGCGCCGAAGGACCTCGAAAAGGTCATCTACTTCGCCGCCTACATGATCACGAGCGTCGACGCCGACAGCCGCCACGAAGAACTGCCCAACCTCCAGGTTGAGCACGACATCGAGAAGAAGCAGCTGATCGACAACCGCGACTCGGACATCGCCACGATCGCCCGCGACCTCGAGAACGAGCTTGCCCGTCTCGAAGGCGAAGGCGCCAAGGCTGCCGACAAGAAGAAGGCCCGCGACTCCGCTGACCGCCAGATGGCCAACGTCCGCAAGCGCGCGGATGCTGAGATCGAGCGCCTCGAGCAGGTCTGGGACCGCTTCAAGAACCTCAAGGTCGCCGACCTCGAAGGTGACGAAGGCCTGTACCGCGAACTGCGCGACCGCTACGGCATGTACTTCGAAGGCTCCATGGGTGCCGAAGCCATCAAGAAGCGTCTTGAGAACTTCGACATGCAGGCCGAGTCGGACATGCTCCGCGACATCATCGCCAACGGCAAGGGCCAGCGCAAGACCCGCGCCCTGAAGCGGCTCAAGGTGGTCAACGCGTTCCTGACCACCAACAACAGCCCGCTCGGCATGGTGCTGGACGCCGTCCCGGTGATCCCGCCGGAACTGCGCCCGATGGTCCAGCTGGACGGTGGCCGCTTCGCGACCTCCGACCTCAACGACCTCTACCGCCGCGTGATCAACCGCAACAACCGCCTCAAGCGCCTGCTTGATCTCGGTGCTCCGGAGATCATCGTCAACAACGAGAAGCGCATGCTTCAGGAAGCTGTTGACAGCCTCTTCGACAACGGCCGCCGCGGCCGTCCGGTCACCGGACCGGGCAACCGTCCGCTGAAGTCCCTGAGTGACATGCTCAAGGGCAAGCAGGGTCGTTTCCGCCAGAACCTCCTGGGTAAGCGCGTTGACTACTCCGGCCGTTCCGTGATCGTCGTCGGCCCGCAGCTGAAGCTGCACCAGTGTGGTCTGCCGAAGCAGATGGCGCTGGAGCTCTTCAAGCCGTTCGTGATGAAGCGCCTGGTTGACCTCAACCACGCCCAGAACATCAAGTCGGCCAAGCGTATGGTCGAGCGCTACCGCCCGCAGGTCTGGGATGTTCTCGAAGAGATCATCACCGAACACCCCGTGCTGCTGAACCGTGCACCTACCCTGCACCGTCTCGGCATCCAGGCGTTCGAACCGCAGCTTGTTGAAGGCAAGGCAATCCAGCTTCACCCGCTGGTTTGTGGCGCCTTCAACGCCGACTTCGACGGCGACCAGATGGCAGTCCACCTGCCGCTGAGCCCCGAGGCGCAGGCTGAGGCCCGCATCCTGATGCTGTCCTCGAACAACATCCTGAAGCCGTCTGACGGACGCCCGGTGACGCTGCCTTCGCAGGATATGATCATCGGCCTCTACCACCTGACCACCAAGCGTGTCGGTTCAGCTGGCGAGGGCCGGATCTTCTCCTCCGTGTCGGAAGCCATCATGGCGTACGACCTGCACGAGCTGCACCTGAACTCCCAGGTCAAGATCCGTCTTGAGGGCTTTGTCCCTTACGCCGGCTGGGAAGCTCCGGAAGGCTGGGAGCCGGGTCAGACCGTGCTCGTCCAGACCTCCCTGGGCCAGGTCCTCTTCAACGAGACCCTGCCCGAGGATTACCCGTGGGTCGAGGATGTTGCTGACAAGGGCGAACTGTCCCGGATCGTCAACGACCTTGCCGAGCGCTACCCGAAGGTGGTCACGGCGGCAACGCTGGACAACCTGAAGGATGCCGGTTTCTACTGGGCCACCCGGTCCGGCGTCACCGTCGCCATCTCCGACATCGAGGTGCCCCAGGACAAGCCGCGGATCCTCGCCGGCTACGAGACCATGGCTGCCAAGATCCAGGGCCAGTACGACAAGGGCCTGATCGACGACGACGAGCGTCGCCAGGAACTGATCGAAATCTGGAACAAGGCTACGAACGAGATCGCCCAGGCGATGCGTGACAGCCTGTCCCCGATGAACACCATCAACCGCATGGTGTCCTCCGGTGCCCGTGGTAACTGGATGCAGGTCCGCCAGATTGCGGGTATCCGTGGCCTGGTGGCCAACCCTAAGGGCGAGATCATCCCGCGTCCGATCAAGTCCTCCTACCGCGAGGGCCTGTCGGTGCTGGAATACTTCATCGCCACGCACGGTGCCCGTAAGGGTCTGGCTGACACCGCCCTGCGTACCGCCAACTCGGGTTACCTGACCCGTCGTCTGGTGGACGTGTCGCAGGACGTCATCGTCCGCGAAGAGGATTGCGGCACGGAGCGTGGTCTTATGACCGCCATCGCCGTCGCAGACTCGAACGGCGAGCTGGTCCTGGACGAGAACGTCGAGAACAGCGCGTACGCCCGTACCCTGGCCGTGGATGTCGTTGACTCCAAGGGCAAGGTCCTGGCAGCAGGCGGCACCGACTGCGGCGACGTCGTCATTGCCGAACTGTTCGCGGCCGGCATTACCGAGGTCAAGGTCCGCTCCGTACTCACCTGTGAGTCCAGCGTCGGCACTTGCGCCCTGTGCTACGGCCGTTCGCTGGCCACGGGTAAGACCGTCGACATCGGTGAGGCAGTCGGCATCATCGCCGCACAGTCCATCGGTGAGCCGGGTACCCAGCTGACCATGCGTACGTTCCACACCGGTGGTGCTGTTTCCTCCAGCGGTGGCGACGACATCACCCAGGGTCTGCCCCGTATCCAGGAGCTCTTCGAAGCCCGTACTCCGAAGGGTGTCGCGCCGATTGCTGAAGCAGCCGGCCGCATCACCATCGAAGAGTCCGAGCGCCAGATGCGCCTGGTCATCACCCCGGATGACGGATCCGAAGAGATCGCTTACCCGGTCCTGCGCCGTTCACGTCTTCTCATCGAAGACGGCGAGCACGTCAGCGTCGGCCAGAAGCTCATCAACGGTCCGGTCGACCCCAAGCAGGTTCTGCGCATCATGGGCCCCCGTGCCGCGCAGAAGTTCCTGGTGGACGAGGTCCAGGGCGTGTACCGCAGCCAGGGCATCGGTATCCACGACAAGCACGTCGAGGTTATCGTCCGCCAGATGCTGCGCCGCGTCACGGTCATCGAGTCCGGCGAATCGGATCTGCTGCCCGGCGAGCTCGCCGAGCGCAGCCGCTTCGAAGATGCCAACCGCCGTGTTGTGTCCGAGGGCAAGACGCCGGCCTCCGGCCGTCCCGAGCTCATGGGCATCACCAAGGCGTCCCTGGCGACCGAGTCCTGGCTGTCCGCAGCTTCCTTCCAGGAGACCACCCGCGTCCTGACGCAGGCGGCCATGGAAGGCAAGAGCGATCCGCTGCTCGGCCTCAAGGAAAACGTCATCATCGGTAAGCTCATCCCGGCCGGCACGGGTCTCCCGCGCTACACCGAGGTCACCGTGGAGCCCACTGAGGAAGCAAAGGCCAACCTGTTCACCGGCCCCAGCGCGTTCAGTGACTTCTCCTACGATTCCCTGGGCGGCGACGGAGCTCCTGAGTTCCACGCCATCCCGCTGGATGACTACGACCTGGGCAGCGACTTCCGCTAACCGCGGGCGTTATAGCGTTTCCCAAGGATGGTCCCGCACCGCAAGGTGGGGGACCATCCCCGTTTAACCCGTCGACTGTTCCGATACTGCCCTTATGGGGCTCCAAAAGGGCAGCAACGGAGCAGTCGTCGCCGGGGAGGGGCCGACGTCGGGAGGCCGGATTCCCCGCCGATTAAGGGCTGGGACCCGTCCGTGTTAGACTTGAGACTAATTGTTATTGTGGCAGTGGATGAGTGCGCCGGTTTTAGTCAGACAGCTTGAAGCTGAACGGCTGGACCAGGACGACGTTTCCGGTTTGCAGGGTTCTTGTGCAACGTATGCCACATTTTCGCATGCCTAGGGACAGTTCAGGACGCAAGTCCGTGGATCCCGGCGTGCGGTCCGACTATTAAGGCTTCGCCTCAGCTGCTCTGGAGAGAACTTCAAAGCTCGAGCGGCGGGGCGCAGCGACAAGAGAGCGGCTGCCAACGGCCGCTCCGGATAAAACGGAGAACACGAGAGTGCCTACGATTAACCAGCTGGTCCGCAAGGGCCGCACGCCTAAGGTCAAGAAGACCAAGGCTCCCGCGCTTAACGGCAGCCCGATGCGCCGCGGTGTTTGCACCCGCGTGTACACGACGACCCCGAAGAAGCCGAACTCGGCTCTGCGTAAGGTTGCGCGTGTGCGCCTCAACGGCGGCGTTGAAGTTACCGCATACATCCCCGGTGTAGGCCACAACCTGCAGGAGCACTCCATTGTGCTCGTCCGTGGCGGCCGCGTTAAGGACCTTCCGGGTGTCCGCTACAAGATCGTCCGTGGCGCCCTCGATACCCAGGGTGTCAAGAACCGTAAGCAGGCTCGTAGCCGCTACGGCGCAAAGATGGAGAAGAAGTAATATGCCTCGCAAGGGTCCGGCCCCCAAGCGGCCGCTAGTTCTAGATCCCGTTTACGGCTCCCCGCTGGTCACCCAGCTGATCAACAAGGTGCTCGTTGACGGCAAGAAGTCCACCGCCGAGCGCATTGTTTACGGTGCACTCGAAGGTGCTCGCGCCAAGTCCGGCGGCGACCCGGTTGCAGCCCTCAAGAAGGCCATGGAGAACGTCAAGCCTTCCCTCGAGGTCCGCTCCCGCCGCGTCGGTGGCGCCACCTACCAGGTTCCGGTTGAGGTCAAGCCGGGTCGCTCCACCGCCCTCGCTCTGCGCTGGCTGGTCGGCTACTCGAAGGCCCGCCGCGAGAAGACCATGACCGAGCGCCTCCAGAACGAGATTCTGGATGCCTCCAACGGTCTCGGTGCCGCTGTGAAGCGTCGCGAAGACACCCACAAGATGGCCGAGTCCAACAAGGCCTTCGCACACTACCGCTGGTAATACTTCCCGGACGCCGCCGGCTCAACAGAGCCGGCGGCGAACGTGCAGTCCATCCGAAAGGGAGACACCGTGGCACAGGACGTGCTTACCGACCTTAGCAAGGTCCGCAATATCGGCATCATGGCCCACATTGATGCCGGCAAGACCACTACTACCGAGCGCATCCTGTTCTACACGGGTGTGAACCACAAGATCGGCGAAACGCACGACGGCGCTTCGACGACTGACTGGATGGAACAGGAAAAGGAACGCGGCATCACCATCACGTCTGCCGCCGTGACCTGCTTCTGGGAAAACAACCAGATCAACATCATTGACACCCCCGGCCACGTGGACTTCACGGTTGAGGTTGAGCGCTCCCTGCGCGTCCTCGACGGTGCGGTTGCTGTGTTCGACGGCAAGGAAGGCGTGGAGCCGCAGTCTGAGACTGTTTGGCGCCAGGCCGACAAGTACAACGTCCCGCGCATCTGCTTCGTCAACAAGATGGACAAGCTCGGCGCTGACTTCTACTTCACCGTCGACACCATCATCAGCCGCCTCGGTGCCAAGCCGCTCGTTATGCAGCTGCCGATTGGTGCCGAGAACGACTTCATCGGCGTCGTCGACCTGCTCTACATGCGTGCACTGGTCTGGCCCGGCGACTCCAAGGGTGACGTCACCATGGGTGCCAAGTACGAGATCCAGGAGATCCCGGCTGACCTCAAGGAAAAGGCTGAAGAGTACCGCGCAACGCTCGTTGAGACCGTTGCAGAGTCCTCGGAAGAACTCATGGAGAAGTACCTCGAAGGCGAAGAAATCTCCGAGGCCGAGCTCAAGGCCGGCATCCGCAAGATGACGATCAACTCCGAGCTCTACCCGGTCTTCTGTGGCTCCGCGTTCAAGAACCGCGGCGTCCAGCCGATGCTTGACGCCGTCGTGGACTACCTGCCGAACCCGCTCGACGTCCCGCCGATGATCGGTCACGATCCCCGCGACGAAGAGAAGGAACTGACGCGCAAGCCGTCTTCCGAAGAGCCGTTCTCGGCTCTGGCGTTCAAGATTGCCACGCACCCGTTCTTCGGTCAGCTCACCTTCATCCGCGTGTACTCCGGTCACGTGGAAGCAGGCGCCCAGGTGGTCAACTCCACCAAGGGCAAGAAGGAGCGCATCGGCAAGCTGTTCCAGATGCACGCCAACAAGGAAATGCCGGTTGACGGCGCTACCGCCGGCCACATCTACGCAGCGATCGGCCTCAAGGACACCACCACGGGCGACACCCTGTGCGACTCCAGCAACCAGATCGTCCTCGAGTCCATGAGCTTCCCGGAGCCCGTGATCTCTGTTGCGATCGAGCCGAACACCAAGGGTGACCAGGAGAAGCTCTCCACGGCCATCCAGAAGCTCTCCGCTGAGGACCCGACCTTCCAGGTCTCCCTCAACGAAGACACCGGCCAGACCATCATCGCCGGCATGGGCGAGCTCCACCTGGACATCCTGGTGGACCGCATGCGCCGCGAATTCAAGGTCGAGGCAAACGTGGGCAAGCCCCAGGTTGCGTACCGCGAAACCATCAAGCGTGCTGTAGAGCGTCACGACTACACGCACAAGAAGCAGACCGGTGGTTCCGGCCAGTTCGCAAAGATCCAGATCGCGATCGAGCCGCTGGACACGTCCGAGGGCGAGATGTACGAGTTCTCGAACAAGGTCACCGGTGGACGTATTCCGCGCGAATACATCCCCTCGGTTGACGCCGGCATCCAGGATGCGCTGAACGACGGCGTCCTGGCTGGCTACCCGGTTGTTGGCATCAAGGCCACGCTGATTGACGGCGCGTACCACGATGTTGACTCCTCGGAAATGGCGTTCAAGATCGCCGGCCGTATGGCTTTCAAGGAAGCCGCACGCAAGGCGAACCCTGTCCTGCTCGAACCGCTGATGGATGTCGAGGTCCGCACCCCTGAGGAATACATGGGTGAAGTTATCGGTGACCTCAACTCCCGCCGTGGCCAGATGCAGTCCATGGAAGATGCCCAGGGCGTCAAGGTCATCCGCGCGCACGTCCCGCTGTCCGGCATGTTCGGCTACATCGGTGACCTGCGCTCGAAGACCCAGGGCCGCGCTGTGTACTCCATGACGTTCCACAGCTACGCCGAGGTCCCGAAGGCATACGCCGACGAGATCATCCAGAAGAACCGCGGCGAGTAGTCTCCACGGCTCCCGCAGCAACAAACTCGGGTGCGTTTCCGTTTCCGGAAATTCACCCGGTGCAGGTGGCCGGTTTCGGCCTGCGCTTTCCGGCTAGCCGGGACCGGCCATCTGCACCGACAGGCTCGAGGGACTAGTATTAGTTCCTGAATCTGCAATTTCATCAATCCAAAGCCCCCCAAGTAGACTTACTGAAGTTTCGCCGCGACAAGCGCGGTCGAAGGGTAAGTCATTTGAAAACGTTCTAGGAGGAACCTGTGGCAAAGGCAAAGTTCGAGCGGACTAAGCCGCACGTTAACATCGGCACCATTGGTCACGTTGACCACGGTAAGACGACGTTGACGGCCGCGATTTCCAAGGTGCTGTACGACAAGTACCCGACACTCAACGAGCAGCGCGACTTCGCGTCCATTGACTCTGCTCCCGAAGAGCGTCAGCGCGGCATTACCATCAACATCTCCCACGTTGAGTACCAGACCGAGAAGCGCCACTACGCACACGTAGACGCCCCGGGTCACGCTGACTACATCAAGAACATGATCACCGGTGCTGCACAGATGGACGGTGCAATCCTCGTGGTTGCCGCCACTGACGGCCCGATGGCTCAGACCCGCGAGCACGTTCTGCTCGCCCGCCAGGTTGGTGTCCCCTACCTGCTGGTCGCACTGAACAAGTCGGACATGGTCGATGACGAAGAGCTCCTCGACCTCGTCGAAATGGAAGTTCGCGAGCTGCTTTCGGCTCAGGGCTTCGATGGCGATGAAGCTCCGGTTGTCCGCGTATCCGGTCTGAAGGCTCTCGAAGGCGACCCGGTTTGGGTCAAGTCCGTCGAGGACCTCATGGAAGCTGTCGACGAGTCCGTTCCGGACCCCGTACGTGACCGTGACAAGCCGTTCCTGATGCCGATCGAAGATGTCTTCACGATCACCGGCCGTGGCACCGTTGTTACGGGCCGCGCCGAGCGTGGAACCCTCGCCATCAACTCCGAGGTCGAGATCGTCGGCATCCGCCCGGTCCAGAAGACCACGGTTACCGGTATCGAGATGTTCCACAAGCAGCTCGACGAAGCATGGGCCGGCGAGAACTGTGGCCTCCTGCTCCGCGGTCTGAAGCGCGACGATGTCGAGCGTGGCCAGGTTGTCGTCAAGCCGGGTTCCATCACCCCGCACACCGACTTCGAGGCTAACGTCTACATCCTCTCCAAGGACGAAGGCGGACGTCACAACCCGTTCTACTCCAACTACCGCCCGCAGTTCTACTTCCGCACCACGGACGTAACCGGCGTTATCACCCTGCCGGAAGGCACGGAAATGGTTATGCCTGGCGACAACACTGAGATGACCGTTGCGCTCATCCAGCCCATCGCCATGGAAGAGGGCCTCGGCTTCGCTATCCGCGAAGGCGGCCGCACCGTTGGTTCGGGACGCGTTACCAAGATCATCAAGTAACACTTGCTGATCTGTGTTTGATCTCTGATCGGGTTGGCCGTCTGACGGCCCCCGTGACGTAGGAACAGCCCCGCTGCACTCGCAGCGGGGCTGTTCCTTTTTGTCTGTGTATCACCCCCAGCGCATCACCCCCAGCCTCAGGACCAACGCCCCTTACCGGCCCCGGCTACGGGTTCCATGCTGGTGTGATGAACGTGTTGGTCACGACGGCCCGCGGGGAACTGCGGGGCAGTTTCGCCGACGGTGTGTACACCTTCCTCGGGGTCCCCTATGCAGCGCCGCCGGTCGGCGCGAACCGTCTCCGGCCGCCACAGCCTGCCTTGCAGTGGTCCGGTATCCGGAACGCCACGAGGCTCGGGCCGGAGCCTCCGCAGGTGGCGCCGCCCTCCATGGGCGGTCCGGCCACTGGGGCATCAGAGGACTGGTCGGAAGTAGTCAACGCTTTTGCGGAAGTGGAACGTGCCGTGCCTTCCGAGGAATGCCTGAACCTGAACATCTGGACGCCGGCGCCCGGCGGGCCAAGTTTGCCGGTGATGGTCTGGATCCAGGGCGGAATGTTCGAGATCAGCTCGACGGCGGCTTACGACGGGAGCCGCTTCGCCCGGGACGGCGTGGTCTGCGTCGTCATCAACTGGCGTCCGGGCGCGGAGGGGTTCCTCTATCTCGGTGACGGCATCGCCAACCTCGGCCTGCTCGACCAGCTCGCCGCCCTCGAATGGGTGCGGGAAAACATTTCAGCCTTCGGCGGGGACCCCGGCAACGTCACCGTCTTTGGCGAGTCCGCAGGCGCGATGAGCATCGGCATGCTGCTTTCCATGCCCCGCGCCGAGGGGCTGTTTCGGCGTGCGATCCTGCAGAGCGGCGCAGCCCACCAGGTCACGCCCGCCGCGGATGCCTTGCGCATCGCCGGATACCTGGCCGGGAAGCTGGGGGTGCCCGCCACGCGTGAGGCGATCGCCGGAGCCGGGGTCCAGCGCCTGCTGGCGGCGCAGGCGGAGCTGAAGGACGAACTGCTCGCCGACCCGGACCCGGAACGATGGGGCAACGCCGTGGTGGCAAGCGTAATGCCGTGGCAGCCCGTGCTCGACGGCGACGTCCTGCCCGGCCCGCCGATCGAGCGGATCGCGGCCGGATCCGGCAGGCAGGTGGATGTCATCGTCGGCACGAATACCGACGACTGGCGGCTGTTTCTGGTCGCCAGCGGCGCGCTGGCCGGCATCACAGTCGAGATGATCACCGGGCCGGTCCGCGCCTACGGTTACCAGTCCCTGGCGGCCTACGGGCTACCGGTCGAGGAGGCGCTGTCCGCCTACCGGGCGAGGTACCCGGAGGCGGGTCCCGGCGATCTGCTCGCGGCGGTCCAGACAGACTGGTGGATGCGGATCCCCGCGATTCGCCTGGCCGACGCGCACGCCAACGCCAACACCACGTCGGGAACCTATATGTACGAGTTCGCCTGGGCATCGCCGGGCCTCGGCGCGGTGCACGCTCTCGAGGTTCCTTTTGTCTTCGACACGGCTGCCACGGATGCGCCGCTCTTCGGTCCGCTGCTGGGAAGCGCCCCGCCCCAGGAGCTTGCGCACAAAATGCACGCAGCGTGGCTCGCTTTCGCGGCCACGGGCGACCCCGGCTGGCCGAAGTATGACCTCGAGCGGAGGGCCACGATGCGGTTCGACGCCGACTGCAGGATTGTCGATGATCCCCGGCCCTGGGAGCGGGCCCTGTGGAAAACCCTTCGCTGAGCCCCCGCTGGTGCTATGTTTCATCTAGTCATTGGAGTTAATGGGGGCTGGTCGGGTCCGGACAGCCGGTGTCACGAAGGATGTCCATGTCGGCTGCTGTCCACCCACTGCTGGTAATACTCCTGGTCGCGGGAGCCCTCCTGCTGGGCCTCCGCTGGGGGAGGGCACGGGAACGCAGTCGTGCCGGTGACACGAACAGCCAGGCGTTCGCGGCGGGTTTCCGTGCGGGACACGTGCAGGGCTGGCGGGACGGCGAGGCTGCCCCGAAGCCGGTGGCGGCGACCAACCCGCCGGCGCCGGCCGATGCTCCGCCAGCGGCCCGGCCAGACCGGCCAACCCTGCCGGTCCAGGCTGTCGGGCCGCTCCAGCACAGGCCCCTCCCGCCCGCACGGCAAGAACAGCATTGGCCCCTGCCCCTGCCCCTGCCCCTGCCCGTGCAGAGCTCCGCTCCGCCGCCCCCTGATTCGGGCCCGCCGGTGCCGCGGGAGTCCGCCGCGCACCGGGCTGCCCGCAAGGAGAAGCGGGACCGGCAGAACATCAACATCACCCTCTACGTCGCCAGCCTCCTGCTGGTGGCCGCCGGTGCCCTGTTCGTCGGCACCTCCCTGCCCGAGGTCCTCCGCTTCGCCGGCGTCGTCGCCATCACGGTGCTGTTCTATGCCGGGGGTCTGGTCCTGCACAGGAGGGCCCCGCGGCTCAGGCCTGCCGCCGTCGCGTTCGCCGGAACCGGGCTGGCCCTGATCCCGGTCGCCGGCCTGGCGCTGTACAGCTTCCTCCTCCACGACGCCCCGGGCGCCTGGCTGGTCACGTCGATCATCGGGACCGCGGCCTACGTTGCCGCCGCCGTCCGGATGGACAGCAAGGTCCTTGCCTACCTGTCGCTGACGTTCGTCGTGTCGACGGGGTCGTCCGGGATTTCGGTCCTCGGCGGAGCCCTGGCCTGGTACTTCGCCGCCCTGATCGGCTTCGCGGTCCTTCTGGCGCTGCTGGCCCTGACACGTCCGCGCTGGCTGCCGTCTGTGTTCCTCAAACCGGTGCTGTACCTGCACCCCTTCGTGGTCCCCTCCGTCGCGGTGTTCTTGACGTTCGTGCCGCTCCTGCTCGGCATGGGCGAGTACGCACTCATCATGTTCCTCTGCGGCGCCTACTTCGGGTTGATGGCCGCCGTTCCGCAGAGCCGGTTCCGTGTGGCCCAGTACTACGGCTGCCGGGCGAGTCTCACCATGGCGGCCGCCGCCGGAACTTGGGCCGCCAGTGACAGCCTGCCGTGGGCGTTGCTGACCGGCGTCGCGCTGGCAGCCCTCCAGTCCGTGCTGCTGGCGTCCGGACCGAATATGGTTCCGGCCGCGCTGCTGGGGTCAGCCGTCCGACAGCGGGCGGACGCCCTCGGCACCTTCGGGCTGCAGCTGCTCCTGACCCTGCTGTGGGGTGCGGCGACGTCGTTCCCTGCCGCCGTCAATCAAACTGGCGACGTGCCCGCGTGGGTGCCCCTGCTGCTGGCGGTGCTCACCGGCGTGGCCCTGGCCGTGGGACTGGGCGGGGTGGCGGAAGGGGCTCCGGTTCCTGCCCTGATGCTCGCTGCTGCCTTCGGCGGCCGCGCCGGCAACTGGACCCCGGCGGGGTTCCTGCTGCTCGTCGCGCTGTTCTGGGCCGTGCGCGCCCTGCCTCCGTCGGAGCCCCTGCGCCGGCACTTCGTTCTCGCCGCCCGCATTGCAATCACGCTGGCCGTGCCCGCCGCGGCAACGGCCGTGACCGGTGATGGCTACGACTCCGTCCCGGTGCTCTTGGCCTTCCTGCTGGCTCTTCTGCTGCAGCAGCTCGCCACGGCGGCCCTTGTCCGGGCGGGTGTGCCGTCGCTGGCCCCGGACGCGAGCCTGGCGGGGTTCTCCCTCGCGGCGCTCCCCGTCCTCGCCGCATTGGCCGTCGCGGACGACGCTCCGCAGCGATCGCTGGCCGGCGGCGCCGTGGTGCTCCAGCTCCTCGCGTGCCTTGGCATCGGCTGGGCACTCTCGGGGAAAGCCGCACCAGGGACGCCCTGGCGGTCGGATCTGCGTGAACTGCTGCCGCTGGGCATGGCGGCAGCGCTGGCCGGCCTGGCTTTTAGCGCAGTCTCGCTCCGTAGCGGCATTATCAGCCTCACCGTGACGGTGCTCTACCTCGCGGCCACGGCGCTGCGCCGCGGAGCGCTGCAGCAGCGGTGGAGCTACTGGCTGATGGCCCGGGGGACCGGCACTGTTTTGATCCTTGCCGGTTTCCAGCAACTCCGGCAGGATTCCGGTCCGTTGCTGCTCGGCGGGGAGGAACTGGCGGGCGCTTCGCTGGCCGTGCTGGTGCTGGGGCTGCAGCTGGCTTTCCCCCTGCGGGCCGAGGCCCGGCGCCGGGCACCCGACGGCGTGGTCGCCGACGCCGCCGCAGTGCTGGTGCTGCAGGCCGCCGCCCTGGCCGTCCTCACGGCGTCCGGCCCCCAGTACCAGTCCACAGGGAGCTGGCAGCTGACCGCTGCAGTCGTCGTGATGGCACTCAGCGCGGCGGCGGCGGGCTTCATGCTCCGGGCCCGTCCACGGGCGGTGGTGTTTGCCCCGGCGGCGCTGGCAGTGCTCCTGCTGGCCCGTGCGGGCACCGCGCTCGACGTCGAACTGGTCCTGGGCATCTTTGCCGCCTTCTGCGCCGTGATGGTGGCTGCCGCTACCTCGCGCACTGCCAAGGGCGGCTACTTCGCATCCGCCCGGGTGCTGACCCTGGCCCTGGCGCTCGTCCTCAGCTACGACTTGACGGTCTCGGCCACCGCCGTCTGGGCAACGTTCGGCCTGGTCCTCGCCGCACAGCACGTGGTCCGCTGGCTCATACGGCACCGGCTGACGGAAATCCCGTTCCAGCGGGCCGCGGTGTGGATCACGCTCGCCGCCCAAACGGCGCTTCCACTCGGCTATCTGGCAGCGGAACCGGCCGACGGCGTCCGCTGGGTCATCCTCCTGCACTCGGCCCTGCTGCTGGCTTCCGCAGCGGTGGCCAGCCAGCTGTTTGCGGCCCGCGGGGCGGCCTACCTGGCGGTCTATGCCGCCGTGCTGGGTACCGTGGCGCTGGGGCCGCTCGTGCAGTTCACCGGTGGCCCGTCCGCTGGCGGCTTCCTGGACCAGCCGGTGCTGAGCCACGACGGCGTCGTGGCGGTGTTGCTGGTGATGTCGCTGGCCGCCACCGCCGCCGGCCTGCTGTTCCGGCGGAAGGCGCGCGCCGACGTCGAACGCTGGCTCTGGCCGGCCGCGTCCGCCGCCTCCGTCGTGACCGCCCTGCTGCTGGCACCGTTCGCCAGCGACGGGCTGACCGGGGCTTCGGTCCTGGTGCTGGGAGTGGCCTGTTTCGCGGCATCGCACCTTGGGCGATGGCCGGTGCTCTACGTGCCCGCCGTGGCGGCGGTGCTGGCCGGCGCCACGCTGGGGGCTTCCGAACTGCTGGAAGCTGTTCCGGGTGCCGGGGGCAGCTACCTGCCGTGGCTGGCGGGTTGCGCCCCGGCCGCGGCAGCGCTGTATGCCGTCCGATGGCTGCGCCGGGACGGGCTGGAAGGCGATCCGATCCGGCGCTGGTCGCTGGCAGTTGCAGCGATCCTGGGCCTTGGCCTGGCCGCGGCCGCCGGGCTGCGGTGGGACGCAACAGCCTGGGCCGGGGCTGCGCTCGTGGCGGCAACCGCCGCCGTGTGCTGCGCCGAAGCGCCCGCGGCAGCCCGCCGGGCCGGTGCGGAACTGGGACTGTTTGCCACGGCGGCTGCGGTGCAGCACGCGGTGCTGTTCACCGGACCCGATTCGGATGCCGGCTGGGCCGGGTCGTTTTGGCCCCTGCAGTGGTATGTGGTTCTGGCCGGCGTGCTGGGCGCCCTGCGCTTGGCGTCCGGGAACCGCAGGGCCGGGCGGGTGCTGTTGTCCGGTGGCGCCGGGCTGCTGACGGTGTCCGGGCTGGCGATCATCTTCGGCGGTGATGCGGGGCAGCAACTGTGGATCCTGGCGTCGATGGCCGTCGTGCTCATGGCCGGGCTGGCCTTCGGCGATCGGCTGTTTGTCTGGTGGGGCGCGGCGGGAGTGGCACTGTGCGTCATGTGGGCCATGCGCCAGTACACCTTCGCGCTGCTCGCCCTCATTGCCGCGGCCCTGATAGCACTGGCGGTCTGGCGGCTGAACCGCAGCAAGCCTGCTGCCGACGAGCCTGCACCGATCCGTGAGCCGGCGGATCGTCATTGACGGGCGCGGACAAGGTCCGGCCGTGCCCTTCGGGGGTGCGGAGAGCGGCTCGGGTATCGTGCACCCTATGGTCGAAGGACGAAGTGCCGAAGCAGTGAGGGACACCCCGGCAGGACCTGCCGTCGGGCGCCTGGCGCCCACAAAATATTGGCTCTTCGCCTGGCTGGCCTTCCTGCCAATTGCGCTGGCGCGTGCAGAAAATTTCAGTGAATCAGACACGTTCTGGCAGATACGGACGGGCATACTAACCCTCGAGGCGGGGAGGATCCCTGCAGTCGATCCATTTTCCTGGACGGCTGCCGGCGAGCCGTGGACCTTGAACTCGTGGGGCTTCAACGTCCTGCTTGCCGCGGTGTACAACGTCAGCGGGCTCCCCGGGGTGGCCCTCGGCTGTGCCGCGATCGCGGCGGCCATCATCGGCCTGGTCCTCTTCCTGGCCCGGGCGAGAGGAGCTTCCCCGGCCGTGGCCGGATGGTTGCTGCTGCCGACTTCCCTGCTGCTCATCATCTGGTTGTCCGCGCGCCCGCACCTGGTGGACTATTTGGCCGTGCTGCTCCTGGTCATTATCCTCGGGCGGATGCTTGACGCGCCGTCGCTGCGGCAGCTGTGCGCCCTGGCTTTGCTCGTCACAGTCTGGGTCAACTTGCATGCGGCGTCCCTGCTTGGGGTGGCAATCGTCGGTGGGACATTGGTCCTCGCCGGCGTACAGAAGAATACGCGGCGTCGGGTCGGCTGGTTTGCCGGTGCCCTGGCGGTCGCGCTGCTCTGCAGCCTGGCCAACCCCTACGGCATCGGTATCTTCTCCCAAACAACGCAGGTGAAGGCGGCCTCAACGGTCATCACGGAGTGGCAACCTTTGAACGTTGCGGATCCGGTGCAATTCGTCCCGGTGGCCCTGGGGCTTGTCGCGCTGGTCGTTGCCGTGCGCCGGCGCGAAATCGTATTCTCCGCAGCCCTGCTGGTCACCCTGGCGGGGTCGGTGGCCGCCATGCGGATCATCCCCATCCTCCTCTTGATTTCCATGCCCGTTCTGATGTCCGCAGCCTCGCGCCCTGTCGTTCTGCGGTACTTCGAGAGCAGGCGGAGGATGCTGGCCCAGTGCGGCACTTTGGCCGTGGCAGCAGTAACCGTTCTGGTCGCTGTCAACCTCCCCGCGGTCGGCCGTCCCGACCCGGCCAGCTATCCGTCCGACGCGATTGGAGCCATTCCAGCAGGGTGCACCCTCTTCAATGACTACATGGTCGGGGGCCTTGTCATCCTGCAGCGCCCGGACGCGCGGGTGTCGCTTGATTCCCGCAACGACCTGTACGGAGCGGATCGCGTCAACAACTTCATGCGGTTTATTGAGCAAGGCGACGGAGACCTGGACCAGCGACTATCGGGCGCGGACTGTGTTCTGGTTCCGCCCTCCAGCGGTTTGGCGCGGGCCCTGCAGGCGAACCCTGAGTGGCAGTTGAAAACGACCGAACCGGCATCGGTCCTGTTCGTCCGCGTGCCGGGCAGCTGAGAAGCTGCCTGAAAACTCGCAGGTGGCTTTGTCGCGGCAATAGTGGCGGCAACAGCCGGCGGACCATGGTTGACCCGGGCCGGGCGCTGATATCGTTGCCTGCAACGAAGGGAGCTCACAATGGGCTTGTTGATTTTCCTGTTGGTGGCCGTTGCCGTCGTCGTCGCTGTCGTTTGGGCGAAGAAGCACTTCCGCCACGAAATTGAACGCGCCAAACGCATTTCCCGGGCCAACAAGAACAAATAGCCCGCCGGCTCAGCCTTTTCGTGCCCTGCTGAGCGCCTGGTACCAGTAGTACGAATCCTTGGGTGTGCGTTCCTGCGTGTCGAAATCCACGTGGACGAGGCCGAAGCGCTGGGAGTACCCGGCGGCCCACTCGAAGTTGTCCATCAGGGTCCAGACGTAGTACCCCAGCAGGTCGACGTCCTCGGCGATCCCCCCGGGCGCTGTAGCGTCCACGGCATGACCCAGGTGGGACGCGATGTAGCTGATCCGCTCCACGTCGGCGATGGGGCCGGTCACGTGGTCGGGCTCGGGGAAACTGGCCCCGCTTTCGGTGATGTACAGCGGCGGGAGAGCGTCCCCATACCTGTCCTTCAACTCCCGGAGCAGGGGTCCCAAATGGTCCGGAGCCACCGGCCAGCCGAATCCCGTCTTCGTGTATTCCGGGAACGCCGCGAGATGGAACGGCATCTTCAGCATCGCGTCCGTGTGTCCCGCCGGGCTTTCACCCGCACCCCGTCCGGTGGCGACCTTCACGGGGTAGTAATAGTTCAGCCCGTAGAAGTCCAGAGGCTGCTGGATGGTCCGCAGATCGGCGTCGGAGATCTTCCCCAATGAACGGAACCAGGGCTTGGCGATGAGCGGAATCTTCGGGTACCGGCCCAGCAGGATCGGGTCCGCGTACACCCGGTTAAGCACCAGGTCGAAGATGTTGGCAAGGAACCTGTCCGTCACCGAGCGGGAGGCCGGCCGCACAGGGGAATGCAGGTTGGTGACGCCCACGGTGCCCGAGACGGACTCCGCCCGCAGCGCCTGCACGGCGAGGCCGTGGCCGAGGAGCTGATGGTGGACTGCGGGCAAGGCGTCGAAGAGCAGGTCATGGCCCGGGGCATGGACCCCGAGGGCATAGCCGTTAAGGGTGACGGATACCGGTTCGTTGAGCGTGACCCACTGGGCGACGCGGTCGCCGAACCGGCTGCCCGCCGCCGCGCTGTACTCGGCGAAGCGTTCAGCAGTGGACCGGTTCAACCAGCCGCCCCGGTGCTCCAGCGGAAGGGGGGTGTCCCAGTGGTACAGGGTCGCCATCGGGGAGATGCCGGCCTCGAGCAGCCGGTCGATGAGCCGGTCGTAGAAGTCGAGCCCCTGGCTGTTGAACGGTCCGGTGCCGTCCGGCTGGATCCGCGGCCAGGAAATGGAGAAGCGGTAGGAGTCGATGCCGAGGGTGCGCATCAGTTCGACGTCCTCGGGCGTGCGGTTGTAGTGGTCGCAGGCGACGGCGGGGGAGTGCCCGTCCAGGATGCTGCCCGGCTTTTCGACGAAGGCGTCCCAGCCGGAGGGTCCGCGGCCGCCGGCCGCAAGAGAGCCTTCAATTTGGAACGCGGCCGAGGCAACCCCCAGCTGGAAATCCGGGCGCAGGCGCGCGGCCAATGCCTGGACTGCTACGGAATCCTGCACAGTCATGCCCCCATCATCCCCACGGGGCGCGCCTAAGGCAATGAGCGGAAGCCACGGCCCGACGTCGTCCGTGTCCCGTCTGCGCCCCGACGGTGGCGTCGGCCGGGCGTCAGGACCGGCGGCCACATCGTCCCCGCACAGCCGCTGATTCGCTTCTGCCCGTTAATTCCGGCATACTAGATGAGTTGTTCAAGCGCTCTTTCGCGTCCCGATCCGGATAATGCCGGGTGCCAGGGTCCAAGTAAGAGCCCAAACATAACCCACTTCCCAAGGAATTGCGGACGAGTACGCGTGCAAACCGCGACACGCCCGACCGCGGGGGTCGGTTGCGCCGGCAGGTTGAGGAACCCGGATTCATCCGGATTCAGCTTGTGCGGCGGGCGGTAGTTACGACTTCAAATGCTTCGGCAGCCGCACAACAGGTAAGTAAACAGAGCAGCATTTACTGAAAGAGAGTCAGGCGACATGGCGGGACAAAAAATCCGCATCCGGCTGAAGTCATACGACCACGAGGTCATTGACGTTTCAGCACGGAAGATCGTTGAGACGGTCACGCGCGCAGGCGCCACGGTAGTAGGCCCTGTGCCGCTGCCGACGGAGAAGAACATTTACTGCGTAATCCGCTCTCCGCACAAGTACAAAGACAGCCGCGAGCACTTTGAAATGCGCACGCACAAGCGTCTTATCGACATCATCGATCCCACGCCCAAGGCTGTCGATTCGCTCATGCGTCTCGACCTGCCGGCCGACGTGAACATCGAAATCAAGCTGTAGGGAGGTGCTGAGAGACTATGACCGCAACCCGTAACGTAAAGGGCCTGCTGGGCACGAAGCTCGGCATGACCCAGGTCTGGGACGAGAACAACAAGCTCATCCCCGTCACTGTGGTCCAGGCTGACTCGAACGTCATCACGCAGCTGCGCAACGCAGATACTGATGGCTATGTCGCCGTTCAGATCGGCTACGGCCAGATCGATCCCCGCAAGGTCACCAAGCCGCTGGCTGGTCACTTTGAAAAGGCAGGCGTCACGCCTCGCCGCCACGTCGTAGAACTGCGCACTGCAGATGCTGACTCTTACGAGCTGGGCCAGGAGCTCTCCGTAGAGCTCTTCGAAGCCGGCCAGAAGATCGACGTCGTTGGCACCACCAAGGGTAAGGGCTTCGCCGGTGTTATGAAGCGTCACGGCTTCCACGGCGTTGGAGCTTCCCACGGTGCCCACAAGAACCACCGTAAGCCCGGTTCAATCGGTGGCGCATCCACCCCGAGCCGCGTCTTCAAGGGCATGAAAATGGCCGGCCGCATGGGCGCCGTTCGTCACACCACGCTGAACCTCACGGTCCACGCGGTTGACGTCGAGAAGTCGCTGCTCCTGATCAAGGGTGCCGTCCCCGGCGCCCGCGGCCAGGTCGTACTCGTACGCACCGCCGTGAAGGGAGCCTAGTTCAATGACTAGCACTGTCAAGGTTGACCTGCCTGCAGAGATCTTCGACGTACAGACCAACGTGCCGCTGCTGCACCAGGTCGTCGTTGCCCAGCTCGCTGCTGCTCGCCAGGGTACCCACAAGACCAAGACCCGCGCCGAGGTTTCCGGTGCAGGTCGCAAGCCGTTCAAGCAGAAGGGCACCGGCCGCGCCCGTCAGGGTTCAATCCGTGCTCCTCACATGACCGGTGGTGGCGTTGTCCACGGCCCCACGCCGCGTGACTACAGCCAGCGCACCCCCAAGAAGATGATTGCTGCTGCACTGCGCGGCGCTCTCTCTGACCGCGCCCGCAACGGCCGCATCCACGTTGTCGCTGAACTGGTAGCCGGCACCAAGCCGTCCTCCAGCGCTGCACTGGCAACCCTGCGAGGTGTCTCCGAGCGCAAGAACCTGCTCGTCGTCATCGAGCGCGCCAACGATGTTGCTGCACTCTCCGTGCGCAACCTCACGGATGTTCACGTTCTGTACGCAGACCAGCTGAACACCTACGACGTTCTCGTTTCCGATGACGTTGTCTTCACCAAGGCTGCCTACGAAGCATTCGTTGCTGACCGGGCAGTGGCAAAGAACCAGGAGGATGCCAAGTGAGTGCAGCCACCCTCAAGGACCCGCGCGACGTCGTGCTTGCACCCGTCGTCTCGGAAAAGAGCTACGGCCTGATCGATGAGGGAAAGTACACCTTCCTGGTGGACCCCCGCTCGAACAAGACCGAGATCAAGCTGGCCGTGGAGAAAATCTTCTCCGTCAAGGTCGACTCGATCAACACCATCAACCGTGCCGGTAAGCGCAAGCGCACCAAATTCGGATGGGGTACCCGCAAGAACACCAAGCGTGCAATTGTGAGCCTCAAAGAAGGCACTATCGACATCTTCGGCGGTCCGCTCTCGTAGCGGAGACCACTTTAACGAGGAAATAAATTATGGGAATCCGTAAATATAAGCCGACTACCCCGGGCCGTCGCGGCTCGAGCGTAGCGGACTTCACTGAAATCACGCGGTCGACGCCGGAAAAGTCGTTGGTACGTCCCCTCCCGAAAAAGGGTGGCCGTAACAACACCGGTAAGATCACGACCCGTCACAAGGGTGGTGGACACAAGCGCCAGTACCGTCTGATCGACTTCCGTCGCCACGACAAGGACGGCGTCAACGCCCGCGTTGCCGAAATCGAGTACGACCCGAACCGCACGGCTCGCATCGCACTCCTGCACTACGTTGATGGCACCAAGCGTTACATCATCGCCCCGAACAAGCTGGGCCAGGGTGACATCGTGGAAGCAGGTGCCGACGCTGACATCAAGCCCGGCAACAACCTGCCGCTGCGCAACATCCCGGTCGGTACCGTAATCCACGCAGTTGAACTGCGCCCGGGTGGCGGCGCCAAGATGGGCCGCTCCGCCGGCGCATCGATCCAGCTCGTTGCAAAGGAAGGCCGTTTCGCCCAGCTGCGTCTGCCTTCCGGCGAAATCCGCAACGTTGACGTGCGCTGCCGCGCAACCGTCGGCGAGGTCGGCAACGCCGAGCAGTCGAACATCAACTGGGGCAAGGCCGGCCGTATGCGGTGGAAGGGCGTTCGCCCGACCGTCCGTGGTGTCGCCATGAACCCGGTCGACCACCCCCACGGTGGTGGCGAGGGTAAGACGTCCGGTGGACGTCACCCCGTCAACCCGAACGGTAAGCGCGAAGGCCGCACCCGCCGTCCCAACAAAGAGAGCGACAAGCTTATTGTTCGTCGCCGTCGTACTGGCAAGAACAAGCGATAGGAGCCTGGACACATGCCACGCAGCCTGAAAAAAGGTCCTTTCGTTGACCAGCACCTCTTTGTAAAGGTAGCCAGGGAAAACGAAAAGGGCACCAAGAACGTCATCAAGACCTGGTCCCGCCGTTCGATGATCGTCCCCGACATGCTCGGCCACACGATTGCCGTACACGACGGACGCAAGCACATCCCCGTGTTTGTCACTGAGTCGATGGTCGGGCACAAGCTCGGCGAATTCGCTCCCACGCGGACATTCCGCGGCCATGTCAAGGACGACCGTAAGGGCAAGCGCCGCTAGGCGCCTGCACTTACGTCAAAGACGAGAGAAGGAAAGCAATGGAAGCCAAGGCAATTGCGCGTCACATCCGCGTAACGCCTATGAAGGCCCGGCGCGTCGTCAACCTTGTTCGTGGTAAGCAAGCGAATGAGGCTCTGGCAATTCTGAAGTTTGCCCCGCAGGCAGCTTCGGAGCCGGTATTCAAGGTAGTTCAGTCGGCAATCTCCAACGCCCGGGTCCTCGCGGACCGCGACGGCGTGGCGTTTGACGAAGGTGACCTCATCATCAGCGAAGCGTTTGTTGATGAAGGCCCGACCATGAAGCGGTTCCAGCCGCGAGCCCAGGGTCGTGCATTTCAGATCAAGAAGCGCACGAGCCACATCACCGTGGTAGTCGCTACCCCGGAGAAAGAGGAGGCTCGCTAAGTGGGACAGAAAGTTAACCCGCACGGGTTCCGACTCGGCATCACCACCGATCACGTATCGCACTGGTTTGCTGACAGCACCAAGGCCGGCCAGCGGTACAAGGACTTCGTTCGCGAAGACATCCGTATCCGCCAGCTCATGTCCACGGGCATGGAGCGCGCCGGTATCGCCAAGGTTGAAATCGAGCGCACCCGTGACCGCGTCCGTGTGGATATCCACACGGCACGTCCGGGCATCGTTATCGGCCGCCGCGGCGCAGAAGCAGACCGCATCCGCGGCGAGCTCGAAAAGCTCACCGGCAAGCAGGTTCAGCTGAACATCCTCGAGGTCAAGAACCCCGAGATGGAAGCACAGCTTGTTGCCCAGGGCGTTGCTGAGCAGCTGACTTCCCGCGTGGCTTTCCGCCGTGCGATGAAGAAGGCCATGCAGTCCGCACAGCGTGCAGGTGCCAAGGGCATCCGTATCGCTTGCTCGGGTCGACTGGGCGGCGCAGAAATGTCCCGCTCGGAGTTCTACCGTGAAGGCCGTGTGCCCCTGCACACCCTCCGCGCGAACATCGACTACGGCTTCTACGAGGCCAAGACCACCTTCGGCCGCATCGGCGTGAAGGTCTGGATCTACAAGGGTGACGTCACCGCCAAGGAACTGGCTCAGCAGGCAGCTGCTGCTCCGTCCCGTGGCCGTGGTGCCAGCGACCGCCCGGGCCGCCCGGGTGGCGCTGACCGTGGTGACCGCCGTCGTCGTAACGACCGCCCGGCTGAGGCTGCACCCGCTGCTGCCGAAGCTCCGGCGGCTGATGCAGCTTCTGCCGCACCGGCACAGGCAGTAGAAGGAGGACAGGCTTAAATGCTTATCCCACGTCGAGTCAAGCACCGTAAGCAGCACCACCCGGGTCGTTCCGGCGCTGCTACGGGTGGCACCAAGGTCTCCTTCGGTGAGTGGGGTATCCAGGCTCTGAGCCCGGCTTACGTCACCAACCGTCAGATCGAATCTGCCCGTATCGCGATGACCCGCCACATCAAGCGTGGCGGCAAGGTCTGGATCAACATCTACCCGGACCGTCCGCTGACGAAGAAGCCTGCCGAAACCCGCATGGGTTCCGGTAAGGGTTCTCCGGAATGGTGGGTCTCAAACGTCAAGCCGGGCCGGGTTCTCTTCGAACTCTCCGGTGTCAGTGAAGAGGTAGCTCGCGAGGCCCTGCGCCTGGCAATCCACAAGCTGCCGTTGAAGGCACGCATTGTGCGTCGCGAAGGTGGTGAGTAGAAATGGCAGTAGGATCCAAGGAACTTGCATCCGCACAGCTGGACGGTTTCGACAACGAGCGTCTCGTTGAAGAACTCCGCAAGGCCAAGGAAGAGCTGTTCAACCTGCGTTTCCAGTCCGCCACCGGTCAGCTGGAGAACCACGGTCGTCTGCGCGCGGTAAAGAAGGACATCGCCCGCATCTACACCGTTCTCCGTGAGCGCGAGCTGGGCATTCGTGCCGAGGTTGCCGCGCCGGTTGTGGAAGCCAAGGAAGAAAAGAAGTCCAAGAAGTCCGCAGCCAAGGCTGAGAAGGCTGAAAAGCCGGCCGAGGCCGAGACCGAGGAGGACGCCAAGTGAGTGAAAAGGACGAGAACGTGACGGAAACTGTTTCCGGTGCAGCCACGGCTGACGAGCGCGGTTACCGTAAGACGAAGCGCGGCTACGTCGTCTCGGACAAGATGGAAAAGACCATCGTTGTCCAGGTCGAAGACCGCGTGAAGCACGCCCTCTACGGCAAGGTTATCCGCCGCAACACGAAGATCAAGGCTCACGACGAAGAGAACAGCGCCGGCATCGGCGACCTCGTGCTGCTCGCCGAGACCCGCCCGCTCTCCGCTACCAAGCGGTGGCGTCTGGTGGAGATCCTCGAGAAGGCCAAGTAACACCTGCAGCCTCGCTGTCAGTGTGAGAAGCCCCCGTTCCCTGCTGGGAACGGGGGCTTCTCCGTTCCCCGGAGCTCTGGGTTTCCGGGCTGCCGGGTTTGCCGGGTTCGCCGCCTGCGCCGGCACGTCACGCGGTGCAGGCTTTCAGCCGTGCGTGACGCCATCGTCTGTGGTAATGGCTGATTCTGGCTGAGGCCCAAAACGTGCTAAGATTTTGAGTTTGTATGGCGCTATCTGTGCGCCGTCATCAACCTCGTAAACAATCGTGCCACGGCATAGTGCCCCCTAGCGCCCCGATTCGTCGGAACCCGTCTGGGAAGCAAATGTTTTTGGCACGGGAGTTTAGGCCTGGTCTGGCAAAATCCAGGCAGGTCAAGAGACACCCCGATCAACCGTTCCGCAAGGCTCATTCCGTAGGAAGATTTTCGGTCTGAGAACCAGCGCGACGCAAGGAGTAAATAGTGATTCAGCAGGAGTCGCGACTCAAGGTCGCCGACAACACGGGTGCTAAGGAAATCCTTACCATTCGCGTTCTCGGTGGATCTGGCCGTCGCTACGCAGGCATCGGCGACGTCATCGTCGCTACCGTCAAGGACGCAATTCCGGGCGGCAACGTTAAGAAGGGCGACGTCGTCAAGGCTGTCATCGTCCGTACCAAGAAGGAACGCCGCCGTGCGGATGGTTCCTACATCAAGTTTGACGAGAACGCAGCTGTGATCCTGAAGAACGACGGTGACCCCCGCGGTACCCGTATCTTCGGACCGGTTGGTCGTGAACTTCGCGATAAGAAGTTCATGAAGATCGTTTCTCTGGCTCCGGAGGTGCTTTAGTCCATGGCTAAGATCAAAAAGGGTGACCTGGTTCAGGTCATCACTGGCGCCAAGGCTGAGCGCGGCGGCGACAAGGGCAAGCAGGGCAAGGTTCTGCGCGTGTTCCCCGAGACCAACCGCGTGCTGGTCGAAGGAATTAACCGCGTAACCAAGCACACCAAGGTCGGTCAGTCGCAGCGCGGCACCAAGACCGGTGGCATCGAAGTCGTCGAGGCTACGATCCACATCTCCAACGTGGCTCTCGTTGACCCGTCCACCAAGAAGCCCACCCGCGTCGGTTTCCGCACCGAGACCGTTGAGCGCGATGGCGTGAAGCGCGAAGTGCGTGTCCGCGTGGCCAAGAGCTCAGGGAAGGACATCTAATGACTGAGACTCTCGAGACTCCGGCAAGCAAGATCGTTCCTCGTCTGAAGACCAAGTACGCGGATTCCATCAAGAGCACGCTCGTTGAGGAATTCAAGTACGAGAACGTCAACCAGGTTCCCCGCCTGGTCAAGGTCGTTGTGAACATGGGTGTTGGAGATGCCGCCAAGGACTCCAAGCTGATCGACGGCGCTGTCCGCGATCTGACCCTGATCACCGGCCAGAAGCCGCAGGTAACCAAGGCCCGCAAGTCGATCGCACAGTTCAAGCTGCGCGAAGGCATGCCGATCGGTGCACACGCAACTCTGCGTGGGGACCGCATGTGGGAATTCCTGGACCGTCTGGTCACGCTGGCTCTGCCGCGTATCCGCGACTTCCGGGGCCTCAGCGGCAAGCAGTTCGACGGCAACGGCAACTACACCTTCGGTCTGACCGAGCAGGTTATGTTCCACGAGATCGACCAGGATTCCATCGACCGCGTTCGCGGCATGGACATCACCGTCGTGACCACTGCCAAGACCGACGACGAAGGCCGCGCGCTGCTCAAGGCGCTTGGCTTCCCGTTCAAGACCGAAGATTAATCTAGCTACGTAAAAGGTCCGCCCGTGCTGGTTCCGAACTATGTTCGGAAACACCGCACGGCGGAAACCGTTATGAGGAAGGGCATGAGCCCACCATGACAATGACAGATCCCGTCGCAGACATGCTTACGCGTCTGCGCAACGCAAACTCGGCATACCACGATTCCGTGTCTATGCCGTACAGCAAGCTCAAGGCACGCGTTGCCGACATCCTGAAGGCCGAAGGTTACATCGCCTCCTGGAAAGAAGAAGACGCTGAGGTTGGCAAGAAGCTGACCCTCGAGCTCAAGTTCGGTCCGAACCGCGAGCGTTCCATCGCTGGCGTTCGTCGTATTTCCAAGCCGGGACTGCGCGTTTACGCAAAGTCCACCAACCTGCCGCACGTGCTCGGTGGCCTGGGTGTCGCAATCCTGTCCACCTCTTCCGGCCTCTTGACTGACAAGCAGGCCGGCAAGAAGGGCGTGGGCGGCGAAGTCCTCGCTTACGTCTGGTAACGGGAAAGGAAGAGAATAATGTCACGTATTGGACGTCTCCCCATCACCGTTCCTGCCGGCGTTGAGGTCAAGGTTGACGGCTCTGTCGTCAACGTCAAGGGTTCCAAAGGCGAGCTGAGCCACACTGTGCCCAGCCCGATCGAGGTTTCCCTGGAAGATGGCACCCTGACTGTCGCCCGCCCGAACGACGAGCGCGCCTCACGTTCGCTGCACGGCCTGACGCGCACCCTGATCGCCAACATGATCCAGGGTGTCACCGCAGGCTACGAGAAGAAGCTTGAAATCGTCGGTACCGGTTACCGCGTTCAGGCAAAGGGTGCTGACCTGGAGTTCGCTCTGGGCTACAGCCACCCGGTTAACATCACGGCACCGAACGGCATCACCTTTGCAGTAGAGACCCCGACCAAGCTCTCTGTTTCAGGCATCTCCAAGCAGCAGGTCGGCGAGGTTGCTGCCAACATTCGCAAGCTGCGGAAGCCGGACCCCTACAAGGGCAAGGGCATCCGTTACGCAGGCGAAGTCATCCGCCGCAAGGTCGGAAAGGCTGGTAAGTAACCATGGCGATCGCAATTAACAAGAAGCGTACGAACAAGAGCAAGTCTGCCCAGCGCAGCCGTCGCCAGCTTCGTATCCGCAAGCGCATCTCCGGTACGGCTGTACGTCCTCGTCTGGTCGTCAACCGTTCCGCACGCCACGTATTCGTCCAGGTTGTCGATGACACCAAGGGCCTGACCGTAGCGAGCGCCTCCACTTTGGAAGCCGACCTTCGTGCATTCGACGGTGACAAGACAGCCAAGGCCAAGCGCGTTGGCGAGCTCGTTGCCGAGCGTGCCAAGGCTGCCGGTATCGAAGCAGTTGTCTTCGACCGCGGTGGTAACAAGTACCACGGCCGGATCGCCGCCGTCGCTGACGGCGCACGTGAAGGTGGGCTGGCACTGTGACCGAAAATAACGAAAAGGACATTCAGGTGACTGAAGCTGTAGCTGCTCCGGCAACTGAGACCGCTGCGCCTGCTACCACTGATGACCGCCGTGGTGGCGCTCGTCGTGGCGAGCGTGGCGACCGCGGCCAGGGCCGTGGCGACCGTGGTGGCCGTGGTGGCCGCGATGGTGGCCGCGAAGCCGAAAAGAGCCAGTTCGTAGAGCGCGTCGTAACCATCAACCGTGTTTCCAAGGTCGTCAAGGGTGGTCGTCGCTTCAGCTTCACCGCCCTCGTCGTCGTCGGTGACGGCAACGGTATGGTCGGCGTCGGCTACGGCAAGGCTAAGGAAGTTCCTGCCGCCATCGCGAAGGGCGTTGAAGAGGCCAAGAAGTCCTTCTTCCGCGTTCCCCGCATCGGCAGCACCATCCCGCACCGTGTTCAGGGTGAAGCCGCCGCAGGCGTCGTTATGCTGCGTCCGGCTTCCGCCGGTACCGGTGTTATCGCCGGCGGTCCGGTCCGTGCAGTACTGGAGTGCGTGGGCATCCACGACATCCTCTCCAAGTCGCTCGGTTCCTCCAACGCCATCAACATCGTGCACGCGACCGTTGACGCGCTGAAGCGCCTCGAAGAGCCGGCAGCAGTGGCAGCACGCCGCGGCCTCCCGCTCGACGAGATCGCCCCGCCGGCAATGGTGAAGGCGCTCCTGAACCAGAAGGCAGGTGTCTGAGTAATGGCTAAGAACGTGCTTGTCTCCGACGCGAAGTTGGAGATCACTCAGATTAAGTCCGCCATTGGCGGCAAGCAGAACCAGCGCGACACCCTGCGGTCCCTCGGCCTGAAGCGGATCGGACACACCGTTGTCCGCACCGCCGACGCCGTGACCGTCGGAATGGTCAACACGGTTCCGCACCTGATTACGGTAGAGGAGGCGAAGTAAATGGCAGAGAAGAAAACCGCCGAAAAGGCACAGGGCGCCACTGCTGAGAAGCAGAACGCACTGAAGGTTCACCACCTGCGTCCCGCCCCGGGTGCCAAGACCGCCAAGACCCGTGTTGGTCGTGGTGAAGGTTCCAAGGGTAAGACCGCTGGTCGCGGTACCAAGGGTACGAAGGCCCGCTACCAGATCAAGGCTGGCTTTGCCGGCGGCCAGCTGCCGCTGCACATGCGCCTCCCGAAGCTGCGCGGCTTCAAGAACCCGTTCCGGGTTGAGTTCCAGGTTGTAAACCTGGACAAGCTCAACGAGCTGTTCCCGGAAGGTGGCGCAGTCACCGTGGAGAACCTGGTCGAAAAGGGTGCCGTTCGCAAGAACCAGCCCGTCAAGGTGCTTGGCACCGGCGACATCACCGTCAAGGTTGACGTCACCGTCCACGCATTCTCGGCCAGCGCCGCAGAAAAGATTGCTGCAGCAGGCGGAAGCACCACCGCCCTCTAAGAGGCCGGCGGGGCAGTTGCCCGTTGTGGAAACTCCCGGTACCAGGGGCTCAGGCCCCAGGTGCCGGGAGTTTTTCTGTTTTTCCCGGCCCTGCGATTGTTCGCAGGGCGCGTCCACCCGTTAGACTCGGTTGTTGGGTTTATTTGACCTATCTCACACGACTTTACTTATTCATCAGGAGGACGCTTGCTTAGCGCATTTGGCCGGGCCTTTCGCACGCCTGATCTGCGACGCAAGTTGTTGTTCACGCTGGGAATCATCACAATCTTCCGCTTGGGTGCTTTCATCCCCTCGCCTGGTGTGAACTACCAGAATGTCCAGCAATGCTTGCAGACCGGTCAGACCTCGGGCGGTATCTACCAGCTCGTCAACCTGTTCAGCGGCGGTGCATTGCTGCAGGTGTCCGTTTTTGCCCTCGGCATCATGCCGTACATCACGGCCAGCATCATCGTCCAGCTGCTCCGGGTGGTCATTCCCCGGTTCCAGCAGCTCTACGAGGAAGGCGCCTCGGGCCAGTCGAAGCTGACGCAGTACACGCGTTACCTCACGATCGCACTGGGGCTGCTGAACGCCACGACGCTGGTGTCGCTGGCTCGCTCCGGGCAGCTGCTGCCGAACTGCCAGCTGCCGATCATCCCGGACGACAGCATCGTCACCACGATCCTGATCATCATCACGCTGACGGCCGGCACCGGCCTCATCATGTGGATGGGCGAGCTCGTGACCGAAAAGGGCGTCGGCAACGGCATGTCGCTGCTGATCTTCACGTCCATCGTTTCCAGCTTCCCCGGCTCACTCGGTGCGATCTGGACCTCACAGGGCCCGGGCACCTTCTTTATGGTCCTGGTGATCGGCCTGCTGACCGTGGCCGCGGTGGTCTTCGTGGAGCAGTCACAGCGCCGCATCCCGGTGCAGTACGCCAAGCGGATGATCGGCCGCCGCACTGTGGGCGGCACCAGCACCTACATCCCGATCAAGGTGAACATGGCCGGCGTCGTGCCCGTCATCTTCGCTTCCTCGATGCTGTACCTGCCGGGCCTGATCTCCCAGTTCAACCAGCCCAAGCCCGGTGAGCCCGTAGCGCCGTGGGTGGAGTGGATCAACAACAACCTCACCCGCGGTGACCACCCGATCTACATGGCTCTCTACTTCGCCATGATTGTGTTCTTCACTTACTTCTATGTTGCGATCACTTTCAACCCTGAAGAAGTTTCTGACAACATGAAGAAGTACGGCGGCTTCATTCCGGGTATCCGTGCCGGCAAGCCGACCGCGGACTACCTGCAGTATGTGCTTTCCAGGATCACCCTCCCCGGTGCCATTTACTTGGCGTTTGTGGCACTTATCCCGCTCGTCGCATTGGTCCTGATCAACGCCAACCAGAACTTCCCGTTCGGTGGCACCTCGATCCTGATCATGGTCGGCGTAGGTTTGGAGACCGTCAAGCAGATTGATGCGCAGCTACAGCAGCGTCACTACGAAGGGCTTTTGCGATGACGAGAATGTTGATTATCGGACCTCCCGGATCCGGCAAGGGAACGCAGGCGGAGCGCATTTCGGAGCGCCTCGGCGTCATTGCGATCTCCACGGGGGACATCTTCCGCGCCAACGTCAAAGGTGAGACGCCGCTTGGCATCGAAGCCAAGAAGTACATGGACGCGGGCGACTTCGTTCCGGACAGCGTGACCAACAAAATGGTCCGCGACCGCCTCAGCGAGGACGACGTGGAGAACGGCTTCCTGCTGGACGGCTACCCGCGCACTACCGCGCAGGTGGACTACCTCGACGGGATCCTCGCCGACGGCGACCAGAAGCTCGACGTCGTCCTGCAGCTCACGGCCGACGACGAGGAACTTGTCACCCGCCTGCTGGGCCGGGCCAAGGAAACCGGACGCACCGACGACAACGAAGCCGTCATCCGGCACCGCCTTGACCTGTACCACGGCCAGACGGAGGCCGTTGTCGCCAAGTACGACGACCGCGGCATCCTGACCCGTGTCGACGGCATCGGCGGCATGGACGAGGTCACCGACCGCGTCATGCAGGCCATCAAAGAGGCACAGTCGGCCTGATCGGCCCACGGACCCAGAGGCTCCTCCCGGAACACCGGGAGGGGCCTCAGCCATTTTGGCCGTCCGCCCCAGGGCGGCACGGTCCCATCGAAAGGAAGCTGCGGATGGCATTCGGCCAGCCACGCATCGAGTACAAGACCAACGCCCAGATGCGTTCCATGCACGAGGCAGGGCTTGTCCTGAGCCGCGCCCTGGACGCCGCTGTGGCGGCCGCTGCCCCAGGGAAGACCACCAAAGACCTCGACGCCGTGTTCGCCGCGGTGCTCAAGGACGCCGGCGCCACATCCAATTTCCTCGGCTACCACGGCTTCCCCGCCACGATCTGCACATCGGTGAACGAGGAAGTCGTGCACGGCATCCCCGGCGGCCGCGTCCTGCAGGACGGGGACATCCTCTCGATCGACGGCGGTGCGATCCTGGACGGCTGGCACTCGGACTCGGCCCGCACCGTGATCGTCGGCACCGCCGACCCCGAGGACCAGAGGCTCTCGGATGTCACCGAATCAGCCATGTGGCACGGGATTGCCGCGCTGGCTACCGGAAAGTTCGTCGGCGACATCGGCAACGCCGTGGACGACTATGTCTCCTCCGTGCCCGGAAAGGCACTGGGCATCCTCGAGGACTACGTGGGCCACGGGATCGGCTCCGAGATGCACATGGCCCCGGACGTGCCCAATTACCGCACCAACCACCGCGGGCCCAAGATCCGCCCGGGCCTTTGCCTGGCGATCGAACCCATGCTGGTCCGCGGAAGCATCGACACTGCCGTGCTGGACGACGACTGGACGGTGGTGACCACCGACGGCAAACGGTCCTGCCAGTGGGAGCATTCCGTGGCGGTCCACGAGAAGGGCATCTGGGTGCTCTCCGCACCTGACGGGGGAGCCGCAAAACTGGCCCCCCTCGGCGTCGTGCCTGTCCCGATTCCCTAAGCGGGCACCCGGCCGCCGATATGCGGACTCTTCGTTTGACACGACAAATCCCTGGCGACGCCGGAATACGGCAGCACCAGGGATTCGTCGTATCGGGAGCGCGCAGCCGGTGCGTCAGCTCTTGAGCTTCGGCTTCACGTCCTTGGTGTAGATGCCTTCCAGGGTGGCCTTCAGCGACGTCATGGTGGCCTTGACGTCGCCCTGCTGGGTGAGGATCGCCGCAGCCGACTTGGCCATCTCCTGGTCCGCGCCCGGCAGGAACACGCGGGCGTTGTCCTGGACGCGGGTCACGGCGAGCTGGTCCATGGCGGTCTTGATCTGCGGGGTCTTGGCCAGCACAGCGGTCATGTCAGCGGAGGTGCGGGTGGGCATGTAGCCCGTGGCCGCGGAGAACTGCGCCGTGTTTTCCGGTTCCGTCATGAACTTCAGGAAGGTGGCGGCGGCGAGCTGGACCTCCTTGCTGACCCCGCTGGGGATGCCCAGGCCGGCGCCGCCGGTGGGGCACACCGGGCTTTCGTTCTTCGGACCGCCCGGCAGGTATCCGACGCCCACGTTGAACTTCGCGGACTTCAGGACCCCCAGCAGGGAACCGGTCGAGGAAATCGTGGACGAGGTGATCCCTGCGGCGAAGTCGTCGGCAGCTTCCTTGGACGAGACCCCAGCCCACTTGTCCTTGAAGATGGAGTCCTGGGCCCACTGCAGGGCCTCGACCGACTCGGCGGAATCGCAGTTGAACGCCCACTCGTTGGACCAGCTGCCACCCCAGCCCCACAACATGTTCTGCAGCGTCCAGCCTGCGTAGCCGGCCAGGGCGGGGTAGATGTAGGCGTACTGCGCGCCGGAGCTGGCTTTCAGCTTGGGCGCCCACTCTGCGAATTCCTGCCATGTCTTCGGGGCGCGGTCCGGCACTCCGGCCGCCTTGAAGTGGTCCTTGTTGTAGTAGAACAGCGGCGTGGAACGTCCGTAGGGGAGTGCCCACTGCTTGTCCTGGTACTGGTAGTCGGCGACCAGGGACTTCCGGAAGTCATCCACTTTGATGTCCAGCTGCTTGATCAGGCTGTTCAGGGCGATGATGTTGCCGTTGGAGTAGTACCGGAACCACCAGACATCGGAGAGCACCACGAGGCCCGGCAGTCCGGACTTCGCCGCTTGCGAGGTCTGGAACTTCTGGGCGATCTCCTCGTAGTTCGCGCCGGCGGTGACCAGGTTGACCTTGATCTCCGGGAACTTGGCATGGAACTTCTCGATGATGGCCTTTTCCACGTCCTGGGACTTGCCCGGGTGGTTGGACCAGAAATCGAAGGAGGCTGCGGGCTTGACCCCGCCGAAATCGATGTCGGCGGCACCGGTCGCGGCCGTGTTGCCTGCGGTGGATGGGCCTCCGCAGGCGCTCAGCGCGGCGGCGCCGGCGCCGGCCCCGGCCAGTCCCAGGAAGTGCCTGCGGTCAAGATTCAATGCCATGGTGGATCCTCTCGATGATGCTGACTCGGTGAATGGAAATAGCTGTGTTGAAAACTTTGTCCGGCCAGGTCACCCGGTGACGCTGCCCTGGGTCAGGCCGGCGACGATATAGCGCTGCAGGGCCGCGAAGACGAGCAGGATGGGCACGATCACCAGCACGGCCCCGGCCATCAGGATGCCCCAGCCGGAGCCGTTGCCCTCGGAGTTCTGCAGGAGCGTCAGGCCCACAGGCAGCGTCATCGTCTCGGGACGGTCCGTGATGATGAGCGGCCAGATGTAGTCGTTCCACTCGCTCACGACGACGACGAGCGCCACCGTGGCGATCGAGGGCCCGGAGACGGGCACGACGATCCGCCAAAGGCGGCGCCAGTGCCCGGCGCCGTCGATCTCGGCCGATTCCAGGATGGAAGCGGGAAGCGTCAGGAAGTGCTGGCGCAGCAGGAACGTCCCGAACGCCGTGCCAAGGCCGGGGAGAATGATGCCCCACAGGGTGTTCTTGCCGCCCATCCCTGCGATGAGGATGTAGTTGGGCAGGATGGACACCTGAGGCGGGACCATCAGGGCCACGAGGATCAGCACGAAGATGACGTTCTTGTACGGGAAGCGGACAAACACGAGCGCGTAGGCAGTCAGGATGGCCAGGAGGACCTTGATGGTGGCGCCGACGCTGGTGACAATCAGGCTGTTCACGAAGAACTGGGCGAACGGCACGGTGGTCATGGCGATGTTGTAGTTCTCGAAGTTCAGGCTCTCCGGCAGGATCTTCAAGTCCATGGTGATGATCTCGCCGGGCTGCTTGAGCGAACTCAACACCATCCACAGCAGCGGCAGAAAGACCACCAGCGTGGCGAGCACCAGCGGAAGGTAACCGCCGGCAATCGTCTGGACCAGGTTGGCACGGGAGAACGGCCGGTGGCGCTGCAAGGGGATCCCGGGATCTGCGTCGGCAGGGGAGGCCGGGCCGGCGTTGGCGGCGGGGTCAGGGCTGACGGGGGAGAGCAGGCTCACGAGTAGTGCACCTTCCGTTCGACGAACCGCAACTGCAGCACGGTGATGATGAGCAGGATGGCGAACAGGATCACCGAGATCGCGGCCGAGTAGCCGGCCCGGTTGAACGCCCCGAACGCTTGAAGGTAGGCCTCGTAAATCAGCGTGCTGGTGCCGTTGCCCAGGGGGGTCATGATGCGGATCAGGTCGAAGGCCTGCAGCGAGCTCAGCATGGTGGTGATGAGCAGGAAGAATGTTGTGGGGGAGAGCAGCGGAAGGGACATGCTCACAAAGCGGCGGAAGCCGTTGGCGCCGTCCAGCGACGCGGCCTCCATGACATCCTGCGGAAGCGACTGCAACCCGGCCAGGTAGACGACGGCGCAGTAGCCAAGGTTCTTCCAGACGTAGACGATGATGACCATGACGAGGGACAGCTGCGGATCATTGATCCACTGCGGACTCTGCTGGCCGATGCCGCGCAGCAACCACGCCAGCACCCCGTAGCCGGGATCGAAAATGAAGAGCCAGACAAGGCCGACGCCGACGCCGCTGAGCACGTAGGGGGCGAAGACGGCCGAGCGGGCGAATGTTGTGCCGCGGATCCTGGAGTTCAACGCCAGGGCTACCAGCAGGCCCAGGACCATGGAACCGCCGACGGTTACGAGCGTGAAAACGGCGGTGGTGCCGAGAACCTTGGTGGCGTCCGAACTCGTGAAGAAGGTGGCGTAGTTTTCGAAGCCCACGACCGTGGCCGAGGCCGAGCCCAGGGTCCAGTCCAGGGTGGAGTAATAGATGTTGTTGAAGAGCGGGAGGTAGGTGAACACCGCAATCAGGAGCAGATTGGGCAGGGCGAACGCCAGGAAGACGAAGAAATCCCGGCGGGTTCGGGCGGACCAGCGGGCGCGCGGTGCCGGGGCCGGTTTGGCCTCGACGACGGCGCGCGGCCGGTCGGTCAATTGTCGCGTCATTCAGGTCTCTAACGGTTCCGAGCCTGCCAGGGGCAGGCGGATGGGCGGGGATACCTAGCTATCACTTCACCACATGGCTGGTGGGCAGAATCCCGCACAAGACCCCATTAAAGCTTTGTTGTCCAAGGCTTCGTTGCCCGTTCACACTGTGTTGCATGCAGTATTACATAACGCTTGTTTGGTCTGCGGACCTCGGTGTGCGATTCGTCAAGTCGATGGAGGCGTGGAGGCCAGCAGGCGGCTTGCGCCAGAGCGCACAATAGAGCCATGACCGCGATTACGGACGTGCCAGGCCTGAGGGTGGGCCATGCCGGCAGGACAGGCGAAGGCTGGCTGAGCGGAGTGACGGTTGTGCTGCCGCCGCCCGGCACCGTTGGTTCCGTCGACGTCCGGGGCGGCGGCCCCGGAACGCATGAGACCGACGCCCTGGACCCAACGACGCTGTCCCGGACTGTGGACGCCGTCGTGCTCACCGGGGGAAGCGCTTTCGGCCTCGCCTCGGCCCATGGCGCCCAGCGCTGGTGCGAGGAGAACGGCCGCGGATTCCCGGTCACCGGCGGCGTGGTCCCGATCGTGCCGGCGGCGGCGATCTTCGACCTCGGCCGGGGCGGGAACTTCGCCGCCCGCCCGGACGCCGCCATGGGCTACGCGGCCACCGAGGACGCCGCTGCCCGCAAGGAGGGACACGACGTCGAACGCGGCAACATAGGAGCCGGCACCGGAGCCCTCATCGGCCGGGGCACCTACAAGGGCGGCATCGGCACAGCCTCGATCACCCTGGAAAGCATCTCCGCAGACGGCCCGGTGGTCGTGGGGGCCATAGCGGTAGTCAACGCGCTGGGACTGCCGTTTGACGCATCGCCGGCGCCGGCGGAAGCCGCTCACGGCCCAGCCGGCGCGACAGCGCCGGAGCCACCCCCGCTCAACACCACCCTCGTCGTCGTCGCCACCAACGCCATTCTGGACAAGGCCGAGTGCAAGCGCACAGCCTCTGCCGCCCACGCGGGACTGGCCCGGGCGCTGAATCCGAGCCACACGCTGGCGGACGGCGATACGGTCTTTTGCCTCGCCACCGGCGCGCTCGCACTGGACCGCGGCAGCGAGGCCGCCCGCCAGGTGAGCCTCATTACCCTGCAGAGCGCGGCAGCCGACGTCGTTCGCCTCGCGATCCTCGACGGGATCTCCCGGGCGGAGCCCGTGAGCACGCCGGCGGGCGAATTTGGTGCATACGGGCGCTGAGTACGCTACGATTGCTGGATTTAACATTCGGGCCGTAATGGCGTAGTGTTGTCTGTTGGTTGTCTGCCCTGTTGTGCCCTTTTGTGGCCGGGAGGCATCAGCCAATCAATCAAAAACGTCCGCGGTCATTTCCGGTGCAAGCCGGGAGGGCTGCGGCAAACAACAGTTAGCGGAGGGTATGGCCAAGAAGGACGGGGTCATTGAGATCGAGGGCGTTGTGACTGAGGCGCTGCCCAACGCGATGTTTCGCGTTGAGCTCACCAACAAGCACATCGTTCTGGCGCACATCTCTGGAAAGATGCGCCAGCACTACATCAGGATCCTCCCTGAGGACCGGGTAGTGGTGGAGCTGAGCCCGTACGACCTGACACGTGGTCGTATCGTCTACCGCTACAAGTAAACACTGGACGGCCAGAGCAACAGCCGAAGGCCGGTCCAGCTGACCACTGCAACACGCAAAGGAACGCCATGAAGGTCAAGCCGAGCGTCAAGCAGATCTGCGAAAAGTGCAAAGTGATCCGCCGTAATGGCCGGGTCATGGTGATCTGCGAGAACCCGCGCCACAAGCAGCGCCAGGGCTAATTTCCCTTTCGGGAAATCCTGGGTTGCTAACCCACGCAAGTAAATAAAAGGCAGCACAAGCTGATCTGGGACATATGGGCCCGTACAGCTAACCCCCGGTCGGAGGCTGGGGCCGCACGGAACGTGCGGGTGTACTGCCTACGACCTCCGGTTTATACAAGGAGCACTGCCACTATGGCTCGTCTCGCTGGCGTAGACATTCCCCGCGAAAAGCGGTTGGAAATTGCGCTTACTTACATCTACGGCGTGGGCAAGACCCGTGCACACGAAACCCTGGCTGCCACCGGCATCAGCGCGGACGTTCGGGTCAAGGACCTGTCCGACGCCGAGCTCGTCCAGCTGCGTGACTACATTGAAGGCAACTACAAGGTTGAGGGTGACCTTCGCCGCGAAGTAGCAGCAGATATCCGCCGCAAGGTTGAAATCGGCAGCTACGAAGGTATTCGCCACCGCAAGGGCCTGCCAGTGCGCGGACAGCGCACGAAGACGAACGCACGTACCCGCAAGGGTCCGAAGCGCACCGTCGCAGGCAAGAAGAAGACCCGCTAAACCCCTCGGGATTAGCTCGTCTTCCCCCCCCCGATAACTTTCTGTAGGAGAAATAATGCCCCCGAAGACTCGTGGCGCGGTTCGCAAGCCGCGTAAGAAGGACAAGAAGAATATCGCGCTGGGCCAGGCGCACATCAAGAGCACCTTTAACAACACCATCGTGTCCATCACGGACCCGAACGGTGCTGTCATCTCCTGGGCTTCGTCCGGTGAGGTTGGTTTCAAGGGTTCACGTAAGTCCACCCCGTTCGCAGCCCAGATGGCCGCCGAAGCCGCCGCGAAGCGTGCACAGGAGCACGGTATGCGCAAGGTTGACGTATTCGTCAAGGGCCCGGGCTCTGGACGCGAAACGGCTATCCGTTCACTGCAGGCCGCTGGCCTCGAGGTTGGATCCATCCAGGATGTAACCCCCAGCGCCCACAACGGCTGCCGTCCGCCGAAGCGCCGCCGCGTCTAAGGCTTTCCACGCTCCGGTGCTTGCCCGGACCTTCGCGGGTCCGGGCAAGCCCAGCCGCGTTAAGTCTCAGACCGATTTTTCCACCACCTGTGTTGCGTCATATAGCGGATGCTCGCCGAAAGGAAACCTAAGTGCTCATTGCACAGCGCCCCACCCTCTCCGAAGAGGTCGTCTCCGACAACCGCTCCCGTTTCATCATTGAACCGCTGGAGCCCGGTTTCGGTTACACCCTCGGAAACTCCCTCCGCCGTACCCTGCTCTCCTCCATCCCCGGTGCCTCTGTCACGAGCATCCGGATCGATGGCGTGCTGCACGAGTTCACCACGGTTCCGGGTGTCAAGGAAGATGTCACTGAGATCATCCTGAACATCAAGAACCTGTCGGTCTCCTCCGAGCACGACGAGCCGGTTGTTGCTTACCTGCGCAAGCAGGGCCCGGGAGTCGTCACCGCCGCGGACATTGCTCCGCCGGCCGGCGTCGAATTCCACAACCCGGATCTGCACATTGCCACGCTGAACTCGAAGGGCAAGTTCGAACTCGAACTGACCATCGAGCGCGGCCGCGGCTACGTTTCGGCAGCTCAGAACAAGTCCGGCGACTCCGAGATCGGCCGCATTCCGGTCGACTCGATCTACTCGCCGGTCCTGAAGGTTACTTTCCGCGTGGAAGCTACCCGTGTTGAGCAGCGCACTGACTTCGACAAGCTCATTGTCGACGTCGAGACCAAGCAGGCCATCGCCCCGCGCGATGCCGTTGCTTCGGCAGGTACCACCCTGGTGGAACTGTTCGGTCTGGCCCGCGAGCTGAACACCGCAGCTGAAGGTATCGAGATTGGCCCGTCGCCGACGGATGCTGCCCTGGCAGCAGACATGGCCCTGCCGATCGAGGATCTGGACCTCACGGTCCGTTCCTACAACTGCCTCAAGCGTGAGGGCATCCACACCGTGGGTGAACTCGTGGCCCGCTCCGAGGCCGACCTCATGGACATCCGTAACTTCGGTGCGAAGTCCATCGATGAGGTCAAGGCAAAGCTGGTTGAACTGGGCCTGTCCCTCAAGGACTCGCCTCCCGGTTTTGACCTCGCAGCACGCGCCGCAGCAATTGAAGAGGACGACGCCGCTTTCAGCGACGACGAGCTCTAACAAACAGATCTTGGCCCGCGGGCTGATGCACCAAGGTGTGCGCAGCCCAACGGCTTCCATATGAGGAGAAACTATTATGCCTACCCCCGCTAAGGGTCCGCGCCTCGGAGGCGGAGCGGCTCACGAGCGTCTTATGCTCGCGAACCTGTCCGCCGCACTGTTCGAGCACAAGCGGATCACCACCACGGTGACCAAGGCCAAGCGACTGAAGCCGTACGCCGAGCGCCTGGTGACTTTCGCCAAGCGTGGCGACCTGGCTTCCCGCCGCCGTGTACTCGGCTTGATCAGCGACAAGGGCATCGTCCACGAGCTGTTCACCGACATTGCACAGGCAGTGGAGAACCGCAACGGCGGCTACACCCGCATCACCAAGATTGGCAACCGCAAGGGCGACAACGCTCCCATGGCTGTCATCGAACTGGTTCTTGAGCCGGTTTCCGCCAAGCAGGCCGTCGTAGCCGAGGCTACCTCCGCAGCCAAGCGCGACGCTGACAAGAAGGACGCCGATAAGGCAGAAGCTGCTCCGGTTGCTGAAACCGAAGCCGCTGAAGCTGCCGAGTCTGAAGCAGCTACCGAAGAGGCTCCGGCCGCTGAGGAAGCAGACGCCAAGTCCGAGAAGGACGCGAAGTAATTCGCTGATTTCTTGGCATAGACTTAAGTCTATGAACGACCAGAAACCCGCGGCCCCCGTCAGAGGGGGCGGCGGGTTTTTGCGTGTCCGGCTTGATGTCGCGTACGACGGTGGACCCTTCAGCGGGTGGGCCGTCCAGCCTGGCCGGCGCACGGTCCAGGGCACGCTCGAAGAAGCCCTGCAGTTGCTGATCCGCAGGCCCATCCGCGTTACGGTCGCCGGGCGGACCGACGCCGGCGTCCATGCCCGCGGCCAGGTGGTCCATCTGGACCTGAGTGAGGACGAATGGCTCGGCCTGAACCGCGGTGCCGAGCTGGATCCCGCGGTCGCGCTGCTGCGCCGGCTCCGCGGCGCCCTCAGCCGGGGGCTGGGCAATCTCACCGGGGCCATCGAGGTCCACAAGGTGTCCATCGCTCCCGAGGGCTTTGACGCCCGTTTTTCTGCCCTCTGGCGCCGGTACAGCTACCGGATCGCGGACGGCCCCGCCCTCTGGGACCCGCTGGGCCGTTCCTCCACGCTGTGGCACAAACAGCAGCTGGACGTCGGACTGCTCAATGAAGGAGCCTCCCAGCTGCTGGGGCTGCAGGATTTCCGGTCCTACTGCAAGCCGAGGGAAGGCGCCACCACAATCCGGGAACTCCAGCGGTTCGAGTTTTCCCGTGGCGACGACGGCGTCATTGTGGCCACAGTCCAGGCCGACGCCTTCTGCCACAACATGGTGCGGTCCCTCGTGGGCTCCGCCCTCTTTGTGGGGGAGGGCCTCGAATCGCCGGGCTGGCTGCTGGAACGGCTGCTGGCCCGTCAGCGGGACGCGAAGTCCGTGCTGGCCGCCCCGCACCCCCTGGTGCTGGAGGAAGTGGCCTACCCCTCGGCCAGCGGGCTGCTGGCCCGGGCCGAGCTGACCCGCGCCCTGCGCCAGTAGCCGGACCGGCCGGGGCCCTAAAAGGCCTGAGGTGCTGCTTCGGCGGGAAGCTCCACGGTGAAGGTGCTCCCGCAGCCGGGGCGCGACCGGCAGGAAATGCTGCCGCCGTGTCGTTCCACGATGGATTTGGTGATCGCCAGGCCAAGCCCGGCGCCGGGGATCGAGCCCTCGCGCACGGTGGGGCTGCGGAAGAACCGGGTGAAGACCCGTTCGGCGTCGGCGGCGGTCATCCCCATGCCGTCGTCCTCCACGTGCAGCAGCACCCGGCCCCGCTCACTGCTCGCGGAAACGTGGACGGTGCCGCCGTCGGGGGAGTACTTGATGGCGTTGGATACCAGGTTGTCGAGGGCCTGGCTGATCCGCAGCGGATCTACATTGGCCCAGAGCGGGGCCGGCAGGTCCATGGAGAGCGAGACCCTGGACGCGTGCGCGTGGGCCTGGGCCGAGCCGAGGCTGGCCTCGACAAGGCTGGCAAGATCGGTCCGGCGCGGGTGGACATGCACCGTGGAGTTGGCCGACATCAGCAGGTCCGAAACCAGGGCAAGCAGCCGCTCGGCATTGCGTTGAGCCACCTCGATCCGGCGCACGGTGGTGGCGGAGAGCCCCGCAGAATCACCGAGCGCCAGGTCCAGGTTGCCGATGATCGAGGTCAACGGGGTGCGGAACTCGTGCGAGACGGTGGAGACCACGTCGTCCTTGGCGGCCAGGGCGTCGACGAGGCCGGTGACCTCGTTGAACACGACGACGGCGCCGCGGAAACCGCCGTCGTCGTCCTGCAGGGGACGTGCACCGGTGGACACGACGCGGCTGCCCGGTGCCGTGCCGAATCGCACCAGGTAATCCGCAAAGGACTCTCCCGATGCGGCCCGCCGAACCGGGCGGCGTTCGAGGGGGAGCGGGGTTTCCTGGTCCTGGCCGGTCAGCAGCAGTTGCGCTTCCCCGGCACCGTGCGCAGCGCCTGCGGGCGCCGCCGAGCCTTCGAGGGCTGATTGCCAGCTGTTGGTCAACAGGCGCCGGCCCGCGGCGTCGAGCGCAACAATGCCGACGTCGACAGTGTCCAGGATGGTGGTGAGGAGGCGTTCGCGTTCCCTGCTGTCCGCGAGCAATGCCTGCAGCTCCGCCTCCGTGGCGTCGCTCCGGCATTGCTCCTGGCGCAGCCGCACGCGTGCCAGGCTCAGGGCGAAGGACGCGGCAAGGGTCAGGACTCCAGCGAGCGCCACGACGGCGGCCATGCCGGGGGTGTCGAAGAGAGCTGGCCACCATGCGGCAGACGCCGGCACAGCGCCCGCCATGACGAGGGCCAGTGAGAGGTGGCAGGCCACCACCCGCGCACGCGGGCCCCCGGGTTTGTAGTACCGGTCCACGCTCCGGACCGGTTGCTGTTCACTCACTGAAGCCGCGCTCCTTGCTCACAGCTCCAGTTTTACACCAGTTGTCATACAAACTTGACACAAAGCTGGGTATTCTGGGTTCTGTTACTGCGCCGGAACCGGTTTTTTCGCCCAGCGTAGGTATTCTGACAATGACGGTGGGGGCCGGCGCGATCAGCACTGCCAGCGCGTCCGCGTTAGGCAGTGGAGCAGGACCAGATGTGAGGGGGGCCATGACTGACCTAGGAGTCGCGGTCGTAGTTGAAGACGACGCTGACGTACGCAACCTTGTCGAAGCAGTGCTGAGCCAGGCCGGTTTCGAAGTCCATTCGGCCGCAGACGGGCGCGAGGGTGTGGACGTCATCCGGCGCCTGGACGCCGACGTGGTCACCTTGGACGTGGGCCTCCCGGACATCGACGGCTTCGAAGTCCTTCGCCGGGTCCGTCAGTTCAGTGATGCCTATGTGGTCATGTTGACGGCCCGCACGGACGAACTGGACACGCTGACGGCACTGCACACCGGCGCCGACGATTTTATGACCAAGCCTTTCCGGCCGCGCGAACTCCGGGCCCGGGTGGCCGCCATGATGCGGCGGCCCCGGCAGGACACCATCAGCGAAACGCCACGGCCGGCAGTTGCCGCGGACGCCGCGCCCCCGGCGCCGCAGGATTCCGTCCTGCGCCATAACGGGCTGGCTCTCAATCCTGACAGCCGCACTGTGACGGTAGACGGCGAGCCCGCCACGCTGACACGCAGCGAGTTCGATCTCTTGCACGCCCTGCTTAAGGGCGCGGGTGCCGTCCGGTCCAAGACTGACCTGGTCCGCGTGGTGCGGGGTGAGTACTACCGGGCGGATGCGTACATCGGCGAATCCGACGAACGGGCCGTCGAGGTGCATATCGGGAATCTGCGGCGGAAATTGCGCGAGAATCCCCTGCAGCCCCGCTGGCTTCAGACGGTACGCGGTGTGGGGTACCGGCTCGCTCCAGAGCGGGATTAGCTCTCCCAGAGGATGTAGCTGTACTGAAGTTCATCCACGGTTTCGCTGCCGCTCTCCGCTACCTCCCCCAGCAGTGAGCTGGCACGCTCCATGTCGCCGCCGCGTACCGCATCCTCCAGCTCTCCTGCGAGCCGGGCGAGCTGGACTCCTCCCACCATTGCCGAGGACGTCTTCAGGCTCAGTACGGCCTCCAGCGACCCAGCTTCGTCCCGGCGGTTCAGCGCCGATGCCAGGCAGTTGTAGCGCTGGTCCCACATCTTGGCATAGTCCCGGGCGAACCCTCTGGCGACTGATGGGCTTTCCAGCTGGACACCGAGATCCTGGAGTGCCGCGGGGTCCACGAGCGGTGCTTCTTCAGGGGTGGCCTGGCCTGCTCCGCCGGGGAAGGCTGCGGGGGAGAATGCTGTGCTGGAGTCGCCGTCGTCTGGGGCACTGAGAAAGGACATGCGACCACGCTACTTCCTGTCGGGGCCGAGACCCTGCCCTCCGGGTGATCCTGCGGAAACCTTGTGGCATTCCGGCGAAGCCGGCGCTACTGGCCGCTGAAGGTCTCGATCGCGTTGATGACGGCGGGGCCAAGGATGGCAATGAAGAGCACCGGGAAGATGAAGAACAGCAAAGGGAACAAGATGGTGACCGGCAGCTTCATGGCCTTTTCCTCGGCCCGCTGCCGGCGCTTGACCCGCATGACCTTGGCTTGGATCCGGAGCACGCGGCTAATGGCAATGCCGTAGGTGTCGGCCTGGACCACGGCCTGGACGAAGCTGCGCAGCTCCGGGATGTTCGTCCTTTCGGACAGTGCCAGGTAGGACTCGCGGCGGCTCCGGCCCACCTGCATGTCCTGGAGCGTCCGGACAATTTCCTCGGCCAGGGGACCCTTGCCGTTCTCGCCGGCCCGTGCCATGGCTCCTTCGAACCCCAGGCCCGCCTCCACGGAGATGAGCATCTGGTCCAGGGTGTTGGCCAGTTCCAACTGCATGATCTTCTGGCGTTCCTGGCCCTTGCTGTAGAGCAGGAGGTCGGGGATGAAGTAGCCCAGCAGTACTACAAAGACCCCTACAAGCTTGATGATCGCCGTCGGGGCGCTGGAGCTGATGTAGTAGCCGAGCAGGGCACCCAGCAGCCCGAGCAGCGGTTTCGCCGCCAGGACCCGCCCGAGGGGGAGGGAAGCAGGGCGTCCGGCGAGCGACAGGAGCTTGTCGAGTTTGCGGACGTACCCCGCGGGCGTCAGCCGGTAGCCGATCCGCTCCAGCAGCTTGCTCTGTTTCTGCTCCGTTTGCCCGGCGGTGTCCGTTCCGAGCGCGAGCATGGTGCGGACAGCCCGCTGGGAGGAACGGTCGACGGAGAGCAGCGACCAGACCAGGTAGCCCACCGGAGCGGAGACCAGCAGCAGGGAAATCAGGACCACAGGGTTCACGGGCGCCTCAGAACTTCAGGTCGATGATCTTGCGCATCCACAAGCCGCCGATGGTCATCAGGGTGATGGACGTGGCGATCATGGCCCAGCCCAGGGGGCGCGTGAACATGACGTTCATGTAGCCCGGGTTGGCCAGCATTAGCATGGCAACGATGCCGATGGGCATGGCCATCAGGATGTAGGCGGAGAACTTCCCCTCGGCGGCAAGGGCCTTGATGTGGCCCTTGATTTCGCTCCGCTCGCGGATGGTTTCGTTCACTTGGTCCAGGACCTCGGCCAGGTTCCCGCCGACCTCGCGGTTGATCTGGATGGCCTGCGCGATCCAGACGAAGTCCTCGTTCCGCATCCGCTCGGCCGTGTCGTTGAGGGAGGACAGCAGGTCACGTCCCAGGCTGGTTTCTGTGACCACACGGCGCATCTCCTCCGACGTCGGGCTCAGAGATTCGGTGGCGGCGGCATCAATCGCACGCAGGATGCTGTGACCGGCCCGCAGGCCGCCCGCCAGCAGCTGGAGCGTGTCGCCGAGCTGCTGGTCGAACGTGTTACGGCGTTTTCCGGCCAGATAACCAAGCACAAGGTGCCCCACCAGCGGGGCCACCAGGACGAAGAGAACCGCCAGCAGGGGACCGGCCACAACCAGTCCGGCCACGGCTCCCACCAGGGCCCCGGCCAGCACGAGGACGAAGAAGTCGCCCTGGCGCATCCGGAGGCCGGCGTTCTCCAGCGCTTCCCGGTTGAACAGCCGGACCTTTCGCTGCGCGAAGAAGCCGTCCACCAGGTGCACGGCGGAACCGGCGAACCGGGTCAGCTGGGAGTCGGGCCGGTCCTGGACCGGCCGCCGACGGTCCAGCGGGACGCTGGCGCCGCCGGTGGCCAGCAGCGCGTAGCCCAGGAGCAGCACCGCCATGAACAGCAGCCCGACACCAACAGGCAAAAGTGCCATCCTGGGTCACACCCTTCCGGCCGCGGCCAGCGGGGCCGCAAAGACGCTGGGGGAGACGTAGATACCCAGATCCTCGAACCGGTCGATGAACCGTGGGCGGATGCCGGTGGGCACCGGTTTGCCGAGGAAGCGGCCGTGGGCGTCGACGCCGGCTGAGTAGTCGAAGACGAAGGCATCCTGGAGCGTCACGATGTCCCCTTCCATGCCCTGGACCTCGGTGACGTGGGTGATCCGGCGGGTGCCGTCGCGGAGGCGTGAAATCTGGACGATCAGGTTGACGGCTGAGGCGATCTGTTCGCGAATCGCCCGCAGCGGCAGGTCCATGCCTGCCATCAGCACGAGGGTTTCCAGGCGTGCGACAGCGTCGCGGGGCGAGTTTGAGTGGACAGTGGAAAGGGATCCGTCGTGGCCGGTGTTCATGGCCTGGAGCATGTCCAGGGATTCACCGCCGCGGACCTCGCCCACCACGATCCGGTCCGGGCGCATACGCAGTGAGTTGCGGAGCAGTTCCCGGATGGTGACCTCGCCCTTGCCTTCGGTGTTGGGCGGACGGCTTTCGAGCCGGACGACGTGGCGCTGCTGGATCTGCAGTTCGACGGCGTCCTCGATGGTGACGATCCGCTCGTCGTCGGGCAGGAAGGAGGACAGCACATTGAGCAGCGTCGTCTTGCCGGTGCCGGTGCCGCCGGAGACGATGATGTTCAGCTTCGCCTTCACGCAGGCGTTCAGCAGCTCTGCCATTTCAGGCGTCAGGGTGCCGAACTCGATGAGGTTTCGCACGGTCAGCGGCACTTTGCTGAACTTTCGGATGGTCAGCGAGGAGCCGCCCACCGCGAGCGGGGGAATCACTGCGTTGACGCGGGAACCGTCCTCGAGGCGGGCGTCCACAAGCGGGGAAGACTCGTCGATGCGTCGGCCCACTTTGGAGACGATCCGCTCAATAACTTTGCGCAGGTGGTCTTCGGAGCTGAAGCGCGATTCGGTCAGGGTCAGCTTGCCGTGCCGTTCGACGTAAATCTGGTCCATACAGTTGACCATGATTTCCGTGACGGCAGGATCGTCCAGGAGGCGTTGCAGGGGGCCGTAGCCGAGCACATCATCGGCGACGTCCTGGACGAGGCGGGAGCGTTCTTCGACGGAGAGGGGGACCTGCTCGGCGTCGATGATCCGGATGAGCTCCTCCCGCGCGGACGTGCGCAGGTCGTCCTCCTTGGCGGCGGAGTCGTTGAATCTGCTCCCCATCCGCTCGAAGAGGGCGGTCGCGGCGCGTTGCTTGAGGGCCGCGAAAACGTCGACCGGCTGCTGGGTCTTGGACCGGTAGGTCTCTGACGGCTCGGCGAAAGCCGGCGGAACTGTGGCGACGGGCTTGCGGAGTTCTACGGCGGGGGCAGGGGACGCCGTCGGCTCGACCGGGGAGGGCAGCCGCGCTGGCGGCGGTGTCGGGGCGGGACTTCCGGCCGGTGGCAGGGTTCCTTCGGCGGTGCGGAGCCGATCGGAGAGCTTCACTTAGACCACCACCCGGCGGTGCAGCTTCTTTTGCGCTCGGGCCCGCCAAGCGGGATCGAACCTCGCCACAAGTTGCCTGAGGCCTTTGATGGCAGGGTCTTTGCGGCCGTCCTGCAGCACCGGGATGCCGCGATTGGTGGAGAACGCCACTGCTTTGGAACGGGGGATGCTGACGTCGACGGGCGCGCCGATGGTGGCCTCCACGTCCTGGACACTGAGGCCGGACTTGGAATCCGCCATGTTCAGGACCACGTGGCGGGTTTCCGGCAGCAGGTCCAGGCGGCGGAGGATTCCGAGGCCGGAGCGGAGGCCGCGGATGCTGGGGACGTCCATGGCCGTGACCCAGACGACGTCGGTGCACTGTTCCATGGCGGCCAGGCCCACCTCGGGCAGGCCGGGCGCGGTGTCCACAACGACGTACTGGAACTGTTCCGCGAGTTGCTCTAGGAGCCTGGAAACCTGTTGGGGGGTGATGTCGTCGGCTTCCTCCGGGCTCCGTGGCGCGCAGAGGGCGTAGATGTTGCTGGGGTGGACGGTCAGGAACGCTTTGAGCACCAGGGAGTCGTGGCTGGCGGCGGCGGAGACCGCGTCCGTGACGGTGTGCTCGGGGTTCAGGTAGAGTCCGGACGCCACGTCCCCGAACTGCAGGTCCAGATCCACGATGACCACGCCCATCGGGGCGACCTTGCCCAGGCCGATGGCGACATTGGTGGCGATGGTGGTCTTGCCGACACCGCCCTTGGGGGAGAAGACGCCGATGACCAGGCCCTTGGGGCCCTCGGCCTGCTGGACGGCTGTGGTCCGGCTCCGGCTCGTGTAGGACTGGCAGGCCCGTTCCAGCAGCATCCGGATCTGTGTCGGATCCGAGTCGGGGCTGAGGATGTCGCGGATGCCGGCCCGCATGGCGAGCAGGATGAAGGCGGGGTCCGGCTCGCCGACGAGGACGACGCTGAGCTCCGGCAATTGGACGTCGAAGACCGTGGCGAGCCGCAGGGCGTCCTCCACCGGGATGTCCGGCCCCAGGATGAGCACCTCGGGGCGTTCCTGGTTGAGGTTGGCGAACAGCTCGCCGGGGTCGGAGGGGTTGACGAACGCGAAGGTCTGCAGCCCGCCCGGAATCCCCCCAGCCAAGGCCTGCCGGACGCGTGCGTCGAAGTCGGTGTTGGGGGTGATCAGGACAAAGCGACTCATTTGTAGACCTCCGGTTTTGTCATGATTCCGGGTTTGCCGCTGTCCGTGGCGTTGAGCGGCTCTTTGCTCAGCCAGAGGCTCGCGAATTCGGAGAACTCCGATGCGTAGACAATTTTTGTGGCATCCACGTCGTTCACTGCAACGGTGAGCATCAGGGACCCGGTAGGCAGGGACATGTCCTCTGCCGGGGGCGCTGAACCGTCGGCTGAGGGTTGCGGCGAGGGGGTGGCAACGGGGGCCCGCTGCACGGCCGTCACGAGTACCTTATGGATGGAGAGCTGGGTTGTCTGCTTTTCAGGTTTGGCCTCGAGGCCGCCATCCTTCAGGTTGATGAAGATGCCGACGCGGTCACCCGGTGCGATCCTGCCGCCCACGACGCGCTGCGGCTCCAGCTGGAACGAAACTTCCTGCAGGCCTTCCGGGACGTCCACGGACCCGCTCGTCTTGAGGTCCTCCGGCGCGACCAAACGTTCCGCGACCAGTTGCTCGCCGGGGAGCAGTTCGACGGCGGTGACCTTTCCCGCCAGGCCGTCGAGGTTCTTCAGCGCTGACTTGGTGACCGACTTACCGGGAAGCTGCTCACTCGCCACGAATGCTGTCAGGGCTGCAACCGATGTGCCGGCAGGTACGGCCTTCTTGACGACGAGGACGGCGACCGGATCCAGTCCCTGGACTGCCCTGGTATCGGCGCCCTGCGCGTAGCTGACCACCAACAATGCCCCAAGGATCGCCAGGACGAGGGCGGCGACGCCGGCCAACAAGCGTGACTTCAAAGACTGCTCCTGAACTTAAGAGTTACGGGGGTGCTGAAAACTATTGCGTGAGGCGCACTACGTCGACGCCGGAGTCCTCGGTGGTCACTCCGTAGGTGTAGCCGTCGGCGAGCGATACGTACTCCTTGAAGCTGCCGATGATGCCCCGGCAGTTGTTCGTGCAGGCGACGGAGCTGGGAACTGTGGGACTCGTGTGGTGGAAGGATTTCGGCAGCTCGTTGTCAGTGCCGCTGAACTTCCATCCCTTGACGTAAAATGCGGCGAAGGACGTGAGCTGGTACTTGGCGTTGGCCCCTGTCCCTGTCACTCTGTCGAAGACAGGCAGCAGGGCAACGACGTCCTTGTTGGCGGTGATGTCCGCCGCCCACTTCTGCAGGACGCTGTCGCAGACGGTGCCCGGGTAGCTGTTGCCCGAACTGTTGCTGGCGTCGCCCGCTTTGATGTCAATGAGGCCGCCGCACACTCCCGGGCTGCTCGTCAGCCACCCGAACCCACCCGGAACCGGGGCTCCGGAGGGCCCGTAGAGGCAGTCGGGGTTGGCGTTGTCGCCATGGCTCTGCAGCTGCTGCAGGCCGCTGCCCACCCGGAATCTGACCTGGCAAACAGAGAAGGCAAGGGGAAACGGCAGAGGTCCCGCCACCGGTTGGCCCCACCGCACACTGGCCCCGGCCGTGACCTCGGCATCGCTAATGCCGAATACCCGCGCGAAGAATAGCGAGACACGGTTTGGGTCCTTACCGGCTTCCTGGGCTCCTGCTGTCACTTTGACAGTGCCCGCAGCTTTGTCCAGGTCCAGCGAGGAGACGTTCGTTTTTCCATCGCCGGCATTGCCGTTGGCGAGGCTGCGGGCCAACGCGGACGTTGTAGAGCAGTCCGGGTCGTTGAGGTCCCGCGCGCATTTCTGCGCGACGGCAAACGCGGCTGCGTCGGCGCCGTTGCGAAGCTGCGTCCGCTCGGCGTACAGCATGCCGACATCGACGGCGACTGCGGTGAAACCGAGCAGGGTCACCATGAGGATTGCGACCAAGACGCTGATGCCCCCGCGCTCGCCGTCCCCTTGCCTGTGTGTCAACCGTTGCACAACATCACCCCTTTGCCTTCCATCGCAAACGGTCCTGCGATTCCGGTCATGGTGGCCAGGTTGTAAGTGATCTTGAGCGTCATCTGGGCCCCCGGGGCGCATGTTGCGGGGCTGAAGGTGATGTTGGCATCGCTCAGAGCGGGTTGCACTGAAACGGCAGCGTTCTTCGCCGCAGTCCGGGCAGCGGTTGGGTTGTTCCCGATCACCATGACTCGAACGCCTTCGCGGGCGGCGCTGGAAAGGGAGCTCTGAACGTTGTAAGCCCGGCCAAATTCCATGATGCCGAGCAGAAGCATCACCAGAACTGGAGCGAGCAAGGCGAATTCAACCGCGACGGCGCCCCGTTCCTTTGTCTTGGACATGGGGACCGCCTTTCCCGCGATGATTCTCCCTGAGATGACTGTGTGGTGGCGGCTTGATGCCGCCACCACACAGTCATTGACGGACGCGCCGGGCCTGGGCCGGCGTGCTTACGGGGTGCAGGACGCGGCTACGTCGCCGGCACGGGGGACCAAGGTCCCGCTGCTGACGGAGCACTGGACCTGCGTGAATGTGTCCTGCAAAGTGCCGCCGAGAGCGGTGACGGCGATGATGATTACGACGGCGATGAGGCTGACCATAATGCCGTATTCGACGGCGGTGGCGCCGCGCTGGTCGCGGCGAAGGCGGGTTGCGAGATTGGAGAAAAAGGAACGCATGGGTGACTCCTGAGCGAGTTGGGAGGCTGGCCCTGCACCAGCACTGAGAGGAACATAGCAACGAGCGACACGCCGAGGATTCGACCTTGACGCATCCTGTGCCAAGGCTTCCCAAACTGCATGTTTCCTGTACGTTCCCTGCGCAGATTCTGCGCTGGCGCTCACCTTGTTTCGGACACAGGAGGACCCCCTTGGCTCTGGGGTCCAAGGGGGTCCGGTATCTGCGGCGCCATAGCGCCGGTGCGGCAATGAAGCAGCCCGCACTTCGTGAGGAGGTCTATTTTGTTAGGGGATGCCGAGCGCGGCCTTCACTCCGGCGCTGAGCCAGGTGAAGTGCAGGTTAAGTGCCGTTCCGAAGGCTCCCACCCCGACAACGATGACGATGGCAATGAATCCGGCCAGCACGCCGTATTCCGTGGCCGTGGCTCCCCGCTCGTTGGTGTGGAGCGGAACCGCCAGGCGCCTGATCAGCCGCCGCAACCCTGCTGCCTTAATTACCATGACTCCTCCTAAGAAAACGCCGCGATGATGCCCAGGACGGCAGGGCCCAACAAGATGATGAAGAGCGTGGGGAAGATGCAGAAAATCAACGGGAAGAGGATCTTCACGGGAATCTTCATTGCATGCTCTTCCGCGCGTTGGCGACGTTTCGTCCGCATCTCCTGGGCCTGTTCCTTCAGGACCTTAGCGATGGCGATGCCATAGGTGTCGGCCTGAACGACTGCCCGGATGAAGCTGCGCAGATCCGGCGAATCGACACGTGCAGCGAATGAGAGGTAGGCGTCCTTGCGGGCACGACCGACCTGCATGTCCTGCAACGTCCGGCTGAACTCATCCGCCAGCGGCCCCGTACCGTTTTGCGCGCTCCGCGCCATAGCGGCCTCGAAGCCAAGCCCGGCCTGTACTGAAATCAGCATTTGGTCCAGTGCATTTGGCAGTTCCAACCGGATTGCCTCGCGCCGCTTCTCGGCCTTTGTGCGGAGCAGGAGGTCCGGAACGAAATAGGCGAACAGCAGGACAGCCACTGCTATGAGAAGCCGCTGAGGTGAGGGCCCGACCAGGAACATCACCACGCCAACAACAGCCCCGCCGAGTGCCAGTAGCGGCTTGACCATCAGGAGACGCCCGAGCGGCCAGTCCTTGGGCCGCCCTGCGCCGGCGAGTTGCTTATCCAGCCACGCGACGTAGCCGACGGGCGCGAGCTTCTTGCTGAGGGCGGCAAACTGCTCGCCCGTATTCAGCTTGACAGAGGGCGCCGCCGACTTCCGGCCGAGGTTGGTGCGGACGTTCCGGAGACCGGCGCGATCACCTGTGAAAGCGAACCAGACCATACCCGAGATGGGGATAATGATGGCCAACACTGCGGCCATTGCGAGGGGTTGCATAATGTTGACTCCTCAGAACTTCGGCTTGATGAGACGGCTGAGCCAGAAGGCCCCCAGGCTGAGCATGACTGCCGAGACAGCCATCATGATGTACCCGGGAACCGTTGATGAGAATGTCTTGGCGTAGACCGGATTGATGAACTGCAGGGAGATGAACAACACGACCGGCAACGACAGCAGGACGATGGCTGACATCCTTCCTTCAGCGCTGAGGGCTTTGACCTGGCGTCGGATCTGATTCCGGTCACGGATGGTTTCGCCGACATGATCGATCACCTCGGCCAGATCCCCACCGACCTCACGGTGGATCTCGATTGCCTGGGCAATCCAGCTGAAGTCCTCGTTCTTGGTCCGGTCGGCGACGTCGATCAGGGATTCGCCGAGGTCCCGTCCGATGCGGGTCTCGTTGACGATCCGGCTAAGTTCGTCCGCCATTGGAGCGTCGCTTTCCTGAGCTGCCGCATCCAGGGACCGCAACAAACTGTGCCCTGCCCGCATGCCTCCGGCGAGCATCCGGAGGGTGTCCGGGACCTGATCGTCGAACTTCGCCTGACGGCGCGAGGTGAGGAGTTTCACGCTCATCGTGAGCCCGACGATGGTGCCAACGATCATGAGCACCGCGGCGAACAAGCCGCCCAGCAGGAAGCCGAAAACCCCCACAAAGACCGTGATGAGACCCGCGATCAGCAAGTAGTCGGCCGGTTGTTTCTTGAGGCCGGCCGCATCCAGATTTCGGCGGGACAGTATTCCACCGGACCTAGGCTGGATCCTGGCATCAATCACGCCGAGGGTCGCATTTGTCAACTTCGTCAGGCCGGTGGCCTGCACCGGGGCGCCCGGTCTGCGCCGTTCAGCCGAGATGACGTTGCGGGACTTCAGGACAACCCAGAAAAGTATGGCGAGGGATGTGTAGACGAAGGCGAGCCCCAGGACCATCACGGCAGGGGGGAGGTCGTCGGGAATCACCGGATGCTCCCCAGATGGGCGCCAAAGACGGCGGCGGAGATCGGGATGCCAAGTTCCACGAACCGGTCGGTAAAGCGGGGACGGACGCCGGTGGGAATAGGTTTGCCGAGGAACCGTCCGCTGGCGTCGACGCCGGCAGAGTAGTCGAAGACAAAGGCATCTTGGAGCGTGACAATGTCGCCTTCCATGCCTTGGACCTCGGTAATGTGGGTTACCCGTCGGGTACCGTCCCGGAGCCTCGTGATATGGACTATGAGGTTTACCGCGGAGGCGACCTGTTCGCGGATGGCGCGGAGAGGCAGGTCCATCCCTGCCATCAGGACCAGGGTCTCCAATCGGGCTACCGCATCCCGGGGAGAGTTCGCGTGAACAGTGGAGATGGACCCGTCATGGCCGGTGTTCATGGCCTGGAGCATGTCCAGTGATTCGCCGCCGCGGACTTCGCCAACGACGATCCTGTCCGGCCGCATACGGAGTGAATTGCGAACGAGTTCGCGGATGGAAATCTCGCCGCGGCCTTCGATGTTCGCGGGCCGGCTCTCCAGCCGGACCACGTGCTCCTGCTGCAGTTGCAGTTCCACAGCATCCTCGATGGTCACAATGCGGTCAGTCTCCGGGATGAACGACGACAGGACGTTGAGCAACGTTGTCTTTCCGGTACCCGTTCCGCCCGAGACGATGATGTTCATGCGGGCCAGGACGCACGCCCGCAGGAGCTCCGCCATTTCCGGCGACAGGCTGCCGAATTCGATCAGCTTCTCCACTGTGAGCGCCTCGCGGGCGAATTTCCGGATGGTCAGCGAGGGCCCGTTGACGGCCAGAGGCGGAATGATGGCATTTACACGTGAGCCGTCGGCAAGCCGGGCGTCCACCAAGGGCGACGATTCATCGATCCGTCGTCCAACTCGTGAGACGATGCGTTCAATAACCCGGCGGAGTGCTTCGTCCGAGCTGAATTTGGCATCCGTCTTTTGAAGTTGGCCAAACCGCTCCACGTAGATGCTGTCGTGCCTGTTGACCATGACTTCCGTGATTTCCGGGTCGTCAAGGAAGCGCTGGATGGGACCATGGCCCAGGACGTCGTCGATGATTTCCCGCGTCAGGCGCTGCCGTTCGGCCGAGGTGAGTGGAACTTGTTCCTCGTCAACGACCTCCTTGAGCTCATCCCTGACCTGCTGGTGCAGCTCAGCTTCATCCATCGAGGAGTCCGAGATCCGGGAGCCGAGCCGTTCGTAGAGCGCTTGACTTGCCCGCTCCTTGAGCCCGCGGAGAGCCTCGCTCGCCATGCCGGCATTGGGGCCGGCCTCCTGAACCACCAGGGCAGCATGGGCAGCGTCGGCTGCCTTGGCTTCCTGGATGCGGCTCAGGGTGGGCGGAAGCGCCTCGGGAACCCGCGGCGAATCCGCGTCGGCGGGCTGGTTACCGTGGCGCAACTGGTCAAATCTGCTGGTGAGGCTCACTGGACTACCGCCCTTCGATGGAGTTTGCGATGTGTTCGTTCCTGCCAGTTCGGCTTGAAGCGCTCCACAAGTTGCCGCAGGCCCTTCGCCGCGACGTCCCTGCGGCCGTCCTGGAGGAGGGGCACACCCTTGTTGGTCGAGAACGGCAGGGTTCGGGACCGCGGAATAGCTATGTCAACGGGTACTCCAATGGTTGCTTCCACGTCAGGCACCGAGAGGCCGCCCTTGGCATCAGCCATGTTCAAGACCACGTGGCGGCTTTCCGGCAGCAGCCCCAGTTCGTTGAGGATATGGAAACCCGTGCGGAGTCCGCGGATGCTGGGCACGTCCATGCCGCACACCCAGACAGCGTCCGTGGCCTGCTCGAGCGCGGCAAGGACGTGCTCCCCGAGACCGGGGGCTGTGTCGATGACCACGTACTGGAACTCATGCCGCAGTTGCCTCAGCAGGTTGGTGATGTGTGCGGCCGTGATGCCGTCCATTTCTACAGGATTCCGCGGCCCGCACAGTGCATAGATGTTTGCCGAATGCAGGGTCAGATAGGTCTTGAGCACCATGGAGTCCTGGCTGGCCGCACCTGACACCGCATCCGTGATTGTGTGTTGAGGTTCCAGCAGCAGGCCGCTGGCGACGTCCCCGAACTGCAGGTCAAGGTCGACGATCACGACTCCCATGGGCGCCAGCTTTCCCAGACCGACAGCGAGGTTTGTCGCGATGGTTGTCTTGCCAACCCCGCCCTTCGGGGACATGACCGCTATGACGCGGCCGCCGGTACCACTCGACGGAGACTCTGCGGTGCCGGGGATCAGGCCCCTCCGGCGGCCGGCGGCCGCCAGGCTGGAACGTTCGACCATGGACCGGATGCCATCGACCTCCGCTGAGGGCGAGAGGATATCCCGCACTCCGGAGCGCATTGCCGCCAGAATCAGCTCCGGCGTCTGCTCTGCGGCGACGACGACACTGATCTCCGGATACTGCAGATCCAGGAGTGCCGCGTGCTTTAGCACGTCGTCCAGTTCCAGCCCCGGACCGAGGATCAGTACCTCGGGCGGCTCACCCAGAAGCTGGCTGAGAAACTCGTCCGGACCGTCCGGGAGATAGTCCGCCTGGAACCACTGCAGGCTGCCGCTCATACCGGCCGTGGCTGAGCGGACCTTACGTTCAAAGTCGCCATTTGGCGTGATCAATACGAAGCGGCTCATTGGAATACCCTGATGCGTTCCATGACGCCGGTGTTGTCCTGCGTCGAGCTTGCAGATTCCTTGCTGAGGTACACCGTGCCGAACTCAATCGCATGGACGATCTTCTCCACATCGACAGCGGACCTGGCCATAGTGACGAGGTATCCGCCAGCCGGCTGAGCCGCGCTCGAATTGGAACCCATGGAACCATCCGAGGCAGTGCCTGTCGTCGTTGAGCTCTGATCCTGGGCCACGGCACCGGAGGAGTTCTGGACCGCGGTGACCATTACCTGGTGGAATGCCAGCTTGGTCTGATCCGGGACGTTGAGTTTTTCGTTCTCCTTGTAGGAGATGATGACGCCCACGGTGTCTCCGGCCTTGAGGCTTCCCCCGATAACCCGATCGATGGGGAGTTTGACCGTAACTTCCTGCAGCCCGGACGGCACCGGAGCGCGGCCGGGGCCGAGCAGTTGCGCCGGTTCAACCATCCGGGTTGTAAGCAGTTGCTCGCCGGGGACGAGTCCCACGGCCGAGACCTTCTGGCCAAGGTCAGCCAATGTAGTGACGCTGTTGGTTGCGACCGTTGCCTTCGGCACGGTCTTCTTGACGACCGAGTCGCCAAAGTTCGCCGCGGCAGTCCCGGCGGCGATTTCTTTTTGAACCACGTATACCTCGGAGGTCTCCGTGTTGGCCATGGCACGCTTGTCGGCGCCCTGGACGTAGGACACAAGTAGAACGGTCCCGATAATGGCCACAACGAGTGCGGCTATGCCTCCCAGTAGGCGAGCTTTCAATTCTTCCACCCCTTTAGAAATGAACTTGTTTCTGATGTTGAGACCTTGTGGCGGCTATTTCTTGAGTGCTTTCACCGTCACGTTTCCGTTAGGGGTGGTCGATCCACCCGTAAAGATGGACGGATCGCCGGAGTATCCGACGAACGTCCCATAGAGTCCCTTCTCGCTGCTGCCGAAGACATGGGTGGGATCGTGTGAATTCCCGGGGAAGGACCATCCCAGGACCCTGAAGCCGGCCCACTTTTGGATCATGTATCGGACATTGCTACCGGTGCAGGGGGACAACACTCCGGTGCACGTGTACTCGTAGACCGGTATTGCCACCGTTGTCCCGACCAACGAAGGCTCGAACAAGGCGCCGCACCCCGTCGGCATTGACGCGCCGGCGCTGGTGGCGCTCCACTGACCAACCTCCGCCGTCACCTGGCAGCCCGTGTTACCGTCCGGCGCCAGCCAGGCGAAGCCGCCCGGAATGATCTGGTTGGAAGGATTCAGGCCGTTGCAGTCCACTGCGCCGTGCCCCCCGCCCTGCGTCAAAATCTTGTGTGGGAGACCGTCGTTGATGAATTCGCATCCGGCGAAGGTCAGCGGGAGAATGCTGCGGCCGCGGGTCGGGTAATACCAGTACGCGGTGGCGTTTGCCCCGACGGTGACATTCGGAGTATTGAGTGCATTGGCGAAAAGCTTGCTCAGGAAGCTGGAGCCGGTGGCGCCGTTGATGGTCGAGGTGCCGACGGTTATATCGCCGGCAACGCTCAGGTCCACAAAACGGACGTTTGAACGCGCGTCCCTGGAGTTCTGGTTCGCGATGAGCGCTGCTACTGCATCTGCGTCCGCCTGCGCACAGCCCCCGGCGACGGAGCAGATCTCCGCGCCGGCCAACGCGCCGGCATCTGCCGCATTCTGCAGTTCAGCGCGTTCGGCGTACATCTGGCCGACGTCGACGGATATGGCACCCACTCCGAGGAGGACAAGCAGCATCACGGCGACGAGAACGCCGGCGGCCCCTCTCTCGCTGTCCGGCTCCTGCCCGAGTTTGATTAACCGCCGCATCGCATTGCCGCCCGTCCGTTGACTGTGACTGTAGGGCCGAAAAATCCGGTCAGAGAGGCGCGGGTGAACGTGATGGTGGCGATGACGGTGGCGCCCGGCGTCGCGCAACCGCCGGCCGAAAACGTGATGTTGCCCGGGGGTATACCCAGGCCCGGCGCGCCGGCCACTCCCGCGGCGACCGCCTGGCCGGCGTTTTTGGTGACAGCCATTTCGCGGGCCGCCTCGCGGGCCGCCTGGGTTACCGAGATTTGCAGATTGTAGAAGCTTGAAAACTCCACAATCGCCACGACGATTGCCAAGAGGATCGGTGCGACAAGGGCGAACTCGACGGCCACCGCGCCCCGTTCCCGCCCTTTTTGAACTTTGCTGCGTTTCACGATTTCCCCCCGAGGAATGTGCAGCCCGATGTAATGGAAAGTGCCGCGCCCGCGACTGCGGACGCGGCACTCCTTGAATCTGAGAACTGGTGGTGGAGCTGGCTACCAGCCGGCGACCGTGGTGGCGAGACCGCCGAAGAAGGTGTTCAGGGCGGTGCCGAAGAGACCGACGCCGATCGTGATGGCCAGGGCGATGAGGCCCACGAGCAGACCGTATTCAGTAGCGGTGGCGCCCTTTTCGGATCCGAGCTTTTCCTTGACGCCGGCGACGAATGCCAGCATTGAAACCATGAGACCAGTCATTGTATTAATCCTTTTCCAGAGTTTTGTGTGAGAAACGGAATTCCAGCAAATCCCCTTTTGCTAACCCCCTGGAGTTCCGTTGGGACAACATTTGCACGGCGATTAAGGGCGCGGCAATGAATTGGAATACTCGACTTTTTGGGGTCTAAAAGGTGGGACCACCTAGGACAAACCCGGGGTGTACTCAGTTTGTCCCGGCGCTCGGGCGCCCACTACTTGTTTTGGTACGAGCGCTTACTACTGAGCGCAAGAGTGGCGCCAGTTACTGGAGTTACGGAAGGAGTACGATGACGGCTAGTCCTGCCGCGAGCATCGACGGCCCGTGGGCAACCTCTTTAGGCTTGTTTCCGCGGTTCTTGGCGATCAGAACGGCGGCTGCGAGGCCCCCCGCCACGAAGGCCAGGGCTCCTCCATAGAAGAGCTGCGACCAGCCTAGGTAGCCTAAGTACAGTCCAAGTGGTGCGGCGAGCTTCACGTCGCCCATTCCGATGCCGTTTCTACTGGTCAATGCCAAGATTAAGTAAAAAAAGAACAAGATTGCGGACCCCGCGGCTCCGCGAAGCACGTCGCCGGCAGTTCCGGCGGCCAGCGCGGCGCTGCCCAAGAGGACAAAGCCGGCCGCCAGAAGGGGGCCTACAAGTCGGTTGGGCAGTAGATGGTGCACAATGTCGATCCGCGCCAGCGGAATGGCGACGATTGCCAGTAATAGATAGGCGGGAAGTTCGGGCGTAGCACCGAAGCGCCAGGCGAGCAGGGCCGATAGGGCAAAGGAGGCCGCCGCCGTCGTAATCCGCTCCCGCCCGGAGGCGTCACCGGCCAGCTGGGGGAGGGCGCGCCGGACGAGGGCGTCTGCCACGAGCCCCAGACCCATGCCGGCCAGCCCGATCCCGGCAATAAACAGCGGTGTTACGGAGCCAGCGGCGGCGGTGTCGAACACGGTTCCTCCTGGGATGCGGCGGGCCGGGGGCGGGCAGGATGCATCCGGTCACCCCATTTTGACCCAGTGACACGTCATCGGCTATTCTTGGTAGTCGTTGTGCGTGTCCTTCTCGATGATGCGTGCCCGCTTCGGAATCCGGTTGCAGGATGACTACCAAGCGTGCACATTCGAGACCTCAGGATGACTGGTTACATGGAGCCCTCACCTCTGTTCCGGTAGCGCATAGATAGTAGGTGCACCTTCGAGTGACGCCTAAAACAAGAACGCCAGAACAAGAACGAGGCAAACACCGTGCGTACGTACACCCCGAAGCCCGGCGATATCAACCGCCAGTGGCACGTCATTGACGCCACCGACGTTGTCCTTGGTCGTCTTGCCAGCCAGACCGCAATCCTGCTGCGCGGCAAGCACAAGGCCACCTTTGCGTCCCACATGGACATGGGCGACTTCGTCATCATCATCAACGCTGAAAAGGTTGCCCTCACCGGCGCCAAGCTGGAGCAGAAGCGCGCATACCGCCACTCCGGTTACCCGGGCGGCCTGACCTCCGTCACCTACGCGGAGCTGCTGGAATCCAACCCGGTCCGCGCCGTGGAGAAGGCCATCAAGGGCATGCTCCCGAAGAACTCCCTCGCTGCACAGCAGCTGGGCAAGCTGAAGGTCTACAAGGGTGCAGAGCACCCCCACGCCGCCCAGCAGCCCAAGACTTTCGAAATCACCCAGGTCGCCCAGTAGTCCTGGCCACCAACCAACTTTTAATCAAGGAGAATCGTGGCTCAGAACGAAGAACTGACCACCGAGGCCGTTGTGGCTGAGGAAAACCTGACCAGCTACACCTCGGAAAGCGGTCCTGCGGAAGCAGAAGCGCCCAAGAAGGAACGCCCGGCACTGACCGTTGCCGGCGCTGCAGTTGGCCGTCGCAAGGAAGCTGTTGCACGCGTTCGCGTCGTGCCGGGTTCCGGCAAGTGGACCATCAACGGCCGCGAGCTGGCCAACTACTTCCCGAACAAGCTGCACCAGCAGGACGTCAACGAGCCCTTCAAGATCCTCGATCTTGATGGCGCCTACGACGTCATTGCCCGCATCCACGGTGGTGGCATCTCCGGCCAGGCCGGTGCCCTGCGCCTCGGCATCGCCCGTTCACTGAACGAGATCGACACCGAGAACAACCGCGCCACCCTGAAGAAGGCCGGTTACCTGCGTCGTGACGCCCGCGTCATCGAGCGCAAGAAGGCTGGTCTCAAGAAGGCCCGTAAGGCTCAGCAGTACTCGAAGCGCTAAATCCGCTTACCGAAAGCCCGTTCCGCCCTTGTGGCGGGGCGGGCTTTCGCCGTTAATGCCCGTGCGGGGTCCCTGGAGCCGGGTCAGGCGGGACGGTGCTCCCGGGACAGACCGATGCTGGAGAGAATGCAGCCGGCGACGGCCAGCGGCAAAAGCGTGGCGGGCAGCACAATCCCGTAGTAGCCGACGGCCGGGGCGATGAGCGCGAACAGCGCGGCCACAACCGAGCAGGCGAGGGCCAACACCTGGACGCCCTTGTTAAGTCGCAGGGATAGGACGAGGATGCCCGCGGTCAGGCAAGCCAGGGCCAGGAGGAACAGCAGGGATGCCATGCCTCCCTTGCCGCCGCCGACGCCCACGACGGCGTACATGAGCAGGTACGTGCCCAGCACCACTGTCAGGACGCCAGAGGCGGTGCGGACACCAGTTCTCGGCGGCGGTGGTGCAACCCAGCCGGGCTGGAAGTAGGGCTGGTGCGAGTAGGGTGGCCCCGGGTACTGGTCCTGCTGGGGCGGATACGGCTGTTGCCCGTAACCTGGCGGGACGTAGGCCCGGGGCGGCCCGTAGGGCGGCTCGCTGCCAGGGGCTGGGCCGTTGGGCCCTTGCAGCGGGTAGCCGCCCTGGCCGGATTGGGGCCAGCCGCCCAGCGGTTGCGGTCCCGGCGGGGTCTTCTCGGTCAAGATTCCTCCTCGATGGTGGCCAGGGCACTCAGGGCGCGAGCCGGTAGACCGTGGTTCCGCCCAAATCCTGTGGCGTGAAGCTCTCCCGGACCCACGCCTGAATGGCCATGAGCTCCATGCTGTTGCCAGGGACCTCAAGCTGGGCCGGTTGTTCCACCAAGTAGCAAACCCGGCCCGACCTTACCCATTCCTGGAACCGTTCGAGCGTCGGACTCGGATCGAGTGCCGCGAATCCGCCCAGTGGCAGGACCGCCCGCCCGGTCGCGAGCTGGAAACGCGCAGCTGTCTGCCCGGGATACGTGGCTGCGGCCCAGGTGCATCCTGGATCGGAGGCTACGAGGGCGTCGGTCACCGTCGCGTTCGGAGCGTGGCCGATGGCCAGTCCCGTCACCCAGGCCGGTTCACCCGTCTTGGCGTCGCGTAGGAAGTGACTCAGCGTGTTCTCGGCTTTGGTGATGCTTCCCGACAGCGGGTTCGAACCGGACTGGGGGGCCCCAGCCGTGATCACGGCAGTCGCGACCGGACCAATCAGCAGGCCGCCAACAGCCACTGCTCCTGCGATCCGCTCCAGGTTCGGCCATGGTGCAGGCGCCGCAAGCAATGCGGCCGAAATAAGGCCGGCGACAAGTATCACTGTCCCGAGCTCCAGTGGCAAAGCGACTCCAAGCCGCCACATGGCGTAGGAGCAAATCGCACTGAGCAGCAGCCCGGTCACCACAAGGAGGCGCGCCGTCGCTTTCTTGCGCACCTCGAACATCATGAAGGCTCCGATGGCGCAGCATAGGGCCAGCGGGGGAGCGAGGGAGGCAGTGTAATAGGAATGGAAGCTGTTCCCCATGAAGCTCAGCATCGCGTACGTGGTGATCATCCAGACAGCGGCGCTGCCGGCCAGTATCGACTGGGGCCTGTTGAATTCCCGACGAAGGAGCCGCCAAATGATCACCAAGGCACTTAGGAGCCCGGGGGCAAGAAGCCAGCCGATTTCCTGGCCAGTGTTCTGATTCAGCAGCCTGAAGAAGCCCGAGTCTGAGCCGTTGCCGCGGATCTCCGGTGGAAGCAGCGCCGCGGTCGGGTCAGCTTCGTGTTGGATCACACGATTAATGCCGTTGTAGCCGAGGGTTAGCTCAAGAACGCTGTTGTTCGTGGACCCGCCCACGAACGGACGCTGATCGGCCGGCGTTAGATCTACGGCCAGAGGCCACGCCAAGGAAACCCCGACGAGGATGGCTCCAGCGGCCGCCAGGGCAGAGATTCGTCTTCGCCAAGGCATCTGCACGAAGACCAGAAACGCGAAGACAACCGCCGGGAGGACCAGGAAGGCCTGGAGCTGCTTTGCCATGAAACCAAGACCCAGCAGGACGGCGGCAAGAAGGAGCCACCGCGGTGCGGCGTTCTCAGTGGCCCGCACCCCGGCATAAACCGCCAGCAACATCAGGAAGATCATCAGGGGATCGGGGTTGTTGTAACGGGCCATCAGAACCGTGATGGGAGTGAAGGCAAAGATCGAAGCGCCCAACAGGGCGCAATAGGCCGGGAAGCTTCGGCGAACGAGCGCATAGACGAGGTACGTGCTGCCGAGCGTCAGGAGCGCCTGCGGGAGCAGAACCGCCCAGGGGTTTAGCCCGAACACACGGACAGAGGCGCCAATGACCCACAGGCTGAGGGGCGGTTTGTCCACGGATATTGAATTTCCCCAGTCCGAGGACGCAAAAAAGAAGGCGGTCGGGTTGTCCAGGCCAGCCTGCACTGCTGCGGAGTAATAAGCATTGGCCCAGCCGTTTTGATCGAGTTTCCAGATGTACAACATGGACGTGCACACCAACAACGCGAGAATCGCGAGCCGTTCCCACCTCGGCCGGACTTCCCTGCCCCGCCAGGTCCTTCTTGCAGCTGAGCTGATTCGAGCGGACACCGAGGTGAAAACGCCTCGGATGTCATTGGGCGGCTCGATGGTCCTATCTGGGCTGGCTGCGCTGCTCTGCACCGGCCTCACAATACTGGTGCCTGGGAAGGCTTGAGCGGAATACCGAGGAGTTGGCTTTCGTCACGCCGGACCCTGAACACCCAGACCCGAAGAAGGACGAACCTGAGAAGAGTCGCCAGGACGTTGGCACCGGTCAGCACCAGGAGTTCGTGACTCGGAGCCGCGTCGACATTCACGGCATGAAGAACCATCAGCGAGGAGGAAGTAATAGTCCACGCCAGCAGGAAGACCACAAGTCCCTGAAACTGCTGGGTGAAGAGCCGTGCTGGACCACGGATGCCAAACGTGAACCTGCGGTTGGCGGCGGTATTGCCAACGGCAGTCAGAAGCAGCGCCAGGAAGTTGGCCTGCTGCGCGCCAAAGGGCCCCTGCAGGGCGAGGAAAAGCAAGGCAAAAGCTATGGTGGACGCCGCGCCCACTAATCCGAAGCGGAGTACCTGGCCGAAGAAGCTCGGACGCCCCGGTGGGACGATGGGCCGGCGGCCCAGTTCCGCGTAAATGGCCTGGACCGGTATTGTTCCCCGGACCAGCGAACCCGCCACACGGACCAGGCCCCGCAGATCATCCACCGCAGTTTGCCTGATATCGACCCGGCTGTCCGGGTCGTCAATCCAGTCCACCGGGATTTCGTGAATCCTGAGGCCTGAGCGCTCCGCAATAATCAGCAGTTCCGTATCAAAGAACCAGCCGTTGTCCTCGACGTGCGGGAGCAGCTTCCGGGCAACGTCGGCGCGGATGGCCTTGAACCCGCATTGGGCGTCGGAGAACCTCACCTGCATCGTCCGCTTGAGCAGATAGTTGTACGACCGGGAAATAAACTCACGCTTAGGCCCCCGGCTGACCCGGGAACTCTGCCCCAGCCTGGTGCCGATGGAAATATCCGAATGACCGGAAAGCAAGGGTGCCACCAACGGCGGCAGCGCGGCTAGATCGGTTGAAAGGTCCACGTCCAGATAGGCCAGGACCGTTGCCGAAGACGCACTCCAGGCGTCCCGCAAAGCGAAGCCGCGTCCTTTAACGTCAAGCCTTCGATAGGCAACGTTGGGCAATTGCGCGGCCAGCCGCGTCGCTATAGCGGCGGTATTATCCGTACTGGAATTGTCCGCAATTGTGATTTGCCACGTCGAAGGCATTTCCTGCGATAAATACGTCGCGAGCTTTGTGATGCTGTTTTCGAGTACCAATTGTTCATTAAAGACCGGTACCACGATTTCGAGCGCCAAGCCCCCAGAGCTAGGTGTCATGCGTGGAAGCCTAAACGGCTGCCTGATTAGCTGGCGAGTGTTTTCGAAAAATAGAGTACACGGGAATGCAAAACCAAGTAGTCGGCGTCCCTAAAGCCGCCGTGAGGCCCCTGAACATCCACATCAGCACGCTCGAATCCCCTCGGCTCGAGGTGCCGTCCCACCGGCGGCCGCCGCGTCGACTAAACTTGACCCGATGGCTAGATTATTTGGAACAGATGGTGTCCGAGGCTTGGCGAACGGCCTGCTGACTGCGGAGCTGGCGTTGCAGCTGGCGCAGGCCGCCGCCGTCGTGCTTGGCCACGACCGCAATACCGATGGAACCCGGCCGCGTGCCGTGGTTGCCCGGGACCCCCGCGCCAGCGGTGAGTTCATTGCGGCTGCCGTGGAAGCAGGGCTCTCAAGCTCCGGGATCGACGTCTACGACGCCGGCGTGCTTCCCACCCCGGCCGCGGCCTATCTCGTGGCCGACCTGGATGCGGACTTCGGCGTGATGATCTCCGCCTCGCACAACCCCGCACCGGACAACGGCATCAAGTTCTTTGCCCGCGGCGGCCAGAAGCTTCCGGACGATGTGGAAGACGCCATCGAGGAACAGCTCGGCAAGGAGCCTTTCCGCCCGGTCGGGGGAGAAGTCGGCCGGATCCAACGGTTCTCGGATGCCGAGGACCGCTATATCGTCCATCTGCTCGGCACTCTCCCGCACCGCCTGGACGGGCTTAAGGTCGTACTGGACTGCGCCCACGGCGCGGCGAGCGGCTGTTCCCCCCAGGTCTTCAAGGATGCCGGCGCTGACGTCATTGTCATCGGCGCTGAACCGGACGGCCTCAACATCAACGAAGGCGTCGGATCCACTCACCTGGGGCCGCTGAAGGAAGCCGTCCTGCAACACGGCGCCGATCTGGGCATTGCGCACGACGGCGACGCGGACCGCTGCCTTGCGGTGGACCACGAGGGCAGCGAAGTGGACGGCGACGAGATCATGGCCATCCTCGCCGTGGCCCTGAAAGCTTCCGGCAAGCTCAAGGACGACGTCCTAGTCGCAACCGTGATGAGCAACCTCGGACTCAAGATCGCCCTGCGGGAAGCCGGCATCAGCCTGCGCGAAACCGGCGTGGGTGACCGCTACGTCCTGGAAGGGATGCGTGAAGGCGGCTTCAACCTCGGCGGAGAGCAGTCCGGCCACGTAATCTTTGCCGACCATGCCACCACGGGTGACGGCGTTCTCACCGGCCTGCAGATTGCAGCGCAGGTTGCACTCACGGGCCGTCCGCTGAAGGAACTGGCCGCGGTAATGACCAAACTTCCGCAGGTCCTGATCAACGTCAGGGGCGTGGACCGCACCCGGGTCAAGGGCGATGAAACGGTGGCTGAGGCTGTAGCCCTCGCCGAGGCCGAGCTCGGCGATACCGGCCGTGTGCTCCTGCGCCCCTCCGGTACGGAACCGGTGGTCCGCGTCATGGTGGAGGCAGCATCCCAGGAGAGCGCCCAAGCCGTCGCGGAGCGCCTTGCCCAGGTGGTCCGGACCGAGCTGGCGTTGGAACTCGTCGCAGACTGAGGCCCGCTGACCGCAAAACGATGGCGCGCCCCACCGGGACGCGCCATCGTTTTTCTTGCTGCTAGAGCGTTCGCTCCGCGCGAAGGGCGTCACGGATTTCGGTCAGGAGGGCGATCTGCGGATCCTCGGCAGCCTCTTCCTTGACGTCCGGGTTGATGCCGAGGCGGCGGTTGCGTCGTTCGATCATGTGGTTCATGGGCACAACCACAACGAAGTAGATGGCGGCCGCGACCAGCAGGAAGTTGACGATCGCGGTAAGCAGCACGCCGAACTTTATGTCGTTGCCGTTCAGGGTGACGACGGCGAAGCTGTCGAAGTTGGGCGCGCCTACCAGACCTGAGATGAGAGGCATGAGGACGCTTTGAACGAGTGCCGTTACCACGGCGCCGAAGGCGGCGCCGATGACGACTGCGACGGCAAGGTCCGCGACGTTGCCCTTGAGAATAAAGCTCTTGAATCCGTTCAGCATGCCCCCAACCTAGCCCAGCCGCGTGAACACCCTGTGTCGCGGGGGTAAGTTCTGGGCTCGGTGTCGGTGAGTGACAAAGCGTGCACCGCCCGTTGCGGGCAGATCGGACCCTGGCGCCGCTATTTGTAAGCGGGCGCCGCTTCCAACCCAAAGTACTCCTCAAGGGTGGCGATGCCCTTGGTGTTCATCTCGCCGGCCGCTTCCACTCCCACGTAGCGCAGATGCCACGGCTCGTAGTAGTAGCCGGTGATCCCGTGGAACATCCAGGGGTAGCGGACCACGAAGCCGAACAAGTGGGCGTTGGACTTCGCCCAGACCGCTGCCGGCTGGTTGGCGAACGCGGGAGTGAAGCTGTCCCTCCCGCTGCCGTCGCCGATGTCGAAGGACCAGCCGGTCTGGTGTTCCGAATAGCCGGGCCGCGCGGAGGCGGTGTCAGCCGCGGCCTGCCCCTCCGCCTGCACCCACTTGTTGTAGGTGCCGATCTGGGTGTTGAAGGAGCGGTAGCCGCTCGCGAGCGTGATGACGACTCCGCTGGCCGCGGCGGAGGCGAACATCTTCTCCGCCGCTGCCGCCGTCGTGCTGTTGAGCAGCGCCGCTTCGCCGGACACGGCGAGCCGGACTGACGGCTGCACCAGATCGGCCGGCACATAGGCGGCGGGGGAGAGCGGCCGGTGTTTGTTCACGACCACCCACGGGCTCGCCGGGTCGGTGAGCGAGTGCCGGGGCGCTGCAGCAGCGGAGGGCGGCGGCGTGGTCCCTGGCGCTGTCGCCGCGGCACTGCCCGGCGAAGGCTCCGCGGACGGCGTGGCGCTTGCCGTGGCAGACGGCGTGGCAGTGAAAGTCGTCGCAGGGGGCGCCGCAGCGGCGGACGACGTCGGCCGGACGGTCCCAGGGGAGCAGGCGCTCAGGGCCGCGAGGCCGGACCCCGCCAACAGCAGGCGGCCGAAGACCCGCCTGCTGGGAGTGGGATTGACTGAATCCGGCGCCTCCGGATGTTCCGCGGACCCGTAGTAGCTCACCTGTGCTAAACCTTGCGCAGCAGCATGCGGCGGATGGAGTGGTCGGCGTCCTTGGTGAGCACCAGCTGCGCACGGCCGCGGGTGGGCAGCACGTTTTCCTCAAGGTTGGGCTCGTTGATGCGCTTCCAGATCTCGCGGGCCGTCCGTTCCGCCTCGGCGTCCGAGAGTGTGGCGTAACGGTGGAAGTAGGACTCCGGCTGGGCGAACGCCGTGGTCCGCAGTTTGCGGAAGCGGTCCACATACCACTCCTCGATGTAGGACGTTTTGGCATCCACATAGATGGAAAAATCGAAGAAGTCGCTCAGGGCCAGCCCCTGCCGGCCGTCATGCCGGGGGCGGGCCGGTGCCAGGACGTTCAGCCCTTCGACGATCAGCACGTCGGGGCGGCGTACCACCACTTCCTTCCCGGGGACGATGTCATACGTCACATGGGAGTACCAGGGGGCGCGGACTTCCTCTGCGCCGCCCTTGATTTCGCTCACAAACCGGAGCAGCGCGCGGCGGTCATAGGACTCTGGGAAACCCTTGCGTTCCAGCAGCTGGCGGCGCTTGAGTTCGGCCAGCGGGTAGAGGAAGCCGTCCGTGGTGATGAGTTCAACATTCGGGGTGCCGGGCCAGCGGCGGAGCATCTCGCGGAGCACACGGGCAATCGTCGACTTGCCCACAGCCACCGACCCGGCGACGCCGATCACAAACGGTGTGCGCTGGGTCTGCTCGCCCAGGAAGGTGGTGGTTGCCGCATGGAGTTGGCCGGCCGCCTCGACATACAGGTGCAGCAGGCGGGACAACGGGAGGTAGACCTCGCGGATTTCCTTCATGTCCAGGGGATCGCCGAGGCCGCGGAGGCGCAGTACGTCCTCCTGGTTCAGGGGCTGCTCCATCTGGGCAGCGAGCCGGGACCAGGTCTGTCGGTCCAGCTCCACGAACGGGGAGCCTCCGTCGCCGTTCGCTTCATTGCGTTGCAAAGTCACCCTAGAGATTCTGCCCTCCGCCGGGCCGAGAGCGAAATAGGCTGCCCAGCCGGGCGGCAGAGAAAGCCACACGGTCCGCAGGCGGCACGTTGTGTGCGCTTATCCTACGTCCCCACTCGGGGAAACCCGCTAGGCTTGAGTCCATGTGTGGAATCGTTGGATATGTGGGCCACTCCGCTGGCCGGGTAAATACTGGACACAATGCCCTGGACGTTGTCCTTGAGGGACTGCGGCGCCTGGAGTACCGGGGCTACGACTCCGCGGGAATTGCCGTTGTGGCCGACGGGACCATCTCGTCCCGCAAGAAGTCCGGCAAACTGAGCAACCTGATTGCCGAGCTCGAGGCCAGCCCGCTGCCGGAATCGCTGACCGGCATCGGTCACACGCGCTGGGCGACCCACGGCGGCCCGACGGACCAGAACGCGCACCCGCATCTCTCCGATGAGGGCAAGCTGGCCGTAATCCACAACGGCATCATCGAAAACTTTGCCGAACTCAAACTGGAACTCAAGCGCAAGGGCGTGACGTTCCTGTCCGAAACCGATACCGAGGTCGCGGCCGCGCTCCTGGGCGACATCTACCGGAACCAACTTCACGGCGACTCCGCCAATGGCGGCCTCACCAAGGCCATGCAGCTCGCCTGCCAGCGCCTTGAGGGCGCTTTCACCCTCCTCGCCGTGCACGCGGACCAGCCCGACGTCGTCGTGGCCGCCCGCCGCAACTCCCCGCTGGTCGTCGGACTCGGCGACGGCGAAAACTTCCTCGGCTCCGATGTCTCCGGCTTCATCGACTACACCCGCCGCGCCGTCGAACTTGGCCAGGACCAGATCGTCACGATCACCGCCGACTCCGTGGAGATCACGGACTTCTACGGCGCACCGGCCGAAGGCAAGGAATACCACGTCAACTGGGACCCGGCCTCCGCGGAAAAGGGCGGCTTCCCGTCCTTTATGGAAAAGGAAATCCACGATCAGCCGGACGCCGTGCTGCAGACCCTGCTGGGCCGCTCGGACATCAACGGCCGGTTGACCCTCGATGAGCTTCGGGTAGATCCGGAACTGCTGAAAAACGTCGACAAGATCATCGTCCTGGCCTGCGGAACCTCCGCGTACGCCGGACAGGTCGCCAAGTACGCGATCGAGCACTGGTGCCGGATCCCCACCGAGGTGGAGCTCTCCCACGAATTCCGCTACCGCGACCCGATCGTGGACGACAACACCTTGATCGTCTCGATCTCCCAGTCGGGCGAGACCATGGACACGCTGATGGCCGTCCGCTACGCCAAGGAACAGGGCGCCAAGACGGTCTCGATCTGCAACACCAACGGCTCGACGATCCCGCGCGAATCCGACGCCGTGCTGTACACGCACGCCGGCCCGGAAATCGCCGTCGCCTCCACCAAGGCCTTCCTGGCGCAGATCACCGCCGCCTACCTCCTGGGCCTCTACCTGGCCCAGCTGCGGGGCAACAAGTTCCAGGGCGAGATCAAGGACATCCTGGCGGACCTCAACAAGATCCCGGCCAAGATCCAGCAGATCCTTGACAACGAGGCCCAGATCAAGGGGCTCGGCGAATCCATGGCGGACGCCAAGTCCGTGCTGTTCCTGGGCCGCCACGTCGGCTTCCCGGTGGCGATGGAGGGCGCGCTCAAACTCAAGGAGCTCGCCTACATCCACGCCGAGGGCTTTGCTGCAGGTGAACTCAAGCACGGCCCGATTGCGCTGATCGAGGAAGGCCAGCCCGTGTTCGTGGTGGTTCCCTCGCCCCGTGGCCGCGACTCGCTGCACTCCAAGGTGGTCTCCAACATCCAGGAAGTCCGGGCGCGCGGCGCCAAGACGATCGTGATCGCGGAAGAGGGCGATGAGGCCGTCAAGGCCTACGCCGAGCACGTCTTCTACATCCCGGAGACCCCCACCCTGCTGGCTCCGCTGCTCAGCACCGTTCCGCTGCAGATCTTTGCCCTTGCCCTGGCCTCCGCCAAGGGTTACGACGTGGACCAGCCTCGCAACCTGGCCAAGAGCGTGACCGTAGAATAACGCCATGATTGTTGGCATTGGCGTAGACGTCGTAGACATTGAACGGTTCGGCCGGCAGCTGGAGCGCACCCCCGGTCTGCGCGACCGGCTGTTCGTCCCCGCGGAACGCGAACTGAACACGCGTTCGCTGGCTGCCCGGTTCGCCGCCAAGGAGGCCGTGGCCAAGGTCCTCGGCGCTCCTGCCGGCATGAACTGGCAGGACTGCTGGATCGGTCTGGACCAGAACGGGCCGACCGTCCAGGTCAAAGGCACGGTATTGGCCGTCGCGGAGTCGAAGGGCGTCAAACGCTGGCACCTCTCGATGAGTCACGACGGCGGCATCGCCACGGCGACGGTCATCGCCGAGGGCTAAGCGCCACCCGTCCGGACCGAACCGGACTTCCCGCAGCGACTGCACCGCGAATGGACTGAAACCATGATCAGCGCCTACACCGGAACCCAGATACGAGAGGCTGAACGGCCTTTCCTGGAAAAAGGTGTGGGCGCCGTTCTTATGCAGCGGGCCGCCTACGGGCTGGCCAACGCCGTGGTCCGGGAACTCAGGCGCCGTGGGGGGCGCCTTTACGGCGCCAGCGTCACAGTGCTCGCCGGCAAGGGCAACAACGGCGGGGACGGGCTGTTCGCGGCCGCAATGCTGGCCGGCCGCGGCATGCGGACGACGGCGGTGCTCACCGCGGGGGAAGCCCACGCCGACGGACTCGCCGCCCTGGAAAAGGCGGGCGGCCGGGTGCTCCGCCTGACGCCGGATAATACGGAGAAGGCTGTGGCCGCCGCCGCGCAGGCCGACGTCGTGATTGACGCGGTCCTGGGCACGGGCGCGCAGGGCGGGCTCCGGGGTCCGGCCGCCGCGCTGATCGACGCGCTCGGACGTTCGCGTTCCGGACTTGTGGTTGCCTGCGACATCCCGAGCGGAGTGGACGCCGATAACGGAGAGGCTTTCGCTCCGGTGCTCCGCGCGGACCTGACCGCCACGTTCGGGGCGGCCAAAGCCGGACTTCTTGCCGATCCCGGGGCGGACTTTGCCGGCCGCGTGCACGTCATTCCGATCGGAATCGAGGCAGCCCTGCCCGAGCCGGCACTCCGCCGGCTCGAAGCCGCGGACCTTTCGGTGCTGCTTCCCCGTCCCGGGCGGCGCTCGCACAAATACTCCCGCGGTGTCCTGGGCGTGGTCGCCGGCTCGCAGCGGTACCCGGGCGCGGCGGTGCTCGCCTGCCGCGGCGCCTTGGCGTCCGGGGTGGGCATGGTGCGCTACCTTGGGCCGCCCGACGTCGCCGACCTGGTCCGCCGTTCCTGCCCCGAAGTCGTATGCGGAACAGGCAGCGCCGCGGAGGCCCACGTCCAGGCCTGGCTCCTCGGCCCGGGCCTTGATGAAGAGGCCCACGAGCAGCTGGAGCGCGTCCGCGAGGCCGCGGCCGCCGGGCTGCCGGTCGTGGCTGACGCCGGCGCTCTGCCTGCCCTGCCCCGCGACCTCGCCTCCAGGTTCGTGCTGACGCCGCATGCCGGCGAACTGGCTGCGCTGCTGGGGCGATACGGCTCCGGCCCCGGCCGCACCGGAGTCGAGGACGCCACCCTCGCCGCAGCCAGGCGGGCTAGTGAGCTGACCGGAGCCACCGTCCTGCTCAAGGGCGCAACCACGCTGGTGGCGGCGCCCTCCGGGGCCGTCTTCAGCCAGGCCGAGGCCACCCCCTGGCTGGCAACGGCCGGCAGCGGCGACGTCCTGGCGGGTGTGCTCGGTTCCCTGCTGGCACAACTGGCCGAAGTCCCCGGCGTGTTCGACTCCGTGGGCGTCCCGGCCGAGGACCGCTGGGCCGGGATCGCGGCGATGGCGGCCAGCGTCCACGGCCGCGCGGGCAGCCTCGCTTCGGCTGGCGGGCCCGTCAATGCCAGCGGCATCGCGGAAACGATTCCCGAGGTGCTGAGGGCGATGTAACCAAGAACGCACATAAGCGTCCCGAAAGGGATGATAACCCTACTTACAAGTAGTCTGTCTAGAGATTGTCCGCATCTGCACGAGGAGAACACATGGAAGTCTGGCCCGGAACGGCGTACCCGCTGGGAGCCACCTTTGACGGCACTGGCACGAACTTTGCCCTGTTCAGCGAACGTGCCGAGCGGGTGGAGCTCTGCCTCCTCGCTGATGACTTGACCGAGACGCGGATTGAGCTGACCGAAGTGGACGGCTACGTGTGGCACTGCTACCTGCCGCAGGTCCAGCCCGGACAGAAATACGGCTACCGGGTCCACGGCCCGTACGAGCCGGAGCACGGCAACCGCTTCAACCCGAACAAGCTGCTGATGGACCCGTATGCCAAGGCGGTCCAGGGCCAGATCGACTGGGATCCGGCGCTCTTCACCTACGAATTCGGTGACCCCGACTCACGCAACGACGCCGACTCGGCGCCGCACACCATGCACGGCGTGGTCATCAATCCGTTCTTCGAGTGGGACGGTGACCGCCAGCTGCGAATCCCGTACCACCAGTCGGTCATCTACGAGGCCCATGTCAAAGGCCTGACCGAGCTGCATCCGGAGGTTCCCGAAGAGCAGCGCGGCACCTATGCCGGCGTCGCGCACCCGGCCGTGATTGAGCACCTGAAGAAGCTCGGCGTCACGGCGATCGAACTCATGCCCGTCCACCAGTTCGTCAACGACGGCACACTCGAGGAGAAGGGCCTCAACAACTACTGGGGCTACAACACCATCGGCTTCTTCGCCCCGCAGAACACCTACAGCTCCTCCGGCGATGTGGGGCACCAGGTCCAGGAGTTCAAGGCCATGGTCCGGGAACTGCACAAGGCCGGCATGGAAGTGATCCTGGACGTCGTCTACAACCACACAGCCGAAGGCAACCACCTCGGCCCCACACTGTCCTTCAAGGGCATCGACAACCAGGCCTACTACCGGCTGGTCGACGACGACCTGAAGCACTACATGGACTACACCGGCACCGGAAACTCCCTCAACGTCCGGCACCCGCACTCCCTCCAGCTGCTGATGGACTCCCTGCGGTACTGGGTCACGGAAATGCACGTCGACGGCTTCCGCTTCGACCTCGCTTCGACTCTGGCCCGCGAGTTCTACGACGTCGACAAGCTGTCCACCTTCTTCGAACTCATCCAGCAGGACCCGATCGTCTCCCAGGTCAAGCTGATCGCCGAGCCCTGGGACATCGGCCCGGGCGGCTACCAGGTGGGCAACTTCCCGCCGCAGTGGACTGAGTGGAACGGCAAGTACCGCGACACGGTCCGCGATTTCTGGCGCGGCGAGCCCTCCACCCTGGGCGAATTCGCCTCCCGCCTGACAGGCTCCGCGGACCTGTATGAAAGCTCCGCGCGCCGCCCGGTGGCCTCGATCAACTTTGTTACCGCCCACGACGGCTTCACCATGCGCGACCTCGTCTCGTACAACGAGAAGCACAACGACGCCAACGGCGAGGGCAACAATGACGGCGAATCGCACAACAGGTCCTGGAACTGCGGCGAAGAGGGAGACACGGACAACGACCATGTCCTGACCCTCCGCGCCCGCCAGCAGCGCAACTTCATCGCCACCCTGCTGCTTTCCCAGGGCGTCCCGATGCTGCTGCACGGGGACGAGCTGGGCCGCACCCAGCAGGGCAACAACAACACGTACTGCCAGGACTCCGAACTGAGCTGGATCCACTGGGACGCGATGGACCAGCCGCTGGTGGAGTTCACGGCCGTCGTCAACAAGATCCGCCACGACCACCCGACGTTCCGGCGCAGCCGCTTCTTCGACGGCCGCCCCGTGCGCCGCGGTGAGGGCGAGAAGCTGCCGGACATCGTCTGGCTGAAAACAGACGGCACCGAAATGCTGCCGGAGGACTGGGGCAGCGGCTTCGGCCGGACCATCGGCGTGTTCTACAACGGCCACGGCATCCAGGAGCAGGACTCCCGCGGCCGCCGGATCACCGACGACAGCTTCGTGCTCGCTTTCAATGCCCACGACGACGACGTGGACTTCGCGCTGCCGGCCGAGGAGTACTCCAAGTTCTGGGACGTCCTGGTGGACACCGCGGACCAGGCCAACACCGAGGAACCGCTCAAGGCCGGGTCCGTGCTGAAACTGGCCGCCAAGTCGATGGTGGTCCTCCGGGCCCACTCCGGCCCCGAGGTGGAGGTGGACTACTCCGCCGCCGCATCGCTGGCCTCCATGGCCGAACACGAGGAGGCACTCGAGGAGATGGCGGAGGCCCAGGACGAGGCTGCAGAAGCCGTCACGAAGGCCACCGCCAAATGAGGACCCCGGTCTCCACGTACCGGCTTCAGATCCGGCCCGGCTTCACCCTCCAGGATGCTGCCGAGACCGTGCCGTACCTGAAGTCGCTCGGCGTGGACTGGATCTACCTCTCACCGATCCTGACCGCGGAGAAAGGCTCGGACCACGGCTATGACGTCACCGACCCCTCCGCGATCGACCCGGACCGCGGCGGTCCGGAAGGCCTGGCCGCCGCGTCGCAGGCAGCGCGGGACGCCGGGATGGGCGTGCTGGTCGACATCGTGCCCAACCATGTCGGCGTCGCAACCCCCGTGCAGAATCCGTGGTGGTGGTCCCTGCTCAAGGAGGGCCGGCAGTCCCGCTACGCTCCGGCGTTCGACGTCGACTGGGACTTCGGCGGCGGCCGGATCCGGATCCCCGTGCTGGGGTCGGACTCAGACGTCGACGCGCTGGAAATCAAGGACGGGGAGCTGCGGTACTACGACCACCGCTTCCCGTTGGCCGAGGGAACCTATACCGCAGGGGACGACACTGCGGATAACCCGCGCGAGGTCCACAGCCGGCAGCATTACGAACTGGTGGGCTGGCGCCGGGCCGACAACGAGCTGAACTACCGCCGGTTCTTCGCCGTCAACAGCCTGGCCGGCATCCGCGTCGAGCTCCCGGCGGTCTTCGATGAGGCCCACGCAGAGGTCGTCCGCTGGTTCCGCGAAGGGCTGGTCGACGGACTCCGGATCGACCACCCGGACGGCCTCGCCGATCCGGAAGGTTACCTCCGCCGGCTCCGCGAGGTCACGGGCGGCAGTTACCTGCTGATCGAAAAGATCCTCGAGCCCGGCGAGGTACTGCCGGAGGGCTTCGACTGCGAGGGGACCACCGGCTACGACGCCCTCGCGGATGTGGACCGGCTCTTCGTCGACCCCGCGGGGCAGGACACCCTGGACGCCCTCGACACGGAACTGCGCGGCGGCCGGGCAGCGGACTACGAGGAGATGATCCGGGGCACCAAGCGCCGGATCACGGACGGGATCCTTCACTCCGAGATGCTCCGGCTGGCACGGCTCGTGCCGTCCGGCTCGGGGCTCAGCGGCGACCAAGCCGCCGATGCCCTGTCCGAGATCATCGCCGCCTTCCCGGTGTACCGCAGTTACCTGCCTGAGGGCGCGGATGTCCTGAAGGAAGCGTGCGAACTGGCCGTGCGCCGCCGCCCTGAGCTGGCCGACGCCGTCGGGCTTCTGTTGCCGCTGCTCCTCGACGCCGGCCCGGAGCCCGACGCCGAACTGGGGCGCCGGTTCCAGCAGACGTCGGGCATGGTCATGGCCAAGGGCGTGGAGGACACCGCGTTCTTCCGCTACACCCGGCTGGGGACCCTGACCGAGGTCGGGGCCGATCCCACCGAGTTCGCGGTTGCGCCGGACGAGTTCCACCACCGGATGGCCCGCCGCCACGCCGAGCTGCCGCTGTCCATGACCACGCTCAGCACGCACGACACCAAACGCAGCGAGGACACCCGCGCCCGGATCTCGGTCCTCGCGGAGCTGGCCGGGGAATGGCGGGCCGCCCTGGCCCGGCTGCAGGACCTGGCACCGCTGCCCGACGGGCCGCTCGCCAACCTCTTGTGGCAGGCCATCGCCGGAGCCTGGCCCGCGGACAGGGAGCGGCTCCAGTCGTACGCGCAGAAGGCCGCCCGGGAGGCCGGCAATTCGACCGACTGGCTGGACCCGGACACCGCGTTCGAGGAGAAGCTGGCCGCCGTCGTCGACGCGGTCTTTGACAACCCCGGCGTCAGGGCGGAACTGGAATCGCTCGTGGACCTCCTGGCGCCGTACGGCGCCGTCAATTCGCTGGGGGCCAAACTCGTGCAGCTGACCATGCCGGGAGTCCCCGATGTCTACCAGGGGACCGAGTTCTGGGACCGCTCGCTGACTGATCCGGACAACCGTCGGCCGTTCGACTACGGCGCGCGGCGCGCCGCCCTGGCCGCGCTCGACGCCGGCGACCGCCCGGCGTCGTACACCGACGACAACGCGAAACTCCTGGTCACCTCGCGGGCGCTGCGCCTGCGCCGCGACCGGCCGGAGCTGTTCACGGGCTACCGGCCCGTCGCGGCAACCGGGGCAGCCGCCGGGCATCTGGTCGGCTTCGACCGCGGCGGTGATGCCGGCGCGGGGGCCATCACGCTCGCGACCCGGCTGCCCCGCGGGCTGGAGCAGCAGGGCGGCTGGCGGGACACCGCCGTCGAACTTGCCGTGGAAATGACGGACGAACTGACGGGTGCCACCTTCGGCCCGGGCACCGTGGACGTGGCCGCCATCCTGGCCAGCTACCCGGTTGCCCTGCTGGTACCTGCCAAGCACTGAACGAACCACCGATACACGGAAAGCTGTGATCACTTTGCCTGCTGACGGACAGAAACGCTTTGACCTTTGGGCACCGGAAGCAGGCACCGTGACGCTGCTTGCCGGCGGCCGGCAGTACCCGATGACCCGGCAGCCCGGGAGCGACGGGGACGGGGGTGCCGGCGGGGATGGCTGGTGGACCGCGCCGGGCGCCCCGGCCGCCGGGGACGTGGACTACGGCTACCTGCTCGACGGGGACACCACGCCGCTGCCGGACCCCCGGTCCCGGCGGCAGCCCGACGGTGTCCACTCCCTGTCGCGGACGTTCGACGCCGGCAGCCACGAGTGGGCGGACGGGCAGTGGCAGGGCCGCGGGCTGCAGGGCGCCGTCATCTACGAGCTGCACGTGGGGACGTTCACCCCCGAGGGCACGCTGGACGCGGCCGCCGGGAAACTGGACTACCTGGCGGACCTCGGCGTCGACTTTGTGGAGCTGCTGCCGGTGAACGGTTTCAACGGCACCCACAACTGGGGCTACGACGGCGTCCTCTGGTACGCCGTGCACGAAGGCTACGGCGGGCCCGCCGCGTACCAGCGCTTCGTGGACGCGGCGCATGCCGCCGGGCTGGGCGTCATCCAGGACGTGGTCTACAACCACCTCGGACCTAGCGGGAACTACCTCCCGCGCTTCGGGCCGTACCTGAAATCGGGGGAGGGCAACACCTGGGGCGACTCGGTCAACCTCGACGGGCCCGGGTCCGACGTCGTGCGCCGCTACATCCTCGAGAACGCCGCCATGTGGCTGCGGGACTATCACGTGGATGGGCTCCGGCTCGACGCCGTGCACGCCTTCAAGGACGAGCGGGCCGTCCACCTGCTGGAGGAGTTCGGTGCGCTCGCGGACGAGATCTCCGCCGGGACCGGCCGCCCCGCGACGATGATCGCCGAGTCGGACCTCAACGATCCGCGGCTGCTCTACCCGCGGGACGTCAACGGCTACGGCCTGGCAGGGCAGTGGAGCGACGATTTCCACCACGCCGTGCACGTCAATGTCAGCGGGGAGGCCACGGGCTACTACGCCGACTTCGAATCCCTCGAGGCCCTGGCCAAGGTCCTTGTCGACGGCTTCTTCCATGACGGCAGCTACTCCAGCTTCCGCGGCCGGCACCACGGCCGGCCCATTAACACGGCCGCGGTCCACCCGGCGGCGCTGGTGGTCTGCAGCCAGAACCACGACCAGATCGGCAACCGGGCCACCGGCGACCGGCTCTCCCAGACGCTGGGCTACGGACAGCTGGCGCTCGCCGCCGTCGCGACCCTGACATCCCCTTTCACGCCGATGCTGTTCATGGGCGAGGAGTACGGTGCCACCACGCCGTGGCAGTTCTTCACCTCGCACCCGGAACCGGAACTCGGGAAGGCCACCGCGGAGGGCCGGATCCGGGAGTTCGAGCGGATGGGGTGGGACCCCGCCGTCGTACCCGATCCGCAGGATCCGGAGACCTTCACCCGCTCCAGGCTCGACTGGGCCGAAGCCGCAGAAGGCGACCACGCCCGCCTGCTGGAGCTGTACCGGCGGCTGATCGCGCTGCGCCGTTCGACGCCGGAGCTTGCCGGCCTGGGCTTCGAGGACACCGCGGTGGCCTTCAGTGAGGCCGACGGCTGGCTCCGCCTGCGCCGCGGCAGCGTGGAGGTCGCGATGAACTTCTCCGCCGAGCCGCGCCGGCTCGCCGTTGCGGCCGCCTCCTTGGCGCTCGCCACCGACGACGGCGCTCGCCTCGACGGCGGCCAGCTGGACCTGCCGGGCCACAGTGCCGCCATCATCTCGAAATAAGACAGGATAGACGTATGACTTATGTTGCAGACGAAACCCGGTATGACTCCATGCCCTACCGCCGCGTGGGCCGCAGCGGGCTGAAGCTCCCCGCCATTTCCCTGGGCCTTTGGCACAACTTTGGCGACGACAAGCCGTTTGAAACGCAGCGCGCCATCCTGCGCCGGGCCTTCGACCTCGGCGTCAACCACTTCGACCTGGCCAACAACTACGGACCGCTTGCCGGCTCCGCGGAAACCAACTTCGGCCGCCACCTGCGCGATGATTTTGCTCCCTACCGCGACGAGCTCATCATCTCCACCAAGGCTGGCTACAACATGTGGCCCGGCCCGTTCGGCGAATGGGGCTCCCGCAAATACCTGCTCGCCAGCCTGGACCAGTCGCTGAACCGGATGGGCCTGGACTACGTGGACATCTTCTACAGCCATCGCCCGGACCCGGAAACGCCGATGGAAGAGACCATGGGTGCCCTGGACCATGCGGTCCGCTCCGGGAAGGCCCTCTACGCCGGGATCTCCTCCTACACCCCGGAGCAGACCCTCGAGGCCGCCCGGATCCTCAAGGAACTCGGCACCCCGCTGCTCATCCACCAGCCGAGCTACTCCATGCTGAACCGCTGGACTGAAAACGGCAGCCCCAACCTCTACGAGGCCCTGGAACAGGTGGGGGCCGGCTCCATCGCGTTCTCGCCGCTGGCGCAGGGTATGCTGACCGACCGCTACCTGAACGGGATCCCGGCCGATTCCCGGGCCGCGCAGGAGAAGTCCCTGGCCGAGGACAGCATCACGGAGGACAAGCTGAACCGGGTCCGCGGCCTGCACCGGATCGCCGAAAGCCGGGGGCAGTCCCTCGCGCAGATGGCCATCGCCTGGATCCTCAGGGAGCAGGGCAAGGGTTCCGCAGTGACGTCCGCGCTGGTCGGCGCGTCCAGCGTCCGCCAGCTCGAGGACACCCTGTCCGCGGTCAACAACCTCGGGTTCACTGCGGAGGAGCTGACGGCGATCGACGAGTTCGCCGTCGAGTCCGACATCAACCTGTGGGCCCAGAAGTAGCTGGCCCCGCCTCCCCGTAACACCGACGGCGCGGCGGCCGGGAACAACTCGGGACGCCGCGCCGTTGACTAGAATGCTAAGGGCGCCGTACGGCGCCGTGCCCGCTGCCGCCGTCGTGCATCAGAGTACTTCCGCGCCGGGTACAAGAAGTTGTCCCCAAAGGAGTTCCGTGTCTTCACATCCGATTCGTGTTGCAATCGTCGGCGTAGGTAACTGTGCCACTTCGCTGGTCCAGGGCGTTGAGTACTACCGGGATGCTGATCCCCAGGCCACGATCCCGGGTCTGATGCACGTGGAGTTCGGCAAGTACCACGTCAACGACGTCCAGTTCGTTGCCGCGTTCGACGTCGACGCCAAGAAGGTCGGCCAGGACCTGTCCTCCGCCATCCTGGCCAGCGAAAACAACACCATCAAGATCGCCGACGTCCCGCCGACCGGTGTTATGGTCCAGCGCGGCCCCACCCTCGACGGGCTCGGAAAGTACTACCTCGAGACCATCGAGCAGTCCCCGGAGGAGCCTGTCGATGTCGTCCAGGCCCTCAAGGACGCCAAGGTCGACGTCATGGTCTGCTACCTGCCGGTCGGGTCGCAGGAGGCCGCGGAGTTCTACGCCCAGTGCGCGATCGACGCCGGCGTGGCCTTCGTCAACGCCCTGCCGGTCTTCATCGCCGGCACCAAGGCGTGGGCGGACAAGTTCACCGCCGCCGGTGTCCCGATCGTCGGTGATGACATCAAGAGCCAGATCGGTGCCACCATCACGCACCGCGTCATGGCCAAGCTGTTCGAGGACCGCGGCGTCACCCTGGACCGCACGTACCAGCTGAACGTCGGCGGCAACATGGACTTCAAGAACATGCTGGAACGCGACCGCCTCGAGTCCAAGAAGATCTCCAAAACGCAGGCCGTCACGTCCAACGTCGAGGCAGAACTCGCCGCCAAGGACGTCCACATCGGCCCGTCGGACTACGTCCAGTGGCTCGACGACCGCAAGTGGGCCTTCGTCCGGCTCGAGGGCCGCAACTTCGGCGACGCGCCGGTGTCGCTCGAATACAAGCTCGAAGTCTGGGATTCGCCCAACTCCGCCGGCGTGATCATCGACGCCGTCCGCGCCGCCAAGATCGGCCTGGACCGCGGAATCGGCGGCCCGCTGCTCTCGGCGTCGAGCTACTTCATGAAGTCCCCGCCGGAGCAGTTCAACGACGACCTCGCCCGCGAAAAGGTCGAGGCCTTCATCCGCGGCGACCTGGAGCGCTAACCCGTCTTCTTTTCCCGGTTGCCCTATCACTTTTGGTCCCCAACCCCTGGTTTGACCGCCAAAAGTGATAGGGCAACCGGCGTTTACGGGGGCGAAGGGCCGCCCGGACACGCTTGACCGCGCCGCGGAAGTCGTCTGCGAGGTCGTCGGAGTTGAACTTGAAGTAGCGCCAGCCGGCCGCGTTAAACGATTCGTCGCGGCGGTTGTCGTGGGACTGCTGTTCGCGCGTGCGGTGGTGGCCGCCGTCGTACTGGATAGCGACCCGATGTCTCCGGTAGCCGAGGTCCGCAGCGGGGGAGTAGGGGTCGTCCGGCACAATCCGGAGCTGCAGTTCGGGCTCCGGGAGTCCCGGCCGCGGTCAACGCCAGTCGCAGGAACGTTTCCGGTGCGGAGTCGGAGCCGGGCCGGATGAGCTCCAGCGCCTGGCGGGCTTTTACGACGCCCTTGAGTTTCGGGTGCCGCCCAAGCGTCGCCGCGAGCTGGGTTCGCGTCGCCCACGACTTCGCGCGGCCCTCCAGCCCGGGGCGGGGCTGCCGCACCAGCTGGTCACCGACCGCAACGAGATCCTTCAGCGGCAGGATGCGGGCAAGGTCTAGCCACGTCCGGGTGGGCGTTGAGATCCGGATTCCGTCCCTGACCATAACCTCGTCGTCGAACGCCAGGACCGTATGCCCGACCACACCCTCCCGCCGGACCGGCGGCAGGGCCCTGGGCTTGCTCAGATGCAGTTCCCGGCGGCCGCGGAACCACGACGGGAGCCACAGACCGAGCAGCATGGCGGCGGTGAGGTGCGAAATCCAGGCGCCCGGCGTCGCGGCCGACAGGGCCCGGGCCAGCCCGCGGAGTTCGAACTCCCAGCCGGCGGGTAGGTACAGCAGCCGGCCGGCCGTGGTGAGATCGGTGGCGCGGAGCCGGGAGCTGCCCAGCGCGGCGGCCTGCGCCTCGTAGACGGTGAACGGGGCTGAGGCGAGGTGGGCCGGCAGGGCTGCTGGTGGTCGCATGCCAACCATTCTGATCCGGATGCCGGATCCCCGCTCCGGTTATCCACAACGCCGCGGTTGCCCTATCACTTTTGGTTGCCATTCGCCGGAAATGGCAGCCAAAAGTGATAGCGCAACGTTGGTGAGGGGTTGCTGTTTTAGAAGAGGCCGACGGGGTTGCCTTCGGCGTCGACGTCCATGCGCATCGCGGCCGGGACCTTGGGCAGCCCCGGCATCGTCATGACTGCACCCGTCAGGGCCACGATGAAGCCCGCCCCGGTCTTGGGGATGAGGTCGCGGACGTGCACGGTGAAACCCTTCGGCGCTCCGAGCTTGGCCGCGTCGTCGCTGAAGGAATACTGCGTCTTCGCCATGCAGACGGGGAACCCGGACCAGCCGTTTTTCTCGATTTCCGCGAGCCGTTTGAGCGCCGGCACGGAGAAATCCACCCCGTCGGCACCGTAGATCTCCTGCACAATCGTCCGGATCTTGTCCTCCACCGACATCTCCAGCGGGTACAGGTGCCGGAAGGTGTGCGGCGCGTCGATCGCCGCCGCAACCTTGGCCGCGAGTTCGTCGCCGCCGTCGCCGCCCCCGCCGCGGCCCCAGACATCGGCCACGGCCGCCTGGACGCCCTCCCCGGCGCACCACTCCAGCAGCCAGTCCAGCTCCTCCGCTGTGTCCGTGGCGAACTTGTTAATCGCCACCACCGGCGTGATGCCGAACTTCTCAACGTTCCGCACATGGCGCTGAAGATTGACGACGCCGGCCGCCAGCGCGTCCAGGTTCAGTTCCTGGAGCCGGTCCTTCGGGACGCCCCCGTGCATCTTCAAAGCGCGGACGGTCGCCACCACGACGACGGCGGACGGCGCGACGTCGGCGACGCGGGATTTGATGTCCATGTACTTTTCCGCGCCAAGGTCCGCGCCGAAGCCGGCCTCGGTGACGACGATGTCCGCGAGGCTGCGGGCGGTCTGCGTAGCGATCAGGGAATTGCACCCGTGGGCGATGTTGGCGAACGGCCCGCCATGGACCAGGGCGGGCGTCCCGGCGATCGTCTGCACCAGATTCGGCTTGATGGCGTCCTTGAGAAGCATAGTCAGGGCGCCCTGGACGCCCAGCTCGGCCACGGTCACCGGCCGCCGGTCGTAGGTGTAGCCGAACGTGATCCGGCCCAGCCGTTCCCGGAGGTCGGCGAGGCCCGAGGCGAGGCAGAACACCGCCATGATTTCTGAGGCCACGGTGATGTCGAAGCCGTCTTGCCGCGGGATGCCCTGTGTCGGGCCGCCGAGGCCGATCACGACCTCGCGCAGCGAGCGGTCGTTCATGTCCAGCACCCGTTTGAAGGTCATCCGGCGCGGGTCGATGTTCAGCTCGTTGCCCTGGTAGATGTGGTTGTCCACGAGCGCCATCAGGGCGTTGTTCGCCGAGGTGACGGCGTGGAAATCGCCGGTGAAGTGCAGATTGATCTCGTCCATCGGCAGCACCTGGGAGTAACCGCCGCCGGTGGCCCCGCCCTTCATGCCCAGGATCGGGCCGAGCGACGGTTCGCGCAGGGCGATCATCACCTTGTGGCCGGCCCGGGCCAGGGAGTCCGCCAGCCCCACCGTCGTGGTGGACTTGCCTTCGCCGGCGGGCGTGGGCGACATCGCGGAGACCAACACCACCTTGCCGGGGGCCCGCGGAGGGGCGCCCGCCGTCGAACCCGCGAGTTTCGCCGGATCGATTTTCGCCTTGTAGCGGCCGTGGAAGTCGAGGGCCTCGGCGTTGATTCCGGCCGCGGCGGCGATCTCCTCGATCGGCCTCATCGTGGCCCGCTGAGCGATCTCCAGGTCACTCAGCGCAGTTGCCCCGGCGGCAGCGGTGGCGGGCACGGCACCGGCGGTGGCGGCAGGTCCGGGAATCGTGGTTTCAGACATCGTTGTCCTTTGGCTCGTGGCGCGGTGGGTGGTCCGGCCAGTGATTTCAGGCCGCTGTTACCGGCCAATGGTTCCGGTTGAGGGCGTGTGGCCCACCGGAATGGTCAGGTTTCCAAAATACTGGCTCAGGGCGGTGTGGTAGCTCTCCAGCGTGATGGCGGCGGTGCGCTGCCAGCCGAATTCCTGGGCGTGCAGGGCCGCCGCGCGGCCCATGTCCTCTCGGGTCGCGGGGTCGTCGTACAGGGCTTCGAGGGCGTCGGCCCAGTCGGCGGCCTTGTGGCCCTCCACCAGCATCCCGGTCCGGCCGTCGAAGATGGCACGGGACAGCCCGCCGACCTTGGTGGCCACCACCGGTGTTCCGCAGGCCTGGGCTTCGAGCGCCACGAGACCGAAGGATTCGCTGTAGGAGGGCATCACCACGACATCGGCGGAGCGGTACCAGCCGGCGAGTTTCGGTGCGCTGACGGGCGGATGGTGCGTGACGACGTCGTCCATTCCGGCGGCGCTGATCAGCGACTTCAGGTCGAAGTCCTTGGACCCGCTGACCGCGCCGACGATGGTCAGCTGGAGATCGATGTCCGGGCGCCGTGCCCGCAGCAGGGCGGCGGCCTTGATGAGGATCTGCGGGCCCTTGAGCCGCTGGATCCGCCCGGCGAACAGCAGGTGGAACCGGCCCGGCGGTACCCCGTGGGCGGCCCGGGCACGGCCGCGGAAGGCAGGAGTGAAGATGTCCAGGTCCACGCCCGGCGGGGCGACATCGATGTGGTCGTTGTCCGCGTTGTAGTGCGAGACCAGTTCCGCCGCCTCGGTGCCGGTGTTGGCGATGAGCCGGGTGGCGCCGTCGACAATGCGTTGCTCGCCGTCCTCGCGGCGCCGCGGTTCAGGCTGCTCGCCGGAGACCAGCAGGAGGTTCTTCACCTTGGCCATGGTGTGCATGGTGTGCACGAGCGGCAGGCCCCACAGGCTGGCGAGCTCCAGCCCGGCCACGCCGGAAACCCAGTAGTGCGAATGGATCACGTCGTACCGGCCGTGCGGCTGGAGCTGCCGGATCCGGTCGATTTCCGCCACCATGCTGTGCAGCAGTTCGGGCAGTTCTTCCTTGGGCAGCTTCCGGGGCGGTCCGGCGAGGACGTTGTGCACGCAGACTCCGGGGGAGGGATGCTCGACGGCGGCCTGCGTGGCCGACGTGGACCGGGTGAAGATCTCCACTTCGACGCCGGTCTCGGCGAGGGCCGCTGCGAGGGCGCGGATATACACGTTCATGCCCCCGGCGTCCCCGGAACCTGGCTGCTCCATCGGCGAGGTGTGCAGGGAGAGGAAGGCAACGCGCCGGATCAGCGACATTCTTCTCCTTTCCCCAGCTGCAGCAGATGCTTCTGGCCACATCCTGATGAACAGTGCCGGAACTGCATTTCGATAAAACATTACTCCTGAAGTTCCCGCAGGTTCACCGGCCGGAGGGCGGCGCCGGTCACAGCGCCGGGTGTGCTGCTAACGTGACGGCTGTGAGCACAAGCGACAAGACAGCATCCGCCGCCCCCGGCTGGGAAATCCGGCCGGCCGCCGGCGCGGATTGGCCCGCGATCTGGGCGATCCTCGAGCCCGTCATCAGGGCCGGGGAGACCTTCACCTGGGACCGGGACACCACCGAGCACCAGGCCCGCGAACGGTGGTTCAAGCAGGCTCCAGGCCAGACCTTCGTCGCGGTGGGGCGGGGGGAGCTCGACGGCGTCGTCCTGGGCACCGGTGAGCTGCACGCGAACCAGGGCGGCGGCGGAAGCCACGTTGCCAATGCCGGGTACATGGTCCACCCCGCGCACGGGGGCAAGGGGCTGGCCCGCGCACTGTGCGCCTATTCCCTCGACGCGGCACGGGCCGCCGGGTTCCGCGCCATGCAGTTCAACGCCGTCGTGGAGAGCAACGTCAGGGCCGTGGCCGCCTGGCAGTCCATGGGCTTCGACGTGCTGGCCACCATCCCGGAGGCGTTCCTGCACCCGCGGCTGGGCTACGTGGGCCTGCACCTGATGTACCGCAAGCTGTAGCCGCACCCTTCCCGAGCCCGGTTTCTTCAGTCCCGGAAGAGCCCCTGCAGTTCCGGGAACGCGGACTCGTAACCGGCCAGCAGTTTTCCGGCGAGGTCCCCGGAACCGACCAGCGGGTGCCCGGCGAACGCCGCCAGCGCCGCTTCCCGGCGGCCCGGCCCGGTGGTCCCGGCAGTGCGGCCGGTGGCCGTGACGACCAGCCGTTCGACGTCCTTTACCTGCCGGAGCAGGGCCAGCTGCGCCGGTGCCGGACGATCCTGCCGCAGGGGCACGACGCCGTCGGGTGTCACCCGGCAGGGAACCTCCACGACGGCGTCCGGCGGCAGTCCCGGAATGGCCGCCGCCGCGGCGCCTCGTTCGGCGCCGCCGGTGGTGTTGGGGGTGTTCAGGATCAGCTCCGCCGGACCGCCGCCGGAGATGGCGCGCATGACGGCGAGGGCAACGCGTTCGTAGCCGCCCCCGGCCAGGTCCGTCTCATCCCGGCGCTCGCCAGCCGGGCGGGCCTCGGCGAGGTAGCCCTCTTCGCGGGACCGGCGTGCGGCGTCCCACAACCGGTAAGCCTCCGGGCCGGCCGCCGCGAGCCGCGGATACAGCCCGGTCTGCTGCCGGTCGATGGACTCGCCGCGGGTGGCGGGGGAGGAACGGATGCCGGCCAGGGCACGCTCGGTCTCGTAGTAGTAATAGAGGTATTCGTTGGGCAGGCACCCGAGGTCCGCCAGAAAGGGTTGCGGAAAGAGCCGGCCCTCCTCGAAGCCGGCCAAAGCTCCGGCGTCGGCCAGCAGCCGGGGCAGCACGTCCCGGCCGCCGGACTCCAGCCGGTACAGCCAGCCGAGATGGTTCAGCCCGTAGTAGCCCACGCCGTCGAGCCGGCCCTCTGGAAGCTCGACGCCGGCCGCGTGCGCCGCCCGGTGCACCAGCCCGCTGGCCGAATCGCAGATGCCGACCACCTTGCGTCCGAGTATGGGGACCAGCGCTTCCGTGACCATACCGGCGGGGTTGGTGAAGTTCAGCAGCCACGCGTCCGGGCAATGGTGCCGCATCTGGTCTGCGAGTTCGAGCATGCGGGGGATGGACCGCAGCGCGTAGGAGATGCCGCCCGCTCCCGTGGTCTCCTGGCCCAGGAGCCCCAGGTCCAGGGCCACCCGCTCATCGGCGGTGCGGCCGGCTGTCCCGCCGGGGCGGATCGCCGCGAAGACCAGGTCCGTGCCGGTGAGCGCCTCGGGCAGGGAAGTGGTTGCCCGGACCGCGGGAAGGGCGGCGCCGGGCGGTTGCTGCGCCGCGAAGGCGGCGAGGACGGCGTTGATGGCGGTGAGCCGGCCGGGATCGACGTCGTACAGCACCAGTTCCCGGACCAGCCCGGCGAAGGGCCCCGCGCAGAGCGCCCGGTAGACCAGCGGTACCCGGAATCCGCCGCCTCCGGCAATCATCAGCCGCATGCCGACAGTTTATGCACACCGGCCCCTCCTGGCCCGGGTGGATGCCTTTCCAGCGGTACCGGGACGGCGTAATGTGCCATACATGGACGCGATGCCGACGCGGCGTTTTGACCCGCTTTCCGCCGTCCGGACCCCGACGGCGGATGGTTTCGACCTGCTGCTGACCGGGACCGTCTTCCAGGACATCATCTTTACCGGGCTGCCGCACGCGCCGGTCGCGGGGACGGAGATCTGGAGCGACGGGATGGGCAGCTGCCCCGGCGGCGTTGCCAACCAAGCCATTGCAGCGGCCCGGCTCGGGCTCAGGACCGGGCTGGCGGCCGCGTTCGGCGACGACGGCTACGGCGACTACAACTGGAAGATCCTGGCGGGGCAGGAACACGTGGACCTGTCGCTGTCCCGGCGTGTGCCGGGCTGGCACTCGCCGGTCACGGTTTCCCTCAGCGTGGAGCATGACCGGTCCATGGTGACGCACGGCCACCCGGCTCCGGTGAGTTCCAGCGACCTGGTCGGCTGCCCTCCGCCGTCGCTCGCCGCCGTCGCCGAACTCGGTGAGGAGCTCGAACCGTGGGCGATCGACGCGTACAAGGCCGGGGTCCGGCTGTTCGGCGACGTCGGCTGGGATCCCACCGGCGTCTGGTCCTCCACCCGGCTGGACAACCTGCAGTACTTCCACGCCTTCATGCCGAACCAGCACGAGGCGATGTCCTTCACCGGGAATGACAATCCGTGGGCGGCGCTCTACGCCCTGGCGGACAAGGTGCCGGTCGCTGTTGTGACCCTTGGGGCTCAGGGGGCGATGGCTGTGGACTCCGAAACGGGTGAAGAGGAGTGGGTTCCGTCGCTGCCGGTGTCCGCCTACGATCCGACCGGGGCGGGCGACTGTTTCGGCGCGGCCTTCATCGTCGGCTGTCTGGCCGGGTGGCCGCTCGGCGACCGGCTGCGGTTCGCCAATCTCTGTGCGGCCCTGGCCGTGCAGGAGGTCGGCGGTTCGCTGGCCGCACCCGGCTGGGGGGACATCGCCGACTGGTGGCAGCGGGCCAACGCCCGCAAGGAACGGCAGAGCAGCCAGTGGCTTCGGCGCTACAGCTTCCTCGAGGACATCGTCCGCGATGTTCCGCCGGAAGCGCAGCGGCGGGCGACGGCGACGATTGCGCACCTTTCGGACGCGTAGCCGGGACGTCGGCGCGGCTCCTTCCCGCTGGACATGCCCTCCGTTCGGGCTGAGGAGTGGACATAATGCCGTTGTGCTCACCCGCGGGTGCGAAGACTGGACATGTCCCCCGGGCGGGCCAGGGTGGCGCGGATCCCGAGGCAGGTTCGGTCCTGGGGACCGCTGGACATGCCCCTCATGAGGGCTAAGGAGCGGACAGAATGCCATTGTGAGCAGTGGCGGCCGCGAAAACTGGACATGTCCCGTCGGCGAGCATGGGCTCGGGCCTGGTGACCGCTGGACATGTCCTCATTGCGGGCCGAGGAATGGGCAGAATGCCATTGTGCTCACTCGTGGCCGCGGGCACTGGACATGTCCCCCGGGCGAGCCGCGGCCCGGACCTGGTTGCCGCGGGACATGTCCTCCGTTCGGGCTGTGGAGTGGACATGATGCCATTGTGCTCACCAACGGCTGCGAACACTGGACATGTCCCTCGGGGGTGCGCGGGGACGCCGCCGGGCCGCCCGAATTAAGCCCCGTGCGCTGCCACCCCTAGAATCGTTAAGTGACTTACCCAGCAGCAACAGGTGACTTCCGGCCCGTCCCGGAGGCCCCGCCAGCCTTCGCCGAGGAACGCTCGGCCGTAATCGACCTCGAAGCCGTCCGGCACAATGTCCGCCGTCTGGCGGCCGTCGCGTCGCCGGCCCAGGTGATGGCAGTGGTCAAGGCCGACGCCTACGGCCACGGCGCCGTACCCGTGGCCCGTGCCGCGCTCGCCGCCGGCGCCAACTGGCTGGGCACCGCCCACATCTCCGAGGCCCTGGCCTTGCGTGCCGCCGGCATCGAGGCGCCCCTGCTGGCCTGGCTGCACACCCCGGAAAGCAACTTCGCGGCCGCCGTGGCTGCCGGGATTGACATAGGCTGCTCCGGCTGGGAACTGGAACGCATCGTGTCGGCCGCCCGCGAGCAGGAACGGCCTGCCCGTGTGCACCTCAAAGTGGACACCGGTCTTGGCCGCAACGGCGCCACCCTGGATGCCTGGGACGGCCTCGTCGGCGAAGCCATGGAGTACCAGGACCAGGGCCTGCTGCGGGTTGTGGGGGTCTTCTCGCACCTGGCCGTCGCGGACGAACCCGAGCGCCCGGAAACCGACGAGCAGCTGGTGGCCTTCCGCGAAGCCCTCGCCATCGCCCAGGACGCAGGTGTGGACCCCGAGGTGCGGCACCTCGCCAACACCCCGGCCACCCTTTCCCGGCCCGACACCCACTTCGACCTGGTCCGCGTGGGCTTGGGCCTTTACGGGCTGTCGCCGTTTGAGGGGCAGAGTTCGGAGGAGCTGGGCCTGCGTCCGGCCATGACGGTCCGCACCGTTGTTTCGCACTGCAAGGACGTCCCCGCCGGCCAGGGCGTCTCCTACGGGCTGAATTACCGCACAGGCGGCACCAGTACGCTGGGGCTGATCCCGCTGGGCTACGCCGACGGCGTCCCGCGGATCGCCACCGGAGGACCGGTCCGCGTGGACGGCGTGACCTACCCCGTCGTGGGCCGCATCGCGATGGATCAGATGGTGATCGACCTCGGCCCGCTCAATGTTTCGGCCGGGGGGCGCAGCGTCCTCGGCGCCGAGGCCGTAATGTTTGGCAACGGCGACGACGGCGGGCCCACCGCAGAGGACTGGGCGAGGGCAGCGGGAACCAACAACTACGAGATCGTCACGCGGATCAGCCCCAGGGTGCCGCGCCGCTACATCAATGAAGAACCGCCAAGCGACGAGCTCCGGCCGTGAGCGCTGCGGCCTGGGAACGGACCCTGAACGTCCGGACCGCGGATGAAACCCATGCCCTTGCGGCGGGCCTCGGCGCCCAGCTCCGGACCGGGGACCTGCTGGTCCTGACCGGCGAACTGGGGGCGGGAAAAACCACCTTCACCCAGGGCCTCGGGGAGGGCCTGGGCGTCCGGGCCGGCATCATCTCGCCGACGTTCGTGCTGGTCCGCATCCACCCGAACCTGCCCGACGGTCCCCGGCCGGGCGGCCCGGACCTGGTGCATGTGGACGCGTACAGGCTGGGCTCGGCCTCGGAAATCGACGATATCGACCTCGAAAACACCATGGACAGCGCCGTGACAGTGGTGGAATGGGGCCGAGGCCGGGTGGAGCACCTGAGCGACAGCAGGCTAGAGGTGGACCTGCTCCGCAGCCTGGGCGGCGGCATCCACAGCACGGAAGCCCACGCCACGGAAAAAACCCACCAGGTGGAGGCCGCCGAGGACCCCGAAGTGCTCGATTTCGACACCGACGACGACGACGAACCGCGCACGATTGTGATCCGCGGCTTCGGTCCGCGCTGGATGGACCCGCCCGCCCTCCCTGCGCCCGCCCGGAATGACACCCTGCCTCACCCCCTGGAAGAGAACTGATGCTGATCCTTGCCATCGACACCTCGGCCGTGGCCAGCGCCGCGCTCGTCTCCGATGACACCCCGGAATCACTCGTGGGCAGTTTCTCCACCGAGGACACCCGGAGCCATGCCGAAGTGCTGGCCCCGGGAATCGAGGCGCTCCTCGCCGAGGCCGGCGTCGCCGGCGCCGACGTCGACGCGGTGGTCACCGGAGTGGGACCCGGCCCGTTCACCGGCCTGCGTTCGGGCATCGTCACGGCCCGCACGCTCTCCTTCGTCTGGGGCAAGCCGCTCTACGGCCTCATGAGCCTGGATGCCATCGCCCTGGAGGTGGCAGAGTCCACGGACGCGGCCCCGGAGTTCATCGTCGCCACCGACGCGCGGCGTAAAGAGGTCTACTGGGCACGGTATGCCCTCAGCGGGGGACAGTTGCCATTGCTGGTGGACGGCCCGCACGTCGGCTTCGCGGCGGAACTCCCCGACCTTCCCGTCTACGGCGCCGGCGCCGGTCTCTATGCCGACGTCGTCAAGGCCGTCCCCGGCTTCAGCTCCCGCCAGCCGGAGGCGCTGTCGCTGGGCCAGTTCGCCCTGGCGCGGCTCGCAGCGGGGGAGCAGCTGCTCGAGTCCACACCGCTCTACCTGCGCGAGTCGGATGCCCAGGTGCCGGGACCGCGGAAGAGGGCACTGTGAACACCGGGCCCGCAGGGCAGAACACAGGCCAGAACACAGGACAGAACACGGGACAAGACACACCGGCGCGGCTGCCCGGCGGGGTCACCCTGCGGGAGATGACGTCAGCGGACATTCCCGCCGTCCATGAGCTGGAGTGCAGGCTGTTCCCGGTGGACGCCTGGCCGCTGCAAATGTTTGTCACCGAGCTGGCGCAGGCAGAAACCCGCCGCTACGTCGTGGCCGAACTGGCCGGGCAGATCGTGGGCTACGCCGGGCTGATGTGCATCCGGCCGATCGCGGACGTCCAGACCATCGCCGTCGTCCCGGAGCAGGAAGGGAAGGGGATCGGCTCGGCGCTGCTCACCGAACTCATCCGGGAAAGCCTGCTGCGCCGCGCCGAGGACGTGCTCCTGGAAGTCCGGGCCGACAACCCCCGTGCCCAGCAGCTCTACCGCCGCTACGGATTCGAGCAGATCCACGTCCGCCGCCGCTACTACCGCGACGGCGTCGACGCCCTGATCATGCGGCTGCGCCTCAGCGCCCCCGAACCAGGCGCCCCGGAACCAGGCACGCCCGAACCAGACTCGACGCCCAGGGAAGCAGACCGCCCATGAACGACACCCGGCACGACGGACCACTGGTCCTCGGCATCGAATCCTCCTGTGACGAGACCGGCGTCGGAATTGTCCGCGGGACGCGGCTGCTGACCAACACCGTGTCCTCCTCCATGGAGGAACACGTCAGGTTCGGCGGCGTGATCCCCGAGATCGCCTCCCGCGCGCACCTGGACGCCTTCGTCCCCACACTCCGCGAAGCCCTCGCCGAGGCCGGGGTGACACTGGAGGACGTCGACGCCATCGCCGTCACGTCCGGCCCCGGACTCGCCGGAGCCCTGATGGTTGGCGTCTGCGCGGCCAAGGCGCTCGCCGTCGCCACGGGCAAACCGCTGTACGCCATCAATCATCTCGTTGCGCACGTCGGCGTCGGGCTGCTCCAGACGGACGACGGCGGCCCGCAGGCACCGGCCAGGACCCTGCCGGGTAATGCTTTGCCGGGGAATGCTCTGCCCGAAAATTTGGGCGCCCTCCTGGTCTCCGGCGGGCACACGGAAATCCTCCGGATCCGGAACATCACCGGGGACGTTGAGCTGCTCGGTTCCACGATCGACGACGCCGCCGGCGAGGCCTACGACAAGGTGGCGCGGCTCCTGGGACTGGGCTATCCGGGCGGACCGGCGATCGACAAGCTGGCACGGACCGGGAATGCCAAGGCGATCCGTTTCCCGCGCGGACTGAGCCAGCCAAAATACATGGGGACCGCGGAGGAACCCGGCCCGCACCGCTACGACTGGTCGTTCAGCGGTCTCAAGACCGCCGTCGCGCGTTGCGTGGAACAGTTCGAAGCCCGGGGCGAGACGGTGCCCGTTGCGGACATCGCCGCGGCCTTCCAGGAGGCCGTGGTGGACGTCATCACGTCCAAGGCGGTGCTGGCCTGCCGGGAGAACGGCATCACCGAACTGCTGCTGGGCGGCGGGGTGGCAGCGAATTCACGGCTGCGCCAGCTCACGGAGCAGCGCTGCAGCGCTGCAGGAATCCGGCTGACCGTCCCGCCGCTGGCGCTGTGCACGGACAACGGCGCCATGGTCGCGGCCCTCGGCGCCCAGCTGGTGATGGCCGGGATCGCGCCGAGCGGCATCGGCTTCGCACCGGATTCCTCGATGCCGGTCACCACCGTCTCGGCCTGAGACCGGGCGGAGTGGAGGCTCCGCCTACGCTTCGGGGCCCTTGCGCATCTGCTGGACCAGGTCCAGTACGACGGCGCGCAGGTCGCCGCCGTGTTCCTCCGCCACACGCCGCTGCCGCTGGTACCCGGCGCCGCGCTCGATGATTTTCAGGACGTCGGCCAGCTCGGCGGCGCAGCCCAGTTTCACCGCGACGGGTTCCAGACGGGCAACCGTCTCGCGGATGTGGTCCGTGACCAGCTGTTCATTGCCCGCGGCGTCGAGGATGATGATGGCGTCCAGACCGTAGCGGGCCGCGCGCCACTTGTTCTCCTGCACATGCCAGGGCGGCATGGTGGGAATCGTGCCCCCGTTGTCCAGCGTGGTGGAGAACTCGTCGACGAGGCACTGCGTCAGGGCCGCGATCGCGCCGACTTCCTCCAGTGTGGCCAGGCCGTCGCAGATGCGCATCTCGATGGTGCCGAAATGCGGGACGGGCCGGATGTCCCAGCGGATCTCGGAGAGCGAGTCGATCACTCCGGTGGTGAACATGTCCTGGGCGTACGACTCGAAGTCCTCCCACGTGGCGAACTGGAACGGCAGCCCGGCGGTGGGCAACTGCTGGAACATCAGCGCGCGGTGCGAGGCGTAGCCGGTGTCCTCACCGCCCCAGAACGGGCTGGAGGCGGACAGCGCCTGGAACTGCGGGAAGTAGTTCACCAGGCCGTCCAGGACCGGGAGCACCTTGTCGCGGCTGTCCAGGCCCACATGCACGTGGACGCCGTAGATCACCATCTGGCGGCCCCACCACTGCGTGCGGTCAATGAGCTTGGCGTAGCGCTCCTTGTCCGTCACCGGCTGCAGCTGCGGAGGGCTGAACGGGTGGCTGCCGGCGCAGAAGACCTCGACGCCCATGGGATCGGTGACGTCCCGGACGGCCGCAAGGGAACTGCTCAGGTCGGCCTTGGCCTCCGCCACGGTGTTGCAGATCCCGGTGACGAGCTCCACCGTGTTCAGCAGCAGCTCCTGCTTGATGTGCGGGTGCTCGTCGTCTTCGTTCAATTCGGGATGCTTCGCGGCGACACCGCGGAGGACCTCCTTGGCCACGGAGGCAAGCTCGCCGGTTTCCGCGTCCACGAGGGCCAGTTCCCATTCCACACCAAGAGTTGATTGCCTGGATGAAGCGAAATCAATCTTCATGTGGTCCCTTCATTGTTCAGCTGTCGTTTTTCCCCGCCCCGGCCGGCAACGTCATGGGCGGATTCGCCGGACAGTTGGCGAGGCAACGGTGGTCCAAGTCTAGTGCAGGGGCAGCATCGAGCCGGTGGCCAGAGCGCCGCGACCACGTGAAAGTGTTCACAAAAGTATTCGGACCGCAGCGCTACTCGCGGCATCCCCGGGGCTTCTCCCCGGATCCGCTTCCTGCTCCGGCCGCCGCGCGGGCCGTGGCTGCGGTAACCCCTGAGGAGCGGCCGGTGCGGGCCTGGCGTTTAATGGAGGGGTGCCCATCCTGAATAAAGACATGACCCTGTGCATCTCGCTCTCGGCCCGGCCGAGCAACAACGGGACGCGCTTCCACAACCATCTGTACGAACAGCTCGGCCTGAACTGGATCTACAAGGCTTTTGCCCCGACGGACCTCGCCCAGGCGATCGCCGGCGTGCGGGGCCTCGGGATCCGCGGCTGCGCCGTGTCGATGCCGTACAAGGAGGACGTCATCGCCCTCGTGGATGTGATGGATCCCTCCGCGAAGGCGATCGACTCGGTCAACACGATCGTCAACGACGGCGGCACTCTCACCGCCTACAACACCGACTACACGGCGATCGAGCAGCTGCTGCAGCGCAATGCCGTGCCCTCCTCGTACTCGGTCCTGCTGAGGGGTGCCGGCGGCATGGCCAAGGCCACTGCGGCGGCGCTGCGCGACGCCGGATTCCGCGACGTCACCGTGATCGCGCGCAACGAGGAAACGGGGCGGGCGCTCGCCGGGCTCTACGGTTTCGCCTGGCGCGCCGACGTCGATCCAGCCGTCGCCGCCGACATGATCATCAACGTGACGCCTATTGGTATGGCGGGGGGACCCGACGTCGACTCTCTGTCCTTCCCCCGGGAGGCGGTGGACGCCGCGAAGGTGGTCTTCGACGTCGTCGCGCTGCCGGCGGAGACGCCGCTGGTCAAGGCCGCCCGCGCTGCCGGCAAGACCGTGATCACCGGCGCGGAAGTGGCGACCATCCAGGCGCTGGAGCAGTTTGTGCTGTACACCGGGATCCGGCCCAGCGACGAACAGGTCCGGGCAGCCGAGGACTTCATGCGGGCCCAGTAGCCCGCCGGAATCCAGAGAACCTGCCCTAGACCGGCTCCACCGAAATGGCCACCCGCTCCTCGCCGATCCTGGTGAGGACCAGGGTGGCCGTTTTCTTGGCGGCCTTACCCCCGGCCTTGCCGCCGCCGGGAAGGAGCTGTTTGCGCAACTCCTCCGGAGTGACCGATGTGCCGCGCTTCTTGATATCCAGCACCCCGATGCCCTGGTCCTTGACCCAGGCCTTGAGCGCCTTGACGTTGTAGGGCATCACGTCCAGGACCTCGTAGGCCCGGGCGAACGGCGTGTCGCGCAGCTCCGGGGCGCAGATGTAGGCGATGTGCTCGTCCACGAGGTGCCCGCCCAGCTGGAGGGCGACGTCGGCCACCAGCCCGGCGCGGATGACGGCGCCGTCGGGCTCATAGAGGTACCCCTCGACCGGCCCCACCGGGGCGACCGGGCCGCCGTCGAAGTCCTCGGAACTGCTGAGCTCTGCCGCTCCGGCAGGGCCGAGCAACAGGGCCGCCCGCCGGATCCCCGGACGCCGGACCGCGTTGAACCACAACGCCACTTCGGTGACGTCCCCGCCCACGGACACCCACTGGGCTTCGCAATCCTTGGGAACAGAGTCGTGCGGCATGCCCGGGCCCATCTTCACGCCCACGGCCAGGCCGGTGCCGGCCAGCGACTCAACGAAGGACAACGGCGGGGAGAAGTCCTCCGGATCCCAGATCCGCTTCGTGCCCGACGTGGAGGTGGTCCGGCGCGCCGGATCCAGCCAGACGCCGTCCATTCCGTCGAGGGCCACCGTCGTCGCATCGGCATGGACCACGGTGGCGTTCCGGAAGGGGATCAGGTTCATCGTGGCGCAGGCCGCCGTCGTCTCGTCCATCTCCACCGCCGTGACAGTGATGTCCAGCGAAGCCAGCGCCATGGCGTCGGCGCCGAGGCCGCAGCCAAGATCAGCCACGTGCTGCACGCCTGCCTCCGCGAAGCGCTGCGCGTGCCGGGCCGCCACGGTGAGCCGGGTGGCCTGCTCCAGGCCTGCCTGCGTGAAGATCATCTGCCGGGCGAACTCGCCGAACTTGGCCTCCGCTTTGGTCCTCAGCCGGGACTGGGTCAGCACGGCGGAGACGAGTTCGGGAGAGTGGCCGGCCTTCCGGAGGGAAGCGTTGAGGCGGAACGCCTCATCCTCCTTGTACGGGCCCAGTGACGCCAGCAGCTCCCAGCCTTCGGGGTTAAGGAGCGGGGCGATCTGGTCCTGCGGTGCGTCAGCCATGGTCACAAGCCTAGTTCAGGGCGCCGGTGGAGCCGTGCGCCGGATAGGCTTGACGGCATGGATGACAGCGGCACGGCAAACAACGGCACGGACGAAAACTACGGGGAGGTCGACGCCGCGCAGCAGGACGCCGACGGCGGCCGTCCCGCCCGCCAGGGACTCGCCCGCTACGCCCGGCCGGCGCTGATTGCCGGCGCCGTCATCGCCGTCGTCTGCGCGGCGCTGCTGGTCATCATCTTTTTCCTGGACTCCTTCAACGCCACCGTCTATTCGGTCGGCGGCAAGGACGTTACGGACGCCACCGACGAGGCGAAGTCCATCCGCGAGAGCTACGTGGCGGCCCGCGTAGGCGGCATCATCTTCCTGGTCATCGGATTCGCCCTTGCGGCGGCCGGAGGCCTGGTGCTGTACCGGCACCGGAACGAGGCCGGCCTCGACGACGAGGACAACGGCGAGGACGTCGACTTCGAGGACCTCGGCGGACGGTAGCCACCCGCCCGCATGTCTGCTGGACATGCCCCACTCCCGGCATTCAGCGTGGACATGTCCCTCTGCGCAGCCCCGGAACCGCGGGACATGTCCATCGTTCGGCACTGGCAGTGGACATGATGCCAATGCGTCCACCGGCTGTGACGAAGAATGAGCATGTCCCTCTGTGCAGCCGGGCAAACCGTGGCCACGTCCCTCTTGCCGGCCCGGAACCGGGGGACATGTCCGTCGTTCGGCGCCGGCAGTGGACATGATGCCGATGTGTCAACCGGCCGCGACGAAGAATGGGCATGTCCCTCTGTGCAGCCCCGAATCAGTAGGCATAGCCACTGGGTAAAGCGTTCACCGGGAACGAACTTCTGGCACTCGCCTTGACCGAGTGCTAACTACTTACATAGAGTCGTCATTAGCACTCTCCCTAGGAGGGTGCTAACACCTGAAGCTTGACAGCCAGGCTGCTGCCGGCACCGCGACGACGGTCTGTACGCCATGGCACCACAGCTTTAAAGTCCACGAATTTGCTGACGAATAGGAGAGGTCCTTGTCGGTCTCTATTAAGCCTCTTGAGGATCGTATTGTTGTCCGCCCGCTCGAAGCCGAGCAGACCACGGCCTCCGGCCTGGTTATCCCGGACTCCGCGCAGGAAAAGCCGCAGGAAGGCGAAGTTGTTGCAGTAGGCCCCGGCCGCTTTGACGACAACGGCAACCGCGTTCCGGTCGATGTCACCGTCGGCGACGTTGTCATCTACTCCAAGTACGGCGGAACCGAAGTCAAGACCGGCGGCACCGAGTACCTCGTGCTGTCCGCCCGCGACGTCCTGGCGATCGTCGTAAAGTAACTCTCTTGGACCCCGCGCCGCCGATCCTTCTTTGACGGGTCAGTTGCGCGGGGTTCTGTCTTGAAAGGACAAAACCATGGCAAAGCAGCTCGCGTTTAACGACGCTGCCCGCCGGTCGCTTGAAGCCGGCATCGATAAGCTCGCTAACACGGTCAAGGTGACGCTCGGCCCGCGCGGCCGCAACGTCGTGCTGGACAAGAAGTGGGGCGCCCCCACAATCACCAACGACGGCGTCACCATCGCCCGTGAAGTCGAACTGGACGACCCGTACGAGAACCTTGGCGCGCAGCTTGCCAAGGAGGTCGCCACCAAGACCAACGACGTCGCCGGCGACGGCACCACCACCGCCACGGTGCTGGCCCAGGCGCTCGTAAAGGAAGGCCTCCGCAACGTTGCGGCAGGCGCCGCCCCGGGTCAGATCAAGCGCGGCATCGAGGTCTCTGTCGAGGCCGTCGCCGCCCGCCTGCTCGAGAACGCACGCCCCGTCGAAGGCACCCAGGTCGCCAACGTCGCCTCCATCTCCGCCCAGAGCGACGAGGTCGGCGAGCTCCTGGCCGAGGCATTCGGCAAGGTCGGCAAGGATGGTGTGATCACCATCGAGGAATCCTCCACCACGCAGACCGAACTGGTCCTCACCGAGGGCATGCAGTTCGACAAGGGCTACCTGTCCCCGTACTTCGTCACCGACGCGGAACGCCAGGAAGCAGTCCTCGAAGACGCCCTGATCCTGATCAATCAGGGCAAGATCTCCTCCGTGCAGGACTTCCTGCCGCTGCTGGAGAAGGCGCTGCAGAGCTCCAAGCCGCTCTTCATCATTGCCGAAGACGTCGACGGCGAGGCCCTGTCCACGCTGATCGTCAACCGCATCCGCGGCACCCTGAACGTCGTCGCCGTCAAGGCGCCGGGCTTCGGCGACCGCCGCAAGGCCATGCTGCAGGACATCGCCACCCTCACGGGTGCGCAGGTCGTCTCGCCGGAACTGGGCCTCAGCCTGGACACGGTCGGCCTCGAGGTGCTGGGTACTGCCCGGCGCATCACGGTGACCAAGGACAACACCACCATCGTTGACGGCGCCGGATCGGCCGAGGACGTCGCAGCCCGGGTTTCCCAGCTGCGCGCCGAGCTGACCCGCACCGACTCCGACTGGGACAAGGAAAAGCTGCAGGAACGCCTGGCCAAGCTGGCCGGCGGCATCGGCGTGATCAAGGTTGGCGCAGCCACCGAGGTCGAGCTGAAGGAAAAGAAGCACCGCATCGAGGACGCCGTGTCCTCCACCCGCGCTGCCCTTGAAGAAGGCATCGTGGCCGGCGGCGGCTCCGCCCTCATCCACGCCCTCAAGGCGCTCGACGAGGACCCGGCTGTCCAGGCCCTCGAAGGCGACGCTGCCGCTGCTGTTGGCATCGTCCGCCGGGCGCTGACCCAGCCGCTGCGCTGGATCGCGCAGAACGCCGGCTTCGACGGCTACGTCGTCGTCGCCAAAGTTGCCGAATCGGCTGTCAACCAGGGCTTCAACGCCAAGAGCGGCGTCTACGAAGACCTGATCGCGGCCGGCGTCATCGACCCCGTGAAGGTGACGCGTGCGGCCCTCCGCAACGCGGCGTCCATCGCGGCTCTGGTACTCACCACGGAAACCCTCGTGGTCGAGAAGCCGGCAGACGAAGACCAGCACGCAGGCCACAGCCACTAGCTTCAGGCCACGGCAGTCCAGGCCGGTCCGGCGTCAGCCGGGCCGGCCTTTGCTGTGCCCGCCAGGTGCCTCGCCGCCCTGCACCATCCCTTTCGTTCCGGCCGCGGCCTAGCGCTTCGCCCGCATCGCCTTGCGCTTCAGGCGCAGCGCCGCGGCGTCGGGCAGCCGTTTGGTGACGAGGCGGTAGAAGACCAGCACGGCAACAGCCGCCGCCACGATCCCCACCAGGTTCAGCGCCAGTTGAATGGCTGAACCTGCCGCTTTCTCATACTCGCCCAGCACCAGCGCGACGGCCACGAAACCGGCGGCGGGGACTGTGGTCACGGAGATGAAGACTCCGATCAGGGCAGCGGAGCGCCGACTGATCACGGACAGCATTCCGGCGATGCCGGCCAGCACAGCGACAATCAGCGAATACGGACCCGGATGGTAGATGAAATCGGCGGCCGAACCGCGGTCCAGGACATCGGCGGGAAAGAGGCCGAGCGGCACGGAGAGCCACGCCGTGAAGGCCGCAGCCAGCATCGCCACGGGGAAGCCGACGCCGAGGGCGATCGCCGCGCGCCGTCCCAGCGTCCATTGCCGCTGCACGAGCGCCACCGCCAGCGCCGCCAGCGGTCCGAACTCGGGACCCACAGCCATAGCGCCCACAATGGCGATCGTCGAGTCCGTGACGATGCCGATGGCCGCCAGCTGGGTCGCCAGGATGAGGAAGGCAAGGTAGCTCCATGTCAGCCGGGAGTCTTCGCCCGTCTGCCGGGACACCTCGTCCCAGATCACGGCGTCCGCGCCCTCGCCGGGGGCGTCCGCCGTGGCCTTGTCCGCCCGGTCGGAGAGCACCAACTCGGGCATGCTGACCGAGATCGAGCCCTGTTCCTGGACGTTGAGGGCGTGGAGTTTCTCCACCAGTGCCTCGACAGACTCCCGGGCCACCAGGACGTGGATGACGTCCCCGGGGGGAAGCACGGACGCACCACGCTGGCGGGAAACTTCGGCGACTCCAAGTTCGCCGGTGGAGCAGTCCACCACGGCGTCGGACAACGGTTCCGGGACAAAAATGCGCAGTTGTGCGATCACGGTGCGGCCTCCTCTGGCTCGTTACAGGGTAGCCGCCGGACCTGCGGAAGACCGGCTCTATGGCGTTCCCCCGCCGCCGTGATTGGCCAGACAAATTACGGTTCGGTAACATTGACGTTTTGGAAACCTGCCTGAAGGGGCTTCTAGTGTCGACCGAGCGAACAACCTCCAGCCCGCAGGCCGCGGCCGCGGGTTCTCAGGTGCGCGCGAAATCCGGCTACCGGCCCGAGGTGCAGGGCCTCCGCGCCCTCGCGGTCCTCATGGTGGTCACCTACCACGTCTGGCTCGGCCGCGTCTCCGGCGGCGTCGACATCTTCCTGCTGATCTCGGCATTCCTGATGACCCTCAGCTTCGCCCGCAAGGTCGAAGGCGGCAAGCCGCTGCGGCTGCTGAGCCACTGGCTCCACCTGCTCAAGCGGCTGCTGCCCGCCGTCGTTGTTGTCATCCTCGGCGTCCTGGCCGGCACCCGGCTGGTCCTGCCGCAGAGCCGCTGGCCTGACGTGCTGGACCAGGCGTGGGCCTCACTGTTCTACCGGCAGAACTGGCTCCTGGCGGATACCGCCGTCGACTACTACGCGCAGGACCACGCAGGTGCCAGCCCGCTGCAGCACTTCTGGTCGCTGTCCATCCAGGGCCAGGTCTTCCTGCTCTGGCCGCTGGTGTTCGCCGGCGCGGCCGTACTGCTGCGCCTCATCCGCCGGACCCGCATCGGCGACCGGGTGAGCTACTCCGCCCTCCTGGCCGCGGCTTTCGGCGCGATCTTCGTTGTGTCGCTCGTGTTTTCCATCGAGCAGACCACCACCAACCAGTCCTACGCCTACTTCGATACCCGGACCCGGCTCTGGGAATTCGCCCTCGGCTCGCTGCTGGCGCTGGCGCTGCCGCACCTCAGGCCCGGCAAGGCACTGCGGGTGGTCCTTGGCTGGGCCGGTCTTGCAGCGATGCTCTCCTGTGGCCTCCTGCTCACCGTGGACCGCTCCTTCCCCGGCTTTATCGCGCTGTGGCCGACGCTGGCCGCAGCCGCCATCATCGTGGCCGGACAGAGCGGCAGCCGGTTTGGCGTGGACCGTTTCCTGACCTGGAAGCCGCTCGTGAAGCTCGGTGACAACTCCTACGCCCTGTACCTCTGGCACTGGCCGCTGCTGGTGCTGGCCCTCGCCGGGACCGGCATCACGGCCCCCAACCTGGTCCAGGGCCTTGCTATTGTCTCCGCCTCGATCGTGCTGGCCGTGCTGACCACCCGGTTCGTGGAGAAACCGCTGCGCGAATGGCACTGGCCACAGAGCCGGGTCTGGCGCACCGCCGTCGTGATCGCGGCATGTGGTGCGCTGCTGGCCGGGCCGGTCTCCGTGTGGCAGAGCAAGATGATGGCGGACGAGGCCGTTGCGGCCGCGCAGCCGAGGGAACTGACCCCCGGCGCGGCCGCCCTGGCGCCGGAAAATGCCGGAAAGCCGACCCCGGAAGCGAAGATCATCCCGGCTCCCGTGGCCATGAAGAACGAGTGGGCCGACATCGACGGGTTGTGCACCGACGGGAACGTCCCCGGCGACCCGCTGCTCGCGGGCTGCCTGCAGAACAGCCGCCCGGACGAGGTCACCAAACGCATCGTGGTGCTCGGCGACTCGCACGCCCAGCAATACATGGCCGCGCTCGGCCCGATCGCCCGCAGCCACGGCTGGGAAGTTGTTGCCCTCCTCAAAGGCAACTGCCGCTTCGGCGGGGAGTCCCCGGAACGGGACGCCGAGTGCAACGCCTTCAACAAAGCCAGCGCCCAGTACGTCCTGGACCACAAGCCCGACGCGGTCTTCACCGTCGCCTCACTGACGCACAAAGACGCGCCCTTCGAGGCCGAGGTCCCGCAGTACCTCGAAGGCATCAAGCCTTTCACCGATGCGGGCATGGACGTGGTCGGCATCCGTGACAACCCCCGCTTCAACATGAACATGCCCGAATGCGTCCAGAAGAACGGGCCCGACGCCGCAAAGTGCAACGTGCCGCTGCAGGAGTCCCTCGCCGAGTCCTCGCCGCTGGACGCGTACCGCGGGAAGGTGCCGCGGCTGCACCTGATGGACCTCAGCGACTTCATTTGCGCCGACGGGATCTGCCCCGCCGTGGTCGGGAACGTGTACGTGTACAAGGACGACAACCATCTGACCAAGACTTATGTCCAGACCATGATCCCCATGTTCGAACAGCGGCTGCTGGCGGCCACGGGCTGGAAGTGACGGGGCGGCGTCACCGGAGCGGTGCCGTTGCTCACATTGCCGCCCCGGAATATGGGGATGGGCCTCAAGGTTCTACTATTTATTCAACACTTCTGCACAGGCCATGCCCGTAATGACGGGCTGGTCATCTGTTGCAACCCCTACCCGTAACCCGTAATCAAGGTAAGAGGCGCACTCATGACCCAGCCCGAACACGACCCCTTCGGCTTCATCGGACTGACGTACGACGACGTCCTGCTGTTGCCCGGCCACACGGATGTCATCCCCTCCGAGGCCGACACGTCCTCCCGGATCTCCAAGCGCATCTCGGTCCAGACCCCGCTGCTCTCCGCCGCGATGGACACGGTCACGGAGTCGCGGATGGCGATCGCCATGGCCCGCCAGGGCGGCCTCGGCGTTGTGCACCGCAACCTTTCCATCGCCGACCAGGCGGACCAGGTGGACCGGGTCAAGCGCAGCGAATCCGGCATGATCACCAACCCGCTCACCATCGGACCCGAGGCCACGCTCGCCGAGCTGGACGAGATCTGCTCGCACTACCGGGTGTCCGGCCTGCCGGTCGTGGATGAGGGCATGCGGCTCCTGGGCATCGTCACCAACCGCGACACCCGCTTCGTGCCGGAAGCTGACTTCCCGATCCGCCTGGTCAGCGACGTCATGACCAAGATGCCCCTCGTCACGGGCCACGTCGGCATCAGCCGCGAGGAAGCCTCGCACAAGCTCGCGACCAACAAGATCGAAAAGCTCCCGCTCGTGGACGAGCAGGGCCGGCTCAAGGGCCTCATCACCACCAAGGACTTCACCAAGGCCGAGCAGTACCCGCTGGCCACCAAGGACGAGGAAGGCCGCCTGCGCGTCGGCGCGGCCATCGGGTTCTTCGGCGACGGCTGGGAACGGGCGATGGCCCTGATCGACGCCGGCGTGGACGCGCTCTTCGTGGACACCGCCAACGGCCACTCCCAGGGTGTGCTCGACATGATCCGCCGGCTGAAGTCCGATCCGGTTGCCGCGCACGTGGACATCATCGGCGGCCAGGCCGCCACCCGCGAGGGCGCCCAGGCGCTCATCGACGCCGGCGCCGACGGCATCAAGGTCGGTGTGGGTCCCGGCTCCATCTGCACCACCCGCGTGGTCGCCGGCGTCGGCGTCCCGCAGATCACCGCCATCTACGAGTCCGCCAAGGCAGCGATTCCGGCAGGCGTGCCGCTGATCGCCGACGGCGGACTGCAGTACTCGGGCGACATCGGCAAGGCCCTGGTTGCCGGCGCGGACACCGTGATGCTCGGCTCCTTGCTAGCCGGCTGCGACGAGTCCCCGGGCGATCTGATCTTCGTCAACGGCAAGCAGTTCAAGCTTTACCGCGGCATGGGGTCCCTCGGCGCCATGCAGACCCGCGGCAAGAACACCTCCTACTCCAAGGACCGCTACTTCCAGGCAGACGTCTCCGGCGATGACAAGCTCATCCCCGAAGGCATCGAGGGCCGGGTGGCCTACCGCGGACCGCTGGCCTCCGTGGCGTACCAACTGGTCGGCGGCCTCCGCCAGACCATGTTCTACACCGGCGCCCCGACCGTGCCGGAGCTCAAGGCCCGCGGAAAGTTCGTCCGGATTACGGCGGCCGGCCTGAAGGAGTCCCACCCCCATGACATCCAGATGACAGTGGAGGCACCGAACTACGGTTCGCGGTAAGCCGCACTGCCTGGTTCCCCCAACTAACTCGCAGCAGGGGCCGTTTTGGAGGCTCATAACGGCCCCTGCTGCCAGCTAGTTGGGCAGCGGGGTGTCCTAGGCTGGAGGCATGTCCGAACTCCTGCCCGCGCGTGAGCCCAAGCGGAAACTGGCGCTGAGGCCCTACGCCCGGGCGGTGGCCCAGGTGTTGCGCGTCAGCTTCCGGGCCTCGCCCGCCGCCGTGGTGATGAAGGTCATGGGCTCGCTGATCTCGGCGTTGCTGCCGCTCGTCACCACTTACTTCGCCGCGCTCACCACCACGGCCCTGGCGGCAGCCTACGCGGGCGACGCCGCGGCGGGGCAGCAGGCGATCGTCTACGTCATCATCACAGCGGCCCTGGGACTGTTCTGGGGCGCCTTCAGCAGCGTGGACCGGTACATCCAGCAGCTCATGAGCTTCAAGGTCGGCGCGATCGTGGGCGACCTGATGTACGAGCGGTTCCTGGCCCTCGAATTCTGGCGCTACGACGACAAGGAAACGGTGGACCTGTACGACCGGGCCAAGCGTTTCTCCGATTCCTATGCCCGCGTCCTGGACCGGATCGCCGCCATCTTCACCCAGCTGGTCTCGGTGATCCTCGCCATCGGCGCGCTGATGCTGGTCAGCTGGTGGATCGCCGTGATCGTCCTCGTCGCGATCGTGCCCAGCGTCTACCTGCAGTTCAGACTCTCCCGCGAACAGATCGCGCACTGGAACACCCAGGTCGACTCGCGCCGGCAGCGGCGGATGATCGAGACCAACCTCCTGCGGCCCCAGCACATCGCCGAGATGCGCCTCTACGGGATCGTCGGGTACCTGATGGGGCTGCGGTCACGGCTGCGGGACGCGGATGAACGCAGACGGCTGGATTTCCAGAAGCGCTACATTCCCAAACAGCTCGCCGCGGACGCCCTGCAGTACGGCGCGGAGGTCGTCTCACTGATCTGGGTGGTGGGGCAGATCATCGCCCGGGCGCAGCCGGTGGGGCAGTTCCTCTACGTCCAGCAGATCGTCAGCCGGGCCTTGTCCACCGCCAACAGCCTGGTCTCCTCGCTCAGCTCGATCGACGAGGACCTCGCCAACCTCAAGGATTATGAGCTGTTCATGGCGCTGCCGGTGCACTCCGACCACGCCCCGCCGCTGCTGCAGGCGCCCAAGACGGTGGAGCTGCGGGACATCCGCTTCACCTACACGGGCAGCGAGCTGGAGGTCATCAAGGGCATTTCACTGACCATCCGCGAGGGCCAGCACATCGCGATTGTGGGGGAGAACGGCGCCGGCAAGTCCACGCTCATCAGGATCCTCGCCGGGCTTTACCGCCCGGACTCCGGGCAGGTGCTGCTCGACGGCGTCGACCTCGCCGCCGTCGACGTGAAGTCCTGGCACCGCCACCTGGCGGTGCTCAGCCAGGAGTTCCTGAAATACGAGTTCGCCACCGCCGCGGAGAACATTCTCTTCGGCGACGTCGAGTCACCGCGCGACGACGAACGGATCCGCCGCTCCGCAGCCGACGCGGAGGCCCTGGAATTCATCAACAAACTGCCCAACGGCCTGGACAACCACGTCAGCAACTGGATGGAGGATCCCCGCGGACGGAAGGGGAGCGGGCTGTCCGGCGGGCAGTGGCAGCGGCTCGCGATGGCACGGAACTTCTACCGGAGTGCCTCCTTCATGGTCATGGACGAGCCGACCTCGGCCATTGACGCCCTCGCGGAACACCGGATCTTCACCCGGCTTTTCGCCGAACGCAGCAGCACCATCATCGCGATCAGCCACCGCCTGGCAACCATCGAGAAGGCGGACATCGTCTACATGCTCGAGGACGGCCGGATCGTGGAGCAGGGCACCCATAAGGAGCTGGTGGCCCTGCGCGGCCGCTACTTCCGGATGTTCGAGTCGCAGCTCGCCGTGGACGACGCCGAAGGGCTCTGAGCCGCCGGCGGGACATGCCCTCCGGGGGCCTCGGCCAGTGGACATATTCCCACTATGTCCACTCCCGGGCACAAAAAATGGGCATCTCCCCCCGGGAGGGGAGGACATGCCCATTCCTGGGGTGCGGGCCCTGCTATGAGGTCGTCACCGAGGTGTCGTCCACGAAGAAGTAGGTCTTGAGCGAGGAGTCCTCCACGCCCAGGAAGCGCAGCGTGACGCTCTGGCCCTTGAACGAGGACAGGTCCAGCGTCTTCAGGACATAGCCTGTGGACTTGTTCAGGTTGGAGTAGGTGGCCAGCGTCGTGGTGACGCCGCCGCTGACGGCCTGGACCTTCAGTGTGTCGTAGGCGCTGGAGCCGGTGGTCTCATCGGTCAGCGTCTTGAGGTAGAAGGACAGGGTGGAACGGGTCACGGAGGACGGGATGGCGATGGTCTGGTCGAGCGTGTACGACGTCGGCTGGCCCCAGCCGTTCAGGCCGGCGAAGCCGCTGCCGGTCCGGGCGTTGGTCCCGGTCTCGAAGGTGTCCGCGTGGTCGGAGGTCCACGAGGCCGAGCCGCTCTCGAAGCCGGGGTTCAGCAGCAGGTTTCCCGACGGCGGCGGCGGGGTGGTGCCGAGCAGGCCCATGGTGGCTGTGGCATCGGAGAGGCCTGCGCCGCAGCCCTTGGTGCAGCCGCCCGGCATGGCCCGGGTGCCCTGACGGAGCGTGGACTCCACCTGGGCCGGGGTGAGGGCGGGTGACTTGGCCTTCATCAGGGCCACCAGGCCGGCCACGTGCGGGGTCGCCATCGAGGTGCCCTGGTAGCTGGCGTAGCCGGCGCCGCCCGGCGTCGTGGTTCCGGTGTTGATCGTGGAGAGGATGCCGCCGCCGCTGACTCCGGTGTCGCCGCCCGGAGCCGTGAGGTCCACGGTCGCACCGAAGTTGGAGTAGTAGGAGAGGGTGCCGCTCGGGTTGCTGGCAGCCACCGTCACTACCGAGCTGCAGTTGGCGGGCCGGAAGCCGGACGCGTCCTGGTTGCTGTTGCCGGCTGCCACCACCACGGTGGTGCCCCGGGACACGGCGGTGTTGATGGCGGCCTGATAGGTGGTGCCGCAGGCGCCGGAGCCGCCCAGGCTCATGTTGATGACCTTGGCGGGGTTGGCGTTGGCAGGGATGCCGGAGACGGCGCCGCCGGAGGCCCAGATGATGGCGTCGGCAATGTCGGAGAGCGCACCGCCGCACTTGGCCAGAACCCGGACCGGGAGGACCTTGGCATTGGGCGCCACGCCGGCCACGCCTATGGAGTTGCCCGTCACTGCCGCGACGGTGCCGGCCACGTGGGTGCCATGCCAGGAGGAGTTGGATGCCGCGGTCTGGCCGCATTCGCCGGCGGCGTACCAGTCGCCCTGGTCCTGGGCGTTGGCGTCCCGGCCGTTGCCGTCGCGGGCAGCGGTGGCGTCCGAGACGAAGTCGTAGCCCGGCAGCACGTTGCTGTCCAGGTCAGTGTGCGCCGTGATGCCGGTGTCGATCACGGCGACCGTCGAACCGGTGCCCGTGGAGACGTCCCAGGCGCCGGGGATGCGCATGCCGTTCGCCGCGGTGAAGTCCCATTGCTCGCCGTAGCGCGTGTCGTTCGGCGACAGCACGGCGGTCATGCGGGCATCGGGTTCGACGGCGACGACCGCCCCGGAGGCGACGATCTCGTTCATGAAGTCCTTGGCGGCCTGGTCCGAGAGGGCCTTGTCGGAGGCGATCAGGGTCCCCCCGGTGGCCAGGGCGCGCAGCTCCTTCACGCTTACGCCCTGCTGCCGGGCTGCCTTGCCCCATGCGTTCGCGCGGCCGTCCGGGGTGGCGTTCCCGGGGGTCTTCTTAAAGCTCACGATGAACTGCGTGTACGCCTCACCGGCGTTGACGTCCGGCGCAGGGACATTCTCCGATGCGACCGGTCCGTTGCCGGGGGCGGCGAGTACCGGGCTGACGGCGAGGGTCATGGTGCCAACGAGGGCGGCCAGCGACAGGGCCAGCACGCGGGACTTCCTGAGTGATGCACTTCCCATGGGTTCTGCTTTCTGTAACCGGGCAGGGCGGAGTGCCCGGAACTGGGTGTGGAGGCCGCCGGGCGATATCCCCGGCGGCCGAAAGCAAACGTAAGGGCATTTTCAGGATTTGTAAACTATTGACAAAACATGTCAAGTCAGTGTGAACTATCGATTATTTTGGGTCTCGCCGGGCGGCTTCCTGCGGCACCGGTGCGGTGTGCCCGCGCGGTTCGTGCCGGTCCAACGGCCGGGTCAAGTAAAGTGAGGACGTGACTTACGAGATTGAGATTGGCCGAGGCAAGCGTGGGCGTCGTGCCTACTCCCTGGATGACATTGCGATCGTCCCCAACCGCCGGACGCGCGACCCCAAGGATGTGTCCGTCGCGTGGCAGATCGATGCCTACAAGTTCGACATGCCGGTCATCGCCGCCCCGATGGATTCGGCCATGTCGCCGGAGACCGTCATCGCCCTGGGCCGGCTCGGCGGGCTCGGTGTCCTGGACCTCGAGGGCCTCTGGACCCGCTACGAGGACCCCCAGTCCGTGCTGGACCAGATCGGCGCGCTCCAGGACGAAACCAACAGCCCGGCCGTCACCCGCCGGATGCAGGAGCTCTACCAGGCCCCGATCCAGCCGGAGCTGATCACCTCCAGGCTCGCCGAGATCCGCGCCGCCGGTGTCACGGTGGCGGGCTCCCTCACCCCGCAGCGGACCCAGGAACACTACAAGACCGTGGTGGCCGCCGGCGTCGACATCTTCGTGATCCGCGGCACCACCGTCTCGGCCGAGCACGTCTCGAAGGACCACGAGCCCCTGAACCTCAAGCAGTTCATCTACGAACTCGACGTCCCCGTCATCGTTGGCGGCGCCGCGGGCTACACCCCGGCACTGCACCTCATGCGCACTGGTGCCGCCGGCGTGCTGGTCGGCTTCGGCGGCGGCGCGACGAGCACCACCCGCCGCGCCCTGGGCATCCACTCGCCCATGGCCTCCGCCATCTCCGACGTCGCCGCTGCCCGGCGCGACTACATGGATGAGTCCGGCGGCCGCTACGTCCACGTGATCGCCGACGGCGGCATGGGATCCTCCGGTGACATCGTCAAGGCCATCGCCATGGGCGCCGACGCCGTAATGCTCGGCAGCGCCCTCGCCCGCGCCGAAGAAGCCCCGGGCAAGGGCTGGCACTGGGGCCAGGAGGCGCACCACCTTGAACTTCCGCGCGGTGACAGGGTCAACGTCGGCACCGTCGGACCGCTCGAAGAGGTCCTCTTCGGACCGGGCCACCACACCAACGGAACGGCCAACCTGATCGGTGCGCTGCGCCGTTCCATGGCGACCACCGGCTATTCGGACCTGAAGGAATTCCAGCGCGTCGACGTCGTCGTGTCCCCTTACGCCGGCAACTGACGCCCCCTGCCCATCCGGGGAACTTGGAAGTAGTGTGGTGCACTACGAGCTTTGATCCGGATGGAGGCGTGAAATGAACAGTTTTCCCGGCGGTTCTCCCAGGGCCGGCGGTGCCCTTGGGCCTGCGGAACGCGAAGCGTCACTCGCGGTTCTCAGGGGCACCACGGACCCGGGCAAGGAGCTCGACATCCTGATCGTCGGCGGCGGAATCGTCGGGACCGGCGCCGCCCTGGATGCCGTCACGCGCGGCCTGAGCGTCGGCATCGTCGAGGCCAACGACTGGGCGGCAGGCACGTCTTCCCGCTCCTCGAAGCTCATCCACGGGGGCCTGCGGTACCTCGAGATGCTCGACTTCGCCCTCGTCAAAGAGGCGCTGCACGAACGCGGGCTGATCCTCTCCGCACTCGCCCCGCACCTGGCGCGGCCTGTCCCGTTCCTCTACCCGCTCACCAAGCCCTTCCTCGAACGGCCTTACGTGGGTGCCGGCATCGCCTTGTACGACGCCATGTCCATCTCCACCGGCCAGCGCCGCGGCGTACCCTTCCACAAGCACCTGAGCCGCCGGGGGACGCTGCGGGCAGCGCCCAGCCTCAAGGATGACGCGTTCGTCGGGTCCATCCGGTACTACGACGGGCAGGTCGACGACGCCAAGTACTGCGCCAACCTGATCCGCACCGCGGCGTACTATGGCGCCCATGCGGTGAACCAGATGTCCGTGGTCTCCTTCCTCCGGGAAGGCGAACGCGTGGTCGGCGCGAAGGTGGTCAACCATGAGGACGGTTCCACGTTCAACATCAAGGCCAAGCAGGTCATAAACGCGACGGGCGTCTGGACGGACGAGACCCAGGCCATGGTGACCGACCGAGGCCAGCTCAAGGTGCGGGCCTCGAAGGGCATCCACCTCGTCGTCCCTCGCGACCGGTTCCAATCGACTGTGGGTCTGATCCTGCGGACCGAGAAATCCGTCCTCTTCGTGATTCCGTGGGGCCGGCACTGGATCATCGGCACCACCGACACAGACTGGCACCTCGACAAGGCCCACCCGGCCGCGTCCAGCAAGGACATCGACTACATCCTCGAGCACGTGAACAAAGTCCTGAAGCGCCCGCTCACCCGCGAGGACGTCGAAGGGGTCTACGCCGGGCTCCGCCCGCTGCTGGCCGGCGAAAACGACTCCACCGCCAAACTCTCCCGCGAACACGTTGTGGCCCACCCGGTGCCCGGACTCGTCGTGGTGGCCGGCGGCAAGTGGACCACGTACCGGGTCATGGCCAAGGACGCCGTCGACGAGGCGACCCGCAGCATGGACGAACGTGTCCCGCCAAGCTGCACGGAATCCATTCCGTTGCTGGGCGCCAGCGGGTTCAAGGCCGCGTGGAACAAACGGAACCGGATGGCCGAGGAGACCGGCGTCCATGTGGCGCGGATCGAGCACCTGCTCAACCGCTACGGCTCCATGGCCCCCGAGGTCCTGGCCCTCATCACCGAGAACCCGGAACTGGGCGAGCCACTGCCGGGCGCGGACGATTACCTCGCCGCCGAGGCCGTATACGCCGCCACCCATGAGGGCGCCCGCCACGTGCAGGACGTGCTGACCCGCCGGACCCGGATTTCCATCGAGGCGTGGGACCGCGGTGTGTCCGCCGCGCCGGTAGTCGCTAAACTGATCGGAGAAGTCCTCGGCTGGAGCGATGCCCAGCGCGAGGGCGAGATCAAGCACTACCTGGCCAGGGTCGACGCCGAACGGCTCAGCCAGGAGCAGCCGGACGACGAATCCGCCGACGCAGCACGACTGGGCGTCGAGGACATCGTTCCGCTGCGCTGACCGGCAGAGTCCGCCGGCAGCCTCGACCCCGAGACTGCTGGCGCACTGACGCCACTTCGAAGGGATACCACTTGGCGGAACCACTGGACCGCTATGACGCCGAGCTCACCACCCCCGACATGGTGATCCTCGAGATGGACGCCACCGACAAGCTCGACGCCGCCTCCCAATTGGCGGAACGGATGCATGCTGCCGGGCGCATTTCGGATCTCCCCGGGTTCCTGAAGCACGTCAACGCCCGTGAACACCAGCTGGCCACGGGCCTGCCCGGCGGCATCGGGCTGCCGCATGCACGCAGCGAATTCGTCTCCAGAACCTCCATCGCCGTCGGCATCACGAAATACGGCAAGGCGCTCGATTTCGGCGCTGCCGACGGGCCCGCGACAGTGGTCCTCCTGATCGCGACGCCGGCCAGCTCGTTTTCCGAGCACCTCGAAGTGCTGGCCACCCTGGCCCGGTCCTTGTCTAAGGAATCGTTCCGCGAATCGCTCCGCCGTGCCTACGACCCCGAAGTGATCGCGGAACTCATCAACTCAAGCCTGGTCTTCTTCGACCACTAGAGATTGGGGCAGGCCCTTTCGTGTCGACTCCGTCGCCACGTAGGGACCCTGCTGCCCCACTCTAGGGCAGGCCCTTTCGTGTCGACTCCGTCGCCACGTAGGGACCCTGCTGCCCCACTCTAGGCAGGCCCGTTTCGCTGTTCTACACGCGGACGAAGTACGGTTAAGGAGTGCTGCAAACTGCCCTCAAACCCCGCTGGATCGTCGGACTGGTGTTCGCGATCGTCGTTTCCGGGGTGTTTGTGCTGCTCAGCCAGTGGCAGTTCGGCCGCTCGACCCAGCCGGAGGTGACGGTCTCCACCACGACGGAGGAACCCAAACCGCTCACCGCAGCGCTCCAGCCCGGGGACTTCTTCCCCGGTTCGGTCGCCGACCAGGTCGTCACCGCGACAGGGAGCTACGATCCGCAGAAGCAGGTCCTGGTCCCGGGCCGGCTGAACGGCGGCGCCTCGGGCTACTGGGTCGTCTCGGCCCTGGCCGTGAAGGACGCCCCCGTGCTGACCGGAGCCGGCGCTTCGCCCCAGACCTGGATTCCGGTGGCCCGCGGCTGGGTTGCCGACCCCGCCGACGCCGCCGCGCCGCCGTCGGGCACCATTGAACTGACCGGACGGCTGCTGCCGTCCGAAGCCCCGCTGCCAGGGACCGACGCGGGCCCGGGGCGGGCCAGCGCCGTGTCCGTCGCGGAGCTCATCAACATCTGGGACATCAGCAGCTACCCCGGCTTCGTCGCGGCGAGTTCCGAACTCTCCGGCGGCAGCGACGTCAGTGCCGCCGCGTCCGGCGGTGAGGTGAAACCGCTGAACATCGGGCCGCAGCCTCCTGCCGGGAAAATCAACTGGCTCAACCTCTTCTACGCCGCCGAGTGGGTGGTGTTCGCGGGCTTCGCACTGTTCATCTGGTGGCGCCTGGTAAAGGACGACTACCGCCGTGGACTCGAGGACGCCCTCGACGAGGAGCAGGAAGCCGCGGCGCAACACGTCCCCACCCCTGACCCCACCGACCCGCGGACCACTGAAACGCGGACCACCGAAACGAAAGTGCAACCATGATCGAGCCCCAGCCGGCCGTCCAGCCGCAGCAGTCCACCGCAACGGGAACCGCGGGCAGCAAGAAGCGCCGCTTCGGCGGAACCGAGGCCCAGATCCGTTCGGCGTTGAAGTTCTACAAGGTGCTCGCCTACATGACCGGCGCCATGCTGCTCCTGCTCTGCGCCGAGCTGATTGCCCGCTACGCATTCGGCCAGTACCTTTTCCTGGGCGGCACCAACGCCGTCACCGGCGAGCCGTTCGGCTTCGGATTCGCCGACGCCGAGCCGCCCGGAGTGATCGGCGGGATAAACCTCTCCGTTGCGGTGCTGATCGTGCACGGCTGGATGTACGTCGTGTACCTCATGTCCAATTTCCGGCTGTGGTCCCTGATGCGCTGGCCGTTCATGAAGATGATCATCCTGGCGCTCGGCGGCGTAGTGCCCTTCCTGTCCTTCTTCGTGGAGAAGAAGTTCCACGCCGAAGTGGAAGCCGAACTGGCAGCGAACCCGCAGGCGCCGCAGCGCTACTAAATCCGCAGCACGTGCGGCACACCCCAGTGGAAGGCCGGCACAGGCGGAACCACGGGGCTGCCCGCGGGCACACCTGATGCAGATCGAGGCGAATGCCGGCAGCCTGTTCGCCCTGACCTGCACCCGCGGCGCGATGGCTGGCCGGCCGCCGTCGGGCTTGCATGTGAGTTCGCTTACCTGGCAACAGATTCCGGGCCCGGACCGGCTTCTCAATGTGCGGGCCGGCGGCGCCGCAAAGTAGGCTTGTACGGTGACTACTCCCACTGCATCCCAGACGTCCCACAAGCCCGTGCTGGTTGTTGACTACGGTGCCCAGTACGCGCAGCTGATCGCCCGCCGCGTCCGGGAAGCCAATGTGTATTCGGAAGTGGTTCCGCATACCTACAGCACCGAGCAGCTCCTGGCCAAGAACCCCGCCGCCATCATCCTCTCCGGCGGCCCCGCCAGCGTCTACGCCGAAGGCGCCCCCAGCGTCGGCGCGGACCTCTTCGAGGCCGGAATCCCGGTCTTCGGGATCTGCTACGGCTTCCAGGCCATGGCCAACGCCCTCGGCGGCAAGGTGGCCCAGACCGGACTCCGCGAGTACGGCGCCACCGAGACCACCACCATCGGTGAAGGCCGCTCCATCCTGGACGGCATGCCCCAGTACCAGAGCACCTGGATGAGCCACGGCGACTCCGTGCACGAGGCCCCCGAGGGCTTTGAAGTCCTCGCGACGACGGCCGGCGCCGAAGTGGCAGCCTTCGCCAACGAAGAGAAGTGCCTCTACGGCGTGCAGTGGCACCCCGAAGTGAAGCACTCGGCTTACGGCCAGCAGGTCCTGGAGAACTTCCTGTTCAAGGGCGCCAAGCTGGAACCGAACTGGACCGCAGGGAACATCCTGGAGGAACAGGTCGACCGCATCCGCGAACAGATCGGCGACGCCCGGGTCATCTGCGGACTGTCCGGCGGCGTGGACTCTGCCGTCGCTGCCGCCCTGGTCCAGCGTGCCGTCGGCGACCAGCTGACCTGTGTGTTTGTGGACCACGGACTGCTGCGCGAAGGCGAAGCCGAGCAGGTCGAACGGGACTTCGTGGCCGCCACCGGCGTCAAGCTCTACGTGGCCAACGAACAGGAGCGCTTCCAGGCGGCCCTGGCCGGCGTAAGCGACCCGGAGACCAAGCGCAAGATCATCGGCCGCGAATTCATCCGGGCCTTCGAGGAAGCCGAGCTTGCGATCATCGCCGAGGCGGCCGCTCACGGCGAGAAGATCAAGTTCCTCGTCCAGGGCACGCTGTACCCCGACGTCGTCGAATCCGGCGGCGGCGAAGGTGCGGCGAACATCAAGAGCCACCACAACGTGGGCGGACTGCCGGAAGACCTGCAGTTCGAACTCGTCGAACCGCTGCGCGCCCTGTTCAAGGACGAGGTCCGCGCCGTCGGCGCCCAGCTGGGCCTGCCGCAGGAAATCGTCGGACGCCAGCCGTTCCCCGGACCGGGCCTCGGCATCCGGATCGTCGGCGAAGTCACCAAGGAGCGGCTGGACCTGCTGCGCAAGGCCGACGCCATCGCGCGGGCCGAACTGACCGCAGCCGGACTCGACAACGAGGTCTGGCAGATGCCGGTCGTCCTGCTGGCTGATGTCCGCAGCGTCGGCGTCCAGGGCGACGGCCGCACCTACGGCCACCCGATCGTGTTGCGCCCGGTTTCCTCCGAAGATGCCATGACGGCGGACTGGTCGCGGTTGCCCTACGACCTGCTGGCCAGGATCTCCAACCGCATCACCAACGAGGTGGACGGCGTGAACCGCGTGGTGCTCGACGTGACCAGCAAGCCGCCGGGAACCATCGAATGGGAGTAGCCCGGTAATGGGCGAATGAAATGGCCGGTCTCCTGGGGAGGCCGGCCATTTCACGTCTGGCCTTCTTGCGGCTGGTCTTTTCATCGCTGGCCGGGCCCGGCGGGGATTCGTGCGGCCGCCGTTGGCGGGGGAATGGCGTTCAGGCAAATTCGGGCGGAATTTGCGTCCCGCCAGTGTTGCGGAGCCTCACCGGCACCGGATTCGGGCTACCCTCGAAAGCATGCCGGTATGGTCCAGGACGTCCCGCGCGAGCACGGAAACCGTGAGCAGAGTAAACGCGAGCACAGAAAAGAAGGCAGCAGTGTCAGTTGGTCAAGGCCACCCCGAGGGCTCCGAGGAGCTCAGGAAATGGCTGTCGGGGCTCAAGCCCGTCACCGGAGCAGACACGATGCTGCGCTTCACCAAGACGCCCGAAGGCTCCATCGACCTGACCCACGCCCATCCCTCCGGCCTGGCGCAGCTGATGGCCGGCCGGCGCACCCGGCTCTCCACGCTGATCCGTGACCACCAGCAGTACGTCGTCGCCGCGCGGGCCTCGCGCAACCTGCGGTCCAAGATCTTCGAACTCGCCAACGACCGCGGCATCGACGCGGGATACTTCTCGGCGGGAACAGTCGTCTGGACATCCGCAGTCGGAGGCAAACCCCAGCGTGTTTCCGCCCCCGTCATGCTGACCGCCATCTCCCTGACGGTCCGGCCGGGCGAGGACGACTACGAACTGCAGCTGACCGAACAGGCCAAGATCAACCCTGCACTGATCCGGCACCTGAAGACCATCCACGGGATCGTTTTCGACGTCAATGCCGTCACCCGCATGGCGTACAGCACCGCCCGGTTTGATCCGCAGCCTGTCCTCGACCGCCTTGGCACCCTGATCCAGCCGATCCACGGCGCCGAGGTCGAACACAACCTTCTGGTCTCCACCTACGCCGACCTGTCGGGGAGCCTCGACGACCCGTGGATCAACGGGAACCACCCCCTCGTGACGGCCCTGGGCCGCGCTGCCGCCGGCGCGGCAGTGGAGGTTCATGAGCTCAAGCCCGGGCGCTTCCCCACCACCGACGAGCGCGACCCGGCCGATGAACTGCTGCTGCTGGACGCCGACACGGACCAGCAGTACGTCGTCGACGCCGTCTGCGCCGGGGACTCGCTCGTGGTCAGCAGCCCGCCGGGCACCGGCCAGACCCAGACAGCCATCAACACCATCGGGGCCCTCGTCAACCAGGGCAAGACTGTCCTGGTGGTGGGGGACCGGCGTGCCAGCTTGGGCGAGATCTCCGCCGAACTGGACACCCTGGGGTTGGATTCCACACTGTTCCAGCTCGCCGGCAACGCGACCCCGCTGCAGCTCAAGGGCCAGCTGGTCCGTGCGATCGTACGCAACGAGAAGTCACTTGAGCCCCAGCTCAGCAACCTGCACACCACCCTGATCGAGCACCGCCACGCCCTGCGGGACCATGTCGCCTCGCTGCACAACGTCCGCCAGCGGTGGGGCTGCTCGCCGTACGAGGCCATGCAGTCGCTGGCCGAGCTGACCTCCATCCAGCCCGCACCGGCCACCACCGTCCGGCTCAAGCGCAGTGTGCTGGACAACATCCGTGACCGCGAGGAACTGGCCGGGCGGCTCCGCCGCGCGGCCGAACTGGGCAGCTTCAGCCGGGCGTCGACGACGAGCCCCTGGCACGGCGCCCGCCTCCTGACCCGCAAGGAAACCCAGGAAGCCCAGCAGGTGGCACGCTCGGTGGCCCGGAAGCTTCCGGAACTGCGCGAACTGATGAACGGCGTCGCCGAACATGCCGAGATCCGTCTTGGCAGCACGTTCGCCGAATGGGGCGACCAGGTCGAGCTCCTTGTCGCGGTGCGTGAAAGCCTGGACAAGTTCACCCCGGATATCTTCGACCGGCCGGTCCACGACCTCATCTCCGCCACCGCACCGTCCTCCTGGCGCCGTGAACGGAACATCGAGATGCCATCCATGCAGCGCTCCCGCCTGCGCCGTGTGGCGAAGGAGTATGTCCGCCCGGGCGTCCACATCGCCGACCTTCACAGCTCCCTCGTCCTCGTCCAGGCACAGCGGGCCGCGTGGTCCGGTTACGCAACGACGCAGCGCCATCCCGCGGTCCCATCCGGTCTGGGGGAGATCATCGGCCTGTACCGCGAGCTGGAAGCGGAACTGGCCGAATTGGGCCAGGCCGTCAAGCACACGGCGGCGGGCGGCGAGTTGTACAACACGCCCTATGAGCAGCTCATGGTGCGCCTGGAGCGGCTGGTTGCCGACACCGGGACGCTGGAGACGCTGCCGGAGCGGACGCTCCTGGTGGAGAACATGCGCGAGCATGGCCTCGGCGAACTTCTCGCCGACCTTGCCGAACGCGAAGTTCCGGCCGGGTCCGTGGCCGCGGAGCTCGAACTCGCCTGGTGGCAGTCGGCCCTGGAAGCCATGATCAGCGGCGATGATTACCTGGCGATGTCCGACGGCGACGCCCTGCGCCAGCTGGAAGCCGAGTACCGTCTCGCGGACAACGCCCACATCGCCAGCGGCGCTGCGCGGCTGCGCTGGAAGCTTGCCGAACGCTGGCGGGCCGCCATCGCGGAGCACCCCCGCCAGGCGGAACTGCTCCGCAGCCTGCTCAAAGACGGCAGGGTCACCCTGTCAGCCCTCAGCGGGCAGGCCCCGGAACTTCTGCCCATGCTGGTCCCCGTGTGGTCGGTCAGCCCCTATCTCCTGACCGCTGTCCTGCCGGCGACACAGCGGTTCGACGCCGTCGTCATCCTGGACGCCGAGGCGACGTCGCTGCAGGCCGTCCTGCCGGCTGTCGCCCGCGCCAAACAGGTCATTGCCTTTGGTGACGACCGGATTGCCAGCCCGCGGACGTTCACCGTCAGTGTGGAGCGGCTCGCCGCCGGCGAGAGCTCCCACCAGGGCGTGGAGAGCGCATACAAGGCGCTGACCGGAGTCTTGCCCGTCTGGAACCTGCGGACCGTCTACCGCGCCGTTGACGAAGACCTCGTGCGGCAGTTGAGCAAGGGGTTCTACGACAACGGGCTGCGACGGCTGCCGGAAGGCCAGTCCGCCACGGGCCTGGACCGGGCCCTGACTGTCGAATACCTGCCGGACGGCACGGGACTGCCCAGCGCGGACCAAGACGGAGTGGAATCCGTCGTGGCCGAAGTGAACCGGGCGGTGGAACTTGTCTTCGAACACGCCCGCCTGCGGCCGCGGACGTCGCTGGCCGTCGTCACCGGCAGCCTCCGGCACGCAGCCCGGATCGGCGAGTCCATCCGGCTGCAGCTGCCCAACCATCCGCTGCTGGCCGGCTTCTTCACGGCCGGGGACGAATCTTTCCGGGTGGTGGATCTGGAACGCGCCCAGGGCCTGGTCCGTGATCACGTGATTTTCTCCCCGGGCTACGGCCGCACCCCGCACGGGCGTGCACTCCACAGCCTCGGCCCGCTGTCCGCGGACGGTGGTCGGGCCAGGTTCGCCCTCGCCATGACACGGGCGCGCCGCTCCCTGCACGTGCTGAGCTGCTTCCGACCCGAGGACCTCGACGTGACCCGGCTGAGCCACGGAGCAGTGGACTTCTACGAGCTCCTGGACCGGGAAATCGCGGGCAATTCGGATCTTGGCAGCCCGGCGTCGCGCGCCGCCGCCAGCGAACAGGCCTTGGGGGCAGATCCCCTCGTGGCTGACCTCGGCGACAGGCTCCGTGCCCGGGGTGCCCGTGTGTGGCACCAGTACGACGGCGCACTGAACATGGTGGCCGCAGCCGACCCGCTGAGCACTCTCGGGCAGGACGACGCCGAAATTCCCCGGCCCGTCGCGATTGAGTCCGACGGCACCGAGCAGTACCGCCGGCTGACCGTCCGCGAACGCAGCAGGCTGCGCCCACAGCTGCTGGAGCGACTCGGCTGGCGTTACATGCCACTATGGACCATAGAAGTCTTTACCGATCCTTCGGCCTGCGCCGACCGCATCGGAGGATACCTGGGCCTGGAGAAACCGGTCGTAACGCACCGGAAGCAGGCCTCGCCGGGATTCTTTGACGACGACGTCGAGAACCTGGCCGTCAACGAAGCTCGGGCCGCGGAGGAGCGGTCCTCCTTCGGATTGCCGGATGGCGCGCAACAGTACAGAACAGACAAGGGCAGCAAGGAGGCCGGAGGCATGACTGCAGACGGCGATACCCGAAACAGCAGTGATTCGCGGAGCGACGGCGAGATCGAAAACAACGAGGAATTCCAGGACCGCGGCCGGGGCAACGCTTCGCAGCCGGCAACTCCGGCGGCGATGCCCGCCGGAGTGCTGCCGAACAAAGCAGCCGAAGACGATCCACGGCGCTGGGGCGACGAGTCCGGCGGCTACGACCACGACTCCTGGCTCCAGGAACAGAAGCCTCCGCACTGGGGCTAAGGACGGACCGGGACTGAACCTTCGGTGGCGGACCCTGCGGGGCTCCGGAAAGGCTGTGGCTGCCCGTGCGGCTCTTCCAAACGCCTAGCCCGGCACGGCCACCACAAGGACGAAGAACAGCTTCCCCTGCGTCGAGGCGCCGGCGAGACGGCGTGCCTGATCCGCATCGGCAGCCACGACCATGAGGCCCTCAGTATCCCCGGCGGCCAGCCATTGGCCCGCCTCACCGCCGTGCTCGGAGGTCCACAGCACCGGCACCGCCGCAGCCAGCACCTGGGACGCCGCCGTTTGGTCAAAGCTGTCGCCGGTTGTCATGACCACATTGACGAGCTGCCCGGGGGAGAGCAGCTGGATTGATGCCGGATCGGCCATCCGGAGTGGCACTGCGGCGGTTCCCGGAGGACTTCCCGCCAGCAGGCCGGGCCCAAGGACCTGGGAATCGGACAGCAGCTGGCCCTTGCGGAGCGCCACGGCAAGCTGCATGCCGTGCGGGGACTCGCTGCTGCCGTAGCTGCCTGCCGGCACGAGGTCGCGCGGGACGCTCAGCAGCGTCAGATCTTCCGGACCGAGCGTCTTCCCGGCCGGCAAGTCCGTTGCCGCGGCGAAGGCGGAGACCGCGAAGGGCGGGGCCGGTGTGAGCTGTTGCACCGTGATGCCGGCCGCGACGCACAGCAACAGCGCCACAGCCAGCCGCCGGTTGCGCTCGAGCCAGCGGAGCGTACGGCGGGTGGGCCGGGCGGCCGGTCTCCGGCCCGGCCGCGGACGCCCGGATTTCGGTTCGCTGGTGCCGCGCCCAAAGGAAGGGACGCCGATCCTGAGAACCGAGGAGGGGCGCAACGCACCGCGAAGCAATACGCGAGGGAGTTCCGCCCGGAAGTTGCCGACGGCCGGGTCGGAACGCGCAAGGGTGGCCATGAATGCGACCCTACGCGTCGGCGGAAATGCCGGACAGGTGCGGTTTGGGCTATGTGGAGAAAGGGCCTGGCCAAAGAACCGTGGCCGGGCCGCGACCCGCGATTCTTGCGGGCAGTTCCTAGCTTGCGGAAGCCGCGGCAGGCGCCGGAGTTGCCGCCGGGGCAGGGGAACCCGTGCTGCCCTTGGCGTCGCGTGAATCGGTCCGGTAGAAGCCGGAACCCTTGAAGACGACGCCAACGCTGTTGAACTTCTTGCGGAGCGTGCCCTGGCACTCGGGGCAGGACGTCAGGGAGCTGTCGGTGAACGACTGCACGATCTCGAAGGCGTGGCTGCAGTCCTTGCAGGCGTATGCATACGTGGGCACTGGAAATCCTCCTCAGGGACAAACGAGCAGGTCCCGTGCTTGCTGGTCTGGATCATTGCCGGGATGTCACCGGCGGATCCGTCACTTAGCAGTCTCAGGGCCTGAGTGCCAATTCTATCACCCCGGCCGGGCGCCCCTTAAGAGCTCTGCAGCAGGAGCAGTCCGCCCGGGGTCAGCGCCGCCGCCACCTTCCGGTCGAAGGACTCTGCCGGGATGCTGCCGGCCGGCAGCACCTCGCTGTCGAAGACGACGGCGGCCGTCGGCAGGGGCGGCAGGCCGCCGTCGGACGTCTCGGCCCGGGGCGGCAGGAGGGCAGCCAGCGCCGCGAGGAACTTGTCGTAATAGCCGCCGCCCTGACCGATCCGGTTTCCGGAGAAGTCGACGGCGGTGGCAGGCAGGAAGATGCCGTGGGCGTGCAGCATGACGGCGGTGCCGTGGCGTTCCCCTGCAGGCTCCTGGATCGGCGCGTAGCGGCTCCGGACGGATTCGGAGGCCGGAGTCCAGTACACCCAGCTCAGCCCAAGGTCCGGCTCGCAGACCGGAAGCAGGACCCTGTGCCCTGCCTCATGCAACGCCGTCAGCAGGGGAAGGGTCGGCGGCTCGGAACCCACGCCCAGATAGGCGGCGAAGGTGCCCGGGTGGCCGCCGGTCAGGCGGGATGCCCACGCAAGGCCGTGCCGGGCAATGCCCGCCCCGGCGCCCGACAGGGCGGCGGGCGTCAATGCGCCGCGCCCGGCACGGTGGCCGGCCCGGATGTCTTCCTTCGACGCCATGGTGACTCGTCCCTCCGCGTGCTGCAGCCGTGAAGCAGAGGTACTCCGGCGGCTCGAATGATTACCTAATGTTTGGTCCCTCCGTTAGATTAGTCGAGTGACTACACTCAACGCTCCCGTCCGCAAGGCCGTCATTCCCGCAGCCGGCCTCGGCACCAGATTCCTTCCGGCCACCAAGGCCATGCCGAAGGAAATGCTGCCCGTCGTGGACAAGCCGGCCATCCAATACGTCGTCGAGGAAGCCGTCAACGTCGGCCTGAACGACATCCTGATGATCACCGGACGCAACAAGCGCGCGCTGGAGGACCACTTCGACCGCGTCCCCGCGCTGGAAGCCACCCTTGAAGGCAAGGGGGACACCGCCAAGCTTGAGTCCATCCAGGCTGCCAGCAACCTCGGCGACATCCATTACGTGCGCCAGGGCGATCCGATGGGCCTGGGCCATGCCGTCCTCCGTGCAAAGCAGCACGTAGGTTACGAGCCCTTCGCTGTCCTGTTGGGCGATGACCTGATCGACGCCCGCGACGAACTGCTCAGCACCATGATCGAAGTCCAGGCCAAGACCGGCGGCTCGGTTGTCGCGCTGATCGAGGTGGACCCTTCCCAGATCAGCGCCTACGGCTGCGCCGACGTCCAGGCGATAGCGGGTGAGGACTATGTCCGCATCAACCAGCTCGTTGAGAAGCCCGACATCGACGACGCCCCGTCCAACCTCGCCGTGATCGGCCGCTACGTCCTCCACCCGGCAGTATTCGAGGTGCTGGAACGCACCGAGCCCGGCCGTGGCGGCGAAATCCAGCTGACGGACGCGCTCCAGGAACTCGCGGCAGGAGACGGCGAAGGCTACGGCGTCTACGGCGTCGTCTTCCGCGGCCGCCGCTACGACACCGGTGACAAGCTCAGCTACCTCAAGGCCTGCGTGCAGCTTGCCTGCGACAGCGAAGACCTCGGCCCCGGCCTGCGGGAATGGCTGCCCGAATTCGCCGCCAGCCTCGCGCCCAGCCTGACCAAATAACTCCAATGGGGGGCAGCTTCAACTGGCCGGCAACGCTTGAGTGCGGCGACCTCGTGTTGCGCCCCATCCGGTACCGGGACCGCAAGGAATGGACCCAGGTCCGCGCCCGCAACAGCGAGTGGCTGGCCCCCTGGGAAGCGTCCAACCCCGTTCCCGGGGGCGGCCTTCCCGACTACCGCCAGATGGTGCGATCCCTCAAGACCCAGGCCGCCCAGGCAACGGCCCTGCCCTTCCTGATCACGGCGTGGACCCCCGGTTTCCGCGAACCCGTGATCGTGGGCCAACTGACGGTGTCCTCCATCGTGTGGGGCTCGGCGATGATGGCCACGCTCGGTTACTGGGTGGACAAGGACCGGGCAGGGCAGGGCATTGCCCCGACCGCTGTGGCACTGGCCACGGACTACTGCTTCCAGACGCTCGGACTTCACCGGATGGAGATCAACATCCGTCCTGAAAACGGACCCAGTCTGCGGGTGGTGGAGAAGCTTGGCTTCCGCGACGAGGGCTACCGTCCGCGGTTCCTGCATATCAACGGCGAATGGGCGGACCACCGGAGCTTCGCGCTGACCTCCGAAGAAGTCCCCGGGGGGCTGCTGGCACGCTGGCAGCAGAGCCGTCCCGCGTGAGCGGCGAGTGCCCGTCTGACCAGCCATTACGCACTAAATCCACTCAATTGTCGGTTGTCCGGCGACACACCGGGGACAATGCGGCCCAGTACCGCCCATTGCTCATACGGTTTTGATGTGGACTTCCCTCTTAGCAGCTCTGTGATCCTTGTCATTGCTGTTGCGCTCTGGATTGTGTGGGTAGCTCCCTACATGCTCCGGAACGGACGCCACCAGCTGCAGCCTGCGGGCGAGTTCGGGGCGGACGTCATCGATCTAGAAACAACCCCGCAAGCCGGGAACGTCATGAAGATGGCGGCCCAGCAGGAGAATCCCATGACCAGTACCCCGCACACCGCGTCCGGCCCGGGAACCGCCGGGTTCGATGGCGGCGCCAAGCCTGCTGCCACGTGTCCGGCATTCAAAGTCCGCTACGGCCGGTTGGCCCTGGCGCTGGCCGGTCTGCTGGCGATTCTGACAGGGCTGGTGTCCGCGGTCCTCCGAATTTTCGGCCTCGGTCCGGTGTGGCTTCCCGTCGCAGCGTTGCTCGGCGGCGTGGCCTCCGTCCTCATGCTCCGCTGGCTCGCGGTCCGGGACCGCCGCCGCAAAATGAACGCCGCGTTTCGTTCGGCCATGAGCGCGCCGGCACGCCCGTCCCGGTCCGCCCCGGAGCGGACGCCTCTCCGGGAGCCCACAGGGGAACCCCGTGAATGGACTGAGAGCCCGCTCTTCGACGCTCAGGCGGATGCCGCGGAACGCAAACCTGCACCGAAGCCGCTGACAGCCCAGGAGCTCCGCCAGGCGGCCCTGGCGGAGGCCGTGGCTTCGGGCGACACGTCGGTTCGCCGCACTGCGGATTCCCCGGCCGGAGAAGGATCGAGCTGGGAGCCGGTAGAGGTCCCGAAGCCCACGTACGTAGAGGCGCCGAAGGCTGAACGTGCCGCCCCTCAGCCGCTGGATCTGCCAGAAGCACCAAGGGCCGTTGGAAAGCCGTCGCTCAAGCAGGGACTTCCGATGGCCCCGGCCGGCAGCCTCGGCACGGAACCCGAATCGAAACCCCTGGGCAAGGCGCAGAGCGCCCTGAGCAACCTGGACGATGTCCTGCAGCGACGCCGGGCCTGAACAGCAACTCTGAGCCCCGGGCAGCCAGCAATGGCCGCCCGGGGCTTCGTTGTATCCGGATAGCCATCACACTGAAGACATTGCGGCAGATCAACAACGGCAAAAGCTACGATGCGACCGGAAATCGGTCGCGGGCCGGTAGCCTCGGGGCATGACAAGAATTTGTGTTGCCGGCGGAACCGGCCAGGTGGGCAGCGAAGTGGTGCGGATGGCTGTTGCGGGCGGGCACGGTGTGGCGGTCCTATGTCGCAATCCACCTCCCGCCGGTGCCCCGGCCCGGGTACCGGGCGCGGAATACTTCGCTGCCGACGTCACCACCGGCAATGGGCTGGCGGCGGCGCTGGCCGGCGCCGACGTCGTGATCGACTGCTTGGAAGGGCGCTCGGGGAAGGCCCTGAAAGGCTTCGCCGACGGCGGCGCCCGCCTTCTCGCCGCAGCGCAGGACGCCGGGGTGGCCAGGGGGGTGATGTTGTCGATCATCAATTGCGACCGGAGCAGCTTCGGCTACTACGGCTCGAAGGCGGCCAAGGAACAGGTCTACGAGCGGTCTGGACTGCAAACTGTCGCGCTCCGGGCGACGCAGTTCCATTCCCTGCTGGCGTCGATGTTCGGTGCCGGCTCAAAAATGCGGATCATTCCCGTGGTCAAGGGAGCCCGGTTCCAGCCGATTGCGCCGTCCGACGTCGCTGCCGCCCTCCTCGGGGCTGCGCTGGAACCGTCCGCGGGCCCGCGGCACAGCGTCCGAACGGTCGGCGGCCCCGAGATCCAGGGCATGGAGGAATTCGCCCGGCAGTGGAAGGCCGTCACCGGTTCCCGCGGACGCCTGGTGCAGTTCCCGCTGCCCGGTGCCATGGGCAAGTACCTGCGCGCCGGGTTGAACCTGGTTCCGGGGCAACGCCACGCCGGTGAGACATTCAGCGGCTGGTTGGCAAAGAACGCGGATAGTTTGTAGCCTAGGGACACCGGCAACGCCGTACCTGCGGGAACGGCGTTGCTTCGGGGCTATAGCTCAGTTGGTAGAGCGCTTCGTTCGCATCGAAGAGGTCAGGAGTTCGAATCTCCTTAGCTCCACAATTTCTAGGTGGTTCCGGTTCCGTCGAAATCTCGGAATAGACGGGCGCTCATCGCCCAGTTGGGCGAAGAAGCAATCGACTTCGCCGCGGCCGGGTCTTAGCGGTTCTCGCCCGCCAGGTGGACGACGCCGCCGCGAAGAAGCGCCATGCACGTGTCGGCTCTTTCTGGAGTCCACGACTCCGGTGTCTGTCCCAGGCAGTGTCAGCGACGCTGACCCCACTCGCTGTGCCAGTAGCGGCTGTCCCAGCTCCCGGTGCGCAAAACGGCGTCGGGCTGCGGCGGCGCAAGCCACAACTCCAGGAGATAAAAGTCGACCAGGTCCTCAGCGTCCTCGCCCACGCTTCCCTCATCTCGTCCCCTTGCGCTGACCCGCAGCCTGAAGCTGCCCGAGGGAACGCCGTCCAGCGACCCCCTGCTCAAGCCCGCCCAGGCGATCCACCCCAACGTGTGTCCGGCAGGAAGGAGGAAGGACACTTCGACAACGTCCTCCCACGAGACGTCATCTTCCGCAGGCGCCTCGTCCAACAGCACGATGCGGACCGACGAGCCGCCTGACCTGCGGGCAAGGTTGACGTATACGCCGTCCGGGTCGGCGGCGCCGACCAATCCGTTGACCTGGCCGGCGAAGAAGCGGTCGAAATCTCCATCGAATCCGCCTGCCTCGGTCCAGATGAGGTCAAGCTGTCCGTAGTCGGTGTGTATCGCCTGGTCCAGGAGCACTCGTTTCACAGCCTTAGAGTACGGCCAACCGGAGTGCGCGCCGTCCATTACGCGCCGTCGGCTAGCGGCGGTGGCCGGCTGGGTGGTCACGGACCCCCTGCGCGCGGACGCCGGGCTTCCCGGCGTCGACACCGGGTCCTACTGGAGCATCATCCGACGCTGATCTTTATGCCGGCGACCGCGCCTGTCCATACGCCTCCGTCCGGGTGGAGGCGGATCAGATGCGCGCCTACGGACCCCTCTTTAAGCTGGACGACCTGTGACTGGGCTCCCTTGCAATCCAGCTCGAAATCCGTACGCTCGATGCCTCCGACGATTGCCTGGGAGAGCGAGATGAGAGCCCGGGGGGCACCCACGCACGCGACCGTCACAGTGTGCGGGCCCGCGCTTGTCACCGTCACGGACTTGCTGAATCCCACGCCGGGTCCATCGGCCGGACCGGAGACGGCCAGAAGCACCTGCCCGGCCGCGCCTGCCAGGCGCTGCTCCAGCTCAGCATAGTTGTGCGTTTCCAGGGCCAACAGGTCCGCCCCCTTCGACGGTAAGGCGGCCGCCGGCCGGACACTTGAGCTGGCTTCCGGTGGCCTCGGATCGCCCTCGTCCTCATAGACGCACCCGGCCAGGACAGCCGTGGCCAGCACACCCACGAGCACCAAAACACCGCGGACTATTCTCGTTCCCCCAGGACCAGCCATGGGCCGAGTCTACGGTCAGCCCGCCGATTGGCAAGACATCCGCTCCGATCCGGGATGGGGGACAACGCGCTGATCCCGCCCGCCGGTTCGAACGGATCCCGTGGCGGGAGACGAAACCAGGATGAGCCGGCGGGACCCTGCGGCCAGGGTTTCCAGAGCGGCGTTCAGGTTGGCGGCGACGTACTTTTCCTCATTCGGCGGACGAGCGTGGATTCGTAGCGTCGGCATTCCGAGCCTGGCGCGGAACTCCGCTTCGGAGAACTCCTGGTACCAGCGGGCCCGGGAAGCCGTCAGTCCATGGCGGCGAGGATTGTATTCAACGCGTCTTCTGGTGTGGATCCTGGCACGTTCGAAAGGGACGCGCTGAAGAAGTGGCTGTTCGTGCAAAGCATTGCCTGGTGGCCCGCGCCGTTCGTGATCGTCCAGCCTGACCACCCACGCGACTGAACCCAAACGGCGTCGATCTTGGTGGCTCCCGGCGCGAGTCCTGTGCCGTCAGTGCAGCTTTTCCTGATGATGGCGAGCTCAGCATCGTCACCAGCCAAGTCCAGGGCACCGAGCGAGGCGATCGGCTTGGTGATGTCACCAATGACTGCCGTGTACGCGCAGATGTTCGCCGCCGGAGGTGTGGATGATCCGGCAGGGGGCTGGACCCGGGGAAGGCCGGGGAACTTTGCCAGGTACTTTTCGCCGGCGTCACAGAACTGGGCGGAGGGCCGCCCCGTGGCCGGTACGCGCTTCGGCAGTTCGGGGGAGGGGGTGGCTGCAGTCGCTGCCGTGGCTGAAAGTGCAGAGGGCTCCGGTTCTGCTTCCTTCGTGCGGTCCACGTCCGTTGCTGGCTGCTGGCCTCCGCATCCTGAAACGGCAAGTACTGCGATTGCGGCGGCAAGAACCAAAGCAAATCGTTGCTGCATGATGTCCCCCATAGGTCAGCGATGGTTCACAGTAACAGCACGCCCTGGCCCATGGCCGCAGGTGTCTGCGGTAGGCGAACCCCCAGGCTCACGCACCGGCCCGCCCGCTATCCTGTCCAGTAACACTAGGAGAATCATGACCACCCTGAAAGAACGCCTGCACGCCGACGTCGTCAGCCACATGAAGGACCGTAACAAGATCGCGCTCACCACGGTGCGCAACGTCCTGGGCGAAATCGAAACCCGCGAGAAATCCGGCAAAACCCCGATCGTGCTGGACGACGCCCAGGTGACGTCCCTGCTGCAGAAGGAAGCCGCCAAGCGTCGCGACACCGCCCGTATCTACACCGAGGCGGGAGAGTCCGAGCGGGCTGCGGCGGAAATCGCCGAAGCCGAAATTATCGAGGCCTACCTGCCGAAGGCGCTGACCGCGGCGGAAGTGGAGGCGATCGTCGACGAGGTCATCACTTCCCTCACCGCCGATGGCACCGAACTGACCATGCGCCAGCTGGGCGCAGTCATGAAGCCGGTGACCGCCAAGGTCGCCGGGCGCTTCGACGGCAAGGCCGTCAGCGAGATCGTACGCAGCCGCATTACGCAGTAAGCCGGGCAGCAACAGCGCGCGGAAGCTGAACGGGCCATGCCCCGGAAACCGGAGCCGCGGGCCGGGTGGCGGAAGGCTGCCAGGACCCGCCTGTATCCTGAGAAGGTACGCGGAATGGCAGCGTCCGCCACTTTCGGCGCGTTCCGTGACCGGACGACCGCCTAAACCTGGGCGGTATGGTCGCGGACTACCGCAGTAAACGTCAGTCTCCGATCCGCCCCTCGGACTCTGGGATTGGAACTCTTTATCGCTACCCCCGTGCCGGGCCGCCCCCTGGATACGCCGATACCTGCCTCCAAGTCCCCGCAGGCAGCCGCAGTGGAGGAGCCTGCCGTCGTGACGTGGACCGAGGCCGGCAGCAGCCGGACGGCTCGATGGCTGTCGGCAAACGGACGGCCTGCGCCCTCGCGCGTTGAAGTAGTCACCGACTCCCTGACAGCCGATGACGCAATCCGGATGGCGTCCCAAGGCGTTGCGATGCTCTGGCAGGGTGACTTCCACAACGCGCGGCAGATCCTCAACGCCCTGGACCGGCGGGTGGGCTCCGGGAAGAAGAAAACCGCTGATAGCCCGGCCGATGATTTCTACCGGCACCGCCAGTCCCGCTCCCACCGGGCACGCGTTCTCGGCCTGCTGCTGGTTCCGCTGGATCCGGGCCCGGCCGTACCCCTGCGGCGCTCCCCGGACATCCGGGCGGCCGCGGAGGAAGCGTACGGGGACATCAGCGAACCCTCGGTGGTGTCCCTTCATGAACTTGTCGGGGCAATTGGTGCCCACGAGTGGCGAAGGAACGGCGTCTGGGTCGATGCTCTGCAGGGCCGCATTCATCCGCACTACGGCACGTTCTTCCCGACCCGCAGCGAGTACGTCGACCTGGTGGCCGCCGCTCCGCTGCCATCTGAGAAGCTGGCGTTCGACGTCGGAACGGGCACCGGCGTGCTCGCCGCCGTACTCGCCCGCCGCGGCGTCCTACGCGTGGTGGCGACGGACAACGAACCCCGCGCGATTGCCTGCGCCGGCGAGAACTTCAGGAACTTGGCGGTCCAGGACCGTGCGGAGGCCGTCCTGACCGACATGTTCCCGCCCGGCCGGGCACCACTCATCGTGTGCAACCCGCCGTGGATCCCTGCCACGCCGCATTCGTCCTTGGACAATGCCGTCTATGACCCCGGCAGCCGGATGCTGTTCCGGTTCCTGAATGAGCTCGCCGACCATCTGGAGCCCGGCGGCGAGGGCTGGCTCGTCCTCTCGGATCTGGCCGAGCACCTGGGCCTGCGGTCCCGCGACGAGCTGCTGGGCGCGATTGAGGCGGCCGGGCTGAAGGTGCTGGAACGGTTCGACACCAGGCCAACCCACCCCAAGGCTTCCGACCGCAACGACCCCCTGTTCGCGGCCCGCGCAGCCGAAGTCACGTCGCTGTGGCGGCTTGCCGTCCGCTAGCGTCCTGCTCGGCCGAACGCCTCAATGTCCTTCCCAATCCAACTTGAGAGATTCAAACTCATGAGCCTGATCCGGCTGCAAGACGTCAGCGTGCGCTTCGACAACACCCAGATTCTCCGGGAGGCTTTTTTCCGGCTCGAGGCCGGCGACCGGGTGGGCCTGATCGGCAAGAACGGCTCCGGCAAGACGACCATCCTCAAGCTGGTCCTGGACCAGGTGGCACCGGACACCGGCACCGTCACCCTGGAACTGGGCACCAAGGTGGGCTACTTCTCCCAGTTCTCGGAACTCAACGGGGAAGCCACCATCCTGGAAGTCCTCGACGCGCTGTTTTCGGAGATCAAGGCGGTCGAAGCCGAACTGGCCGCCATCGACGCCGCCATCGCGGCCGACCCCGCGGACGCCGAACTCGACCGGCTCATCAGCCGGCAGGCGGAGCTGTTCGCGGACATGGAACGACTCGACGGCTGGGACTACCCGCGGCGCATCGACACCGTCCTGACAACCCTGGGCTTCGATGAGGCGCACCGCACGTGTGCGATCGACGAGCTGTCCGGCGGCTGGCGGAACCGGGCGGCCCTGGCCAAGATCCTGCTCGAAGGCCCTGACGTGCTGCTGCTCGACGAGCCCACCAACTTCCTGGACGTGGCCGGCGTCGAATGGCTCGAAAGCTGGTTCCGGGATTTCAAGGGCGCCGCGATCATCGTCTCGCACGACCGGAAGTTCCTCGACGCCGTCGTCACCAGGATCATCGAGGTCGAGAATTTCCACCTGCACGAATACCCGGGCAACTTCGGCGAATACGTCGTGCAAAAGCAGTTCCGCCTCAAGACCCTTGAGCAGCAGTTTGTGCATGAATCCGAGCTGCTGGCCTTTGAGGCCGAAGGGATCGCCGACCGGCGGGAGGCGGCCAAGGCGGCCAGCCGCGGACTGGGGAACCAGCTGGCCAAGATCAAGAAGTCCCGCACTCCTAGGCCGGTGGACCAGATCGTCACCGAGATTTACGGCGGCCTGCACGTCAAGGACGTCCTCTGCCGGGTGGAGGGGCTCGGGAAGTCCTACGGGGAAAAGCTGCTGTTCAACGATCTGAGCTTCGAGATCCGCCGCGGCAACCGGATCGTGGTCCTCGGCTCCAACGGCAGCGGCAAGTCCACGCTGCTGAAGGTGCTGACTGGCGAAGAGCAGGCCGACTCCGGCGGGGTGAACTGGGCGAAGGGGCCCGGGTTTGTCTCGTACAACCAGATGCTGGCGGACCTCGACGATGCGGACACGGTATCCCATGCGGTCAACGCGCTGCCGGACAGCCTGGCGTTCACCGCCACAAAGAAGTCCGTCAACCGCTTCCTTGCGATGTTCCAGTTCTCCGAGGCGGACCTCAAGCAGAAAATCGGGAACCTTTCGGGCGGACAGAAGGCGCGCGTCGCCATGGCTCAGTGCCTGCTGTCCGGCGCCTCGGTGCTGCTGTTGGACGAGCCGACCAACCATCTGGACATGTCCAGCACCCAGGTCATGGAACGTGCACTGGTGCACTTCCCCGGAGCGGTGGTCGTGGTCAGCCACGACCGTTTCTTCAGCGAGAAAATCGCCAACCGCCATGTCGTGTTCGGCGCCGACGGCGCGGAACCGGGTCAAATCGACGTCCGCGTCGCGTAGCGGTGTTCAGCCCCAGGCCGGCGGCGAACTCAGGTCGATGACGGTTCCATCGGGAGTCCGGAGGTAGGACACCGTCTGGCCCCAGGGCTGCACCGCGGGGTGCTGAAGCGGCGTTGCGCCGGCGTCGACAGCCCGGGCGAAATCGTCGTCGACCGCCTCGCTGAGCAGGGCGATCTCCACACTGACGTCCGACGGCGACGGCGGGGTGCAGCGGTATCCCTCGGGCAAGTGCCCCTGGCCGGCGTTGAAAGTCGCCAGCGAGATGGTGGTTTCGCCGGCGTGGACTTCGCCGTAGCCGGCCTCCGCGATGAAGCGGGTCTTGAGGCCAAAGGCCTTCTGGTAGAAGCGCAGGGACGCCTCGACATCGGCGACGTACAGAATGACTTTTCCAAATTTCATCGGGATCTCCTCATTTAGTCGGCGGCGCGGCGGGCCGCCGGAGTGCCGGCCGCTACTTATCTGACGCGCAGGCCGCTGAGAATGTGACGGCATGCTCTTCCGGACCGTGCACAGCGCCGTGGCCGCGGGATAATAGGAGCATGACCGAACAGGACCAGGACCGCGATCCGTGGGATGAGTTCGACAGACTCACGCCTGCGGGACCGGACCGCGTTGAGGGCTACCCCGGGGGCGAACCTGTGGGCTTTGGCTTCCGTACGGGCGTGCGCAGCGCGAAGGTTGCCATCGGCTTCGCCGTCTACGCCCTGACACTCGGGACCATCCTGGTGGTGATCGGAGCCGCCGTCTTCATCGGCGAAAGCCATTGGCTGATGGTGGGGCTCATGGTCCTGATCGAGGTGGTCTTTATCCTGGCGTTCAAACGGCTGGTCTCGCTCGCGCGGCGCCGCCGCTGACAGAACCGGCATTGGGAAGTCCCCTATTTCCGGGGCCGCGACGTAACGGCCAGGTAGGCCCCCAGCGCGCCCACGCCGCCGATCCCCGCGGCGAAAAGGGTCTTGGGCCAATTCCGCCACCGGTCGGGCTGCACGGATACCAGATCCCCGACAGCATTGATCAGGGCGGCGGTGATCAGCCCGGCGACGATCCGGTTCCCGGTCTTCTCCGCCTTGTCCATGAGCCGGTCCAGCTCATCGGCCCGGAAATGGATATCGATGCCGCCACGCTCCAGGACGTCCACTGCCCGGCGGATGATGTCCGGCGCGTCCGTCCCGAGGCGCAGGGCTTCCCGGCCGAGCTTCTTCAGCCGGTCCGCCAAAGCCTCGGGGGATAGCGAGCCTAGGATAATCCTCTGCGTGAACGGGCCCAGCTGTGTGGTCAGTTCGAATCCGGGATCCAGCTGTTTGCCCAGACCGTCCGCCATCACCAGCATCTTCAGCATGAGGGCTGTTTCCCTCGGCAGCCGCAGGCGGTATTCGCGCAGCAGGGCCGCCAGTTCGGCCAGCACCGCAACGATCGGAATCTCCGCGAGCGGCCGGCCGGAGTAGCGGTCCACCAGCCGCCCCAAAGCCGTCTGCAGATCGCTAAAGCCGCTGTCCGCCTGCGCCCCGCACATGCGGACCAGCGCCGTGGTCAGCCGGGCGGCATCCTGTTCCACGATCGCCAGCAGCATCCGGACCAGCTGATCGCGCGTGGAGTCGCTGATGTGGCCCACCATGCCGAAGTCGATGATGCCCAGGCGTCCGTCCGCCTCCACGAAGAAGTTCCCGGGATGCGGGTCGGCATGGAAAAAACCGTCCTCGAACACCATCTTCAGCAGAACGCTGCAGGCCTTCCTGGCCACCGCCCCTGCGTCGATCCCGGCCTCCCGCAGCCCGGCGGCGTCGTTGACTTTGATGCCGCGGATACGCTCCAGTGTCAGAACCCGGGATGTCGTGGTGTCCCAGAAGACCTGGGGGATATGGACCCGTGCTTCGTCCGCGAAGTTCGAGGCGAAACGTTCCGCGTTCCGGCCCTCCTGCAGGTAGTCCAGTTCGGCGCGCATGGTCTGGGAAAACTCTTCCACGAGGGCCGCCACATGGAATTCGGCGGCCCTCATGGAAGCCCGCTCCGCCCGTTTGGCCAACTCGGCCATGATCTCCAGATCCTCATTGATCTGGGCCACGACGCCGGGCCGGCGGACCTTGACCACGACGTCGACCACGCGGCCGGCGCCTGCCGGGTCACCGGAGACGCTGGATTCAGGGTCTCCGGGGTCCAGGGCAATCCGGCTGCAGTGGACCTGGCCGATGGAGCCCGTGGCGAGGGGAGTGTCGTCCAGCCAATCGAGGAGCCGGTCCGCCGCGGGACCAAGTTCCTCGGCGATGACGGTGCGAACCTCGCCGGCGGCAATGGGAGGGGATGCGTCCTGGAGCTTCGCGAGCTCGGTGACGTACTCCGGCGGAAGCACATCGGTGCGGGTGGAGACGATTTGGCCGAACTTGATGTAGACCGCCCCGAGGTCCTCCAGTGCGAGCCGGACGCGCACGGGCAGGCTCACGCCCGAGGGCCCAGCCCCGCGCCCCGGGGATCCGCTGGCCGGCCGGAACCAGTCCAGCCCGAGGTTCCCCAGCGCGAATCCCAGTCCGTGCCTCGTCAGGGTCTCCACGATGTCCCGGAACCGGTCCCGCCGCGCGCTCATGACGACAGACTACGGAGACGCGGACCCGCCGCCAAGACCGCGGAGCAGAAGCCGAGGTTCCGGCAGGACACGATATCCCGTGTCCCGCCGGAACCTTGCCGTGGCTAGGCCTTCTTCCTAAGCCCGCCCGCCATCATGATCAGGCCCGCCCCGACGAACAGCACGGCAACCCACAGCAGATCCGTGCTGGCGCCGGTGCGGGCCAGTGTTGTTGCCCTGGGTGCGGCAGCCGGAACCATCGAGGATCCGGAGACCACGACGCCGGCTCCGGGCGCCACTGCTGGCTGGTGCACCGCCGGCTGGTTCACAGCGCGCGGGTTCGCGGCAGCTGCCGTAGATTCGCCCACAACGCCGATCGACGCAGCGCCGAGGATGATCGGCGCCGTCACGGGTGCGGTGACCTGGGTGCCGGAGAGCAGCCCGTCGGAACCGCTCGTGCTGTTCCCGGGTGCGGGCTGGCCCGCGGTTCCGGGTGTGCCTCTGGTTTCTGCGGCTGAGTCGCCGAGCAGGCCCAGTGAGGTGGCGCCGAGGGTGATCGGCGCCGTCACGGGTGCGTTGACCTGGGTGCCGGAGAGCAGCCCGTCGGACCCGCTCGTGCTGTTCCCGGGTGCGGGCTGGCCCGCGGTTCCGGGTGTGCCTCTGGTTTCTGCGGCTGAGTCGCCGAGCAGGCCCAGTGAGGTGGCGCCGAGGGTGATCGGCGCCGTCACGGGTGCGTTGACCTGGGTGCCGGAGAGCAGCCCGTCGGAACCGGTGGTACTGTTCCCGGGTGCGGGTGCCGGCGCGGGCTGGGCCGCGGTTCCTGGTGTGCCTCCGGTTTCTGCGGCTGAGTCGCCGAACAGGCCCAGTGAGGTGGCGCCGAGGGTGACCGGCGCCGTCACGGGTGCGTTCACCTGGGTGCCGGAGAGCAACCCGTCGGAACCGCTAGTCGTGTCGGCTGCGCTGGCAGCGGTAGTTCCGAGGGCCAGCAGCCCTCCGGCAAAGAGGGTGCCAAGCAGCCCTCGTCGAATACTTTGATGCATGATGAATCTCCTGACGAAATTGGTGGCGGGCGCTGGTGCAGCCCGTATGGCCTCGTCCGCGCCATGGCGCGGTAGGGCTCCACTAGTCGGGAGATGATCCGGGTTCGAAGGAAACCGGCGAAGGTGCCCGCAATAGCGCACCCCGGACAGGGGATGCAGTGGGGCTTGGGATCATGAAGTGGTGGTTGGACAGCCAGGGAGGAACCGAGGGGCTCCCGCCGGTGTTGGCGCTTCCGGCCGCTCCGGAACGTGGCACGGCGGGCACGGGATGCAAGAGTGCGTCCAGGCCGCCCTCTGCCGGGGACTCCGGCGCGGCAGAGCCGGCCACGGCGGCCGGTGATTGGAAGTGTCCGCGGTGTCCCGACGTAGCAGCAGCACTAGCGGCAGATGATGTTGAAACCCCGGTCCTCGTCGACTCTGACGTGACGTCAACAAGTGGGTTTGGGGACGACGGCGCGGTTTCTTCCCAGACGCCGGGGAGAACATCAGAAAGCGAACCGCCGGGGAGCACTTCAGGCAATGCGGTGCCGGTGCCCGGAATTGGCGACGGTACGGGAACCCCGTGGTCGATAATCGGCTCCACTACGGTGTCCAGAATCTCGTTCACGGTTCCAATGACGGGTAGGACAGCCGCTGAAGCCGCGCCGACCACCGTGTCAGCCAAAGTTGCGACCGGGTCAGTCAAGGTAGCGACCGGGTTCGCTGGGGCGAGCGCAGGAAGCGCGATGACAGTCATCAGACCCGAAGGGGCCGGCGGCTGCTCAGTCTCCAGCTGAAGGACGTCGCTCCCGGCGTGATCCGCGGCAGAGGTTGCGATCGCAAGGACCGAAGGGCTGGTGCTCGTCACCAGCGGAGCCGGTTCAAGTGTGGAGTCAGCCGTAGCAGCCGGGGCCGAGAGGGCCAGCCACGAGGTGGCCGCCGCGGCCGCGAGCAGGACGGGGCGGAGCAAACGCCATATCGGACGTGTGTTTTTCACTCGGAACGCCTCCCCCCAGGTCAGCGAATAGGCCAGTGGACCCACCATAGGCACAGTCCGGAAGCCAAGTCCATGGAAAACCGGCGGAAAATCCGGCGAATGGATAAACGTGCAGGCCTTTGGCGCCGCCGGCGAATGCCCCGGGACGGGGGCGCGGTTTGTTCCAAAAGCGACTCAGGCGAGCTATGTCAGAGCCAGCCTTTTTTCTTGAAGATGCCGTACATCAGGGCGGCTGTGCCGGCCATCAGCCCGATCGCCATGGGATATCCGAAGCTCCACTGAAGCTCGGGCATCCGTTCAAAGTTCATGCCGTAGACGCCCGCGACAAAGGACGGTGCGAAGAAGATCGCAGCCCAGGACGAAATCTTCTTGACCTGCTCGTTTTGTTCCGCGCTGGCCTCGTTTTGGCGGTTGGCTGTCAGCGTTCCGTCGAGCGTGAGGGCGTTTTGCAGCAGGTCCCGGAAGGAGTCGGCGCGTGAGATCAGCCGCTCCACATGGTCCTCGACGTCGCGGAGGTTGTGCTGGAGCTCGGAATTGACCTGGTACTTTTCGAAGCCGCGCCGCAGCAGCTCGATCATGGCCGGGAGCGGGTGGATGGCGCGCTGGAACTGGATGACTTCGCGGGCCAGTTCGTAGATCCGCCGGGAGACGGTGGAGTCGCCGCTGAACAGCTGGTCCTCGATCTCGTCGATGTCGTTCTCCAGTCCCGCTACGACGGGCACGTAATCGTCCACCACCTGGTCCATCAGTGCGTAGAGCACAGCCTCGGGGCCGTGGCACAGGAGGTCGGGGCGCCGCTCCAGCTTTCGCCGCACCTGGGCCACCCCGCCGGTCTCGGCGTGCCGGACGGTGACTACGAAGTTCTTGCCGGTGAACACGTGGAGCTCGCCGAACTCGACGGTTTCCGTCTCGTCGAGGTACCGCGCGGGCCGCAGAACGGTGAAGAGGTTGTCGTCGTAGCGTTCGAGTTTGGGTCGCTGGTGGGCCGAGATCGCGTCTTCCACGGCGAGCCGGTGCAGCCCGAACTCCGCCGCGACGGCGGCCATTTCGACTTCCGTCGGCCGGTACAGGCCGATCCACGCCATCCCGCCGTGACGGTTGAGGGTCTCAAAGGTCTGCTCAAGGCTCTGCGGCTCGGCGGTGCGGGCGCCGTCAACGTAGACGGCGTTATCGATGATAGTCACCGGCTCATTATCCCGGCTTCCGCTGCCTTGGCCGCGCGGGCACGGCCGGCCGCGACGGCCGGCGCGTCCGGGGAATCACTTCGACCGGGCCGGTGCCAGGGAACTGCCTTGGGCGAGCCGGCTGATCAGCGGTTCGGTGCGGTACTGGATGTGCGTGTGCAGGGCCAGGACTGTCTCGGTCCGGATGACGCCCTTGATCCGGAGGATGGAGCGCAAGGCGGCCTGCAGGTTGTGTGTGTCGGTGGCCACGACGCGGCACCACACATCGCCGCGCCCGGAGATCTCGTGGACTTCCAGGACCTGTGCGATCAGGCGCAGGGCGCCCACCACGCCGTCGAGTTCCCGGTGGTTGACCTCGATCGTGACGAAGGCGACCACGTCGTAGCCCACCGCCTCAAGATCGATCTCTCGGCCGCCGTCGCGCAGCAGACCGGAACGCTGCATGCGCCGCACGCGGGACTGCGCGGTGTTGCGGGCGATGCCCAGTGCATCGCTGAGTTCCCCGATCTGGATCCGTGGGTCCCGGATCAGTTCCAGCAGGATCTTCAGGTCGGTGGGGTCCAGGCTGTTCAAATCGTCACTCCGGTTTATTCTGACAGTTTTCGATTGACTGTTTTGATCAATTTTGGCACGAAAATAAGCCGTTTAGATCAGTGATGCTGCATTCTTTAGGTATCAAATCTTCGCGGGCTGGCGGTTCCCCCATCACAGGGAGCACGCGGCCCGCTTCCACGCAAGGGCACGGACATGACGGTCTTCAGCGAACTTCGCATGCGCCCGGCCACAGCAGACCGCTGGGGCTGGGACGCTTCCACGACGGCGCGGCTGGTGATGGCCGGCGTCGTGATCTTCACGCTGCTGGTCGGGGCGAACCTCGCCACCCCGCTGTACCCGCTGCTGCAGGCCAAGCTCGGGATCACCGCGCTCGATGTCACAGTGGCCTTCTCCGCCTACGTCCTGGCGCTCGTGGCCACCCTGATCCTGGCCGGCCACTGGTCCGACCACATCGGACGCCGGGCCGCCCTGGTGCTCGCGGTGCTCGTTGGCCTCGCCGGCGGCTCCGTCTTCGCCACGGCGAACAGCCTGTTCGCGCTGTGCGCCGGCCGAGCCCTGCAGGGCATTGCGGTGGCGCTCGCCACGGGCGCCAGTTCGGCAGCCCTGCGGGAGCTGCTGCCCAGCCGTCCCGAGTGGGCCTCGAGATTCACCCTGCTGGCGTCCGCCGGCGGCGTGGCGGCCGGCCCCGCCATCGGGGGAGTGCTCTCCCTGCTGCCCGGGCCCACTTCCACGCCGTATTTCCTGCATTCAGTGGTCCTCGCCGCGCTGCTGCTTCCGCTGTCCCTGCTCAAGGCCCGGCCGGCCATCACCTCGGTTGCGGGTCCGCAGCCGCTGCGCGTGCTGGCGCCCCGCCGGCCGTCGGTGTCCAGTGACGCGCGCGGCGCCTTCTGGCTCGCGTCCTCGGTCGGGTTCCTCAGCTTCACCGTCTTTGGCTTTTGCCTCTCGCTGGCGCCGGGGTATTTCGCCCAGATCGTCCACGCCGATTCGCGGCCGCTCATCGGCCTGCTGGCGGGACTGACCCTCGGGTCCTCCGCGCTCAGCCAGCTGCTCGCCGTGCGGGGGCGGTTTGTGGTGCCGATCGGACTGGGCATGCTGGCCGTATCGGTGCTGCTGATCGCGGCGGCCGCCGCCTGGACCAGCCCCTGGCTGCTGATCCTCGCGAGCATCACCGCCGGAATCGGGCAGGGCGTGTCCTTCCGGACCGTCTTCAACGATGTGGCCGGCAAGGTGGAGGCCGCGCGCCATGCCCAGATCATCAGCACCGTCTATGTCATCACATACCTCGGCAGCGCCCTGCCCGTCATCGGGCTGGGCCTCGCCGCCGGCGTCGTCGGCCTGCAGGCGGCGATTGCCGGCTTCGTCGTGGTCTGTTCGATCGCGGCGGTCACCCTCGCGGTCATTACGCTGCGGGCGGCGCTGCGCCCGGCCGCCTGAAGTCCGGGGGCTCCGGCTCTGTCCGGCCCGGCGCGACAGCGACGCAGCGGCGCTAGTCCGGCAGCGGGCCCTGGTTGCCCTGGATGTGGTCGAACACGAGCGTGGTCTCGGTGTGGCCCACCACGGGATCGGTGGCCAGGTTGTCCAGCACCCAGTCACGGAGGTCCTCGGTGGTGGCGACCGCGATGTGCAGCAGGTAGTCCACCGAACCCGAGGTGTGGAAGGTCGAGAGCACGGCGGGAAGCTTGGGCACCCGGGACGTGAAGCGGTCGATCTGTTCCCGGTCATGGGCGCGCAGCCTGACGGCAATGAGGGCCTGCACCGAGCGGCCGATCGCGGACAGGCTCAGCTTCGCCTCGAAGCCCTGGATGATCCCGCGGTCTGAGAGGGCGCGGGTGCGCATCAGGGCGGTGGACGGCGCGATGCCCACCAGCTCGGCCAGCTGCTTGTTGGAGATTCGGGCATCGGCCACGAGTGCCGCGAGCAGACGCTCGTCGATGGCGTCCAGCGGCTCGCCGGCACCCGCTCCCGGCCGAAGATTCTTCGCACTGTTACTCACGGATCCTCCTTGAAGTGTTGTCAGTTCATCATAAACGCCATATTCCGACGCTTCCATTCATGGCCTCTACAAAACTCCGAATTATTGCCAGATACTTGCGGAATTCAATGGTGAATATTCATAAGGAGCAACGTGCTTTCTCAAGACTCGCTGGCTGTCCACGCCGGCCGGAACGGCCTCACTGAACTGGGCGTGCACGCAGTGCCGATCGATCTATCCACCACTGCGCCGCTTCCCTCGGTGCACGACGGCGGTCTCGCTTACGAGCGCATGGCCACGGGCGGCACCCATCTGGAAGGCCAGAGCACCGTCTACCAGCGGCTCTGGAATCCCACTGTGGCACGGTTCGAGGAGGGCGTCGCCGTCCTCGAAGACACCCCGGAGTCCGTCGCGTTCGCCACCGGCATGGCGGCACTGAGCGCAGTGCTGCTGGCCGTCGTCGCCACCGGGAAGAAGCACGTCGTTGCGGTGCGGCCGCTGTACGGCGGAAGCGACTACCTGCTTGCGTCCGGTGTACTTGGCAACGATGTCACCTTCACCACTCCGGAGGGCGTCCACGCTGCGCTCCGGCCCGACACCGGCCTGGTGATCCTCGAAACGCCGGCCAACCCGAGCCTGGAGCTGGTCGACATCGCCCGCGTGGCCGCCGCCGCGGACGGAGTACCACTGCTGGTCGACAACACCTTCGCGAGCCCGGTCCTCCAGCAGCCGTTCAGGCACGGTGCCGCCATGGTGCTGCACAGCGCCACCAAGTTCCTCGGCGGGCACGGCGACGCCATGGGCGGCGTGGTGGCCGCGGCTGCGGAGTGGACCACGAGGCTGCGCCAGATCCGGGCTGTCACCGGCGGCATCCTCACCCCGTGGCCCGCCTACATGCTTCACCGCGGACTGGCCACGCTGCCGGTCCGCGTGCGCGCCCAGCAGGCCAGCGCCCAGAAGGTCGCCGTCGCCCTGGCCGGCCACGGTCTGGTCCGCCGTGTCTTCTACCCGGGGCTTCCCGAGTGTGATCCGCAGGGTCTGATCGGGACGCAAATGGCCGGTCCCGGCTCGCTCATGGCCTTTGAGGTGGGGTGCGCGGAGCACGCCGAGCGGATTCCGGGTGCTGTCGGCATGATCACGCATGCGGTCTCACTCGGCGGCATCGATACCCTGATCCAGCATCCCGCCGGGCTGACCCACCGGCCGGTTGCCGCCGACGCGAAGCCGCACGCCAGCCTGCTGCGCGTATCGGTCGGACTGGAGGACCCCGCCGACGTCGTGGCCGACCTGGTGCAGGCCATCGAAGCTACGCGCTAGCGCCGGCACCGGTTGGCGCGTCAGCCAGTGCCGGCCGGGCAGGATGCACGACGGCGGTCATCACCGCCGTCGTGCAGGCCAGCCCGATGACGGTCAGGGCCAGGGCAGTCCAGCCGAGCGACTGGAACACCAGCCCGCCGGCCCAGCCGATGACGCTGGATCCGAGGTAGTAGGCGAGGTTGTAGAGCGATGCCGCCTGGGCCCGGCCGGTTGTTGCGATCACACCGGTCCAGCCTGCGCCGATGCTGTGTGCCGCGAAGAAGCCGCCGGTGAACAGGAGCAGGCCCGCCATGATGAGCGCCAGCAGCTGGGTGAGCGTCAGTGCCAGGCCCGCCACCATCAGCACGGTGCCTGTGATCAGCACCGTACGCCGGCCGAACCGCGCCGCCAGCCCGCCGGCCCAGCGGGAGGAGACCGTCCCGGAGAGGTAGGCCAGGAAGATGAGGCTGATGAGGGTGGCCGGCAGGCTGAAGGGTTCCGCGGAGAGCCGGAAGCCAAGGTAGTTGTAGACGGCCACGAAGCCGCCCATCAGCAGGAACGCCTGGATGTAGAGGGCCAGCAGCCGCGGATTGCGGCCGTGGCCCGCCAGCGTCCGGAGGGCCCCGCGGAAGCCGCCGGCCGCCGCGGCCGTGAAGCCCCGCGCCTGCGGCACCAGTACCAGGAACAGGACCGCAGCGACGGCGGCGAGGATCGAGACCGCCAAGGCGGCGGCCCGCCATCCCCACAGTTCGCCGGCCGTGCCGGCCATGAGCCGGCCGGCGAGGCCGCCCAGGGTGGTGCCGGCGACATAGGTGCCGGCCGCCAGCGCGGCGTGGGCCTTGTTGACCTCCTCGTTGAGGTAGGCGATGGCAATCGCGGGGATGCCGCCCAGGGCCATGCCTTCGAGCATCCGCAGGCCCAGCAGCATCGGGAAACTGGTGGCGAGCGGAACCAGCAGGCCCAGGACAGTGGCGGCCGAGATGCCCCACATCATTGCCCGGACCCTGCCGATCCGGTCGGCCAGGAAGGACCATGGCAGCACGGTCAGGGCCAGGCCCACGGTGGCCAGCGATATCGTCAGTGCGGCCTCGGCCGCAGTGACCTGCAGCTCCGCCGCCATCATGGGCAGCACCGCCTGGGTGGAGTAGAGCTGGGCGAAGGTGGCGACGCCGGCGAACGCCAGTCCCGCGAGGATCTTCCGGTAGGCCGCGGACCCTTTGGCATGTCCTGGCCAGGCTGCCTGCCCGCTGTCGTCCGCCGCCCGTCCGCCGCCCGCTTGTGCGGCGTCGGCAGCGTCCGGCCGGAACGGACCGGCACCAGCGGGGTGGGGGAGCTGCGTGAGTCGTGGCATGTCCCCAGACTAGGCTTCCGGAGAACATGCTTCCAATGCATCATTCTCATAGGATTTATAGCAAATACGGAACGATTGGAGGTGGCCATGGACGTGGAGCACAAACACCTGGTCCAGCTGCTGCCGCTGCTGCCCCTGCTGGCTGAGCTCGGGCGCACCCAGCACGTCACGGAGACCGCTGAGGTGCTGGGGCTGCCCCAGTCGACGGTCAGCCGGAGCATCTCGCGGGCCAGCAGCATCATCGGGACGGAGCTTCTCATCCGCGACGGCCGCGGCGTGCGGCTGACTCCCGCCGCCAAGGCGCTCCTGCCGCACATTGAGGCTGCGCTGGGCGAGTTCCAGGCCGGGCTGGACCTGGTCCGGCACGAATCGGAAGTGGTACGGGGCCGGATCGCGGTGTCTTTCCAGCACACATTCGGCGAGGCCATGCTGCCGCTGCTGATCAGCGCCTTCCGCAGCCGGCATCCCCAGCCGGCCTTCGAACTCAGTCAAGGCGCCCGGGACGGCTGCCTGGCCGAACTAGCCGCCGGAGACGCGGACCTGGCCCTGACCGCGCCCATCGCAGCGCCCAGCCGGCTGATTTCCTCGGCAGCGTTGTACCGGGAACCGCTGCGGCTTGTCGTCCACCACCGGCATCCCCTCGCCAGGCGCCGTCGGGCCCGCCTCGAGGAGATCCGGCAGGACCCGTTCGTGGCGATGGGTCCCGGCTACGGCATGCGCTCGCTGACCGACGCCCTGTTCCGGGAGGCGGGTTTCAGGCCACGTATCGCTTTCGAGAGCCAGGACTCCCACACGGCCCGGGGTCTCGTCTCGGCCGGACTCGGCGTGAGCATCCTCCCGCCCGGAGAGCTGGCCCCCGGCCGCAACCCTCCGGCGCAGTCCGGCGACCTGGGCTGGGTGGAGCTCGCCTTGGATTCCGGCCTGGCCTTCCGCGAGATCGGCCTGGCCTGGCGGGAACGGCGTGGGGGAGCGGACGCCGAGCCGGACCCGGTGCGGCTGTTCCGGGAGCTGGTGCTCAGCGAGGGCCCTGCCTTGCTCGCCGGCTTCGTCCGCGGGCGCTCCGGCACCTGAGCCTGCCCGTGCCCGGGTGTCCGAGCGGGCCCGTGGCACCAGTTCGCCGGAAGGGTGCGGGATCGCCGGAAGCTCCCGGCGATCCCGCACGTTTCCTGCGACCTCGGGCGCCCTCTGCGACCCCGACGGCGGCAACCTCGGTGGGCGTCGTGGGCGGTCAGACCAGCAATCCCGCCATGACCTCCGCCACGGAACCCGCCCGGGCCTGCTGCCAGCCCGCACCGGCCCAGAGGTTCAGCCGCTCCGCGTCCCCGGCCGCAGCCGCCGCCGCGCGCAGGGGCGCCGTGAGGTGGTGCACCGCGGGGTAGGACTCCGGGGCATCGGGGTGGTCAAGGACGAACTCGTTGACGAGCGCCCGTGCCGGCCGACCGGTGAAAGCCAGCGTGAGCCGGGTCTCCGTGAACCGCGGGCTGGCGAGGGCATCCTTGTGCAGTTGCCGGGCGCCGCTCTCGTCGGTGCGGAGGAACGCGGTGCCCAGCTGGGCAGCCTGGGCCCCCGCGGCCAGGACGGCCTCCAGCCCCGCCCGGTCCATCACGCCGCCGGCAGCCACCAGGGGGAGTCCGACGGCGGACCGCACCAGGGCGACCAGCTCCGCCGTCGTGCCTGGCCGGCCGTCATGGTGCCCGGCGGCGCCCGGCTGGAAGGCGGCACTGTGGCCGCCGGCGCCCGCATGCTGCACCACCAGCGCGTCGACGCCCTGCCCGGCGGCCTCCAGGGCCTCGGCAACGGTAGTCACAGTGGCGAGCACCGTGGAGCCCGCCCGCTGCAGCGACCGGACAACATCGGGGCCGGGCAGCCCGAAGGCAAAACTGACCAGTTCTACCGGGTCGGCCAGCAGGGCGGCGATCTTGCCGTGCCAGTGGTCGTCGTCGTCCAGCCGCAACGGCGGGACGTCCGCGCCGTACCGCAGCGCATCCGGCCGCAGGCTGGCGCGGTATTCCTCCAGCTGGTGCCGCAGGGCAGCGGAAGGTGGCAGTTGCGCGGGGTCGGGAACGAAGAGGTTCATGCCGAACCGTGTCCCCGCGGCACGGGCGCTGCGGATCTCCGCCTGCATGGCTGCCACGCTCTTGTAGCCCGCGGCCAGGAACCCCAGCCCGCCGGCGTCATGCACGGCCTTCACGAACGCCGGGGTGGAAGTCCCGCCAGCCATCGGGGCGGCAATGATGCGGGTACCGAAGATGTCGTGCGACATGCTCACTCCTGTGCGTGATTCAGTAGGCTGTTCCGGTGACCCATTCTGACATCCCGCCGGCGGCGGACACCGTTCCCCCCACTGCTCCTGCGACCGGCGCCGTCATAGGCCTCGATATCGGCGGGACCAAGACCCGCGGCGTCCGTTTCGAGGACGGCGCCGTGGTGGCCGACGAATCGGTAGGCAGCTCGAACGTCCAAAACGTCACCCGAGCGGAGGCGGCACTGCACCTCGCCGAGCTCTTTGGCAGGATCGGCGGCGGAACCGTCGCCCAGGTCTATGCCGGAGCAGGCGGCATCGATACCGACGCCGACGCCGAGGCGCTCGCCGCGCTGATCGCGCCGCACGTGCCGGGCGCCCGGATCACCGTGGTCCACGATTCGCGGCTTCTGCTGGCCGCGGGAGGTGCGAGCACCGGGGTGGCTGTCATCGGGGGCACCGGATCGGCTGCCTGGGGGCGGAACAGCCTCGGGGAGGAGGCCCGCGCCGGCGGCTGGGGGTATCTCCTGGGCGACGAGGGCAGCGGGTACTGGCTGGGCCGGGAAGCCGTCCGGCACAGCCTGCGCCGGATGAATCAGGGGCTGGAACCGGACGAACTGACCACCGCGCTGCTGGCCTCCTGCGGTGTTGACGACCCCAACAAGCTGATCGCGCTCTTCCATTCACCGGACACCGGACGCCGGTACTGGGCCGACAAGGCCCGGCTCGTGGTCGACGCTGCCGCCGCCGGACACACTGCGAGCCAGGAACTCGTGGACCAGGCCGGCCGTGACCTGGCCGGGCTCGCAGAGCAGACGGTCAGGCAACTCGGTATCGACGGCCCGGTGATCCTGGGCAGCGGACTGGGCATGAACGTTCCGCGGCTGCAGGAATCCTTCCGCACCGCCCTGGCCGCCGCGGGGATCACCGACGTGCGGATCCTGGAGCAGGATCCCGTCTTCGGTGTCCTCCAGCTCGTGGCCGAGCAGGGCTGACGCGGCCTCCGGACTACGCCACCGTCCGGCCACTACCCTTGAGGGATGAGCCTGAACTTTGACACCCGTCCCGCTGCCTACGCGGTCATCATCCGCGACGGCGCCCTTCTGTTGGCGTACTGGAAGCAGGGCGGCAAGGAGGGCTGGACCCTGCCGGGCGGCGGCCTGGACCTGGGCGAGCACCCGGTTGACGGGTGCCGCCGGGAAATCCACGAGGAAACCGGGTACCACGCCGAGGTCGGCACCATGCTGGGGGTCGACGTCGGGCACTGGCCGGCGGAAATCCGGATCGACGGCGGTGAACGGGACTTCCAGTCCCTCAGGCTGATCTACGAGGCGACCATCACCGGCGGAGAACTGCGGCACGAGGTGAATGGCAGCACGACGCACGCGGCCTGGATCCCGCTGGCTGAAATCGACGGGCTGAACAAGGTCTCGCTCGTCGACGTGGCGCTCCGGCTCTATCGGGAGAGGCCGTTCGACGGCAATCTTTCCTGACAGGTTCCCTGGCCAGATCCCTAGCCAGGCCGGCCGGGTCCCGCTATTCTGAGGAAGCTGCCGGGGGATGCCCCCGGCGGAACCGGCACCCAACAACCGGGTGGAGCACGGATAACGGGGAGGTGGAGACGATGACTGCAACAGTCCTGGGCGCACTGCGCGCCAACATCAGCCACGTCATTATTCCTGCCCCGGCCATCAGCACCGACTAGCCCAACCGCTGCCAGGTTCCACCCGCAGCGCGGCACGTGCACCGGGGCCCATCAAAGGGTTTTCGTTGACTACTTTTCTTGCACGTCAAGGCGCTTCCGGCGCCACCCACACCAGCTCCAACAACCTTCCCGAGGGTCCAGCCGGCTACGGTTTCACCGCCTCCGTAGCGGAGCGCTTCGCGGCCCACGCCGTGCCGGGCGGCACCGGCGCGGGCAGGGTCATCCGTGTGGACCGCAACCTGGTCCTGGTTGCGGCGCACGATTCGATCCTCCACCTGCCTTATCCCAGCACCGGGGAGATGCCGGCCACGGGGGACTGGGTCTGGCTGGGATCCAATAACGCGGGGGAGCCCGCCATCACGGGGATTCTGCCGCGCCACTCCGAGCTGAGCCGCAAACGCGCCTTCGAATCCTCGTCGGAGTCGCAGGTACTCGGTGCCAACATGGACATCGTCGGCGTCGTGGTGCCCGTGGACCGGCCCCTCACCCACAACCGGCTCGAACGCACCCTGGTCGCGGCCTGGGACTCGGGCGCCACGCCCCTCGTCATCATCACCAAAGCGGACCTCGCAGACGTTGCGGATGACGTTGTCGGCAAGGTGATTCTGCAGGCTGCCGGCGTCGCGGTGGTCACCACCTCCGCGGAACAAGGCGACGGCCTCGAAGAGCTGCTGGGCCATCTTCCGCCCGGTGGCACCCTCGTGCTGCTGGGGCCCTCGGGTGCCGGCAAATCCACGCTCATCAACGCCCTCGTCGGCGTCGACGTGCAGGAAACCGGGGCAGTGCGGGCCGGCGACGGAAAAGGCAAACACACCACCACGTCACGCGAACTCGTGCCCCTGCCGGACGGCGCCTTGCTGATGGACACCCCGGGCGTGCGCGGTTTCGGGCTGTTCGACGCTGATAGCGGCATGGCGGACATGTTCGGCGACCTCGAGGATCTCTTCGGGCAGTGCCGGTTCTCGGACTGTGCGCACGGCAGCGAACCCGGCTGCGCCGTGCAGGCCGCGATCGCGGACGGAACCTTGGATGACCGCCGCTGGGCCAGCTACCTGAAACTCCAGCGCGAACTCGCCGCCCTGGCCCGCCGGCACGATTCGGCAGCCCGCCGCGCCTACGCGCGGGAATGGCACCAGAAAATATCGGCCGGCGGCAAGAGCCAGCGCGCGGCTGAACGCGATAACCACGAGGCGGCCGAACAGCAGCGGGCGAAGCGTGGCAGCAAGGGCCGGGGCGGGGGTTCAGAAGGCGGCCGGCGGGCCCACTGACCGGGCGGAGCGCCGAGAAACAACGCGGGGTCACTTACGGCCGATTACGACCCCTCGAATGGGCGCTAGGTGACCCCCCGTTGCATAGTTGACGCTCCCTGTCAGGTGGCGGAAGGGTGCCGCGTCGGAAGTTGTTCCGGGGCGGCGCCCATCCATCTTCGGCGGGGCACCGAATAGCTACGTCAGCCACAGTGCCCTTGACAATGTCCCTGACTTTGTCAGCTGCGCTGGTTAGGCTGGGTTCTACGTGCTTTACAGCCAAAAATCGGCGTGTCTATGATCAGTTGGCTGGACTGTCCGATGTTGCCTCCAACAGTTAGGTATGCCCGGAATGGCTGAAGCCATGATCGAGTTCCAGAGCGTCACCAAGCAGTACCAGAGCGGGCAGGCTGCGGTGGATGGACTGACCATGTCCATCGACAAGGGGGCCATCACGGTCTTCGTCGGGCCGTCGGGCTGCGGCAAGACCACGTCCTTGCGGATGATCAACCGCATGGTTGAGCCGACGTCCGGGACCATCACCGTCGCCGGCGAGGACGTCACCTCGGTGCCGGCGGCTAAGCTGCGCCGCTCCATGGGCTATGTGATGCAGTCCTCCGGACTGATGCCGCACCGTTCCGTGCTGGACAACATCGCCACCGTGCCCCGGCTCAACGGCGTCTCCAAGGCCGAGGCGCGCAAGCGCGCGCAAGAGCTGCTCGACGTCGTCGGGCTGGCGTCCGGACTGGGTAAACGGTACCCCTCACAGCTTTCCGGCGGCCAGCAGCAGCGCGTCGGAGTGGCACGCGCTCTCGCCGCGGACCCTCCCGTGCTGCTCATGGATGAGCCCTTCAGCGCCGTTGACCCCGTGGTCCGCGACGAACTGCAGCGGGAACTTCTCCGGCTCCAGCGGGACCTGGCCAAGACCATCGTTTTCGTCACCCACGACATTGACGAGGCCACCATCCTGGGGGACAAGGTGGCAGTCTTCGGCCTCGGCGGAAAACTCGCCCAGTACGCCACGCCGGAGGAAATTCTGCGCGCACCGGCCAACGACTTCGTGGCATCGTTCGTGGGCCGGGACCGCGGGTTCCGGCATCTGGGCTTCAGCCCGTCCGACGGCGTCACAGTGCACCCGGCGCGGACGATCACGCCGGCCGAACTTGAGCATGGCGGCAACGCCTCGGGCGAGTGGCAGCTGGTGGTCGATGACGGCCTTCGTCCCCTTGGCTGGGCGGGTCCGGGCAAGGGTTCCGCGACGGTTCCCGGCGGTTCCCTGTTCCGGAAGGGCGACACGCTACGCCGAGCCCTCGACGCGGCACTGTCTTCGCCTTCCGGGCTCGGTGTCGCAGTGGACGCGGACGGCCGGGTGGCCGGGGTCATCACGGCCGAAGAAGTCCTGGCCGTGATTGAGTCGGACCGCCATATTCGCCAGGGCGCGCTCTGATGGAATGGTTCCTGGCCAACAGCGCCCAGGTCTTCAGCCTCGCGGGCCAGCACCTCGTCCTGGCCATCCTGCCGATGATCTTCGGTGTGCTCATTGCCGTCCCGCTGGCGCAGCTCGCCCGGCAGAGCCGCGGGCTCCGGTCCGTGGTCCTGACGGCGTCCTCCCTGCTGTACACCATCCCGTCCCTGGCACTTTTCATCATCCTGCCGACCGTCCTCGGAACCAGGATCCTGGACCCTGTCAACGTCGTGGTGGCCCTGACGATCTACGCCGTCGCCCTGCTGGTGCGCGCCACCCTGGACGCTTTTGACTCGGTGGACGAGGACCTCCGGCAGGCCGCCGTGGCCATGGGGTTCAAGCCCTTCGCCCGCTTCCTGCAGATCGATCTGCCGCTGTCCCTGCCGGTGCTTTTCGCCGGGCTGCGCGTGGTCTCGGTCAGCAACATCTCGCTGGTCAGCGTCGCGGCCCTGCTGGGCATCGGCAACCTCGGCATGCTCTTTACTTCCGGGATGCAACGCGACTTCGTCACCGAAGTGGTGGTGGGAATTATTGCCATCCTTATCCTCGCGCTGCTGATGGACGCCGTCCTCGTCCTGCTGGAGCGGCTGCTGACCCCGTGGACCCGCGCTGCGGCGGCACCCGGCGGCGGCGGCGAATCAGCCGGCGGCCAGGACAGGGCAGGCACAGCTGCCGGTGCGTTGCGGTTCGCGCGTCCCAAGACCGGAGGGGGAAACGCATGAGCAACGTCGTCACTGAGACTTTCGCGTGGCTCGCCGATCCCGCGAACTGGTCCGGCAGCGCCGGAATCCCGGCACGCATCGCCGAGCATCTGTTCTACACGAGCCTGGTGATGGTGATCGCCACGGCCATCGCCGTCCCCATCGGGCTCTACGTCGGGCACACAGGCCGCGGCCGGGTGGCCGCGGTGGCCGTCGCCGGCGCCCTCCGCGCCCTGCCGACCCTCGGTCTGCTCACGCTGTTCGTCCTGCTGGCCGGCATCGGGCTCATGCCGCCGATCTGGGCCCTCGTGATCCTGACCGTTCCGCCGCTGCTGGCCGGCACGTACGCCGGCATCGCCAGCGTGGACCGGAACGTCGTCGACGCCGCGCGGGCCATGGGCATGACCGAGCTCCAAGTGCTCTTCCGCGCCGAGTTCCCCAACGCGCTGCCCGTCATGTACGGCGGGTTCCGCACCGGTGTGCTCCAGGCCATCGCCACTGTTTCCGTGGTGGCATACATCAACCTCGGCGGCCTCGGCAGGTACCTCTTCGACGGGCTGGTGCTCTCCGACTTCCCCCAGATGCTGGGCGGGTCCCTGCTCATCGCCGCCCTGGCCATCGCCGTCGACCTTGTCCTTGCCCTTATCCAGAGGCTGTTCCTGTCCCAGGGGGCCTCTTCCCAGCCAAACCGGAGCCAGCAGGCTGCGGTTGATCTCACAGACCCCGTACCCGCGGGGACTGTTGTTCAAGGAGGTACGTCATGAAGGAAACCCGCCAACGAGCACTTGGCAGGCGCGCATTCGGCGGCCTGGCCGTCGGCGTCGGCCTGGCCATGGCACTGTCCGCGTGTGGAGGCTCATCCGATCCGCTGTCCACGGCACCGGCAACGGGCGGAGCCACCTCCGGTTCCGGTTCGGCGCTGGTGATCGGTTCCGCCGATTTCCCGGAGAGCCAGATCATCGCAGAGGTCTACGCCGGGGCGCTCAACGGAGCCGGCGTTACCGCGAGCACCAAGCCGAACATCGGTTCGCGCGAGGTCTACTTCAAGGCCGTCCAGGACGGATCGGTGGACGTCATCCCCGACTACAGCGGAAACCTGCTGCTGCACGTCAGCAAGGACGCCACGGAAGTTTCGGCCGAGGACATCTACAAGGCCCTGCCGGGCAAGCTGCCGCAGGGACTGGCCGTGCTGGAGGCCTCCAAGGCCGAGGACAAGGACGCGATGGTCGTCACGAAAGCCACCGCTGAGAAGTACCAGTTGAAGTCGATCGAAGACCTGGCCAAGGTCTGCAGCGAAATCGTGGTGGGCGCACCGGCGACGTTCGCAGAACGCGCCTACGGCCTTCCGGGCCTCGAAAAGAACTACAACTGCGTGCCCAAGAAGCTGGAACCCTTCAGCGACGGCGGCGGTGCCGTCACTCTGAAGGCCCTGCTCTCCGACCAAGTCCAGGTCGCCGACATCTACACCACCACCCCGTCCATCGCGGACAACGACCTGGTGGTGCTGGAGGACCCGAAGAACAACTTCATCGCCCAGCAGGTCCTCCCGCTGTACAACACGGCCAAGATGACGGACAAGGCGAAGGAAGCCCTGAACGCCGTCTCCAAGGTCCTGACCACTGAGGACCTCATCAACCTCAACCGGGCCGTCAGCGGCAGCCAAAAGCAGAACCCCAAGGACGCTGCGGCGGCCTGGCTCAAGGACAAGGGCCTGGTCAAGTAAGACACCTCACGGCCTTCTGACCAGCGACGGCGGCTGCCGCGCTCCTCCCGTTCCGGGGGAGCGCGGCAGCCGCCGTCGCGCGTGTTCCGGCCTGTGACGGCGGCACGGCCCTGTGAGTCAGATCTCAGCGGAAGTACATCCTCCATATGGCATATTTGATGAATGGCAGATTTCAAGCAGTCCACCAAGCTTCATAATGTCCTTTACGACATCCGTGGACCGATCCTTCAGGCCGCCCAGCAGATGGAGGCGGAGGGTCACCGCATCCTCAAACTGAACATCGGAAACCCCGCCCCGTTCGGGTTTGAAGCGCCGGACGCGATCCTGGTGGACATGATCCGCCACCTGCCGCATGCCCAGGGCTACAGCGATTCCCGCGGCATTTTCTCCGCCCGCACCGCCGTCTCGCAGTACTACCAGACCCGCGGCATCCAGAACATCCACGTCGACGACATCTATCTCGGCAACGGCGTCAGCGAACTCATCACGATGTCCCTGATGGCCCTCCTGGACGACGGCGACGAGGTCCTGATCCCCACCCCGGACTATCCGCTGTGGACCGCCTCCGTGGCCCTCGCCGGCGGCCGGCCCGTGCACTACCTCTGTGACGAGGACTCGGGCTGGCAGCCGGACCTGGAGGACCTCGAAGCGAAGATCACGCCCCGCACCAAGGGCATCGTGGTGATCAACCCCAACAACCCCACCGGCGCCGTCTATCCCGAGGACACCCTCAAGAAGATTGTTGCCCTGGCCGAAAAGCACGGACTCGTCCTCTTCGCCGACGAGATCTACGAGAAGATCCTCTATGAGGACGCCGTCCACGTGAACATGGCCAGCCTGACCGGCGACCATGTCCTGTGCCTGACGTTCAGCGGCCTGTCCAAGGCCTACCGGGTGTGCGGCTACCGGGCCGGCTGGATGGCCATCTCCGGGCCGAAGAAGGACGCCGCGGACTACCTCGAGGGCATCAACCTGCTCGCGAACATGCGCCTGTGCGCCAATGTCCCAGCCCAGCACGCGATCCAGACGGCGCTCGGCGGCTACCAGAGCATCAACGACCTCATCCTGCCCGGCGGGCGCCTGCTCGAGCAGCGCAACAAGGCCTATGACATGCTCAACGCCCTGCCGGGGGTCAGCACCCAGCAGGCCCGGGGCGCCATGTACCTCTTCCCGAAGCTCGACCCCGAGGTCTACCACATCCGTGACGATGAGAAGTTCGTCCTGGACCTCCTGCGCGAGCAGAAGATCCTGGTCTCGCACGGCCGCGCCTTCAACTGGGTGCGCCCGGACCACTTCCGAATGGTCACCCTGCCGCTGGTGAAGGACCTTGAAGAGGCAATCAACCGCATGGGGGACTTCCTGAGCCGGTACAAGGGGAACTAGCCTAGGGCTCAGCAGCGCGGCTGGAGGAACATCCGGTCGAAGGGCTGCCCGAACCGGAAAGAGGCTTTGATGGCAGATTTCGTGGACTTCGACGAACACCCCTCCGAGATCCTGAAGGCAGGCAAGAAGTTCAGGCTCCGCGATGTCGACCCGGACTCCACTCCGGGCTACACCGGTGACAAGGATGCCGGAGAGACGCTGCTCGCCGAGCTCGACGGCAAGCTCACGCAGCTACAGGAGCAGCTCTTTGCGGAGTCCCGGACCGGTGGCAGGAAGCGCGTGCTGCTGGTCCTGCAGGCCATGGACACCGCGGGCAAGGGCGGCATCGTCAATCACGTGATGGGCCAGATGAATCCGCAGGGCGTGCAGCTGAAATCCTTCAAGGCACCCACGCCCGAAGAGCAGTCCTACGATTTCCTCTGGCGGATCGAAAAAGAAGTGCCCGCGGCCGGAATGGTGGGGGTCTTCGACCGTTCCCACTATGAGGACGTCCTGATCCACCGCGTGCATCGTTGGGCGGACGCCGAGGAACTGGAGCGCCGGTACCGGGCCATCAACGAATTCGAGGCCCGGCAGGCGGCCGCCGGAACGAAAGTCGTCAAGGTCATGCTGCACATCAGCCGGGACGAGCAGCGGGAACGGCTGCTGGCGCGGCTGGAAGATCCCGCGAAAAGGTGGAAATACAGCGGCAACGACCTCAAGGAACGTGCCTTTTGGGAAGATTACATGGACGCGTACCAGGCCGCTTTTGAACAGACGAGCTCCGAGCTCGCCCCCTGGCACATTGTCCCCGCCGACAAGAAGTGGTACGCCCGGATTGCCGTCCAGCAATTGCTGCTGGACGCGCTGGAGGGACTGGCGCTTGAGTGGCCCGTCCCGGAGCTCGACGTCGACATGGAATCTGAGCTGGTGCGGCGTTCCTAGCTGTCCGGCCTTCGCCGAGACCCTATAACTGGCTGCCCTGGCCGGCCTGGTCTCGTGCTGCGGCCAGGCGCTTGCGGGCACCCTCGAGCCACTCTTCGCAGCGTTTGGCCAGCGCCTCGCCGCGTTCCCAGAGTGCCAGGGACTCTTCCAGGCTCGCCCCGCCGGCCTCCAGACGGCTGACGACGCCGACGAGCTGCTCACGGGCCTCCTCGTAGCTCAGGCCCTCGATGTCGGGGTTGGACGTTGCTTCTGCTGCCATGGCGTGGTGCTCCTTGTTGTGTCCCGCAGGACGGATGGTTTGGGTTGCGGTGGCCGGCCGCGGCGCCGGGCCGGATGGCGGGTCACTCGTCGGCGGGTTCCTGGCCGCCGGTCGACTCCGCGGTGAACCGGCCACCTGCCACGCGGACGGTCAGCGAGGTGCCCGACGGCGCCTGGTCGGGGTGCCGCACGACGTCCCGGCGGACCCCGGGAGCCGGCCCGGCTCCGGCGAGCTGCACCACGGCGTATCCCCGGTCCAGGGTCTTCTGCGGCGAAAGGGCGCGGACCTGGGCCTTGAGGTGGACGAGTTGGTCGGCGGCCCGTACGACGGCGGTGGTGACCGCCGCCTGGGACCGGCCCTTGAGCCGTTCGACGTCGTCGTGCCGGGTGCTGACCATAACTTCGGGGGATGCCAGTACGGGGCGGGAGCGCAGGGAGTCCAGGCGGTCGGTTTCACGGTCCACCAGCCGGACAGCGCCACGCCGCAGCTGGTCCCGGGCCTGGCGCACGCGGGCGAGCTCTTCCACGACGTCCGGGACGATCCGCTTGGCGGCGTCGGTCGGGGTGGAGGCGCGCAGGTCCGCAACATCGTCCAGGATCGGCCGGTCCGCCTCATGGCCGATCGCGCTCACCACCGGGGTGGAAGCCGCGGACACGGCCCGGATGAGTTCCTCGTTGCTGAACGGCAGCAGATCCTCCAAGGCGCCGCCGCCGCGGGCGATGACAATGACGTCCACGTTGGGGTTCGCATCCAGCTCGCGCAATGCGGCGATCACTTGTGCGACGGCGGTGTTGCCCTGCACGGCCACCTCGCGGACTTCAAATTCGACGGCGGGCCAGCGCAGGGCCGCATTGCGGAGCACGTCCTTCTTGGCGTCCGAATCGCGGCCGGTGATCAGGCCGATCCGGTGGGGGAGCAGAGGCAGGCGCTTCTTGCGGGCGTCGGAGAACAGCCCTTCCGCGGCCAAGGCATGCCGCAGCCGTTCGATCCTGGCGAGCAGGTCCCCAAGGCCCACCGGCCGGATGTCCTTCACGGACATGTTCAGCCGGCCTGTCTTGAGCCAGAATTCGGCCTTGATTAAGGCCACCACCCGGGAACCCTTTTCCAGCGGGATTTCCTGGCGGTCCAGGACCTTGGTCCAGGCGGAAGCCGGGAGGGAGATCTCGGCGTCGATGTCCCGCAGCGTCAGGTATGCGTTGGTGCCCCGCCGGTTCATTTCGATGACCTGGCCTTCGACCCAGGCGGACGGGGCGCGGTCGATGTGCATCTTGAGCTTTTGGGACAGCAGCTGCAGCGGCCAGGGGTTGTCCGGGCTGGTTTCCGCCGCGGTGGCAGGAACCGTTGTGGCAGCCGCGACGTCCTCAGACATGCCGGGACCCCGGGGCGGAGATGGCCTTGTGCATATGGTGGTTGTCCTTTGCCGGAGCGGGGCTGTCAGCAGGCACACCCCCGGCGACAGCGCGTCCGGCAGGGCTCCGGCAGACAACTCGAACTTGTCTGTTTCAACTCTATCCATAGCTCTACCATCGGGGCCCGACTTTATCGTTCCGCAGGCGGCCCCCGTAGGATGGCACTACCCATCAACCCCCTAGGATTCTCTGTGCGCACTTTTGTCTCGGCCGTAGCGGTCCTCGTCGGCCTTGTCCTGGCGGCTGCCGCGGTTCCGGCCATGTGGGTGGACCGGAACATTGTCCAGGAGGACGGTTTCGTGGCGTTCACCGCACCGCTCGGCAAGGACCCGGCATTCCAGGAGCGGCTGGCCGCGGCCTCCGTCGGAAGCCTCGCCGCGGACCGGATCCCGGCAGCGCTCACCGGACTGGTCACCCCCATTTTGGAGAGCGCCGCGCAGTCCCTGACCAGCATGCCCGGCTACCCCGACGCCTGGACCGAAACGCTTCGCAAAAGCCACCGGTTGAATTTCCCCGGCCCCGGGGCCGTCCCCGCCGAGGGCGCCACGGCGCTGACCCTGGACCTTGCGCCCCTGGTCGGTCTGGTGGCCAAGCAGGTGGCGGATGCCACGACTTTGCCGCTGGAGGCCCCCGACCAGCTGCTGATCACGATGGGACAGCCCGAGCACCGGCAGGTCCTGGACCGCGTGGCCGCTTTCGCGCCGATGGGCTACGCCGTGGCGGCCGGTGCGCTGATCGCCTTCGCCCTGGCCTTCGTGGCCGCCCGGCGGCGCTGGGCAGTACTGGCCGGTATCGGTCTCGGAACCCTCCTGCTGGCGGGCGCCTGGACGCTGGCCGCAGACGCCGCAGGGCGCGCGGTGACGGCAACGAGCAGCGGCAATGAAGTCGCGGAGATCTTCAAGAGCGAGTTTGTTGTGGCCGCCGGTTCGAGTTTCGGGCAGTGGGTCCTGGCGGCCGCCATCGTGGGCGGCGTCCTGCTGGCGGCCGGGCTCGTCCTGCGCGTCGTCGGCGGGCGCCGCCGCGCCTGAGGCCCGGCCACGACGGCGGTCCGCTGAACACCGGTAGCATTGGGGGATGACCTCCACCGCTGTTTCCATTCCGATGCCAACCGTTCCGCGCCGGCGGCGTACGCCGGAAGAAGTGCTGGCGGCAGCCCCTGTCACCGGCGCAAAAAAGGTCCTGCTCGCCGCGCCGCGCGGTTACTGCGCCGGCGTCGACCGTGCGGTCATCGCGGTGGAAAAGGCGCTGGAGCACTACGGTCCGCCGGTCTACGTCCGCAAGCAGATCGTCCACAACGTGCATGTGGTCAGCTCGCTGGAGGAAAAGGGCGCCATCTTCGTTGACGAGACGGACGAGGTTCCCGAGGGCGCTCTGGTGATCTTCTCCGCGCACGGAGTCTCACCGGCCGTGGTCCAGTCTGCCGAGGACCGGGGCCTGCGGACCATCGACGCCACCTGCCCCCTGGTGACCAAGGTGCACAAAGAGGCCGTGCGCTTCGCCAAGGACGACTTCGACATCCTGCTGATCGGCCACGACGGCCACGAGGAAGTCGAAGGAACCGCGGGCGAGGCCCCGGAGCACATCCAGATCATCAACGGCCCGCACGAGGTGGACAAGGTCACGGTCCGGGACCCGGAGAAGGTCATCTGGCTGTCCCAGACCACGCTCAGCGTGGACGAAACCATGGAAACCGTCCGCCTCCTCAAAGAACGGTTCCCCACCCTCCAGGACCCGCCCAGCGACGACATCTGCTACGCGACCACGAACCGCCAGGTGGCCATCAAGAAGATCTCACCGCAGGCGGACCTGGTGATTGTGGTCGGATCCGCCAACTCCTCGAACTCGGTCCGGCTCGTGGAGGTGGCGCTGGAGTACGGTGCGAAGGCCTCCTACCGGGTGGACTTCGCCAACGAGGTGGACGAGACCTGGTTCGAGGGCGTGGCCACGGTCGGTGTCACCTCGGGGGCCTCGGTCCCGGAAGTCCTCGTCAAGGACGTCCTGCGCCTGCTGGCCGACTACGGCTACGGCTCCGTCGAGGAAGTGGTCACGGCCGAGGAGGACCTGCTTTTCTCGCTGCCTAAGGAGCTTCGCGCCACCCTGAAGCAGGCCGGCGATGTCACCCGTGCCCTGGGTGGCCGCGGGTCACGCCCGTCGCAGACCTCCTAGGCGCCCCCCGGCAGGGCCGCATCCTAGGCGGCCGACTCCCGGTCCTCTTCGCCTGACTCGTCCACCGCGTCGTCCGCCGGCCGGCCACCGGACCCAATAGCAGGCCCGTTCCCGGGCTGGAGTTCCGGAGCGGCCACGGAACGCGGCGTCACCTCCACGGCTGCCGGCGTGGTCAGGCCCGCCGCGTCCAGGGCGTTGAGCTTCCGTGCGGTCGGCAGCACCCGGGCTTCCAGCGTGCCCACCATGGAGTTGTAGCGGTCCACCGACGTCTTGAGGGACGCCCCCAGCTTGGTGACGTTCTCGCCGAGCGTTCCCATCCGCTCATAGAGCTGGTGGGCGAGTTCGAAGAGCTCCCGTGCACTGTCCGTCAGCACGTCCTGGCGCCAGGTGAAGGCGACGGACTTCAGGACTGCCAGCAGGGTTGAAGGCGAGGCCAGCACCACGTTTCGGGAGAGGGCGTAGTCCAGCAGGGTCGGATCCGCGGACAGTGCGGCCGCCAGGATCGACTCGGCCGGCAGGAAGCAGACCACAAGTTCCGGAGAGTTGCCGGGAATGTCCCAGTACTTCTTGCTACTCAGCGCGTCGACGTGGGCCTTCAGGGCCTTGGCGTGGGCCAGGAGCTGGGCATGCTGCCCTGCCAGGGCCTGCGCGTGCTGCTGACCCCCGGCGGACGTCCCCAGCTCCTGCGCCGCCAGATAGGCCGTGAGCGGCACCTTGGCGTCGACCACCAGCTGCTTCTCGCCGGGAAGCTGCACCACGAGGTCGGGACGGACGCTGGCCTCCGCGGCGCCGTGCTGCTGCCCGCTGTGGACCTGTTCATGGAAATCGACGTGGCGCAGCATCCCGGCCGCCTCGACCACGCGCCGCAACTGGACCTCGCCCCACTGGCCGCGGGCGCTGTTGGACCGCAGCGCGGACTCCAGCGCGTGCGTCGAGCGCAGCAGCTGCTCGTCGGACAGCCTGGCCTCCTGCAGCTGCTGCGCCAGCTGTCCGTACTGCTCCAGGCGGTCGCGCTCCAGCAGCGAAACCTGCTGCTGTACCGCGGTGAGCTTTTCCGCCACCGGCGCCAGGGCCCGCAGCACACTGCCGTCCTGGTTTCGGGACTCGCCGAGTTCCCGGTTCTGCACAGCCAAAAGCCGCCGCTCGGCGTCGGCCGCGGCGAACTGCGCGCTGACGTCGGAGAGCCGGGCCGACACGGCGTCGAAGTCCTGCTCCACGGCGAGGGTCCGGCGCCGGAGCAGCACATAGACCACCGCGGCTCCGGCGACAGCGCCGACGAGCAGCATAAGCAGGGCAAGTATCAATCCAAAAGCGTCCATGCCTTCACTGTGGCACGACCCTGCGACACTTTTAGGATGACGGCCTGCAGACGGCCTCGCATTCCGCGATCCAGTCCGCGATCCAGTCCGCGCAGCGGCCGGCTGAGCGCGTGGCCGGGCGGGCGACCGGGCGCGCGGCCGGCCGGGCAGGCCAGGCCGTCGCGGGGTCCCCGGCCACAGCAGGTAGAATTAGTACTCGTGGCTCTTACTATTGGCATCGTCGGACTGCCCAACGTCGGCAAATCAACACTTTTCAACGCACTGACCCGCAACCAGGTGCTCGCAGCGAACTACCCGTTCGCCACGATCGAGCCCAACGTCGGCGTCGTCAACCTGCCGGACCCGCGGCTTGCCAAGCTGGCCGCTGTTTTCGGCTCCCAGCGACTGCTGCCCGCTCCGGTGTCCTTCGTGGACATCGCCGGGATCGTGAAGGGCGCGTCGGAGGGTGAAGGACTGGGCAACAAGTTCCTCGCCAACATCCGCGAGGCCCAGGCCATCGCCCAGGTTGTCCGCGTGTTCGATGACCCCGACGTCATCCACGTCGACGGCAAGGTGGATCCCCGCTCCGACATGGAGATCATCAACACCGAGCTGATCCTGGCCGACCTCCAGACCATCGAAAATGCAATCCCCCGGATCGAAAAAGAAGTCAAGATCAAGAAGCGGGAAGCGGCCGAGCTGGCTGCCATCAAGGCCGCCCAGTCCGTGCTGGAGCGTGGCGACACCATTTTCTCCTCAGTCAAGAGCGACAAGCTGGAGATGGAGCACCTCAAGGAGCTCGGACTCCTGACCGCCAAGCCGGTTATCTACGTCTTCAACGCGGACGAGGGAATCCTGGGCAGCACGGAGAAGCAGGACGAACTGCGGGCCATGGTTGCCCCGGCGGACGCGATTTTCCTCGACGCCAAGCTCGAGTCCGACCTCGTGGAGCTCGACGAGGAAGAGGCCCGGGAAATGCTGGAAATGAACGGCCAGGACGAATCAGGCCTGGACCAGCTGGCCCGCGTCGGCTTCCACACCCTGGGGCTGCAGACCTATCTCACCGCAGGGCCCAAGGAAACCCGGGCCTGGACCATCCACCAGGGCGACACCGCGCCGCAGGCGGCCGGCGTGATCCACTCCGACTTCCAGCGTGGCTTCATTAAGGCCGAGGTCGTCTCCTTCGACGACCTCATCGAAGCCGGGTCCATGGCGGAGGCGAAGTCCCGCGGCAAGGTCCGTATTGAAGGCAAGGAATACGTGATGGCCGACGGCGACGTGGTGGAGTTCCGCTTCAACGTCTGATGGTTTGATGATTTCATCAAGTAATTAAGGATTAACTCGAAGAGCCCCGATTGTTGAATCGGGGCTTTTCCTGTGTCCGGGGACATTAGCGCGGCGGCGCCGTCAGGTCAATACTTTGTGGGGAATTTGGTCCGCGGACCGCTGTCAAATGTTGCAGCTCTGTAACGAACTTTACAGCTGGTCAACTTTCCGAGCGCAGGGTGGTTTTTGGGGCTTACGCTACATCCCATGTGAGACGTGCCACACTCCGGCTGGGAGTGGGGACGTCTGCCCGGTGCCTACGGCCTCGGTCTCAACCACACCACAGAAACAAGGAGGCGGAATGCGCTTCGGTCGTATTTCCAAAGCAGTGGGCGTGGCAGCAGCAGCTGCCCTCGCCCTCAGCGCCTGCGCGGGCAACAGTGGCGGGACAACCCCGACAACTGCTGCGGCAGCAAGCAAATCAGGCGGATCTGCAACAGTCGTGGAGGTGAACGCCTTCAACACGTTCAACTCCAACACGGCGGACGGCAACACCGACATCAACTCGAAGATCAGCTACGCCACCCACTCGGGGTTCTTCTACATCGATAATAAGCTGAACGTTGTTCGCAACGAAAAGTTCGGCAAGATGGAAAAGACCTCGGACAACCCGCTGACGGTGAAGTACACCATCAACGAGGGCGTGAAGTGGTCTGACGGAACCCCCGTTACCGCCGCAGACCTCGTGCTGCAGTGGGCCGCCTTCTCCGGCTACTACGACGATGCCGACGCCGAGGCAAAGACCGGAACGTCCTACTTCTCCTATGCCGGTGACCCCACGGGCATCGCCCTGACGGACTTCCCGGAGCTTGGCGCGGACAACCGTTCCATGACCCTGAAGTACTCGAAGCCGTTTGCCGACTGGGAAATCGCCATTGGCGGCCCCGGCGTCGACATCCCGGCCCACGTCCTGGCCAAGAAGGCCGGACTGGCCGATGCCAAGGCATTCGTTGACCTGGTCAAGGGCATGCCGCGCGGCGACGCCAAGGCGCCGAAGCCGGCCAACGCGCAGCTCCAGGCAATGGCGGAGATGTGGAACACCGGCTTCGACTCCAAGACCCTGCCGGCCGACCCGAGCCTCTACCTCTCCAACGGCCCCTACATCGTCAAGGGCGTCAACCAGGACCAGTCCCTGACCATGGTCAAGAACAAGGACTACAACTGGGGTCCGGAAGCCAAGCTGGACGAAATCACCGTCCGCTACATCGGTTCCGCTCCCGCCCAGGTGCAGGCGCTCAAGAACGGCGAAGCTGACATCATCGCACCGCAGGCCTCGGCCGACACGGTCGAGCAGCTGAAGGCCCTCGAAAGCCAGGGCGTCACGGTCGAGGTCGGAAACCAGCTTTCCTACGACCACATCGACCTCAACTACAGCGGCGTGTTTGCTGAGAAGAGTGTCCGCGAAGCGTTCATGAAGAGCGTCCCGCGCAAGGACATCGTCGACAAGATTGTCAAGAAGCTGGACCCGAAGGCCGCACCGCTGGACTCGCAGCTGTTCGTGCCGGACCAGGCCCTGTACGCCGACTCCGTCAAGGAAAACGGGTCTTCGGCCTACCAGGATGTCGACATCGAAGGTGCAAAGAAGCTCCTCAACGGTGCCACGCCTGAAGTCCGCATCATGTACAACAAGGACAACCCCAACCGTGCCGACACCTACGCGCTGATCAGCGAGTCCGCCACCAAGGCAGGCTTCAAGATCGTCGACGGCGGACTCGGCAAGTCTGACTGGGGCAAGGCCCTCGGCGACGGCTCCTACGATGCGACCATCTTCGGCTGGATCAACTCGGGTGTTGGCGTCTCCGGCGTTCCGCAGATCTTCAAGTCGGGCAACGACTCCAACTTCAACCTGTTCAGCGACCCGGAAGCCGACAAGCTGATGGACGAACTGATTGTCACCACCGACAAGGCCAAGCAGGATGGACTCATCAAGCAGATCGACAAGAAGATCTGGGATTCCTCCTACGGCCTGCCGCTGTTCCAGGCAGTCGGCGTGGACGCGTACAGCGACCGCATCACCGGCGTGAAGTACATGCCGAACCAGACCGGTGTCTGGTGGAACTTCTGGGAGTGGGCACAGAAGTAGCCGACGACCGCAAGTAACACTTGCTAGCTAAAGGCGTCGGGACCGGGCAATTTGGTCCCGACGCCTTTCTAGCGACACCCCCACGACGACGGCGGGCCCGCCCCACCATCGCGGGACAACGGCCAAACTCTGCGACCGGTCCGGGCAACCCCTGGGCCCGAATACCGAGGTTCTATTCCAATGGTGACCTACATAGTCCGGCGGCTTATCACTGCCGCCCTCATACTTCTCGGCGCATCCTTCCTGGTGTATCTCCTGACAGCGGCGTCAGGCGATCCCCTCGAGGAATTCCGCGCCATCAGCGCGGCCAACAAACAGCAGCTGATGGACGCCCGCATCGAGCTGCTGCAACTGGACACACCCGCTCCCATCCGCTATTTCCAGTGGCTCGGCGGTGCGGCCGGGTGCCTCATCCCGTTCGCCGACGCCTGCGACCTGGGCAAGAACATCGCGGGCCAGCCCATCACGGACGCCCTGGGGCACGCGCTGATCCAGACCCTGACCCTGGTCACCGGAGCCACCGTGCTGGCGATCCTGATCGGCATCACGCTCGGCATCATCACGGCCCTGCGCCAGTACAGCACGCTGGACTACGGCGTGACATTCATGGCCTTCCTGTTCTTCTCCCTCCCGATCTTCTGGGTCGCGGTCCTCCTGAAGGAGTTCGGCGCCATCGGGTTCAACAACTTCCTGCGGAACCCCGAGATACCCATACCGGCAGCACTCGCCATCGGCGCCGTCTTCGGTGTGCTGACAGCCGTGACGGTCGGCGGCGAGATGAAGCGCAGACTGCTCACAGGCGGCGTTGTCTTCCTCTTCGCTGCCGCCGTGCTGATGTACTTCTCCGCCACCGAGTGGTTCAAAACCCCCGGGCTGGGCCCGGTGGTCATTGCGATCGCCGGCGTCGGCATTGCATTCGCCGTAACCCTGCTTTCCGCGGGACTCAAGAACCGCAAGGCGCTGCAGTCGGCGCTGATCGCCGTCGGCGTCGGCCTGGTTGTCTACTTCGTCATCCAGCCGTTGCTGAACGAAGCAACCTTCCTGATGATCGTGCTCCTCGCGATCGCAGCGGTCCTTGTCGGCCTGGGCATCGGCTACCTGATGGGCGGCTACGACCGCGGACAGTCCATGCGGGCCGCCGCACTCACATCCTTCCTGGTGGGGTTCCTGATCCTGATGGACCGCTACATGCAGGCGTGGCCCACCTACTTCAACAACAGCCGGGTCCGGGGCCGGCCCATCGCCACCATCGGCGCCAGTACGCCGAACATCGAAGGCGACTTCTGGACCCTGAGCCTGGATTCCTTCACCCACCTGATCCTTCCGACCCTGGCGCTCATCCTGATTTCGCTGGCGGGCTACACACGCTTCACCCGTGCCTCGATGCTGGAAATCATGAACATGGACTACATCCGGACCGCACGGGCCAAGGGCCTGTCGGAACGGACGGTCGTCATGCGCCATGCCTTCCGCAACGCGCTGATCCCGATCGCCACCATTGTCGCCTTCGACATCGGCGGCCTGATCGGCGGTGCCGTCATCACCGAAACCGTCTTTTCGGTCCGGGGGATGGGCTTCCTGTTCCTCGACGGCATCTCGCATGTCGACCCCAACCCCGTGATGGGCGTCTTCATCTGTGTCGCCATCACGGCCATGGGTTTCAACCTCATTGCGGACCTTGCGTACTCCGCACTTGATCCACGCGTAAGGGTAAAAGCATGAGCCAGCCAAGTCAGCAGGACGAGATCATGGCCGAAGACGAAGCGTTGGGCCGGCCGGCGGCCGGCATCGAGCCGATCCTCGACGCCAAGGGCCTGAGCCAGGGCCAGATCGTCCGGAAACGGTTCCTCGGCCACTCCGGCGCCATCATCGGGCTGGTCGCCTTCGCCATCATTTTTGTGACGGCATTCACCTCCGTGGGCTACTGGGGCATCCCCGGCTGGTGGAAGTACAACCACGAGGAAGTATCGCCCCTGCTCAACGACGGCGTGCCCACGGCCTCGCTGTGGCCGCTCGCCTGGGGCGAACACCCCTTCGGCCAGGACCGGATCGGCCGCGACCTCTTCGCCATGACCATGCGCGGCACCCAGCAGTCCATCACGGTCATGCTGGTCATCGGACTCATCGCCGGCTTTATCGGCGTCGTCGTCGGCGCCCTCGCCGGCTACTTCCGCGGCTGGACCGAAGCAATCCTGATGCGCCTGACCGACGTCATCATCATCATTCCGGCGCTCCTCCTCGCTGCGGTCATGGCACAGATGGCCGGCCGGCGTGACTCCGGCAGCTGGTTTGCCTCGTTCGCCAGCAGCAACGGCATCCTCGCGCTGGGCATTTTCCTTGGCCTGATCACCTGGGTGGGACTCGCCCGCCTGATGCGCGGGGAATTCCTCTCGCTGCGCGAACGCGAGTTTGTGGACGCCGCGCGGATCTCGGGCGCGAGCAATGCCCGCATCATCTTCAAGCACATCCTGCCCAACGCCATTGGCGTGCTGATCGTCAACGTCACGCTGACGATGTCCGCCGCGATCCTCACGGAAACGGCCCTGAGCTACCTCGGCGTCGGCGTCAAGGCACCGGACACGTCGCTGGGCCTGCTCATTTCGCAGAACCAGGAGGCCTTCGCCACCCGCCCGTGGCTGTTCTGGTTCCCCGGCCTGTTCATCGTGCTGATCTGCCTGAGCATCAACTTCATCGGCGACGGCCTGCGGGACGCTTTCGACCCGCGGCAGAAGAAGTTCAACGCCAAGAAGGCCAAGGACACCGGGCACCCGCTCGGGGCGACACCCGTCACCGCGTTCGACGGCACCAAGGGCGACTAGGTGACCGCCCCCCGCACTGCCTGCGAGGCCGGGCTACTGGGCGGCGATCGTCCAGTAGCTGGCCGCCAGCAACAGCACGACGGCGCCGCCCGCCGCCCAGCGGTACGTCACCTTCACCGCTGTGGTGGCGGCATCGCCGTCGGCAAGCGCGCCGCTTTCCACCAGTTCCTGCCAGCGCGCCCGCACAAGGCGGGCGGCCTGGCCGGAGTCCGTGGTCTTCAGATCCCCGGGCCGCACGGACTGGCCCGGACCGTACGTTGTTGCCGGCAGGCCCCGGAGGTCTTCCGGCTGGGCATGGCGCCCGCCCCAGATTCCTGGCGCCGGCGCCGCCCAGGCCACGTAGCTCTTGCGGGCAGTGATCAGGGTGAGGGCGAAGCGGGTGTCGACGTGCACCAGCGCTGCCCACGGCACCAGGACGGACCGGAACGGGTTCTCCAGGGTCACCCCGCCGTCGTGCACCACGACGGCGGGCATCCAGAACAGCTGCCAGCCAAGGAACGCGATCAGCAGCAACGGGGCCGTTTGGGCCAGGGCCGCCGGGCCGGCGGTGACCGCCGTGACCACTATGCCGAGGGCGGCAACGGACCAGGACAGCCAGGCGAACCAGGCGTTCGTTCGGGCCTTGAAGATTTCAACGGTACCGGCATGCGGCGCAGAGCTCATGCCCCTAATAATTCAGTATTCCGAGCCGCAGCACTAATCCCGGGTGGACCGGCGGCCCGGGTGGAAGGAAAGCCCCATCATGACTGACTTCATCACCCTCGATCCGGCCATCACCCCCGCGCCGGGCAGGAACGAACCTGTACTGGAAGTCCGCGGCCTGAGCGTCGATTTCGGCGTGGACAAAAAATGGGTGCCCGCCGCCATCGGCCTGAACTACGAGGTGCGGGCCGGTGAGGTCCTGGCAATCGTGGGCGAGTCCGGCTCGGGCAAGAGCGCCAGCTCCATGGCCCTGCTGGGCCTGCTGCCGAGCAACAGCCGTGTGGCCGGAAGCGTCAAGCTGGCCGGACAGGAGCTGCTGGGGGCCAACGAGGCCAATATCCGCGCAGTCCGCGGCAAGGAAGTGGCCGTGATCTTCCAGGAGCCGATGACGGCCCTGAACCCGGTCTACACGGTGGGTGCCCAGATCGTGGAGACGGTCCGGCTGCACAGCGAGGTCTCTCCCGACGAGGCCCGGCTGCGGGCCCTGCGCATGCTCGAGCTCGTGGAGCTGCCGGACCCGGAGAAGGCGTTCCGCTCCTACCCCCACCAGCTCTCCGGCGGCCAGCGGCAGCGTGCCATGATCGCGCAGTCGCTGTCCTGCGATCCCAAACTGCTCATCGCCGACGAGCCCACCACGGCCCTCGACGTGACGGTCCAGGCGGAAATCCTGGACCTCATGCGCAACCTGCGCAACAAGCTGGACAGCGCCATCGTGCTGATCACCCACGACATGGGGGTCGTGGCTGACCTCGCTGACCGCATCGCCGTGATGCGCCGCGGCGTGATCGTGGAAACCGGCACGGCCGCCGAGATCTTCCACAACCCGCAGCACGAATACACCAAGGCCCTCCTGGCCGCCGTTCCGCACCTGGGACAGGGCGGCGCGGACACCGTCGGGGAAGTCGACGTCACGGCAGCCCTCGCGGCCGCCACCCATGCCGAACTCACGTCCATCCCGGAGGAGCAGCTCCGCCGGCGCGAGCGTGAAAATGCCGCCGCCCTGGCGGCCGCGGAAGCCGCCAAACCGCAGGGCCAGCCGGTGCTGGAGCTGACGGATGTGGCCATCGAGTACCCCAAGCAGGGCCGCGTGCCCGCCTTCCGTGCCGTGGAAGGCGCGAACCTGGTGATCTACCCGGGACAGGTTGTCGGGCTGGTGGGGGAGTCCGGTTCGGGCAAGACCACGATCGGCCGGGCCGCCGTCGGGCTGCTTCCGGTCGCGGCCGGCACCATGAAAGTCGTCGGACAGGACATTTCGGCAGCGAAGCGGAACGGCCGGCAGCTCCAGGAGATGCGCCGCCACGTCGGCATGGTGTTCCAGGACCCGTCGTCGTCCCTGAACCCGCGGCTTCCGATCGGCGAAAGCATCGGCGAGCCGATGTTCCTGTCCGGGGTGGCGAAAGGCGCCGAGCTGCAGCATCGGATCGAGGCGCTGCTGGATCAGGTCGAGCTCCCGCGCAACTACCGCAACCGCTACCCGCACGAACTGTCCGGCGGGCAGAAGCAGCGGGTGGGCATTGCCCGGGCGCTCTCGCTCAAGCCCAAGCTGATGGTCGCCGACGAGCCCACCTCGGCACTGGACGTGTCCGTACAGGCCAAGGTGCTCGACCTGTTCCAGAACCTGCAGAAGGAGCTCGGGTTCGCCTGCCTTTTCGTCACCCACGACCTCGCCGTCGTCGATGTGCTGGCGGACCGGATCTGCGTGATGCAGCGCGGCCGCATCGTCGAGCAGGGCACCCGGGACCAGATCCTGCGCAATCCGCAGGAACCGTATACGCAGCGTCTCTTGGCCGCTGTGCCGCTCCCGGATCCGGAAAAGCAGCGGGAACGCCGCGAATTGCGTGCACAGCTTCTGGCGGCCGAATCGAGTTAACTCAACCTAACCGGGATCGCCGGGCGGCGAATACTACCAGCCGGTAGCGTGTGACTTGAAATACATTGCGCTTGACGCTACTGGTCACGCTTTTGTCGGGTCACGGTTTGGCAACAGAGTTCCACCATCTGGACAATCTGGGGTTAGGCTACTCGTATATGTAGGCCACGTCACAGGGGATACCCCTGTGCCTGCCTACGGGGAAGCATAAGTTTTTCCCTCACGAACTCCCACAACTCATAGGAGGCGGAATGCGTTTTTCGCGCACTTCCAAAGCACTGGGCATGGTGGCCATCGCCGCCCTCGCCCTGACCGGATGCGGCGCCGGAGGCGGCACCTCAAACGGTGCCAGCCAGGCTGCCGGCGACCCCAACAAGGTCATCACCGCTTACAGCAACGAACCGCAGAACCCCCTGATGCCCGCCAACACCGGCGAAGTTTACGGCGGCCGCGTAGTCGAGCTCCTCTTCGAGGGCCTCACCAGCTACGACCCCAGTGGCAAGTCGGTCAACGCGCTGGCCGAGTCCATCGAATCCCCGGACGGCCAGAACTACACCATCAAGGTCAAGTCCGGCACCAAGTTCACCAACGGCGAGGCAGTCACCGCCAAGAGCTTCGTTGACGCCTGGAACTTTGCCGCGCTGAGCACCAACGCGCAGGGCAACAGCAGCTTCTTTGAGTCCGTCGAAGGCTACGACGCCGTCAGCGCCACCTCGAAGCAGAAGGGAGCGGACGGCAAGGAAACCGAGGTTCCCGCCCCCACCGCCCAGACCCTCTCCGGCCTTGTGCTGAAGGATGATTCCACGATCACCGTCAAGCTGACGCAGCCGGAGGCCGACTGGCCGCTGCGCCTGGGCTACTCGGCATTCATGCCGCTGCCCGCCGACGCCATCAAGGACCCGAAGAAGTTCGGCGAGAACCCGATCGGCAACGGCCCGTACAAGATGGAGAAGGAAGGCGCCTGGCAGCACGACAGCCAGATCGCCCTCGTCAAGAACGCTGACTACAAGGGTGCCCGCGAAGCCAAGAACGGCGGCGTGACCTTCAAGTTCTACACCGATCCGGCCCCGGCCTACACCGACATCCAGGCCAACAACCTGGACGTCACGGACGTTCTGCCCACGAACGCCCTGAAGACCTACACCACGGACTTCCCGGAGAACCACCTGAACAAGCCGTACGCCGGCAACTCCACCCTGAACATCCCGGGCTACCTGCCCGAGTTCCAGGGCGAAGCAGGCAAGCTGCGCCGCCAGGCCCTCTCCATGGCGATCAACCGCGACGAGATCACCAAGGTCATCTTCTCCGGCACCCGCATCCCGGCCAAGGACTTCACCTCCCCGGCTGTTGACGGCTACAACGACAACGTTGCCGGTTCCGAGGTCCTGAAGTTCGACGCCGCCAAGGCGAAGGACCTCTGGACCAAGGCTGACGCCATCAGCCCGTGGCCCGCAGACAAGACCCTGCAGCTCGCGTACAACACTGACGGCGGCAACAAGGAATGGATCGACGCCGTTGCCAACAACTTCAAGAACAACCTGGGAATCAAGGCCGAAGGCCAGCCGTTCGCCAAGTTCGCCGAAATCCTGAAGCTGCGTACCGCCAAGGAGCTGCCGGGCCTGACCCGCGCCGGCTGGCAGGCCGACTACCCGTCGCTGTACAACTTCCTGGGCCCGCTCCTGAAGACCGACGCCAGCGCCAACTACGAGGGCTACACGAACCCTGAGTTCGACAAGCTCCTCAACGAGGGCCTGGGCGCCAAGTCCACGGACGACGCCAACAAGAAGTTCACCCAGGCACAGGAGATCCTGTTCAAGGACCTCCCCAACCTGCCGCTGTGGTACTCCGCACGCCAGGCTGTCTGGAGCCAGAATGTCAGCAACGTTGACTCCGGCTGGAACGGCGTTCTGCAGTACTGGGCCATCACGGCCAAGTAGTTCCTGAGTTCTGCGGAACTCTTTTCCACATCACTAAAGCTTGGGGGTCCGGCCTTGCCGGACCCCCATATGCTTGAAACCGGCAGGAAGCTGTCCCCCATGATTCCCCTTCGTTCCACCATCTCACCAGAGGCACTGCTGTGATCCAGTTCATCCTCCGGCGCCTGCTGCAGGTCATTCCGGTCTTCCTCGGAACCACCCTGCTCGTCTACTTCATGGTCTTTGCCCTTCCCGGCGACCCCATCCGTGCACTCTTCGGCGACCGCCCGCCGAGCGAGGCCGTCATCGCGCAGCTGCGCCAGCAGTACAACCTGGACGAGCCGTTCTGGGTCCAGTACGGGCTGTTCCTCAAGAACCTCTTCACCTTCAACCTCGGTGTCGACTTCACCGGCCAGCCGATTGCCGACACCCTGGCCCGGGTCTTCCCCGTCACGGCCATGCTGGCCATCGAGGCCCTCATCATCCAGGGCGTCTTCGGTATCGCCTTCGGCCTCGTCGCCGGCCTGCGCAAGGGCGGCTTCTTCGACAGCACGGTCCTCGTGCTCTCGCTCGTTGTGATCGCCATTCCCACCTTCGTGCTCGGCTTCGCGCTGCAGCTGCTGATCGGCGTCCAGCTGGGGTGGGCCAAACCCACGGTCGGTTCGAATGTCACGTGGGGAAGCCTGATCCTTCCCGCGGTCGTCCTCGGCATGGTCTCCTTCGCCTACGTGCTGCGCCTGACGCGTGCGTCCGTCATCGAGAACATGAACGCCGACTACGTCCGCACCGCCACCGCCAAGGGCCTGGCCCGACACCAGGTGGTGACCACCCACGTCCTGCGCAACTCGCTGATTCCCGTGATCACGTACCTCGGCGCCAGCCTGGGCGGCCTCATGGGCGGCGCAATCGTGACCGAAGCCATCTTCAATGTCCCCGGCGTTGGCCAGAAGCTCTACCAGGCCATTCTCCGAAGTGAAGGCCCCACCGTGGTCGCCATTGTGAGCGTCCTGGTGCTGGTCTTCGTTCTCGCCAACCTGTTGGTCGATCTGCTGTACGCCTGGCTTGACCCGAGGATCCGCTATGAAAACTAATCGAACATTCGAGCACTTCGTTGCCCCGGTCGAGGAAACCCCTCTGCTGGCAACGGACGCCGTCAAGGTTGACGACGCCCCGCTGAGCCTCTGGGCAGATGCCTGGCGCAAGCTCCGCCGTCGTCCGCTCTTCATCATTTCCGCGGTCATGATCGCTCTGATCATCATCGTGGCGATCTTCCCCGGGCTGTTCACCCAGGTTGCCCCGGACAACGGCTGCGAGCTGGCGAACTCCAATGGCGCTCCCGCCGAAGGACACCCCCTCGGGTTCACCTTCCAGGGCTGCGACATCTACTCGCGCATCATCCACGGCACCCAGGCTTCGCTCATGGTGGGTGTGTTCTCCGTGATCTCCGTGCTGATCATCGGCGTCACCCTCGGTGCCCTGGCCGGCTTCTTCGGCGGCTGGGTGGACACGGTGATCGCCCGTCTCGGCGACATCTTCTTCGCGCTGCCTATCGTCCTCGGCGCACTGGTCCTCACCCAGCTCCCGCTGATGCGTGAAAACCGCGGAGTCGGAACGGTGGTCCTGGTCCTTGTGGTGCTTGGCTGGCCGCAGATGGCCCGCATCACCCGCGGCGCCGTCATCGAGGTGCGCAACGCCGACTTCGTGACGGCCGCCCGGTCGCTCGGCGTCTCCCGGCTGGGATCCCTGGTCAGCCATGTGCTCCCGAACGCACTTGCACCGATCATCGTGCTCGCCACCATGGAACTCGGCGTCTTCATCGTCGCCGAAGCCACGCTCTCGTTCCTCGGAATCGGCATGCCCGGCTCCGTGATGTCCTGGGGCAATGACATCTCCGCCGCACAGGCGTCCATCCGCACCAACCCGGCTGTGCTGCTTTACCCGGCAACAGCCCTGTCCATCACCGTGTTGAGCTTCATCATGCTGGGCGATGCCCTGCGTGATGCGCTCGACCCGAAGAGCCGTCAGCGATGAAGGAGGCAACCATGACAACTTCCGACGTCACGATTCAAGAGGCCGGAACCCCGGCCGACCGGCCCCTGCTGGAAATCCGCGATCTCGCGATCTCCTTCAAGACCGGCAGCGGCGAGGTCCAGGCCGTGCGCAACGCACACCTGACCATCATGCCCGGCGAGACGGTCGCCATTGTGGGCGAGTCCGGGTCCGGCAAGTCGACGACGGCGCTGGCCGCGATCGGCCTGCTGCCCGGCAACGGCCGGGTGGCCGGCGGGCAGATCCTGCTCGACGGTGAAGACATTTCGCACGCTTCCGAGAAGCGCATGATCGAACTTCGCGGCAACATCATCGGCATGGTCCCGCAGGACCCGATGTCCAACCTGAACCCGGTGTGGAAGATCGGCGACCAGGTCAGGGAGACGCTGAAGGCCAACGGCCGCCCCAGCGGCCCGGACGACGTCGCCAAGGTCCTGGCCCAGGCCGGACTGCCGGACGCCGCCCGGCGGGCCAAGCAGTACCCGCACGAGTTCTCCGGCGGCATGCGCCAGCGCGCGCTGATCGCCATCGGCCTGTCCTGCCAGCCGCGCCTGCTCATCGCCGATGAGCCGACGTCGGCCCTGGATGTCACCGTGCAGCGCCAGATCCTGGACCACCTCGAAAAGATGACCTCGGAACTGGGCACCTCCGTGCTGCTCATCACCCACGACCTCGGCCTCGCTGCCGAGCGTGCCGACAAGGTCGTGGTCATGTACCGCGGCAACGTTGTCGAGGCCGGTCCGTCCCTGGAGCTGCTGCAGAACCCGCAGCACCCCTACACGCAGCGGCTGGTGGCCTCGGCGCCGTCGCTGGCGTCACGCCGCATCCAGGTGGCCAAGGAGCTCGGCGTCTCGACGGACGAGGTGCTGGCCCCCAGCGAGTCCGTTGCGGTGGAACCTGCCATGACTGAAGACGTGCTGCAGATCCAGAATCTGAGCAAGGTCTTCAAGCTGCGCTCCGGGTTCGGCAAGTCGACCGACTTCACCGCCGTCGACGACGTGTCCTTCAACGTCAAGCGCGGAACGACGACGGCGATCGTGGGCGAGTCGGGATCCGGCAAGTCCACCGTGGCGCAGATGGTGCTGAACCTGCTGGAGCCGACCTCCGGCAAGATCATCTTCGACGGCGTGGACACCTCCGCGCTGAACACCAAGGAGATCTTCGCGTTCCGACGCCGGGTGCAGCCGATCTTCCAGGACCCCTACGGTTCCCTCGACCCGATGTACAACATCTACCGGACCATCGAGGAACCCCTGCGGGTCCACAAGATCGGGGACAAGGTCAGCCGGGAAAAGAAGGTCCGCGAACTGCTGGACCAGGTGTCCCTGCCGCAGTCCACCATGCAGCGGTACCCGAACGAGCTCTCGGGTGGCCAGCGCCAGCGCGTCGCGATCGCACGTGCCCTGGCACTGGATCCCGAAGTGATCATCTGTGACGAGGCCGTGTCCGCCCTCGACGTCCTGGTGCAGGCGCAGGTGCTGAACCTGCTGGCGGAACTGCAGTCCCGGCTGGGCCTGACCTACCTGTTCATCACCCACGACCTCGCGGTGGTGCGGCAGATCGCCGACCACGTGTGTGTCATGGAGAAGGGCAAGCTGGTCGAGACGGGTTCGACTGACGACGTCTTTGAGGCGCCGCAGCGGGATTACACCAAGGCGCTGCTCCACGCGATCCCGGGTGCACGCCTGATGCTGCCTCCGGAAGTTGCCTGATCCGCAACGAGTGAGCTGACTGACACAGGACCGGTGTCCGCCCTTCGGGGCGGGCGCCGGCTCCTGCCGTTTAAGCTGCCTGGGCCGCGCTAGCGGGTTGGTGCGGTCTTCGCCGGGCCGGAACCGGGGAAACGTAAACCGAGGTCGTCCAACCGGCGGGCCAGCAGGACGCCCAGTGCCGCGTGCCCCTCGGGGCTCATGTGGACGCCGTCGGTCATCGACTGGGTGAGGCTGTAGCGCGTCAGCCAGTCACCGACGCCCACAAAGGGAATCGAATGCCGGGCCGCGACAGTGCCCAGCAGCGCGTCCACCTCGGTGCGTCGCCCCCCGCCGTTGGCCGTGCCGCGGGCCAGGGTTCCGACCATGGCCAGCTGCGCCTCGGGGTAGCGCTGCCGCACGCTGGCAATCAGGCGCTCGGCGTTGGCGGAAATCTGCTGGTCGGATGCGCCGCGGGAGGCGTCGTTGCCGCCGCCCTCGATGACCACGAGGGGCGGCGAGCCGTAGGGGAGCAGCCAATCGCCGCGTTGCAGGGCGTCGATGTAATTGCCGGTCTTGCCGTTGGACGCGACGAAGCCGGTTCCGCCGCGTCCGCAGAAGTGGACTGCGTAGCCCAGGCTCGCCAAGGCTGTGCGGGGCCAGGAATTGGTGGGCTCGGACTGGGAATCGCCGATCAGCACGGCCGTCCGGGCAATGTCCTCCACGACCACTTCGTTGCGGCCATTGGCGGGGTTCCGGTAGACGGTGCCCGCCGGCATGGTGCCCGGGGCGGTCGGCTGGGGGAGCCTGGTGTTGCCGTTCGAGCCGGCCGCCATCGGCTCGCCGGGGGCCCCAGCGGGCACGGGAGCGGTCCCGCCGTAGAGGCCGGTCGCGCCGGCGTCGGCGGTTGCGGCGGTTCCGGCGGTTCGGGGGGAGGGGGTCTGTCCGCAGCCGCCCACAAGGATGCCTACGGCGATCATCGGTGCGACCAAGCGGTACAGGGCCGAGGCGTTGCGCATAGATGTCTCCGGGCTGGCTGCTGCTGTCTCAGCAATGATGGGGCATCGGGGCAGGAATATCCAGTGACTTTACTCACATCCGGAACGGTGAACCCCCGTTCTGACCACTCCGGCGGGCTGCCGGGCGGAAGGGATTTTAGGCCAATAAAAGCCCTAGCGTTTAGAATGGATGAAGGTGCCCTGTGCCAAAGGGGCGTATCCGTCGTGCGTTCCGGTTGGAAATGTCGCGATACAACAGCTGACTTCACCACTGAATCGAGCAATAACGCATGTCTGAAACCACCACCAACACCGCGGTAGCCACTGCATCGCGCAGTGACCTGCGCAACGTCGCGATCGTGGCCCACGTTGACCACGGCAAGACCACGCTGGTCGACGCCATGCTCAAGCAGACCAACTCCTTTGCCGAGCACAACCACCTCGAAGACCGTGTCATGGACTCCGGTGACCTCGAGCGTGAAAAGGGCATCACGATCCTGGCCAAGAACACCACCGTGGCCTACAACGGACCGTCCTCCAAGGGCGAGACCATCACCATCAACGTCATCGACACCCCCGGCCACGCCGACTTCGGCGGCGAGGTCGAGCGCGGCCTGTCCATGGTCGACGGCGTTGTCCTCCTCGTCGACGCCTCTGAGGGCCCGCTGCCCCAGACCCGCTTCGTCCTCCGCAAGGCCCTCGCCGCCCACCTGCCGGTGATCCTGCTGGTCAACAAGACCGACCGCCCCGATGCGCGGATCGAAGAAGTTGTACACGAGTCCATGGACCTGCTCCTGGGCCTGGCCTCCGACCTCGCCGACGAAGTTCCGGACCTCGACCTGGACAAGATCCTCAACGTCCCCGTCGTCTACGCCGCCGCCAAGGTTGGCCGCGCTTCCCTCGAGCAGCCCGCCGACGGCTCCGCTCCTGAGAACGAGGACCTGGAGCCGCTGTTCCAGGCCATCATCGAGCACATCCCGGCGCCGACCTACAACCCGAACGGTGTCCTGCAGGCGCACGTCACCAACCTTGACGCCTCCCCGTTCCTCGGCCGCCTCGCCCTGCTGCGTATCTACAACGGCACCCTGCGCAAGGGCCAGACCGTTGCCTGGGCCCGCGCCAACGGTGAGCTCAAGAACGTCAAGATCACCGAACTCCTCGCCACGAAGGCACTTGACCGCGTCCCGACCGATTCCGCCGGCCCCGGCGAGATCGTCGCCGTCGCCGGCATCGAGGAAATCACCATCGGTGAGACCCTGACCGACGCCGAGAACCCGCAGCCGCTGCCGCTGATCACCGTTGACGACCCGGCCATCTCGATGACCATCGGTATCAACACCTCCCCGCTGGCCGGCAAGGTCAAGGGCGCCAAGGTCACGGCCCGCCAGGTCAAGGACCGCCTGGACAAGGAACTGATCGGTAACGTCTCCATCAAGGTGCTCCCCACCGAGCGCCCCGACGCCTGGGAAGTCCAGGGACGTGGCGAGCTCGCGCTGGCCATCCTCGTCGAACAGATGCGCCGCGAAGGCTTCGAGCTGACCGTCGGCAAGCCGCAGGTTGTCACCCGGACCGTTGAGGGCAAGATCCACGAGCCGATGGAACACATGACCATCGACGTGCCGGAAGAGTACCTTGGCGCCGTCACGCAGCTCATGGCCGCACGCAAGGGCCGCATGACCAACATGGCCAACCACGGCACCGGCTGGTGCCGCATGGAGTTCATCGTTCCGGCCCGTGGCCTGATCGGTTTCCGCACCAAGTTCCTCACGGACACCCGCGGCGCGGGCATCGCGGCCTCGATCTCCGAGGGCTACGAGCCGTGGGCCGGCCCGATCGAGTACCGCACCAACGGTTCCATGATCGCTGACCGCGCCGGTGTTGTGACGCCGTTCGCCATGATCAACCTGCAGGAGCGCGGTTCCTTCTTCGTGAAGCCGACCTCCGAGGTGTACGAGGGCATGATCGTCGGCGAGAACTCCCGCGCCGACGACATGGACGTCAACATCACCAAGGAAAAGAAGCTCACCAACATGCGTGCGGCTTCCTCCGACACCTTCGAGAACCTGACGCCCCCGCGCGACCTGACCCTCGAAGAGTCCCTCGAATTCGCCCGCGAAGACGAGTGCGTTGAAGTTACCCCGGACTCCATCCGTATCCGCAAGGTCATCCTGGACACGAACGAGCGTGCCAAGGCCAACCGCGCCCGCGCGAAGGTCTAGTTTCCGCGTCCTGCGCTGAAACAACGGGTCATTTGTGAATAAGAGAGCTGCCGGTATGGCAGGCGGTATTGCCGCCGCCGTGCCGGCAGCTCTTTTTGTTGCCCTCGCAGGCACGGTGCTGCACGGCCAGGACATCCTTGTCGCCGGCGTGGAGGTGCCGTGGGGCGCCGCCGCCGCGCTGGTGCTGCTGGGCGCCGTCGAGCTGTGGCTCAGCGCCACGTTCCGTTCATTGCTTCCGACGGCGGCGTGCGGCGTCCTCTGCTACGCGCTGGCGGGGTGGTGGTCCACTCTTGAGAACGGAAAGCGGTTGATCATCGGAGACTTGGCCGGGAATCTCTGGATCTACGGCATCGCGGTGGTCACCATCCTCATGCTGGCCTGGTGCCGCCGCTACCGGAAGCCGCAGGCTTAGAGGCCCGCCGGCGTCCTGCAGGAACGCCGTCCCTCCCGCGGGACATGCCCAGCCTTCCCGGCTTCCCGTGGACATAGCGGCACTCTGTCCACCGACGGCACCCTCCGCGGAACATGCTCAATTTCCCTGCCCGGGGGACATGCTCATTTGTGGCGTGCGCGGGTGGGCATAGCGGCTGTATGTCCGCCTCTGAGGCTGGCCGCAGGAGATGTCCAGTGCTGACCGTGGACCAGCCCCCATCCCGGACGTAGGACATGTCCCCGACATGCCCTGTACAAGGGACATGCTGTTTTGCACATAGCGGCGCGGGGCACTGTTCCGCCATCACGCTTTGGCGCCACCATGTCCGCATGGTCAATATCACCGAAGTGCTTTCAACCTACGACGGCGTCGCGCGCGCCAAACACCTCGCTGCCGCGGGCGTCTCGGACTTCCAGCTCAAATCGGCGCTGGCAAGAGGCGCAGTCACGAGGGTGGCACGTGGCGTTTACGCAGTCCCGGACGCTAATGCCCAGCTCATCGCCATCCGCTCACTTCCGGCCGAACCCGCCTGCGTCACGGCAGCCCAGTTGCGGGGCCTTTGGGTTCTTGAGCCGCCCCCGCAGCCTCATGTCGCGGTCCCTCACAGCCGGCACTATCCGGGATTTGTGTGCCACCGGTCCGCCGCACCGCCGACCCTGTTGGACACCGTCGTGCAAAGCCTTCGATGCCTGCCGGAACTCGACGGCCTCGTCATTGCCGAGTCAGCTGTCGTCGGCAAAGGAGTAACCCTTGCCGAGCTGCGGCAACGGCTGGCCGGCCGCAACGACCTACGGGAGCGCCGATCGGTGAGCAGGATCGTCCCCCAATCGCAGTCCGTCATCGAGTGTGTGGCCCGGTACTGGCTCCGGAGGGCCGGGTTTCATGTGGAGTCCCAGGTCCACATCCCCGGAATGGGCCACATCGATCTTATGGTCGACGGCAGGCTCGGTATCGAGACCGACGGGGCGGCCTTCCATATGGACCGGACAAGCTTCGAGGAGGACCGGCGCCGGTGGAACGTCACCACCCGGCTCGGCATCCCGACCCTTGTTGTCAGCTACCCGCTCCTCCTGAACCGGCCAGACGAATTCATCGCCATGGTCCGCGACGCATTGAGTAGGCTCTCTGCTGCCGCCTGACTTTGGACATGTCCTTCTGGATCGCGGCGCGCCCGAGGAACATGTCCAGTCTTCGTGGCCCCCGCCGGGCATGTTTCCCGGTTTGAGGCCGGGACCAATGAACATGTCCAGTGGTGGCAGCGGGGGATGGGCATAGTGGGGTTATGTCCAACGGCCGGGGTCAGGGGAGGGCATGTCCGGCCGGAGGGCCGTGGCGGGCTGAGCGAGGGAGCGCACGTCCCGGGGGTTCGCGGCCGGGACTAATGAGCATGTCCAGTGGTGGCAGCGGGGGATGGGCATAGTGGGGTTATGTCCAACGGGCGGAGTCAGGGGAGGGCATGTCCGCCGGGAGCGGACCGCGGGCCCGCCGCGGCGGCGCCGGCGGAACCTCCTTGGCGGCCACCACCAGGGACAGCGGAATCACGACGTCGGCCCGCCGGGTCCGCACGGTGCACTCGCGATCGGTGCGTGCCACCAGCTCGCCCAGCGCGTCGGTCATGCCGCCCTCGATCCGGTAGCGGACCACTACGCGGGTACCCAGGCCGGTGGCGGCAAGGAACGCTTGGGGAGGTGGCATCGGGGAACTCACCTCTTCATACTAGGTCCGGCAGATTCAAGAGTTCGGACCCGTGTGACGCCCGGCTAGGTTCGCGGGAACAGGCTGGGAGATAATAGGCTCAGAAGTCAGCAGCCGGCGCTCAGGCCGGGAGCAGTGATCCGGCCGTCGCCGGAACCAACGTGGAAAGGCCAGGGACGTGACGTACGTAATCGCGCAGCCGTGTGTAGATGTCAAAGACAAGGCATGTATTGAAGAGTGCCCCGTCGATTGCATCTATGAGGGTGAGCGTTCCCTGTACATCCATCCCGACGAGTGCGTGGACTGCGGCGCGTGCGAGCCGGTCTGCCCCGTCGAAGCCATCTACTACGAGGACGACACCCCCGAGGAATGGGCCGACTACTACAAGGCCAACGTTGAATTCTTCGACGTCCTGGGGTCCCCGGGCGGAGCCGCAAAGATCGGCAACACCCACACGGACCACCCGATGATCGCGGCCCTTCCGCCGCAGAACCAAGAAGGCTAAGGCGGGGCGTCGGTGACATCTGCGCTGCGCAGCTTCGGCCTCAGCCTGCCCGACTACCCGTGGGAAGCCCTGGCGCCGTACCTCGCCAGGGCCGCCGAGCACCCCGGGGGAGCCGCGAACCTGTCCATCGGGACACCGGTGGACGCCACCCCCGAGGTGGTGCAGGAAGCCCTGCGCGCTGCAGCCAACGCCCCCGGCTACCCCACGGTCCACGGCACCGCCGGGCTCCGCGAAGCGGTCGCGGCGTGGTTTGACCGCCGCCGCGGCGTTCCCGGCCTGGATCCGCGGGACATTATGCCCACGGTGGGCTCCAAGGAACTCGTGGCCTGGCTCCCGTTCCTGCTCGGGCTCAAGCCGGGGGACGTTGTCGTCCGCCCCACGGTCGCGTACCCCACGTACGACATCGGCGCCACGTTCGCCGGGGCGGAGCACATCGCCGCGGACGACCTGGACGAGCTCGACGCCGCCACCCGGGCGCGGGTGCGCCTGGTCTGGGTCAACTCGCCGGCCAACCCGACGGGCAGCGTCCGGAACGCCGAGTCGCTGCGCCGGATTGTCCGGCAGGCCCGGGAGCTTGGCGCCGTGGTGGCCTCGGACGAGTGCTACGCCGAACTCGGCTGGGGCGAATGGGACGTCCAGCGCGGCGGGACGCCGGTGCCCAGCATCCTGGACCCGCATGTCGCGGAGGGCTCCCATGAGGGCCTCCTGGCGGTGTACTCGCTGAGCAAGCAGTCCAACCTGGCCGGCTACCGCGCCGCCTTCGTGGCCGGCGACCCCGCCATCATGGCGAACCTCGTCAACAGCCGCAAGCACGCGGGCATGATCGTCCCGTACCCCGTGCAGGAAGCCATGCGGGTGGCCCTCGGCGACGACGCCCACGTCCAGGCCCAGAAGGACCTCTACCGCGGCCGCCGGGAACGGATCGTGCCCGCGCTGGAGCGCTTCGGGCTGACCATCCACGAATCCCGGGCCGGACTCTACCTCTGGGCCACCGCCGGCGAAGCGACCTGGGATACGGTCGGCCGGCTCGCGGACCGCGGAATCGTCGTCGGCCCGGGTGTGTTCTACGGCGACGCCGGCAACGGATTCATCCGCGTCGCACTGACGGCCAGCGATGAGCGGATCGACGCCGCGGCCTCCCGACTAGCCGCAGGGCCGTAACAATGCTGTGACGCGTACCACAACTGGCGCGATTTAGGCGGTTCCGGGGGGCCTTGGATTAGTGCCACCCGGAATCTGCCGGTAGTTTTTAACTGACTATCAATGGTGGCTTTCCACAAGAAGGCAGCGCAGCCGTTGGAATCCGTGTCTAGAACAGGTTCCGTGGGCGGCTTCACCAGAAGTTGGACCAGCTTTCTACAGAGGCCCCGACGCCTCAGAGGAGACTCCATGACTGAGACCACCAGCGCAACCCTGCGCCATGCCGGCGGCGAGCTCGTACTCCCGCGCATCCAGGTTGTAGAAGGGAACGAAGGCTACGACGTTTCCAAGCTGCTGAAGCAGACCGGTGCCGTGGCCTTTGACCCCGGCTTCATGAACACCGCGGCGACCACCTCCGCCATCACCTACATCGACGGCGACGCCGGTGTCCTGCGGTACCGCGGCTACCCGATCGAGCAGCTCGCCCAGCACTCGAGCTTCCTGGAAGTTTCCTACCTGCTGATCTATGGCAACCTGCCGACCGCCACGGAGCTGGAAGCTTTTGACCAGCGGATCCGCCACCACACGCTGCTGCACGAAGAGCTGAAGGGCTTCTTCAGCGGCTTCCCGCGTGACGCCCACCCGATGCCCGTGCTGTCCTCGGCCGTGTCGGCGCTGTCCACGTTCTACCAGGACTCGCTGGATCCCTTCAACGCCGAGCAGGTGGAGGTCTCCACCTACCGGCTGTTGGCCAAGATGCCGGTCATCGCGGCCTACGCCCTGAAGAAGAGCATCGGCCAGCCCATGCTCTACCCGGACAACTCCCACAACCTCGTGGAGAACTTCCTGCGGCTGAGCTTCGGCCTGCCGGCCGAGCAGTACGAGGTGGATCCGGTGGTCGCCAAGGCCCTGGACCTGCTGCTCATCCTGCACGCAGACCACGAGCAGAACTGCTCCACCTCCACGGTCCGGCTGGTCGGCTCCTCCAACGCGAACCTCTTCGCCTCCGTTTCCGCCGGCATCAACGCGCTCTTCGGCCCCGCCCACGGCGGTGCCAACGAGGCCGTGCTGAAGATGCTGCGCCAGATCCAGGCCGACGGCACCAAGCCCGAGGACTACATGGAGAAGGTCAAGAACAAGGAAGACGGCGTCCGCCTCATGGGCTTCGGGCACCGCGTCTACAAGAACTACGACCCGCGCGCCAAGATCGTCAAGGCCACGGCCCACGAGATCCTCACGAAGCTCGGCGGCAACGACGAACTCCTGGAGATCGCCCTGCGGCTCGAGGAGAAGGCGCTGAACGATGACTACTTCATCCAGCGCAAGCTTTACCCGAACGTGGACTTCTACACCGGCCTGATCTACAAGGCCATGGGCTTCCCGGAGAAGATGTTCACCGTCCTCTTCGCGATTGGCCGCCTTCCGGGCTGGATCGCACAGTGGCGCGAAATGATCAGCGACCCCAACACCAAAATCGGCCGCCCGCGCCAGCTTTACATCGGCGAGCCGGAGCGAAACTACCCTTCGGTGTAGTTCACTTTCGACCACAGCCGTACGACGCCGGCCGCGCACCTTTCGAGGGTGCGCGGCCGGCGTCGTTGTGTCCGGGGAAAGCGCCGGGGGCGGGTCAATTTCGGTATTTGTGCAGGTGGGAAGGCTGCCGGCCGGTGTGGCCCGCCGCCGTCGGGTGCCCATCCGTGCTAAAAAAGACTAATGCCCAAATTTGTCGACGCCGGATTGCGGCGCCAGGAAGTGGTCGAAGCGGTCTTCCGGATCGTCGCAGCAGACGGACTTGAAAGGGCTTCGCTCCGCGAAGTCGCGGACGAGGCGGAACTGGCCGTCGGATCGGTCCGGCATTACTTCGCCAGCAGCGATGAACTCCTGACCCACTCCTTCGGAGTCGTCGTCGACCGGATTGTCGGCCGGTTGACGGCTGCCGACGAGCGCCTCGCGGAGGCGCAGCCCGGCACCCCGGAACACCGCCAGGCCGTATTAACACTGCTGGGCGAGCTGCTGCCCCTGGACGACGAACGCGCGGTCGACGCCTGCGTGTGGATGGCGTTCAAGAACGCCGCCAGGACCAAACCGTTCCTGGCCGCGGAAGCAGACCGGAGCCACCGAGCCGTCGCTGCGATCGTCGGGAGGCTCGTGATGGACCTGTCGTCCGCCGCCGACACCGACGTGGCCGAGGACCAGCAGCGGTTGGTCACCGAGGCGGAGCGGCTGCTGGCAACCCTCGACGGGCTTACGATGCACGCCCTCCTGCAGCCCGAATGGATGACCGCGCAGATGTGCGGCGACGTGTTGGAGTCCCATCTCAGCGGACTGGGCAGCCACGCCGGCAGCCATTAACGTGCGTTAACTTGAGGAATAGACTGGGAACGTACGTCTTGCCAAGGAGGCAATTGGATGCACCACACAGGCGGGCCGGGCTGGCGGATCACCATGGACACTTCGGGTCCGATGCTCATTGCACTTTACGTTCGCGACGCAGCCGGCTTGGACAGTGCTGGGCACCCGGCGCTTAGCCACGCGGCACCGAAGATCCGTCCTGCGGACCACACCCACCTCATTGCCGAGGTAGGCGGACAGAGTGCACTCAAGACCGAGTGGGAAGCCTGGTGGGAGCAGCTCCTGAAAGCGCATCCCGAAATGTCCCCGGAACTGGGACCGCCCGGCTTCCGCAGCTTCAGCAATTCCCCAGCCCTCCGGCGTGTGCTGCAGGCCCACTTCGGGGCGGCCCTGTCGTGGGCGCGGGAGCGCCGCGGCGAGTACCTGGCACTGGAAGCCGAACGCGAAGCCGCCGGCGGCGTGCAGTTGCTGCAGGACATGGTGGATGACCGGCTGCTCGAAGTGGGCCGGGCCGCCAACGATTTTTCGTTGACCATCATCGAGCTGCCCCTGGCTGAGCCGCGGGCCTGGTACCTGGAGCCCGATAAAATCATCATGAGCTCCGACCTGCTGTCCCAGCCCGAACTCTTCCGCAGCTACGTGCAGCCCGTGGTGGACCTGCTGGTCTGAGCCGGCCACGGTGCCCGGCTGGAGCGGCGCCTACTGCGCAGGTGCGTCGGCGACAGTGATCCGGACCTGGCCGGCGGGCACGTCGGAGGGCTGCCAGCCGTTGCGGTCCTGCCGCGTCCAGCTGCGTCCGTCCGCGTGGACCTCCGTGATGGAGAGCGCTTTGGCGTTGGCGACCGCCCATTGCGCCATGGCCCAGGCCCGCGTTCCCTGGGTATCCAGCACGAGGGTGCTGCCGTCCAGGGAAGCCGGCACTCCGCCGAAGGCCGCGGACAGCCGTTCCTGCACTGCGGCAGGGTCTCCGGCCTCGTCGGGGGCCCGCAGCGAGCAGTCGAGGCCGGCAGGGGTCTGGCCGGTCAGGGAGGACGCGAAAGAGCGGGCCATGACCTCGTGCTGGGCGTAGGCGTGGGGGTAAGCGGAGCGCTGGACGCGTTGCGCGGCGTCGGTGATTTCCAGCGTCTCGTAGCCGGGGATCTTCACGAGGGCATCGTAGAAGGCGTTGCTGGCATGGTACGGGTCAATCACCTGTTCCGCGGTGCCCCAGCCCTGCGAGGGGCGCTGCTGAAAGAGCCCGCGGGAGTCCGGGCCGGCCTGGTCGCCGTGGTTGATGTTCCGGATCTTGGATTCCTGCATGGCCGTGGCCAACGCGATGCTGGCGGCCCTGGCCGGGAGCCCCCGGCGGACCGCCACTGCGGTAATGAGGCCGGCATTGGCGGCCTGGTCCGTCGCCAGTTCGGCAGTGCCGCCCGCAGCCGTGCAGCGTTCGGTGATGAGGACCTCCGACCGCTGCACGAAGGCAAACGCCGTGTAAATGCCGCCCACCACCATCGCCAGGGTCAGGAGCAGCACGATCCAACGGCGCAAGGTGCCTCTGCGTGCCACGAAACTACTCCCTCGGGCCCCCAGGGGCCGGTACATTCTTCTAACGGTTGGGCTTTCCGCACCCAACCTTAGTTGGCGTGCAGTGCCTCGTTGAGTTCGACGGTCTGTCCCTTGCGCGGGAGGACCTCGACCTGACCGGTGGAGGAGTTGCGGCGGAAGAGCAGGTTGGGGACACCGGACAGCTCGACGGCCTTGACGATCTGGGTCGTGTCCTCGCCGTCGGCGTCCTTGGCCCCGACGACGCGGACGCGGGTTCCGGCCGTGACATAGAGCCCGGCTTCGACGACGGAGTCGTCGCCGATGCTGATGCCCACGCCCGAGTTGGCTCCCAGCAGCACACGTTCGCCCAGGGAGATCTTTTCCTTGCCGCCGCCCGACAGGGTGCCCATGATCGAGGCGCCGCCGCCGACGTCGGACCCGTCACCGGTGACGACTCCGGCGGAGATGCGGCCTTCCACCATGGACGTGCCAAGGGTGCCCGCGTTGAAGTTCACGAAGCCTTCATGCATGACCGTGGTGCCTTCGGCCAGGTGCGCGCCGAGGCGGACCCGGTCGGCGTCAGCGATCCGCACGCCGGAGGGGATGACGTAGTCCACCATGCGGGGGAACTTGTCTACGCCGTAGACAGTGACGGCGCCGCGCTTGCGCAGCCGGGCGCGCGTCAGTTCGAAGCCCTCGACGGCGGCGGGCCCGAAGTTCGTCCACACCACGTTGGGGAGTTTGCCGAAGATCCCGTCCAGGTTGATGCTGTTGGGCTGCACCAGGCGGTGCGAGAGCAGGTGCAGGCGCAGATAGGCGTCGGCAGTGTCTGCCGGTGCTTCGTCGAGGTGGATCTGCACGAACACGACTTGCTGCTCGGTGCCCCGGTCGGCGTCCGCGCCGGTGCTGGCGATGTCCAGCAGCGACTGGTCCGCGTTGGCCACGTCGCGGAGGTTCTCCGCCGCTGTTCCGAGGGCCGGCGCCGGGTACCAGACATCCAGCACGGTGGCTGCATCGTTGCTGGTGGCGATGGTGGCGACGCCATAGCCATAGGCCGAGCGGGAGTCTGCGGGCACAGCGGAAGAAGCGGTTTCAGTCATGCCCCAAGTCTATAGACGGCGCCTGCCCTCGCCGAAACCCGTGACAGAGCCGAGACCCGTGACGGACGGGAGCTGGCCTGGGCGGGGTCAACGGATAAAGTGGGACGGTGACTGCCCCGGACTTGAACGCGCGCCCGACCTCCCGCCCCCATGCCGCCCGACTGGACCCGCGCCAGGATGTGGCGCTGCTGACCGCCAGCCTCATCGACATCAACAGTGTCTCCGGCGCGGAGGGGGAGCTGGCCGACGCCGTGGAGCATGCCCTCCGCTCGATCCCGCAGCTGGAGCTGGTCCGCGACGGCGATTCGATCATCGCCCGCAGCAACCTGGGCCGCGCCGAGCGCGTCATCCTGGCCGGCCACCTGGATACTGTTCCCCTGCCGGCCACGGAAGGGGCCCTCGGGACCGTCCCGTCGTACTGGCCGTCGGGAGCGCCGGGCGAGGGGATTCTGTACGGCCGCGGTGCCACCGACATGAAGGGCGGCGTCGCGGTGCAGCTGGCGCTGGCCGCGGCTTTGTTCGACGGCGGGGCGGAGCCGGACAAGGACGTCACCTTCGTTTTCTACGACCACGAGGAAGTCGAGGCCGTCAAGAGCGGGCTGGGCCGGCTCGTCCGGAACCATGGCAGCCTCCTGGGCGGGGACTTCGCGATCCTGCTGGAACCCACGCACGGCACGGTGGAGGGCGGGTGCAACGGCACGATCCGCTTCGAAGCGACAACCGTGGGGGAAGCCGCGCATTCCGCCCGGGCCTGGATGGGCAGCAACGCGATCCACGCCGCCGCCCCGATCCTGGCCCGGCTCGCAGCGTACGAGCCCCGGACCGTCTCCGTGGACGGCCTGGACTACCGGGAAAGCCTCAACGCCGTAAAGGTCAACGGCGGGACCGCCGGCAACGTGATCCCGGACCGCTGCGTCGTGGAAATCAACTACCGGTTCGCCCCGGACAAAACCCCGGACGAGGCGGAGCAGCACGTCCGGGAACTGCTGGAAGGGTTCGACGTCATCCGTACCGACAGCGCTGCCGGCGCCCGTCCCGGACTCAACCACCCCGCCGCGGCGTCGTTCGTCGCCGCTGTAGGTGCCGAACCGAAGCCGAAGTACGGCTGGACCGACGTCGCGCGCTTCAGCGAGCTGGGTATCCCGGCGGTGAACTTCGGGCCGGGCGATCCGCTGCTGGCGCACAAGGACAACGAACATGTCGAGGCCGACGCGGTCCGCGAATGCCTGCGGGCGCTGCGGAGCTGGCTCACGACGTAAGGCGGGAGAAGAAACCGCAGGTCGACAGGCTGCAACAAAAAGGTCCGGAACCCCTCTCGGGATTCCGGACCTTCTTGCGTGCGGAACAGCCTGCGCAGGCTGCTTGGCTGCGGACTACTTGACGGGGATCCCGGCAACGGGAACGTGCACGACGCCGCCGGCGGCCTTCTTGGAGCCGCGCCTCTCGATCCAGATGGCGAGGCGGGAGACGGAGAAGTTGATGGCGATGTAGATCGCCGCCGCAACGAAGAACACCGGGAACAGGTAATCCGGGCCGAGGAAGTCGGCCATGATCTGGACCTTCCGGAGCAGTTCCTCGTAGGACACGATGTAGCCCAGCGAGGTGTCCTTTAGCAGCACCACAAGCTGAGCGACGAGCGAGGGCAGCATGCGCCGGATCGCCTGGGGCAGCTCGATGCTGCGGCGGGAGGCGAAGCTGGTGAGGCCGATCGCAAGGCCGGCTTCACGCTGGCCCTTCGGCAGGGACTGGATGCCGGCGCGGATGATTTCGGCGAAGATTGCCGAGTTGTAGAGCACCAGGCCGGCGACGACGGCGACAAAGGAATTAGTCGCGAACACCAGCAGCACAAAGAACATCATCAGGACCACGGGCATGCCGCGCAGGAATTCCAGCACGATCCGGGTGGGGATGCGGATCCAGGCGACGTCGGAGATGCGCATGAGGCACAGCACCAGGCCCAGCGGGAAGGCGATGACCGCGGCGACCGCGGCTGCGGTGAGGGTCGCGCCGATGCCGTTGCCGATCAGCACCCAGACATCGGGAATCTGGAAAACGGCCCAGCGTTCCGGTTCGAAGATCCCCTGCTGGGCGAGGATGGTAATGGACCACCAGAGCAGTCCGGCGATGGCGATGACGCCGATGATGGAGCCGATCAGTGAGATGCGGCGGGCCTTGGGGCCGGGGACGTCGTACAGGACCGAGCTCATCGGGCGATCGCCACCTTTCGTTCAACCAGGTTGGCGACGTAGCCAAGCGGGACGGTTATCAGCAGGTAGAAGAAGGCGACGCCGACGAGGACCCACAGCACGGCGTCACCGTTGGCGTTGGCGAGCTGGCGGCCGTAGCCGAAGAGCTCCATCACGTAGAAGGCGCCGGCCACCGAGGAGTTCTTGACGAGGGCGATCAGGATGTTGATCATGGGCGGGATCACCGTGCGCAGCGCCTGCGGAAGGATGATGAGGGTCAGTACCTGGCTGAACTTCATGCCGATGCTGCGGGCGGCCTCGGCCTGGCCGACCGGGACGCTGTTGACGCCGGAGCGCACCGCTTCGGCGATGAACGCCGACGTGTAGGCGCTCAGGGCGATGATGGCGGCGACCTCGAACTGCTGGAACGTCACCCCGAGCCGGGGCAGGACCACGGCGGCGAAGAAGAATGCGATCGTCAGCGGGGTGTTCCGGACGATCTCCACGTACGTCATGCTGAAGCCGCGCAGGGCGGCGACCGGCGAGACGCGGGCTGCCGCGAGCAGGGTGCCGAAAATCAGTGCGAAGATCCCCGAGACCACGGACAGGAAGAGGGTTCTGAGAAAACCGTCCACATACGCGGGAAGGTTATCAATGATGACGTCCATAGGTTCCTTAGGCTGCCTTGAGGGGAGTGGTGCGGGAGACGGGAATGGCGGTTGCCGGGGCCGCGTCGGGCGCGTGCCCCGGCAACCGCCACAGCTGCCTAGTAGCGGTTGATCGTGGGAAGTGCGGGAGTGGTCTTGATGACCGTGCCGGCGGTGGTTTCCCAGGCCTTCTTGTAGGAACCGTCCTTGTCGGCGGCTTCCAGCTGGTCGTTGATCCACATGCGGAACGCGGTGTCGTCCTTCTTCAGGCCGATGCCGTAGGGCTCCTTGGTGAAGGTCTGGTCCGAGGCCAGCTTGAAGGCGTCCGGTTCCTTGGACACGAACCCGGCCAGAATGACGTTGTCAGTGGTGATCGCTTCGACCTGCTTGTTGCGCAGCGGCTCAAGGCAAGCGGAGTACGTGGCGGCCGGGACGAGGACTGCTCCGTACTTCTCGACGATCGTGGCGGCCGGGGTGGAACCGGTCACGGAGCAGACGTTCTTGCCCTTGACGTCTTCGGGCTTGGTGATGGTTGTGTTGTCCTTGTTCACCATCAGCGCCTGGCCGGCCTCGTAGTACGGTCCGGCGAAGTCGACTTCGGTCTTGCGCTTGTCGTTGATCGTGTAGGTGGCGACGATCATGTCGACCTTGCCCTGCTTGATGAACTGCTCGCGGTTGGCGGAGACGGTCTCCACCCACTCGATCTTGTCCGCGGGGATGCCCAGCTTGGCGGCGATCAGCTTGCCGATTTCCACGTCGAAACCGACAGGCTTGCCGTCGAGGCCCTTCTGGCCGAACAGCGGCTGGTCGAACTTGGTGCCGATGACGATCTTGCCGGCGGATGAAAGCTTGGCCATGGTGGTGTCGGCCGCGAAGCTCGGCTTCTCTGCCACAGGCGGGTTGGACGTGGAGCTGCTGCCGCCGCAGGCGCTCAGGCTGAGCGCCAGAGCCGCGGACGCGGCAACCAGAAGGGATTTCCTTCGGAAAAATGCCTTCATGACATTCCTTTCATTGGACGGCCGCCTTGCGGCGGCCAGGGTGCGAACTCGTCAGGGATCAGTGGGTCAGCAGCTTGGAGAGGAAGTCCTTGGCGCGGCTGCTCTTGGGGTTGTTGAAGAACTCTTCGGGGGTGTCATCCTCGACGATCTGGCCTGCGTCCATGAAGATCACACGGTCAGCGGCCTTGCGGGCGAAGCCCATCTCGTGGGTGACCACGATCATGGTCATGCCTTCCTTCGCCAGCTGGATCATGACGTCGAGGACTTCGTTGATCATTTCCGGGTCCAGGGCGGAGGTGGGCTCATCGAAGAGCATGACCTTCGGCTTCATGGCCAGGGCACGGGCAATCGCCACGCGCTGCTGCTGCCCGCCGGAGAGCTGCGCCGGCAGTTTGGGTGCCTGGTGCCCGACGCCTACGCGTTCCAGCAGCGCCATGGCGTCCTTGTCGGCTTCGGTCTTCGAGAGGCCCTTGACCTTGATGGGGCCCAGGGTGACGTTCTCGAGGATCGTCTTGTGGGCGAAAAGGTTGAACGACTGGAAGACCATGCCGACGTCGGCCCGCAGCTTGGCGAGTTCCTTGCCCTCTTCGGGCAGTTCCTTGCCGTCGATCTTGATGACGCCGTCGTCGATTGTCTCCAGACGGTTGATGGCCCGGCAAAGTGTTGACTTGCCGGAACCCGACGGTCCGATGACAACAACAACCTCGCCCTTGCGGACATTCAGGTTGATGTCCTTCAGGACGTGCAACTGGCCGTAATGCTTATTGACGGCGTTCAGGGAGACGAGCGCGTCGCCGGGCACTTGAGTAGTCATAAGAAGAATCTAGCGAACATTACGGCTTTATGACCGTAATCACTCCTACTTCCTACGGATCGTGATTCAAGAGATACCTGCAGGTCAGACTGCCTGAGGGGTCATCCGGCAGTCTGCCGTGCAGGACGGAGGATCCGGTTCGCACGCCCGCGCCCCTGTGCCGCGCCGGACGGCCGCGGGGGAATTTCCGCGCTAACCTGTGGGCATGAGTACCGATCCGCAGCCCCAGGGAGCCACCGCCCCATCCGGAAAGCCCGCCGGAAAGCCGGCCGGAGGGAAGGCCGGCCAGGCCGCCGGACCGGCCGCCGCGAAAACCTCCGCCGAACCCCGCGACACACCGCCCCCTTCCGGGATCCGGCACAAGGGGCCGCTGGAGCTGCGGCGCAAGGCTGCCAAGGTGACGATGTCGGACCGGACGCTGCTGGACACCAAAGGGCCCGGCCAGTTCGTCCATACGGACCCGTGGCGCGTCCTGAGGATCCAGAGCGAGTTCGTTGAAGGGTTCGGCGCCCTGGCCGACCTTGGCCCGGCGGTCAGTGTCTTCGGTTCGGCACGGACCGTGCCCGGCAGCCTGAACTACGAACTCGCCGTCGAAGTGGGGCGCCAGCTGGCAGAAGCCGGGCTGGCCGTGATCACCGGCGGAGGTCCCGGCTCGATGGAGGCCGCCAACAAGGGGGCCGTGCAGGGCAATGGAGTGTCAGTGGGACTCGGCATCGAGCTGCCCTTCGAGCAGGGGATGAACCAGTGGGTGGACCTGGGGATCAACTTCCGGTACTTCTTCGCCCGCAAGACCATGTTCGTCAAATACGCCCAGGGCTTCATCGTGCTGCCGGGCGGCCTGGGGACCCTCGACGAACTGTTCGAAGCAATGGTCCTGGTCCAGACCAGGAAGGTGACCTCCTTCCCGATCGTCCTGCTCGGAACGGCGTTCTGGAGCCCGATGGTGGAATGGATCCAGACCACCCTCGTGGCCGAAGGCATGATGTCCGAGGAGGACCTGGATCTGCTGCAGGTAGTGGACGATCCGGCGCTCGCCGTGGAGCTGGTGGTGGAAGGGGCCGCCCGGCACCGGAACCCCAACGGCAGCAGCGCCGGCAACGGTACCAGCCCAGGAAACCCCGGCGGCACGCGGGGCTGACAGCCCGCCCGCCGGACCCGCCGCCGTCTGGCACGATGGGGGAGTGAGTTTCTTCCTGGTTTTCCTTGCGATTGCGCTGGTCGGCGCCGCGTTTTTCCTCGGCACCGGCAGGGCCTCGAAAGCCTTCCGCGGCCGGCGCGGGGCCGACGACGGCGGCCTGCGCGCGCTTAACGACGGCTTTGACCAGCCGGTCGCCAACCTCCCGCCAGTACTGCTGCCGGCCGAGGTGGAGCCGTCCGACGTCGACCGCCTCCGATTCGCCCTGGGCCTGCGGGGGTACCGGATGGACCAGGTGGACCAGGTGCTGGACGAACTGCGGGACCAGCTTGCAGCCAGGAACCGGCAGATCGCGGACCTGACCGCCGAACTGGAACGCCTCCGGGATGAACCCGGGCAGGCTCCGTGAGCAGCGAGCACCCCCGGACGGAGGCGCCGGAGGCGGAACAGCGGCAACACCGCGCTGCCGTGGAGGGCCGGGCCGGGAGCCCCGCGCAGCACGGCCCGACCGCCGCGGCCTGGGGCGCGGCCGCGGCAGCCGGCGCCCGGGTGGCACGCTGGCCCTGGTGGGTCCAGGTGGGCGCACTCTACGTCGCAGCCCGCCTCGTCAGCGCCTGCATCTTCATGGCCGCCGCACTGCACCAGGGCGTCAACCCCTGGTTTCCCGCCAAGCCCGATTACTGGTCTTTCGTCAATATCTGGGACGCCCGCTGGTACGGCGAGGCCCTCCAGAACGGCTACCCCGAGGTCCTCCCGACCGACGGGGCCGGCCACGTGCAGGAGAACGCCTGGGCGTTCTACGCGCTCTTTCCCTTCCTGGGCAGGGCAGTCGCCGGGCTGACCGGAATGCACCCGGCATTCACGCTGACGCTCATCGCCATGCTGGCCGGCCTGGGTGCAGCGCTGGTCATCTACCGCCTCTTCCGGCACAAGGCGTCCCACCGCACGGCGCTCTGGGCCACCGTGTTCGTTGCCACCTTTCCTGTCTCGCCCGTGCTCCAGGTGCCGTACGCCGAATCGCTGAACCTGCTCCTGCTGGCTGCCGCCCTGCTGCTGGTCGTGGAACGACGCTACCTGTGGGCGATGCCAGTCGTTGTGCTGATGTGCCTGTCCCGGCCGACCGGCGTTCCGTTCGCGGCGATGGTGGGGCTGCTGTTCCTGTACCGGCTGTGGCAGACCTACTCCGCCGGCCGCGAACCCGCGCGCTGGGAGGCCCCGGGCACGGGGGAAGCGGGGCGGACCGGACCAGTGCCGCACAGCGGCGGGCAGCTCTGGTCGCTGGCCGGGCTGACTGCGGTCAGCGGAGTCGGCGCCCTCATGTGGCCGGCCATCGCGTGGGCCGTCACCGGTGATATCCAGGCCTACACGAAGACCGAGACTGTGTGGCGCGGCCACGACCTGGTGCCGTTCAAACCCTGGTTCGACACCGGAATCCTGCTCTTCGGCCCAGTGCTGGGCGTGCTGGCACCGTTCCTCTTCGTTGCGCTGTTCACGCTGCTGATGATGTGCCGCCCGGTGCAGGCGCTGGGCACGGAGCTGCGGCTCTGGTGCGCCTGCTACATGGGCTACCTGCTGATCTTCCTGCACCCGCAGACAAGCACGTTCCGGATGCTGCTCCCGCTCTTCCCGCTGGCCCTCGGCGCGGCACTGGTCTCCCGGTCCCGCGCCTACCGCGGCACGGTGGTCATTATGTTCGTGCTGCTGCAGATTGTCTGGATCGTCTGGCTGTGGGCGTGGGCGCCGTTGCCTGGCGGGGGTGACTATCCGCCGTGACGCGCGGCACCTTTTCCGGCCCCCGGCCCTGCGCCGCGCGGCGCGTCGGAAAGTCCAACGATTAGCTACAGCCGCGTTGTTACGCGATAATAGAAGGTAAGCAAGGACAAGAAGCAAACTGAGTATATGGCCCTGATGGCTCCCATCGCGGCCGCCGGGCAGCTTGATTGACTGAGCGGACGCAGCCCGGCCGGGCTGGTATGTCACTGGACTAATGGAGGGGATATTCCTTATGGCGGCTATGAAACCACGCACCGGCGACGGCCCGATGGAAGTTACCAAAGAAGGGCGCAGCCTGATCATGCGCGTCCCGCTCGAAGGCGGCGGGCGGCTTGTGGTCGAACTCAACTCCGCCGAGGCCACCAACTTGAAGGAATGCCTCGTCGGCGTTACCGAATAGCCTCACTGCACCTTTTGACAGAGGGCGGTGCCCGCAGCCGGATGGCAGCGGGCACCGCCCTCTTTGTCGTCCCGGGCGGCCACCGCCCGGCAGGCTACGGCTTGACAGCTACTTCTTGACGGCTACTTTTTGACGGCGACCAGCAGGCCGTCACCGGTAGGCAGCATGGCCGACGCGAGGCGGTCGTCCTCGCGGATGGACTTGCCCACCTGGCGGAGCACCACGGTGGTGGCCTCGCGGGCGGCAGGGTTGGCGACGCGGTCCTTGTCCAGGGCGTCGTTGACGATCAGCAGGCCGCCGGACTTGAGCAGGCGGACGGCCTGTTCCACGTAGCCGGGGTAGTTCGGCTTGTCGGCGTCGATGAAGACCAGGTCATAGGCGCCGTCGGTCAGGCGGGGGAGGACGTCGCGGGCCCGGCCGGAGATGGTCCGCGTGCGGTTGGCCGGGCTGCCGGCTTCCTGGAAGGCTTCGCGTGCGGCTTTCAGGTGCTCGACGTCGACGTCGATGGTGGTCAGCACGGCGTGCGGGCCCAGTCCGCGCAGGATGCAGACGCCGGAGACGCCGGCGCCGGTGCCGATTTCGACCGCTGTCTGGGCCTTGGACGCCGCCGCCAGGACGGTCAGGACGGCTCCGACGCCCGGGCCAACCGGGGTCACGCCCAGTTCGAAGGACCGTTCGCGCGCGTGCAACAGAACCTCATCCTCGGCAGGCAGATCTTCTGCGTAGGACCAGCTCGTGGACTTATCGGCGCTCATGGAATTTCGCTTTCTGGGCGGCAGGGGAGTGTTCACCCCAGCCTACTGTGTCAAGTGGTGACCGGCCGGGAGGCGCCCCCGCGTGCGGCCGGGACGGCGGTCCGAGGGGCCCTCAGGCGGATGGCTGCGGCCAGCGCGGCGTGGGCCGTGCGGGCTCCCGGTTCTGCCGTGGGCAGAAGGAGCCTTGGCGTCAGGTAATTCCCAGCTTATTTTGAAATGATGGAGATCCGCTCATCCGCGTGGTGATCGGCGCCGAATCAAGGGTGCAGGAGCTTGCAGCCGCAAGCCCCGTCCACGGCGTAGGCACCATCCACGAGGGGAGCGGACAATGTCGGCACTGGCAGCTGTCCCTGCAACTGAACAGTCCCAGCCTGCGGCGGAAACCGAGTGGGTCCGGCCCACCTGGGAAGAAGTTGTGACCAACCACTCCGCGAAGGTGTACCGCCTCGCGTACCGGCTCACCGGCAACAAGTACGACGCCGAGGACCTCACCCAGGAAGTGTTCGTCCGCGTCTTCCGCTCACTCGAGAACTTCAAGCCCGGCACCCTTGACGGGTGGCTGCACCGGATCACCACCAACCTCTTCCTGGACCAGGCCCGGCGCAAGAGCCGGATCCGCTTCGACGCGCTGGCCGACGACGCCGAGTCGCGTTTGCCCGGACGCGAGCCGGGCCCGGAACAGAGCTTCGAATTCAACAACCTTGATGTTGATGTGCAGGCCGCTCTGGAAGAACTTCCCCCGGATTTCCGCGCCGCCGTCGTGCTGTGCGACCTTGAGGGGCTGTCCTATGACGAGGTGGCCGTCGCCTTGGGCATCAAGCTCGGAACTGTCCGCTCCAGGATCCACCGCGGCCGGACCATGCTTCGGGAGAAGCTGGCGCACCGCGACCCGCGCCCGCAGCAGTCCGCCAAGACCTCGCTGAAGCCGCGTTTGAAGATGCCGCGCATCGCCGGTCTCCTCTGAACCTCGATTCCCTGAAACACGCGATGCGTCTGCTCAAGCGACTGTTGGGCTGCCACGATCCGCGGCGCCGGCACCTGGAGTCCTGTGATCAGTGCCAGCAACAGTTGCGCCGGGAACGCCAATACCTGGAGCGGCTGCGCGGCGCCGAGGTCCCCTCGGCCAGCGGCGACCTGACGGCGCGCCTGCTGGCCCGCACCGAGGAACTGGCCCGCGGCACCGACACGGGAGGCACAGGACGGGCGCACCCACGCGGTCTGTCCTCTGCAGTGCCGGGCGTCCGGGGCTTCCGTCCCGCCCTTCGGTCCGCCTTGCTGGTGGCCGGCGGCGCGGCAGCCGCTGCCGCCCTGCTTGGCGGCTCGGCTTACGTCATGGGCGGGGACGCCGCCCCGCAGGCGGGCGGCGCACCTGCCTCAGCCTTCCTGCAGCGCGACCTTGCGTCCTCTGCGCCAGCTGCCGTCGAGGCGGGTGCCGGGACGCCCGCCGGCTGGGGCCCCACCGGCGAACCTGATTTCACCCCGGCCGGAACACTCACGGCCGCGCAGCTCGCCACCCTTCGCTCCGAGGGCTGGACCTGCCCCGAGCTCCGCGAACTCGGCTACCACCTGGTCTGGGCCCGGGGAGGGGTGCTGGCCGGGGTCGACGTCGTGGAACTGCGGCTCACCGACGGCCGGAATTTCGCCACCATCTTCGAAGAGCACAGTGGACTGCCCGGGCAGTCCGGCACACCGGAGGGCGGGCCACGAAAGGCACCGCCGGTCAACGTGCTGACGGGCCGTCCCGCGACGTCGGACGGATTCACCTCCGCGGCTGTCCCGGGCGGCGGTGCCGCGACGGGTGCCAAGGCGGAGACCGGGGGAGCGGCAGCGTCCAGCAGCGGGATCCTGTGGGTCAACCATGGTCCCCCCTACGCGGCTATCTACCAGAAAGACGATGCTACCTTCACCTACGTTTCGGATGAGCCCGCTGAGCGGGCCGACGACGGCGTGGCCGCCCTGGTGCACGCCCGCAGCGGGGCGGCGGCGGCCGCCGGAGACGGGGCCGGGTCCGGCGCGGGGCACAGTTTCACCGCGCGCCTGGAGCGCGGCCTGGGCAGGATCATGGAGCTGCTGGCCCCGTGACCGGGCGTTCCGCAGAGGCCCGCCGACGTGTGTCACGGCCGAATCGTCCCAGCTCCGACTAAGAGGGTAATCTTCCTACAGTGCTTGGAATCAATGGACCGGAGTTCTTACTTCTGCTGATCATCGGACTTCTGGTGATTGGCCCCAGCAGGCTGCCCGAATACACCCAGAAGCTGGCCAACATCGTCAAGGAAGTCCGCCGGATGGCGTCCGGGGCGCGGGAACAGATCAAGGAAGAAGTCGGCATCGATATCGATGAGGTCGACTGGAAGAAATACGACCCGCGGCAGTATGACCCGCGCCGGATCATCAAGGAAGCGCTGCTGGATGATGACACCAAGCCGGTCAGCGCCGGTGCCCCGGCCGCGGCAGCCACGGCGGTTGCTGCCTCCGCGGCCGCGGAGCGCCGCCCGGCGCGCGAGGTGGAGCGTCTCGCGGACGGTGAAGCGGCGCCCTTCGACTCTGAGGCAACCTAGCGGGGCTGCAGGCCCAGGGACATTCCGCTGAGCCCGCGCGGGACCGCGGCGAGCTTCCCGGCGATGTCCAGCAGCGCAACGGCAGACGGCGTCTCGGGGCGGCCCAGCACCAGGGGAACCCCGGCGTCCCCGCCCTCCCGGAGGAGGATGTCCAGCGGAATCTGGCCCAGTAGCGGAACCTCGGCGCCCACCGTCGCGGACAGCCGTTCGGCCAGCACAGCGCCGCCGCCGCTGCCGAACAGTTCCATCCGGCTGCCGTCGGGCATTTCCAGGTAAGACATGTTTTCCACCACGCCGGCGACGCTCTGCCCGGTCTGGGTCGCGATGGCCCCGGCCCGTTCGGCCACGTCCGCGGCGGCGGCCTGGGGCGTGGTCACCACGAGGATCTGGGCCTTGGGCAGGAGCTGGGCCACGGAGATCGCGATGTCGCCGGTTCCGGGCGGAAGGTCCAGGAAGAGGGCGTCGAGGTCACCGAAATAGACGTCGGTGAGGAACTGCTCCAGCGCGCGGTGCAGCATGGGCCCCCGCCACGCGACCGGCTGGTTGCCGGTGACGAACATACCGATGGAGATGACTTTGACGCCGTACGCCACCGGCGGCAGGATCATGTCATCCACCCGGGTGGGGGCCTGCGTGATGCCCATCAGCGCCGGGACGGAGAAACCGTAGACGTCAGCGTCCACGATCCCCACGCGCAGCCCCTGCGCGGCCAGCGCGCAGGCGAGGTTCACGGTCACGGAGGACTTACCCACGCCGCCCTTGCCGCTCGCGACGGCGTACACCTTGGTCAGTGAGCCGGGGTCGTTGAACGGGATCCCGCGCTGCCCGCCGGGGCCGCGGAGCTGCTCCTTCAGGGCGTCGCGCTGTTGCTGCGTCATGACCTTCAGCTCGACATCGACGCCGGTGACGCCGGGCACGGCGGCCAGGGCCGCCTCGCAGTCGGCGGTAATGGTGCCGCGCAGGGGGCAGCCCGCGATGGTCAGGAGCACCGTGATCCGGACCCGGCCGCCGTCGGACACCTCCACGGTGTCCACCATGCCCAGCTCCGTGATGGGGCGGCGGAGCTCCGGGTCGATCACGGTGCCAAGTGCGGCCTGCACGGCTTTCTCCAGGGAAGAGCCCGGCGACGTGTCCTGGATGCTGCTGTCCTGGGTAGGGTTCATGCGGTGGATGCTCAGCTCTCGGGGGATGCGGGGCGTGCCGGGGCGCTTGCGGTGTCCGGTGCGGCGCCGCGCAGGGTGTCGGTCGTGCCGGCTTTCTTGCTGGTTTTGGGGTCGTTCCTGGTGTCGGTCTTGACCCGGGGGATCTGCTGGGTCCGGGGGGTGCGCTGCTTGTCGCGGCGTTCCTTCAGCTTTTCCTTGACCTTGTCGCGGGGCGATTCGTGCGCGCCGGCCGTGGGGTCGTGGGTGCGCAGTTCCTCCTGCGCTTCCAGCATGTCCTCGAGCAGGCTGCGCAGCTCGGCCCGGACGTAGTCGCGGGTGGCGACTTCCCGGAGCGCGATGCGGAGCGAGGCGAGTTCCCGGGTGAGGTACTCGGTGTCCGAGAGGTTGCGCTCCGCTCGCTGGCGGTCCTGCTCGAGGGAGACACGGTCACGGTCATCCTGCCGGTTCTGGGCGAGCAGCAGCAGCGGCGCCGCGTAGGAGGCCTGCAGCGAGAGCATCAGGGTCAGCAGGGTGAAACCGAGGGCCCGGGAATCGAACTGCCAGTCCTCCGGGGCAAAAGTGTTCCAGGCCAGCCAGATGACAACGAACACCGTCATGTAGACCAGGAACTGCGGCGTGCCCATGAAGCGGGCGAACCCTTCCGTGGTCTGGCCGAACGCATCCGGGTTCGGGGAGAACTTCGGCAGGATCCGCTGGCGACCGCTCAGCGGGGTATCGAGGCTTCCCTTGGACGATTTGCTGCCCGTCCGGACGTGCGGGTTCCGTGGTGCGCTGCTATCAGCCAATGCGGCCTCCAAGCTTCCTTATCGGGGCGTCGTCCTCGTGGGCGCGCCAGTCATCGGGCAGCAGATGATCCAGCACATCGTCAACAGTCACCGCCCCGACAAGCCGACCATCGCTGTTGACGACGGGGAGCGAGTTGAGGTTGTACGTGGCCAGAGTGCGGGCGACCTCGCTGATGTGGGCCTGGTCCGACACCGGCTCCAGGGTCTTGTCCACCAGGTTGCCCAGAGGTTCGGGCGGCGGGAAGCGCAGCAGCTGCTGGATGTGGACGACGCCGAGGAACCGGCCCGTCGGCGTCTCCAAGGGGGGCCGGGCGATGAAGATCGACGACGCCAGGGCGGGGGAGAGCTCTTCGCGGCGCACGTGGGCCAGGGCCTCCGCGACGGTGGCTTCCGGGGGCAGGATAACCGGGACCGGCGTCATCAGCCCACCGGCGGTGTCCTCGTCGTATTCGAGCAGCCGCCGGACGTCTTCTGCACCTTCGGGCTCCATCAGCTGGAGCAGCTCTTCGGCCTGGGCGCTCGGGAGTTCCGCGAGGAGGTCGGCGGCGTCGTCCGGGTCCATCTCCTCGAGCACGTCGGCGGCACGATTCACGTCGAGGGCGGAGAGGATTTCCACCTGGTCGCCTTCGGGCATCTCCTGCAGGACGTCCGCCAGCCGTTCGTCCTGCAGCTCGCTGGCGACCTCAAAGCGGCGCTTGTCGCTCATCTCCTGCAGCGCTTCGGCGAAGTCTGCAGGCTTGAGGTCCTCGTGGGTCGCGACAAACTGGGTGGCGGCCTGGGGCTCGGTGCGGGCGCCCTGCTGCGCGTCGGTCCAGTCGATGATCAGTGTCTCGTTGCGGCGCAGCCTGCTCAGCGGGGACAGGGAGTGGCCGCGGCGGACAAAGAGCTTGCTGACGAACCAGTCACCGGAGCGGTGCTTGTCCATCGCGATGTCCTCGATCGTGGCGTCCCCGCTGCCGTCGGCGAGCGTGACGCGGCGGTCAAACATTTCAGCCACAACGAGGGTTTCGGCGCCACGCTGTTCGAAGCGGCGCAGGTTCACCAGCCCGGTGCAGATGATCTGGGTCTGGTCGATCGAGGTGATCCGGGTCATCGGGACGAAGACGCGCTTCTTCCCGGGAACCTCGACGACGATGCCCACCACGTGCGGGGCGCCGCGGGTGCCGCGGGAGAGCACAACGACATCGCGCAGCCGGCCCAGCCGGTCGCCCAGTGGGTCGAAGACGTCGAGTCCGAGCAGGCGCGCAACAAACACCCGCGAAACATTTGTACTCACCTGTACAGGCTACCGAGTCCGCTCTCTTTTAGCTGAATTTACAGCCGGTGCCCAGCAGGATAGGTAAGAATAGGCGTATGTCAAACATTTTTGGTGCTCCCAGGGCTGGCGCCCCCAACGGCCCGGACGAGGCCCGCAGTGTCCCCAAGGGCGACACCGTTGGTTCCTACAACTCCTACCTGGATGCCCAGAAGGCGGTGGACTACCTCGCGGACCAGCAGTTTCCGGTGCAGATGGTCTCGATCGTCGGCAACGACCTGAAGATGGTGGAACGGGTCACCGGCCGGCTCACGTACCCGCGGGTGGCCCTGTCGGGCGCGCTGAGCGGCATGTGGTTCGGTTTGTTCGTCGGCATCATGCTGTCCTTCTTCTCCACCACACCCGGGTATTTCTCCATTGTGACGTCGGTGCTCATGGGCGCGGCGTTCTTTATGCTGTTCGGCATCGTCACGTACGCCATGCAGCGGGGGAAGCGGGACTTCACCTCCACGAGCCAGGTGGTGGCGACCAACTACGACGTCGTGGTGTCCTTTGAGGCGGCGAACGAGGCGCGGCGGTTGCTCCACCAGCTGCCGATGACCCAGCGTGACGCCACGGCATCCGCCGGAACGGCCGGCTACTCCCAGCGCGACTACCAGCACCAGCCGTACCAGCCCGGCCCCGGGCAGGGTTCCGAACAGCCCGGCCATGCCCCGCAGCGCCCCGCGGGCTGGAACGACCCCTACGGCCAGCGGGCTCCCGAATCCGGCGGACAGCCCGCTGGCGGATGGCAGCCCGGCAACCAGCCGGCCCCGGGCCATGAGGCAGGGCCTTCCGGGCAGCCGGCAGGATCCGCCGACGCCGCACCGGACAAGGAGGAAGCGGCCAAGCCCTCCGGTTTCTCCTATCCGGACCTGCCCGACGGCCGCCCGCAGTACGGGGTCCGCGTCGATGACGCGGCCAAGCGGGAGCCCGGCCAGGACGGCTCGCAACACTAGAGTCGCTGCCCGCAAACGCTGAAGGCCTCCGCCCGGAACGATCCGGGCGGAGGCCTTCTGCGTACCGACGGACCAGCCGGCACAAGCGGAACTATGCCGTCTGGCCGTCCACTTCCTGGTAGATTCCCGCCATCCAGGACTCGACGTCGTCGGCCTTGCGGGGCAGGGCGGCGCTGAGGTTGACCGGACCGTCGGCGGTCATGAGGATGTCATCCTCGATCCGGACGCCGATTCCGCGGTATTCCGCGGGGATGGCGAGGTCCTCGTCCTTGAAGTACAGGCCGGGTTCGATCGTGAAGACCATGCCGGGCGTCAGTACGCCGTCGAGGTACAGTTCACGCTTGGCCTGGGCGCAGTCGTGCACGTCGAGGCCAAGGTGGTGGCTGGTGCCGTGCGGCATCCAGCGGCGGTGCTGCTGGCCCTCGGCGCTGATGGCTTCCTCGACGGAGACCGGCAGCAGGCCCCAGTCGGCCAGCCGTTCGGCCAGTACGGTGGTCGCGGCTGTGTGGATGTCGCGGAACCTCGTGCCCGGCTGAGCGGCGGCGAACCCGGCGTCAGCGGCGTCGAGCACGGCCTCGTAGACTTTCCGCTGGATCTCGGAGAACGTGCCGTTGGCCGGCAGGGTGCGCGTGATGTCCGCCGTGTACAGGGAATCCGCCTCGACCCCGGCGTCCAGCAGCAACAGTTCTCCGGCAGTGACCTTGCCGGTGTTCCTGGTCCAGTGCAGCACCGTGGCGTTGTTGCCGGACGCCGCGATGGTGTCGTAGCCGAGCTCGTTGCCTTCCTCCCGGGCGCGGGCGAAGAACGCACCTTCGACGACGCGCTCGCCGCGCTGGTGGGTGAGCGCCCGCGGCAGGGCCTTGACCACCTCGGTGAATCCCTGCACGGTGGCGGCGACGGCCGTCTTCATCTGTTCGACTTCCCACTCGTCCTTGAGCAGGCGCAGTTCGGAGAGTGCCTCGGTGAGCTTTTCGTCGAGGGCGTCAAGGATGCCCAGGTCCAGGTTCTCCGGGTCCTTCGCAGTGTTGTAGCGCGCGGTGTCAACGAGGGCGTCGATGTTCTCGTCGACCTTCCGCACCAGCCGGATGGAGATGCCGCCGATTTCCGGAGCACCCACGTTCTTGGTGATGCCGAGTTCGAGTTCGCTGATGTCCGCGGTGGCCAGTCCGAGCCGGGCCTTGAACTCGGCCAGCGTGGGGCGGGCGCCGATCCAGAACTCGCCGGAACGGGAGTCGGCGTAGAACTGTTCGGTGTCGCGGCCGGCCAGCGGGCGGAAGTACAGCGTGGCGCGGTGGTGGCCGCCGTCGTCGCCCTTGCCTTGCTCGACGGGTTCCAGGACGAGCACGGCGTCGGGCTCGTGGTCCAGGCCCAGGCCGGTGAGGTGCGCGAAGCCGGAGTGCGGGCGGAAACGGTAGTCGCAGTCGTTCGAGCGGACCTTCAGCGGACCGGCGGGAATGACCAGGCGTTCGCCTTTGAACTGCTCTGAAATGGCGCGACGGCGGGTGGCTGCGTGGCCGGCGACGGCGTCGCGTTCCGGCAGCTGTTCGCTGGACGGAGCCCAGTTGCTGGCCATAAACGCCTTGAAGGCATCGGAGCTGGGCCGCTGGGAGCGGTTGTTGACGCGCTCGTCGAGGGGCTGGGAAGCGGAGACTTGGGTGTTATCTGCATCGTTCACCGTCCCATAGTCTCACCAGCGGAGCGGCTTGGGCCAACAGGCCGGGGCGTTCATCCGCTCCATCCCTCCCCTGCATCCCTCCGCTGCATCCCTCAGGGGGCTGGCCGCGTCGATCTACTAGGCTGGTGGGGTGAGGATCGACCTGCATGCCCACTCGAACGTTTCCGACGGCACCCAAGCACCCGGCGCGGTGATGGCCTCGGCGGCGGAGGCGGGCATCGACGTCCTCGCCCTGACGGATCACGACTCCACCGACGGCTGGGCCGAGGCCGCCGTGGCCGCCCGGGAACACGGCGTCACGCTGGTTCCGGGGATGGAGATCTCCTGCCGGACGGTGGAGGGCATCAGTGTGCACCTCCTCTGCTACCTGCACGACCCGGCGCACCCCGGGCTGCTGGAGGAAATCACCAAGGCCAAGGACGCCCGTTTCACCCGGGCCGAACGGATGGTCAGCCTGCTCGCGGAGGACTACCCGCTGAGCTGGGACGATGTCATCCACCATGTGGCGCCCGGGGCCACGCTGGGCCGGCCGCACATCGCCGACGCGCTCGTGGCCGCGGGCGTGGTCGCCGACCGCACAGAGGCGTTCGAATCCATCCTGACCTCGCGTTCACGCTACTTTGTGCAGCATTACGCGCCGGACCCGGCGTTCGCCGTCGAACTGGTCCGTGCGGCCGGCGGCGTGCCGGTGTTCGCCCATCCTGTGGCGACCGCCCGCGGGCGGATCGTGGGGGAGCGCACGTACCGGGAAATGATCGACGCCGGCCTGGCCGGGCTGGAAATCTACCACCGGGACAATCCCGAGGAGGGCAGGGCGTTCCTGCGCAAGCTCGCGGACCGGTACGGACTGCTGGTCACGGGGTCCTCCGACTACCACGGGGCGGGGAAACCGAACCTGCTGGGCGAGAACCTGACCTCGCCCGAGGTGTTCGCCCGGATCGAGGAACTGGGAACCGGAACCCCCGTAGTGCGCTGACCGCCCCCGTTAGACGCGAGCTAGTTGCGCGGGAACGACGTGAATGCGGCGTGCGGGGCGAGCCGCTTGGCCATGACGTCGATCGCGGGCTGGTTCTGGTCCACGCACACGAACCTGCGGTCCAGCTTCGCCGCGACGGCGCCCAGCGTCCCGGAGCCCGCGAAGAAGTCCAGGCACCAGTCGCCGGGCCGGCTGGAGGCGGCCACCACACGACGGATCAGCCCTTCGGGCTTCTGCGTCGGGTAGCCGGTCTTCTCCTTGCCGGTGGGGGAGACGATCGTGTGCCACCAGACGTCCGTGGGAAGCTTGCCGAGCTCCCGCTTGGCCGGCGTGACCAGGCCGGGGGCCATGTACGGCTCCCGGTCCACCTCGGCGCTGTCGAAGTGGTATTTCGTGGGGTTTTTGACGTACACGAGGATGTTGTCGTGCTTGGTGGGCCAGCGGTATTTGGCGCGCGCGCCGTAGTCATAGGCCCAGATGATCTCGTTCAGGAAGCACTCCCGGCCGAAGATGGCGTCGAGCATGACCTTGGCGTAGTGCACCTCCCGGTAGTCCAGGTGCAGATACAGGGTGCCGTCGTCGGCGAGCAGCCGCCAGGCCTCGACGAGCCGGGGCTCGAGGAAGGTCCAGTAGTCGCTGAACGCGTCGTCGTACTTGTGCAGCGCGCCCTTGATGGTGTCGTAGGACCGGCCCTTGAACCCGACCCTGTCGCCCTCGCCGCCGGCGTTGAGCACCATCTTTGTTTCCTGGCGCTTCTGGACCCGGCCGGTATTGAAGGGCGGGTCCACGTAAATCAGTGTGAAGGCGCCGTCCGGCAGCGTTGGGAGGAACTCCGCGTTGTCCGCGTGTACCACCAGGTTGCTGCCGTCCGGCGCCCAGACGGTGTCAGCCATAAAGGGGATTAGGCCTCGGCGCTGCGTGCCGGAGCGCCGCCCTGAGCCTCGCCGGCGACCACTTCACCGTTGCGGCGGCGGGTGCGGGTGCGGCGGCGTGCACGGGTGGCGCGGTCAACCTCGGTCGGCGCGCTGGCGGCTGACCTGGCCGGTGCCTCGGCGGCGGGGCCGGTGCTGGCTTCGGCGTCGGCCGGACGGCGACGGCGGTCGCCGGAGCGTCCGCTGTCTTTTCCGCCGCCGGCGCCGGCGCTGCGGCGCGTGTCGCGGCCACCTTCGCGGGAGCTGCTGCGGCCTCCGTCGCGGCCGCCCGTGCTGCTGCCGTCGCGTGAGCCGCTGCGGGCGCTGTCACGACCGCTGTCACGACCGCTGGTCTGTCCGCCGGCGCGGGTGTTCTTCTTGCCGGTCTCGCCCAGGTCCTCGAGGACTTCGGCGTCGACGCCGGCGAGCACCCGCTTGTCGCGGGGCAGGCGGCCCTTGGTGCCCTCGGGGATGTCGAGTTCCTCGAAGAGGTGCGGCGAGGAGGAGTAGGTTTCCACCGGCTCCGGGACGCTGAGCCCCAGGGCCTTGTTGATCAGGCCCCAGCGGGGCATGTCGTCCCAGTCGACGAAGGTCACGGCGGTGCCCTTGTTGCCGGCGCGGCCGGTGCGGCCCACGCGGTGCAGGTAGATCTTTTCGTCTTCGACACACTGGTAGTTGATGACGTGCGTGACGTCGTCGACGTCGATGCCGCGGGCGGCGACGTCGGTGGCGACGAGAACGTCCACCTTGTTGTTGCGGAAGGCGCGGAGGGCCTGCTCGCGGGCGCCCTGGCCGAGGTCGCCGTGGATTGCCGCGGCGGCGAAGCCGCGGTCCACGAGTTCCTCGGCAACCTTGGCGGCGGTGCGCTTGGTCTTGGTGAAGATGATGGTGCGGCCGCGGCCGCGGGCCTGCAGGATGCGGGCCACTACCTCGATCTTGTCCATGCTGTGGGCGCGGTAGATCAGCTGGCGGATGTCGCGCTTGGTGAGGCCCTCGTCGTCCGGGTCGGCGGCGCGGATGTGGGTCGGCTGCGTCATGTAGCGGCGCGCCATGGCAATGACCGGGCCGGGCATGGTGGCGGAGAACAGCAGCGTCTGGCGCACGGGCGGCGTGCCGGCGATGAGGGTCTCGACGTCGGGCAGGAAGCCGAGGTCCAGCATTTCGTCGGCCTCGTCAAGGATGACCATCTTGACGTTTTTCAGGACCAGGTGCTTCTGCTTGTACAGGTCGATGAGGCGGCCGGGAGTACCGACGACGACCTCGACGCCCTTCTGCAGCGCCTCAACCTGCGGCTCGTAGGCCCGGCCGCCGTAGATCGTGGTGATCCGGGCGTTGCGCTTGCGGGCGGCGTTCTGCAGGTCGCTGGCAACCTGGACCGCCAGCTCGCGGGTCGGAACAATCACGAGGGCCTGCGGTGCGCCGGGGGCGGGGAGTTTGTCGAACCCGGCGTCGTCCGGTCCGACGACGCGCTGCAGCGCCGGGATGCCGAAGCCGAGGGTCTTGCCCGTTCCGGTCTTGGCCTGGCCGATGATGTCATGGCCGCTCAGGGCGACCGGCAGGGTCATGGCCTGGATCGGGAAGGGGTGGGTGATGCCGGCGTCGGCAAGGGACTCCACGATATCGGCGCGGACGTTGTAGTCCGCGAAGGTCTTCTCGGCTATCTCGTGCGGCTTTTCGTCCGAGATGATGGTCTCTTCCGGCTCGATCGTTTCCGTTCCGGAATCGTCGGTCAGAAGCTGGTGCGTGTGCAATTCACTCACAGGGGAGTTTCCTTATTCATTTGGGCTGCGCTGCTTGCTCAACGGGGCCGGCCGGGTGGCCGTTCCGGAGCACGCTCAGGCGCGCAAGCAAATCCAGTGGAAGCCGATCGCGGGCTATCTAAATGCTGGCACTGGTGACCAGCGGGTCTATCTCAAGATCGCGTAGGGGCGGGCTTGTTGAATTCGAAAATCAAGGAAATCAACGACCGGGCATCCATATCTACCCTTCCAGTCTAGCTGTACGCGGCCCGGATCCTCGACGGACCGCGCTGAGTCATACAAGATGCGCGGGGGGAACAGCGCCAATTGCTCAGCCCACCAGCTCCAGCCGGACCTCGCGGGTGGCAATGTCGGCTGAAACAATCCGCACCCGGACGTGGGTGCCGGGTTCCAGTTCGCCGGGGCAGCGGGCCGTGACCGCAGGCTCGGCGATCTGCACGATCCCGGAGGGGCCGTTTCCGTTGCCGCCCCCGTTGCCGTTCTTTCCGTTCCCGTTCTTTCCGTTTCGGGCGGGTTTGGAACCGGAGATCACGACGGCGTCGAACTCCTGGCCGACGTGGTTGACCAGGAGTGCCGCCTCGACCGTATCGAGCGAGAGGCGTTCCAGCCGGGCGGCCAGCTGGTCCGAGGCGGCCATGATCGCGGGCAGGGACGGGAGGGCTTCGCGGGCCCAGGCCGGGACGTCCGCGCCGTTGCTGAGTGCCTCGCAGATCACCAGGACAAAACGGTCGATCAGCCGGCGCAGCGGGGCGGTGGAGTGGGCGTAGGCTGCGCCGATCGCGGCCTGGATGGCGGCGTCGGGAACCGTTCCGTCGAACGGGGTGTAGCCGGCGCCGCGGAACAGCATGCCGGCCGAGTGCACGATGGCCAGCTGCTGCGGGTCGGTGGGATCGAGGGTGCGCAGGTATTCGCCGTAACTCATTTCGCCGTCCCACGGCTTGCCCAGGGCGCGGGTCTGGCGGTGGAAATGCGCCAGCGAGGCGGCATCCGGAGCCGGCATGGTGCGCAGGATGCCGACTTTGCCCTTCAGCATGATTCCCGCGGCGGCCATCCCCGTCATGAGGGAAATCTGTGCGTTCCAGTCCTCCACGGGCAGCGGCGGGGCGGCCACGATCCGGTAGCCGCCGTCGGGCAGTTGTTCGATTTCCTGTTCCGGCATGTTGAGGCTGGCGCCCCCGCGGAGCCGTTCCAGCTCCACGCGCTTCATTCCGACTTCCTTGAGCAGCTGCAGCACGGGTGCGGCGGTGCCGGCGTCGAGTTCGGCCTGCACGCCCGGGTAGTTGAGCTTGGCCCGGCTGCGGACCGCGGCCCGGCGCACCCGCACCGCGGACACCTCGGCGGCAGCGTCCAGCTCGAATTCCCAGACAAACGCGGCGCACAGCTGGCCGGCCAGCAGGCTTCCGGCTTCTTCGCTGATGACCTCCGGGTGCAGCGGGATCCGGCCATCCGGGGTGTAAAAGGTCTGGCCGCGGCGGCGGGTCTCGGCGTCGAGGGCACCCCCGGGGGCCACGAAGGAGGGGACGTCGGCGATCGCATAGAACACCGTGTAGCCCTCGCCGGCGCGGTCGATGAAGAGGGCCTGGTCCAGGTCGGTGGACGACGCCGGATCGATGGTCACGAACTCGATGTGCGTGAAATCCAGCTCCGGCAGCTCGTGGCGCGCGACTGCCTCCTTGGCCTCCCGGAGCACGTCCTCGGGGAAGGGGCCGGGCAGTTCGAGCGTTGCCCGCAGCGCGCTGAGCGCCTCGGCCAGTTGGTTCTCTTGCCGGTGGACGCTCGGGGTCAGGCGGTGATGGGACACGAAAATCAGATTAGCTCGATTTGCGCCATTAGTCTTGGATCATGAGCACATCCCCGGCTGATCCTGCCCGCTACAACAGCTTTCTGATGGATCTGCTCGGCGTGATGGCCTACGGCGAGCTGTCCGCCTTCGAACGGCTCTCCTCCGATGCCCGGTATTCACCGTCGCTGCACGACCGCGCGGTGCTGGGCCGGATCGCCGTGATCGAGTTCCAGCACTACGAACTGGTCAGCGCCAAACTCGAAGCCATGGGTCTGGACACGGAGGCTGCCATGCTGCCGTTCCAGCCGTCCGTGGACCATTTCCACGAACGCACCCGCCCGGCGGACTGGTACGAATCGCTCATGAAGGCGTATGTGATCGACACTGTCTCCGCCGATTTCTACCGGGCCATTTCGCGGTACGTCGACGCCGGGACCCGGGCCCTGGTCGAGCAGATCCAGGCCGATGAGGAGGCCACCGCCGTGCTGCGGGAACGGCTCAAGTCCGCCCTCGCGGATGACCCGCGGCTGGCGTCACGGCTGGCGCTGTGGGCCAGGCGCCTTCTCGGCGAAGCCCTGACCCAGGCGCAGCGGGTGAGCTTCGAGCACGCGTTCATCGGCGGCCTGGTCGACGCTGACGAGGACAGGTCCAAGGAACTGGTCCGCAGGCTCATGGCGGAGCTGGCAGCCAACCACTCGCGCCGGATGAAACAGCTCGGCCTGGCCGGCTGAACTGCCCGCTCAGTTCCCGGCGGCGTCGAGTGCGGCGAGCAGAGCCCGGGCGGCACCGGCGGGATCGTCGGCTTCGGTGATGGCACGGACCACCACGATCCTGCGGGCGCCGGCCTCCACCACCTGTTCCACATTTTCGAGGTCAATGCCGCCAATGGCGAACCACGGCACCCCGCCGGCTGCCGCGTCCGCAGCGTAGCGCACCAGCTCGAGTCCGACGGCGGCGCGGCCCGGCTTGGTGGGGGTGGCCCACACCGGCCCGACGCAGAAGTAGTCCAGGCCGTTGCGGCCGGCCGAGGAGGCAATGGCCGCATCCACCTGCTCCGGGCTGTGGGTGGACAGCCCGAGGGCGGTGTCCTGGCCCAGGAAATCCCTGGCGGCGCCCGTGGGGATGTCCTTCTGCCCGATATGGAATACCGGGGCCCCCGAGAGCGAGGCGAGGTCCGCCCGGTCGTTGACGGCCCACAGGCGGTTGTGGCGGCGGGCTGCCTGGTGCAGGACCTCCAGCAGTTCCAGTTCCTCGGCCGCCTCCAGCGACTTGTCGCGCAGCTGAATGATGTCGACGCCGCCGGCAAAGGCCTCATCCACGAAGTCCGCAAAGTCGCCGCGGCCCTGCCGGGCATCGGTGCAAAGGTACAGGCGGGCGGTGGTGTGGGCGGCATCCTGGCTCATGCCTCCAGCCTAGTTCCTCTAAACTGGGCCAATACCGCGGGAGCCCGCCGCCGACGACGCCACCAGCGTCCGGCGCCGGCAGGCTGAGAGGGCGTCAGAGCCGACCGCTTGACCTGATCCGGTTAGTACCGGCGTAGGGAAGGAATCCTTCATGGGCACCACATCCGCCCGCGGCACGGCCGCGGGCACTGACGCCGAGCCGCCTGCTGCGGCCGGCCCTGATGACACCGAAGCCGGGAAATGTTACGACGTCGCCGTGATTGGCGGCGGGGCTGTTGGCCACGGGATCGCCTGGGCGGCGCGACGCTCGGGCCGAACGGTCGCCCTCATCGACGACGCCCCGGGAAGCGGCGCCAGCTGGGCTGCCGCCGGCATGCTCGCCCCCGTGAGTGAACTGCACTACCAGGAAGAGCCCCTCCTGGAGCTTATGCTCGAGTCCTCACGCCTCTGGCCGGCATTTGCCGCGGCGCTGGAGGCAGGGGGCGCCGGCCCGGACACGCGCACTGCCGCCGTCAGCAGTACGGGTTACCTCACGACGCCGACCCTCGCCGTGGGCGCCGACGCAGCCGACCGCCGGGCGCTCGCGGACCTGCGCACCGTCCAGCAGGCGTACGGCCTTGGCGTCGAGCCGTTGAGTGTCCGCGAGGCGCGCACGCGCGAACCGCTGCTCAGCCCCGGCATCTCCTGTGCCTTCGACATCCCAGCCGACCACCAGGTGGACCCGCGCCGGCTGCTCGCCCGGATCGGGGAACTCCTGGCGGCGGACAGCGGCTGCGACACCGTCAGCCGTCGCGCCGCCGGGCTGTTGTGGCAGGACGGGCGCGTGGCCGGAGCCAGCCTCGCCGGCGGCGGATCCGTGCTGGCCAGGGAAACTATCGTGGCCAACGGGCTGGGCGCCGCCGCGCTCCACGGCCTGCCCGCCGGACTCCGGTTGCCGCTGCGGCCGGTCCACGGCGATATTCTCCGGCTCCGGGTCCCGGAGAGACTGCGGCCGCTGCTCACTTCAACCGTGCGGGGGCTGGTCCGCGGAGTGCCGGTCTACATCGTTCCCCGGCAGGACGGCACAGTAGTCATCGGTGCCACGCAACGGGAAGACGCCCTCGGTGAAGACAGCCGTTCGGCAGCCCCGGCCGGTGCCCCGCCCGGCTCGGCAGTCTCAGCCGGCGGCGTCTACCAGCTGCTGCGCGACGCACAGCAGCTGCTCCCCGCCGTCGCCGAACTTGAACTGCTGGAGGCCACCGCCAGGGCACGGCCCGGGACGCCGGACAACGCACCGCTGCTGGGCCGGGTGGCGCAACCTGGAGGCGCCGGGGGTGTTGCAGGGCTGATCATCGCCACCGGTTTCTTCCGGCACGGAATCCTGCTCACGCCCGCCGCCGCGGACATCTGCCGGCAGTTGCTCGACGGCGCCGCGGACCCCCGCTGGGTCCGGTTCCGGCCGGACAGGTTCGCCGCAGGTACCGAGCCCTGCGGCCCGCCCGCCGCGAGACAGCCGGACACGTCCCTGCGGACCACCAATCCCAACCCTGAGCACAGCAAGGAAACGGCATGAACATCACATTGAACGGAACCGGGCACACGCTGCCCGACGGCGCCTCGGTGGGCACCCTCGTCAGCGCGGTCACCGGCCGGCCGCTGGCCCCGAACGGCCAGTCCGCCGACGGCCGGAAACTCGGGGTCGCCGTCGCCCGCAACGCGGAGGTGGTACCCCGCAGCCAGTGGCACGGCACCGCGCTCGCCGACGGGGACGACGTCGAACTGGTCACGGCGGTACAGGGAGGATGAGCAGCATGGAGGACACCACCCTGGCCGCGGCACCCGGAGTGTCGGCGGCTGCAGCGGATCCGTTTGAGGTCGACGGCGTACAGCTGGGGTCGCGGCTGATCATGGGCACCGGCGGGGCGCCGAGCCTGGGCGGGCTGGGGGCCGCGCTGCTGGCCTCGGGCACCGAGCTGACCACTGTCGCCATGCGCCGCTATTCGCCTGCGGAAGCCGGTTCGCTGTTTCAGCTGCTGCTGGACCACAACATCCGGGTGCTGCCCAACACCGCGGGATGCTTCACGGCAAGGGACGCCGTGCTGACCGCCGAACTGGCCCGCGAGGCCCTCGAAACGGACTGGGTGAAGCTGGAAGTCATCGCGGACGAGCACACCCTGCTGCCGGACGCCGTCGAACTCGTCGAGGCCACCGAGCAGCTCGTGGGCCGGGGGTTCAAGGTCTTCGCCTACACCAACGATGACCCGGTGCTTGCCCTGCGGCTGGAAAACCTCGGCGCCACGGCGGTGATGCCCCTGGGCGCGCCCATCGGCACGGGCCTCGGCATCCTGAATCCGCACAACATCGAACTGATCGTCTCGCGCGCCTCCGTGCCCGTGGTCCTCGACGCCGGGATCGGCACCGCCTCCGACGCAGCCCTTGCCATGGAGCTTGGCTGCGACGCGGTGCTGCTGGCGACGGCAGTGACCCGGGCGCAGGATCCGGTGATGATGGGGGAGGCCTTCAAGCACGCGGTGATCGCCGGTAGGCTGGCAAAAAGGGCCGGCCGGATCCCGCGCCGGGAGCACGCGCTGGCGTCGTCGGCAATGGAGGGACGGGCCGAATTCCTTTAGGCCCTTCGCAGCAAAGGAGCCCGTTATGGCAGGCACAGAGGACGTCCTCGACGAGAGCCAGGTCGACGCGGCCCTCGCCGGGCTGCCGGACTGGACGTACCGGCTCGGCGGTCTGGTCACCGTCTACAAGGCGCCGTCTGCGGCCGCGGCGCTGGACCTGATTGCCGCCGTCGGACGCATCGCCGAAGAACAGAACCACCATCCGGACCTGGAATGGCGGTACAGGAAGGTCTCCCTGCGGTACAGCTCGCACGACGCCGGGGGCAAAGTCACGCGGCGGGATGTCGCGGCCGCGGCGGCCGCCAGCGCGGCCGCTGCCCGGATCGGCGCTGTCGCGGAGCCTCCGCCGCTGTAAGCCCAGGTCGCGGGCTGGAGGAACCTGGGGCGGGCCTTAACGAACCGTGACCACCACCCGGGTGGGCGGTGGTCACGGAGGCCGGGCTGCTGCCGGCGAACGGCTAGTAGCGCAGGATGGCGGTGAGCCGGGCAGTGTCGCGGCTGGTGCGGGTCCTGCCCAGGTAGAGCACGGCTGCCACGGCGGCGGCGGCGCCCAGGACCATGGGCAGCACCCACGGAATCCAGGTCAGCCCGGGTTGGTAACCCAGCCCGGCGGCGACGAAGATGGTCCAGCTCACCATCCCGGCGGTCAGCGATACCCCTGCCGGGACCGCGATGCCGTACTTGGCATGCCGTTTGTCATTGGCCCAGACCACAAAGCCCGCGGCCACTGTCACCAGCGCAACCACAATCAGGGAAAGCATGTTTGGACTCCTAGCGGATCTGGTAACGGGGTCGGCAGCGGCCTGTGGTGCCTACAGCGCGCCGAAACCGACGCGGCGTACTTCCTCGGCGCCGATTTCAACATAGCCCAGAACGTTTGCGGGAATGATGATCTGGCGGCCCTTTTCGTCCGTCAGGCGCAGTTCCGTGCCCTTGGCGATGGCCTCACCAACCACCTTGGCCACGGCGTCGGCATCCTGGGCCGATTCAAGGACAATTTCGCGGCCGATGTTCTGAATGCCGATCTTTACTTCCACAGCAAGGCCTCCCAGCCAATCAAAGTCCAACAAAAATCAAAGCGTCATCTCTATTTGTAGTCTAGGTTTCCTTGGGGAAGCGTGAGATTCCGCGCCAAGCTAAACGGTAGATCAGGTCGCTGGCCACATCGAGGTCAAGATTGCCGTCGGTTTCCAGCCAGTACCGGGCACTGACATGCGCCAGCCCGGCGAGTCCGCGGCCCAGCAGCTGGGCCTCCAACTCGGGCAGCTTCGTGTCCTCGGCGATGACCCGGGCGACGGCGTCGGCGAAAGTCTTGTTGAACGTTTCGAGCCGGGCGCTGACGTCGGGATCGTTGACGAGGTCCGATTCGAAGACCAGGCGGTGGGCCTGGTCGTCACTGGCGATGAAGCGGAAGTAGGCCCGCATGACCGCCTGGACGCGCTCATCGTTGTCCGTGGTGGAGTTGAGGGCCCCCAGCAGCAGCTCCGTCAGCTTGCTCAGCTGGCTGTCCAGCAGGGCGATGTACAACTCGCGTTTGGACGGGAAGTGCTGGTACAGCACGGGCTTGCTGACGTGGGCGGTCTCGGCGATTTCGTCCATCGCGGCGCCGTGGTAGCCGTTGGCGACGAAGACTTCCTGGGCCGCCGCGAGCAGCTGCGCCCGGCGTTCATCGCGGGGCAGCCGCGCCGACCGCTGTCCGCCCCGTGCCGGCGCGTCCGGCGACTTTCCCGCATGACCCCGCTCAACCGGTGCCTGGTGAACCACTGTCGGCCTTCTTTCCCTTGCTGTTACGTCCACTTTACGTGGCGGTAATATGACCTGGCGGCATCTGCGGGCATAGATTGAAGTATGGCTTCCAAGTTCACCGCAGCAACAGCCCCCGCAACTCCGGACACGGCGCCCGGGCCGCTGGTTGAGCCCGCGGACGGATTGAGCCCGGAAGAAGTCGAACGCTACTCCCGGCACCTCATCATTCCGGAAATAGGGGCGATCGGGCAGCGCCGCCTGAAAAACGCCAAGGTCCTCGTGATCGGCGCGGGCGGCCTGGGCTCACCCGCGCTGCTCTACCTGGCCGCCGCCGGGGTGGGCACCCTGGGCATCGTCGACGACGACACCGTGGACCTGAGCAACCTCCAGCGCCAGGTGATCCACGGCGTCGCAGACGTGGGCCGGCCCAAGATCGAATCCGCCCGGGACGCCATCGCCGCGCTGAACCCGCTGGTTGAGGTCCGCCTCCACAATGTCCGCCTTGACGCCTCGAACGCCCTGGAACTCTTCACCGGCTACGACCTCATCCTCGACGGCGCCGACAACTTCGCCACGCGCTATCTCGTGAACGACGCCGCAGCCATCCTCGGCAAGCCCTATGTCTGGGGCTCGATCTTCCGCTTCGACGGGCAGGTCAGCGTCTTCTGGGAGCAATACGGCCCCACGTACCGCGATCTGTACCCGGAGGCGCCGCCCGCTGGCTCCGTGCCGTCCTGCGGGGAAGGCGGTGTGTTCGGGATGTTGTGCGCCGCGGTGGGTTCGCTCATGGTGACGGAGGCCGTCAAGCTGATCACCGGCGTCGGGCGTTCCCTCCTGGGACGCGTGGCACTCTTCGACGCCCTTGGCGGGACCTGGCGCGAAATCAAGGTGTCCCGTGATCCCGCGGCCGAGCGGATCACGGAACTGACCGACTACGAGGCGTTTTGCGGCATCACCCCGGCAGCGGAGGCAGGCACTGAACATACCGTGACGGCGACGCAGCTGGCCACGATGCTGGCCTCCCGCACGGCCGGGCTCAAGGACTTCCACCTCGTCGATGTGCGCGAGAGAGGGGAATTCGAGATCGTCCGGATCGACGGGGCGGTGCTGATTCCGCAAGGCCAAATCCTGGCCGGCGAAGCGTGGCACGAACTGCCCCAGGACATGGACATCGTGTTCCACTGCAAGGCCGGCACCCGGTCCGCGGCGGTCCTCGCCGCCGCCCGGGCGGCGGGCTATGAACGCGTCAGCCACCTAGAGGGCGGAATCCTGGCCTGGGTGCGGGACGTTGAGCCCGGGAAGCCGGTCTACTGACGCGAAGCGTCAAGGCAGCGAAGTTCAATCGATCGCTTCGATGCCGAGCCGCTTGAGTTCTTCAAGGTGGTTCCGCATGTTCTGGAGCACGGGGAGTGCGGCTGCCAATCCAGGATCTCATCGACCACCCGCAGCGGCGCCCGCGTGCGTAGGACAGCGTCGGATTGCCCGGGAATTTCTTGTCCGTCAGATTGGGGTCGGGTTCCCGCTCCAGCCCGCCGGCCGGTCCACATCCGCTGACTGGTTCTCTCTTTCACCCGCATTGGGTGATGACTGCCCCGACTGGACCCGCTAGCTTGGCGAACGAGTGATTGACCAGCTTCCGTCCCCTGTGAGACCCCACTGAATGCTGCCGCCGTCCGGCGGACGGCCAGCGGAAGGAGTAGGGATGCCCAACTGCTACGCCGGGCGAACCGGGCCCGTCCTGTCAGTGCCTCCGGTGGCCCGATTCGTCACTGCCGCGCAGGGTTGCCCGGCATGAGCGAGCCTGCAGCGTCGCCCGCGCGTATCGATCCGGTCGCCGTGATCCGTTCCAAGCCGTACATCTCTGCGCTCGTGTTGGCGGCGCTCTTGGGCGTTCCCATCTCGGCCATTGCATACGGTTTTCTCGCTTTGGTGGCCACGATCCAGCGGTACATCTTCGACGGGCTGCCGAATCAAGTCCTGGGGGGTCCTGCTCCTGCGTGGTGGCCGGTCCCGTGGTTGGTGCTGTGTGGGTTGTTGACGGCGTTGACCATCCGGTATCTGCCGGGAAACGGGGGCCACTCACCTGCTTTCGGGTTCAAGACGGGCGGCGGTCCGCCGAACGGGCGGGAGCTCGTGGGCATCTTCCTCGCGGCGCTGGCCACGCTCAGCCTGGGTGCGGTGCTCGGGCCTGAGGCGCCGCTGATCGCGATCGGCGGCGGCCTCGGGGCGTTGGCGGTGCACCTGGTGAAGAAGGACGCGCCGCCGATGGCCCTCACGATCATGGCGTCGGCAGGCAGCTTTGCCGCGATCAGTACCTTGCTCGGGTCTCCCGTGCTCGGTGCATTCCTGATCATGGAGGCCGCCGGGATCGGGGGAATGACGCTGAGTCTGATGGCCCTGCCCGGGCTGCTCGCTTCTGGCGTCGGGGCGCTGGTGTTCGTCGGCTTGGACGGCTGGACCGGATTGGGCAGCTTCTCGCTGGCGCTGCCTGTGGTGCCGCCTGCGGAGCCGCCGACGTTGGCGACGCTGGGCTGGGCGGTGGTCATGGGCGCGGTCGGCGCGCTGTTGGGATGGTTGATCCGCCGGGTCGCGCTGTCACTTCGTCCGCTCGTGCATTTGAACCGGGTGTTGGTGACGTCCGCGCTCGGCCTGTTGATCGGTCTCACCGCTATGACGTACCAGTTGATCTCCGGGAACAGCTTCACGCAGGTCCTGTTCTCGGGGCAGGACGCACTTCCGGAGCTGGTCGAACACGCCGCCAACTACTCGCTTGCTGTGCTGGTCCTGCTGATCGCTTGTAAGACCTTGGTCTACGGGCTCTCGCTGAGCGCATTCCGTGGTGGTCCCGTGTTCCCGTCGATGTTCATCGGTGCGGCGCTCGGCATTGCTGCGAGCGGGTTGCCCGGAATGAATCTCGCGGCGGCGATCGGCATGGGCATCGGAGCCATGTGCGCAGCCATGCTGCGGTTGCCGTTGACGTCGACGCTGCTGGCCACGCTGCTCCTGGGAGTCGACGGTGTGGCCGTCACGCCCCAGGTGGTGGTGGCTGTTGCGGTGGCCTTCGTCATCACCAATGTGCTCCCGGTCCCGGGCCCGACGGCGTCCGCGGGGCCCGACGACGCCGGCGGCGTCCACCAGCGGACTCCCCGGAGGGCAACATGAGCACGGGCCGTTCGACCGTACGGGACCGGTGGATCGCCTGGTTGTTCATCATTGGCTCGAGTCTGTTCGCCTTGGGAGCGGTGCCGCTATACGCCGAGGCCGTGGGATTGCGCTTGTGTGGAGTCACCTTCTTCGTCGGTTCGCTGTTCTTCACCTGTGCGGCCTTCCTGCAGTACCGCGAAGCCGTTGACGCGCTCCCGGCCGCCGGTGCCGTGAGCCGTTCGTTGTGGGTATGGGCGCCGCGGAATCTTGTCTGGCTCGCCAGCGCGATTCAACTGGCCGGCACGCTGTGGTTCAACTGGAGCACGGGGAACGCGCTGCTGGTCAATCTCAGTGCGGAGCTGACCGAGCAGCGGGTGTGGCGACCCGACGCCCTGGGTTCAGCCGCCTTCCTTGTCTCAAGCGGTATCGCCTTGCGGTATGCCGGTCGCAGCACCATCGCCGGCAGGCCCAGGCCCAGGCCCCGGACGTGGAAGATCGGCGTGATCAACGTGGCAGGCTCTGTTGCGTTCGGCATCTCGGCTGTCGCGGCCTTTGTCATACCGTCGAGCGGCGACGTCTGGAACGCCGAACTGTCCAATCTCGGCACCCTCGTGGGGGCCCTGTGCTTCCTCACCGGCGCGATTCTGATGCTAAGCCCGGAATCCACCGACGCCTCGGTTCCCGCGGACCGGGGAACGCATCCGTAACCCTTTTCAACACTAGGAGAAGTGATGTCAATAAATTCCCAGCCGGCTGATGCCGACGTGGCATTGTTCGGCAACCGATTCGTGACCCAGGAGGTTCCGAGCCGGGAGTTCCCGGAGACGGGCATTCCCGCTCAGGACGCCTTGCGGCTCGTGTCCGAGGACCTGGCGCTGGAGGGTGATCCGGCCCGGAACCTGGCGACCTTCGTGACCACATGGATGGAGCCGCAGGCCCAGCAGATCATCGCCGCGAACCTGCACCGCAATTTCATCGACCACGCCGAATATCCCCGCACGGCCGAGATCGAGCAGCGCTGCATTCGGATGCTCGCCGACCTCTTCCACGCGCCCGGCGAGACAACGGGAGCCCGAACCCAGGGATCGTCCGAGGCGATCATGCTCGGCGGCCTTTCCCTGAAGTGGAACTGGCGCAAGCGCCGCGAGGCCGCCGGCGGGTCGACGTCGAGCCCCAACCTGGTGTTCGGCGGCGATGTTCACGTCGTGTGGGAGAAGTTCTGCCGCTACTTCGACGTCGAACCGCGGATTGTGCCGCTGCAGCCGGGGAAGTACACGATCGGCCCGGACGACGTGCAGGCCCATGTCGATGAGAACACCATTGGTGTCGCGGCCGTGCTGGGTACGACGTTCACGGGGCACAAGGACGACATCGTCGGCATCAACGACCTGCTGCTGCGGATCAAGCGTGAGCGCGGCCTTGATGTTCCGTTGCACGTGGACGGGGCCAGCGGGGGGTTCGTCTGGCCCTTCCTCTACCCGGACTCCGAGTGGGACTTCCGGCTCGAGCAGGTCCGCTCGATCAATGTCTCGGGGCACAAGTTCGGGCTGGTCTATCCAGGCATTGGCTGGCTGATCTTCCGGGAGAAGGCCGATCTGGCGAAGGAGCTCGTCTTCGAGGAGAACTACCTCGGCAAGACGGACTCGACCTTCACCCTGAACTTCTCCACCGGCTCGTCGATGGTTCTCGCCCAGTACTACAACTTCGTGCGCTACGGCCGCGCCGGTTACACCTACATCATGCGGAACATGCAGACCAACGCCCGCGTCCTCGCCGAGAAGCTGGAGGCCATGGGCCGGTTCGAGATCATTGGTCCCGACGAGGAACAACTTCCCCTGGTCGCGTTCCGGCTCGCCTCCGACCCCGGGTACAACGAGTTCGACATTGCCTGGCAGCTCTCGGCCGAGCGTGGCTGGATGGTGCCGGCCTACACCCTGCCGCCGAACGCCCAGGACGTGACGATCATGCGGGCCCTGGTCAAGGAAACGATGAGCCGCGAGCACGTCGACACGCTCGCCCGTGACATCGAAGAAGCGTGTGCCACACTGGCGAAGAAGGGCGGCGCGCACGAATCCGAACGAAACAAGATCGTCACCGGCCCCGGCCATTGACCCGCTGCAGCGGTGGCACGCCGGGCCCGGGGCCGGAGGTTCTAGGCCAACTGAGTGAGGACGACGGGTCCGGATTCCGTGACGGCGATCGTGTGCTCCGAGTGCGCCGTTCGGCGGCCATTGGAACTGCACAGGGTCCAGCCGTCGGGAGCTGTGACGAGTTTGCTGGTGCCGTCCATGACCCAGGGCTCTATGGCCAGAAGCAGGCCGGGGCGGAGCACATATCCGCGTCCGGGCTTGCCGGTGTTCGGAATATGCGGGTCCTGATGCATGGTGCTGCCAACGCCATGTCCGCCAAATTCGGTATTGACCTGGAAACGGGCCGATTCGAGGACCGAGCCAATTGCATGGGAGATATCTCCGATCCGCGCCCCGGACTGCGCCGCCTGGATGCCGGCCAGCAGAGCGTTCTCCGTGGTTTCAATCATGAGCCGGTCAACGGGCGCGGAAGATTCCCCGACGGTGAAGCTGATGGCGGAATCGGTGACCCAGCCGTTAACACTGGCTGCGAAATCGAGTGAGAGCAGATCCCCGTCCGCCAGAACGTAGTCATGAGGGAGACCGTGCAGAACGGCATCGTTGACGGACGTGCAGATGACTTTTCCGAACGGACCGCGCCCAAACGACGGGGCGTAGTCGACATAACACGAGCGGGCTCCGGCGGTCCGGATCATCGAGGCTGCCCAGTCGTTTATTTCCAGGAGATTCGTGCCCGGCTCGATTCTCGCCCGCAAGTCCGACAGGGTCCTCGCCACGAACTGGCCAGAGAGGCGTGCCTGGTCAACTTCGCGGGGCGTGAGCAGTTCAATCAATGATTCCTCCAGCATAGGACCGGTATTATTATAACGGTACTATGCTTGGAGGATGGTTAGAGTCCCCCTGAGTCCAGACGACGTCCGTGCAGGAAGGCTGCTCGGGGAGATGCTCCGTAATGCGCGGGGGGAGCGGACACTGGTCCAGGTGGCTCTTGGCGCAGGTATTTCCCCTGAGACACTGAGGAAAATCGAGACGGGTCGGATCGCGACACCGTCTTTTATGATCGTGGCGGCCCTCGCCGAAGAACTGGGCCTCTCGCTGGATGCCATCCAGGAAACGCTGCGAAGGACATCGGGCGAGAAGCTCGAGGTAGCTTCCTGAACGCACCTGCCATGCGGCCCCAGGGCCACAGTATTGCCGAAGTGGGAACCCCGTGCGGCTTAGGCCGAGTGCCGGCGGTCTTCATCCCCGGCATCGCGGACAACAGCATCGTGGACGACAGCATCGTGGACGACGGGGCACTCGGCGCCTGCGGTCTTTGCGGCGGCCGGCTCAACTGTGATGCCGTACAGCGCCTCAAGGGCGGCGACGTAGTCTTCCTGCTGGCCGTTGGCGGCGAGCTCCCGGGCGCGGACCGTGGGGACGTGGAGCAGCTGCTTGACCATCCGGCGGAGCGCGAACTCAACTTCCTCGGCCGCTGCGGTGCAGCCGTGGCGGGCCCGGACCTTTTCCATTTCCGTGTCCAGCACGTTCATGGTGTGCCGGCGCAGGGCGACGATCGCCGAATCGACGGAGCGGGCTTCGCGTTCCTGCTCGAAGGCGCTGGCCGCGCCGGCCACGATGCTGCTGGCCTGGGCCAGCGATTCTGACTGTTCCTGCGGGGCGGCCAGGCGGACCGATTCCAGCGTGAGCAGCTCGACGCCGTCGAGTCCGCCGACGGCGGGGTCAAAGTCGTGGGTGAGGGCGAGGTCGATGGCGATCAGGGGCTGGGGCGACGCCGCCCTGACGGCGGCCAGTTCCGCGGCCTCGACGCGGGTGTCCGCTCCGCTGCAGCCGATCATGACGTCGGCCGCGGCGACGGCCGCCGGAAGCGTTTCGCCGTCGAGCGCGGTCCCGCCGCGGGTGGCGACGAAGCCGGCTGCGCGGCCCGAGGAGGAGTAGACGGAAACGTCCGTGCAGCCGCGTTCGCGCAGCAGCGACATGGTGGCGCCGGCGTAGGCGCCGGTGCCGAAGACAACGATCTTTTTGGTGGACCAGTCGGGGTCCTCGGAGAGCTCCGTGGCGAGGTCCAGGGCCACCGAGACGACGGAGAGGCCGCGGGCACCCAAGGCGGTCTGGGCCCCGACGTCCTTGGCGGTCTTCGACGCGGCCTGGAACAGCCGGACAAGGCCCGAGCTGGCCGTGCCTTCGTGCTGGGCGGTAATCAGGGCCCGGCGCACCTGGCCGGCGATCTCGCGTTCACCGACGACGGCGGAGTCGAGTCCCGAGCTGACCGAGAAGAGGTGCCGGGTGACGTCCGGGCCCGTTCGTGTGTTGAAAGACTGCGCGACGAGCTGTTCGTTGAGTCCGGTGGAACCGCTGAGCTGGGCGATGAGGGCCGCACGGGCGTCCTCGACGTCGTCCGGGCGGTGCGCCTCGCCATAGATTTCGAAGCGGTTGCAGGTGGCAAGGACAATGGCACCCGCCACGGCCGGCGACCCGGCGAGGGCGGATGTGGCGAGCTCTGAAGCGCCGGTGCTCAGTTGAGCAACGGTCTCGAGGTCGATGTCGGCGTGGGTCGCCACCAGAGAAAAAAGAACCACAGCAGGACAATCATAGCTTTTTCGTCCCCGTGTAGAACAACTGCCGGGCGTGTGACCGCACACGCCGGCGTGTGATTCCCGCCACCGCGCAGGGGCGGCCCGCGTCGGTGCCCGCGCCGGTGACAGGCTGTCGTTATCTTTTGGGCCTGATTTTCGGCACAATCGAAGTCATGACTCCTAGCACTGCGGCAACTCCCGAAATCTCCGGCCTTGATGCCGGGCACCCGCTGATGGACGGCCGCACCGCGGATTCCCCGCTGATCACGGCCTACCGCGGCGGCAAGCCGTCGCGCCGCCCGGTCTGGTTCATGCGCCAGGCCGGCCGTTCGCTGCCCGAATACCTCAAGGTGCGCGAGGGCGTGGCCATGCTGGATTCCTGCCTGCGCCCCGAATTGGCCTCGGAGATCACCCTGCAGCCGGTCCGCCGCCACGACGTCGACGCCGCCATCTTCTTCTCCGACATCGTTATCCCGCTCAAGCTGGCCGGAGTCGGCGTGGACATCGTCCCCGGCGTCGGTCCCGTGCTGGACAAGCCGGTGCGCACTGCGGCCGATGTCGCCGCCTTGCCCGAGCTGACGTGGGAAGCCCTCGAGCCGATCCGCGAAGCCGTCCGGCTCACCGTCGCCGAACTCGGCAGCACCCCGCTGATCGGCTTCGCCGGCGCGCCGTTTACCCTCGCGGCGTACATGGTGGAAGGGAAGCCCTCCCGCGACCACCTCGGCCCGCGCACCATGATGCATGCTGATCCCGAAACGTGGACCGCGCTGGCGAACTGGGCCGCGGACGCCTCCGGCATGTTCCTCCGCGCCCAGCTGGAAGCGGGCGCCTCCGCCGGCCAGCTGTTCGACTCCTGGGCGGGCTCCCTCGGCCTGGCGGACTACCAGCGCTTCGTCGCTCCCGCCTCCGCCCGCGCCCTGGACCACGTCCGGAACCTGGGCGCACCGCTGATCCACTTCGGCACCGGCACCTCGGAACTGCTCGTCGCCATGCGCGACGTCGGCGTCGACGTCGTCGGCGTGGACTACCGCCTGCCGCTCGACGAAGCCAACCGCAGGCTGGGCGGCACGGTGCCGCTGCAGGGCAACATCGACCCGGCCCTGCTTTCCGCGCCGTGGGAGGTGCTCGAGGCCCACGTCCGTGAAGTCATTGCCGCCGGCGCCTCGGCCCCGGGACATGTGCTGAACCTCGGCCACGGGGTGCCCCCGGACACCGATCCCGCCGTGCTGACGCGCGTCGTCGAACTTATCCACTCGATCTCCCCGGAATAGCCGCATGGAGGCGGCCGGCACGCCCGCGGGGACAGGGCAGACAGCAGTGGTGGTGGGTGGCGGAGTCGCCGGCCTGCTTGCCGCGCGGACGCTTGCCCGGGCCGGCGTCACCACCACGGTTCTGGAGGCCTCGGGCGAGTGGGGCGGCTGCGTCGGCAGCCATACGGTGGCCGGCCTGACGCTGGACAGCGGCGCGGAGTCCTTCGCCACCCGTTCCTCCGCCGTGGCGGACCTCGCCGCCGAACTGGGCATTGCCGATGCCATTGTCGCGCCGAATCCCGGCGGCGCCTGGGTCCAGTTGCCCGAAGGCCCGCGTGAACTGCCCCGCACCGGGGTCCTCGGCATTCCTGCCAATCCCTGGGATCCTGAAGTACGCCGTTCGCTCGGCCTTGCGGGTTCGCTCCGTGCCTCGCTGGACAAACTGCTGCCCGCTTCGCTGGGCACTGCAGCCGAGGCCACGAGCATCGCGGCACTTGTCCGTGCCCGGATGGGGCGGCGCGTGCTCGATCGGCTTGTGGCGCCCGTCGTCGGCGGTGTCCACTCCGCGGACCCTGACGTGCTCGACGTCGACATGGTGGCACCGGGCCTGCGGGCCGGGATCAAAGCCCACGGCTCCCTTGCCGCCGCAGTGGCCGCCCAGCGCAGCGGAAACGAACGCAGCCGAAACGAACGCCGTGCCGGGGACGCCGTGGCGCCGCCGCCAACCGGTCTGCAGAAGGCGGGGTCCGCCGTCGCGGGGCTGCGCGGCGGCATGCACACCCTCATCACGGCGCTGGTCGCCGATCTGCACGGCCGGGGCGTGACGCTGCTCGGCGGCACGCGGGCGGATTCCGTGGAGCGCACCGCCGGCGGCTGGCGCGTTTACGCCGGTGGCACTGCGCACGACGCCGGGCTGCTGGTCGTCGCCGTGGACGGCCCGGCCGCCGTCGGGCTGCTGGCCGGCGCCCTGCCGGAACTTGTCGGCCTCCGCCCCGAGGCCGGACCCGACGTCAGCCTAGTCACGCTCGTGGTGGACCTGCCCCCGCTCGACGCCAGTCCGCGCGGCACAGGGGTTCTGGTCGCGCCGCAGAGCCCGGGAATCCAGGCCAAGGCCCTCACCCACGCCACCGCCAAATGGGCGTGGCTCGCTGACCGGACCGGCCCCGGCACCCACGTTGTCCGGCTGTCCTACGGGCGCGGTGACGCCCGGCACGGCGCCCAGCCCCGGCCGGAGCCACGCACCGACAACGAACTGTTCGACGCTGCCTTGACGGACGCCTCCACCCTGCTCTCCGTTCCGGTCACCGCCGCGGACGTCGTGGACTGGGACGTCGTGCGCTGGGGCGGCGCGCTGCCCTTCGCCTCACTCGGCCACAGGCGCCGCGTAGCGGAAGTGCGCAGCATCTGCTCGGCGGACGGCACCCTGGCCGTCGTGGGCGGCTGGCTGTCCGGCAACGGACTCGCGGCGATCGTTGCCGACACCCCGCAACAGGTCCGGCAGCTGCTGTCCTGAGCGGCTCGGAGGCCAGGAATCCGCCCGGAATCCTGCCTCCGGAGCGGGCACGCCGTCGGGCGCCGGTACCCGGAAAAGGCGGGAACGGCAAATTTTCCCCCGCGTCCTCTGGGGGCTAAGGTCGATGACCATGGTTACTCACAGGTCCAACGTCCAAGAAACGCCGGCCGGTCACCATGGGGGACTTCGGCGTGGCACGGCAGCTGCAGCGCTTGGAGTGGTGCTGGCTCTATCCGCGGGCGCGCCCGCATCACACGCGGCCACGGGCACCGCCGTCTCCGTGCCTGCCGCGACGGACGCCCTGTCCATCGACCTCGATGGCCTGGTTGACGGACTGCTCGGCCCTTCGAAGACGCCCAGCCCCTCGCCCACGAGCCCCTCGCCCCAGCCCTCCGCCTCCGAGGAACCCGACGAGCCGGAGCCGAGCCGCTCTCCGACGCAGTCACCCACCCAGACGTTTGCTCCGCAGCCCGTGGCACCTCCGGTGCCGGGGACCCCGCAGCCCGCCGCCCCGGCCGTGCCCGCGGTTCCTGTCCCGGGCCAGTCAACCGCGGCACCGGTCCCCGGTGCGCCGGCTCCGGAGCTTCCGGCCGGGACAGAGGCCCCGTCTGAAGCCTCGGCGACGGCGTCGGCCACCGCCGCCGTTTCCCCGACCGCTACCGGTGGCCCCGCAACAGCGTCGGCCAAGCCCCGCTCCGGCAGTACCTCCATGGAGGCCACTTCAACGCGGCAGGCCGCGGGACCGTCGCCTTTGTTGGGCGCGGGCATCGGCCTCGTTGCGCTCTCCCTCATCGCCGGCGGCGTGGTCCTGCGGATGCGGCGCGTCTGACGGAGCCGACAGCTTCCTCCCCGGAGCGCCGGACCCGGAGTCTAGAGCCCCGCTGATGTGAAATAAAGCACTTCTACGCGCTGTAGAAGTGCTTTATTTCGACTTAGCTGAGGGGAAGGGGCAGACTGGTATCCATGAGCCACACTTCTGCCGAAACTGTCACTAAAACTGAATCAGCAAGCGAAGAAGCAGCCGAGCAGTTCTTCACGCTCTGGACGGTTTTCAAGCGCTCCGCCGACGTGCTTCGCAGCGGCGATGCTGCCGAAGAGTTCGACGTCCTCATTGCGCGGCTGGCCGACTCGGGCGTTGTCCACCGCGGCAGCTACGACGTGTCGGCGATGCGCGCGGATGCGGACATCATGATCTGGCTGCACGGCCCCCAGCCCGAGGCCCTTCAGCGGGCCGTCCGGGATATCCGCCGCAGCAAGCTGTTCACCGGCACCGAGATCGCCTGGTCCGCCATGGGCGTGCACCGTGAGGCCGAGTTCGCCAAGAACCACACCCCCGCCTTCTCCCGTGGCGTCGAACCGGCGGAGTGGCTCTGCGTCTACCCCTTCGTCCGCTCCTACGAGTGGTACCTGCTGCCCGACGCGGAGCGCGGCGCCATGCTGCGTGACCACGGCCTGCTGGGCCGTGACTTCCCCCAGGTCATCTCCAACACGGTGTCCTCCTTCGCGCTCGGCGACTGGGAATGGATCCTCGGCCTGGAAGCCCCCGACCTCGTGGACCTCGTGGACCTGATGCGCCACCTGCGCGCCACCGAGGCCCGCCACCACGTCCGCGAAGAAATCCCGTTCTACACCGGCCGCCGGGTGGGGGCCGCCGAGATCGCCGAGGTCCTCTCATGAGCCCGCTCGATCCGCAGGAAACTGCCACCGCCGCCACTGCCGTCAATGAGGTGACCGAAGCCGGCCGGATGGCTCCCAAGGAGTACGACGCCGTCCTGCTCGCCTCCTTCGGCGGGCCCGAAGGCCAGGACGACGTGATCCCGTTCCTGCGCAACGTCACCCGCGGCCGCGGCATCCCGGACGAGCGGCTCGAAGAGGTCTCGCACCACTACCGCGCCAACGGCGGCATCAGCCCGATCAACCAGCAGAACCGGGAGCTCAAGGCCGGCATCGAGGCCGAGCTCGCGGCACGCGCGATCGATCTGCCGGTGTTCTGGGGCAACCGCAACTGGGCCCCCTACATCCCGCAGACCCTTCAGGAGATCCACGACGCCGGGCACCGAAAGGTCCTCATGGTCACCACCAGCGCCTACTCCTGCTACTCCAGCTGCCGCCAGTACCGCGAGGATATCGGCATCGCGCTGACCGAATCCGGACTGGACGGCAAACTTGAGGTGGACAAGGTCCGCCAGTACTTTGACCACCCGGGCTTCGTCGAGCCGTTCATCGAAGGCACAGCCGCCGGCCTCGCCGAGGTCCGGGCCAAGCTGGCCGCGGACGGCACGCCCGACGCGCCGGTGCACATCGTGTTTGCCACGCACTCGATCCCCACCCGTGACGCCGAGGCGGCCGGCCGCTCCGACGCCGAACCGCGCCACTTCGAGGAGGACTCCGCATATGTCGCGCAGCACCTCGCGACAGGCACGGAGGTCATCCGCCGGGTGGAAGCCGAGAGCGGCGATACTGCCCCCTGGTCCCTCGTCTACCAGTCCCGCTCCGGTGCCCCGCAAGTGCCGTGGCTGGAACCGGACATCAACGACGCCATCGAGGAACTCGCCGGCAAGGGCGTGAAGGGCATCGTGATCGTGCCGCTCGGCTTCGTCAGCGACCACATGGAAGTGGTCTGGGACCTCGACACCGAAGCCCTGGAGACCTGCGCCAGGCTGGGGCTCGCCGCGAGCCGCGTCCCCACGCCCGGGACGCACCGCAAGTTCGTCGGCGGAATCGTGGACCTGATCTGCGAGCGGACCGCCGCCAACAACATCGCCGACCGGCCGCACCTGACCAACCTCGGACCCTGGTACGACGTCTGCCGGCCGGGCTGCTGCGCCAACTTCCGCGGCGAAAAGCCCACCATCGCAGGAGCCGACACCACGGTCGGGACCGGCCATGACCCCTACCCGGCGGCCTCCGCCGCATCAGGCGCGTCCGCTCCGGCAGGCTCTTCGGCTCCGGCAGGCCAGGACGCATCATGACTGTCAGGATCGGGACCCGCGCCAGCAAACTGGCGCTCACCCAGACGCAGCAGACCGCCGACCAGCTTGCCGCCGTCGGCGGGTTCCCGGTCGAGCTGGTCCACATCCGCACCGACGGCGATGTCCTCAAGGGCTCGTTGTCCCAGATGGGCGGCACAGGCGTCTTCGTCGCGGCCCTGCGCGACGCGCTGCTGCAGGACAAATGCGACGTGGCCGTGCATTCGCTCAAGGACCTGCCCACCGGTCCGGCCCTCGGGCTGACCCTCGCCGCCACGCCGAAACGCGTCGACGTCCGGGATGTGCTCTGCGCCCGCGACGGGCTCAAGCTCGCCGACCTGCCCACCGGCGCCACCGTCGGCACGGGTTCCCCGCGACGCGCGGCCCAGCTCCGCGCCGCCCGTCCCGACCTGGACATCCGGGACATCCGCGGCAACGTGGACACCCGGCTCGGCCGCGTCCCCGGGCTGCCGGGCAACACCACCGACGCCGTGGTGGAAGGCAAGAGCTGCGATCTCGACGCCGTCGTGCTCGCCGCTGCCGGCCTGCACCGGATTGGCCGGCTCGACGCGGTCAGCGAGTACCTCGAAACCGAGGTCATGCTGCCCGCCGCCGGGCAGGGGTCCCTCGCGATCGAATGCCGTTCCGCCGATGCGCCGCGCAAGGCGGGATCCACCGAAGGCTCGCAGGGTGTGCTGGCGCAGGCCCTCGCCGCCCTCGACGATCCCGACACCCGGCTCGCCGTCACCGCCGAGCGGGCGCTCCTGGCCCGGCTGGAAGCCGGCTGCGCCGCGCCGGTGGGCGCGTACGCCTACCGCAAGGGCAGCCTCCTGCACCTCGAGGCCGTGGTCTGCGCCGTCGACGGAACCGCCTCTGTCCGGGACAAGAAGGCCACGGACGGACTGACCGAAGTCGGGGCAACCCTGCTCGGGATTGAGCTCGCCGAAGTCCTGCTGGCCCGCGGCGCCGCCGACATCGCGGACCTGGCCGCTTCCTGAACCGCGGAATCCATTAGTTCATGGGACGGCACAGCGCCCGAAACGCAGACGACGGGCAGCCCGGTATGAGGACACCCGACGGCGCCCGGGTCCTCGTTGCCCGCAACCCGGACCGCGCAGCGGAGCTCGTCACCGCCCTGCGCGACGCCGGTGCCGAGCCGCTGCTGCTGCCGCTCATCGACTTCGAACTCGCCAGCGACCAGCACTCCCTCGACGTGGCCTTCGACGCCCTCGGCGCCGGCGCCTACGCCTGGCTGGTGGTCAGCAGCGTGACCACGGTCCAGGCGCTGGAGGCCAAGGCCGCCGAGCGGGGCACAACCCTCAGCGGCTGGCTTCCCGGCAGCCTCCTCGTGGCGGCGATCGGACCCGCGACCCGCCGCTTCCTGGAATCCCGCGGAGTCGCCGTCGACCTGGCGCCGACCGGGCAGCAGTCCGGCGCGGGATTGGTCGAAATCTGGCCCGAATACCAAGGCAGCGTGCTCCTGCCGCAGGCCGACATCGCCGACCCCCGGCTTCGCCGCGGGCTGGAGGCCCGGGGCGCCTTCGTCCAGGCCGTGACCGCATACCGCACCGTGGATTACCCGGCAGACCCGCGCCGCAGCCTCGCCGCGTGCCACCCGGCAGCGGAAACGTGGGCCCCAGCGCAGCTGGACAACGGAGCACAGCTGGACAACGTGGCACCCGTGCTCACCCCGGACCAGGCGAAGGCTGAAATCGGCGCCGGCCGGCTGGACGCCGTCGTCGCCGCTTCCCCCAGTGCAGCCCGGCGCATCCACGAGGACCTCGCCCCGCTGGGCGCCTGCCGCTTCGTGGCGATCGGACGGTCGACCGCCGCCGAGGCAGAGTCGCTCGGCCTCACCGTCGCCTCCATCGCCGAGGAACCCACCGCCTCCGGCCTGGTGGCCGCAGTCGTCCGGGCCCTGGCCGGCCAACCGTCCCCACCTCATCAGCCAGTCGCAGAGCCCCCAGCAAAGGACACCATATGAGCTTCCCGACCCACCGCCCCCGCCGGCTGCGCACCACCCCTGCCATGCGCCGGCTCACGGCCGAACACCGTCTCTCGGCCGCGGAACTCATCCTGCCCGCTTTCATCCGCGAGGGCCTGACGGAGCCGAACCCCATTGCCTCGATGCCCGGCGTGCAGCAGCACACCACGGATACGCTGAAGCGCGCCGCTGCCGAAGCCGTGCAGCTCGGCGTCGGCGGCATCATGCTCTTTGGAATCCCGGCCGTCCGCGACGCCGCCGGCACTGCCTCTCTCGACCCCGACGGCGTGCTGAACAAGGCCATCCGCGACGTCCGCGCCGAGGTCGGGGACGAGTTGGTCATCATGAGCGACGTCTGCTTGGACGAATTCACCGACCACGGGCACTGCGGCGTCCTCGATGCCAACGGCTACGTGGACAACGACGCCACGCTGGAGATCTACGGCCAGATGGCCGTGGCCCAGGCGGAGGCCGGCGCGCACGTGCTCGGCCCGTCCGGGATGATGGACGGCCAAATCGGTGTGATCCGGCAGGCGCTCGAAGACGCCGGCCACGCCAACACCGCCGTCATCGCCTATGCCGCGAAATACGCCTCGGCGTTCTATGGCCCGTTCCGCGAGGCCGTCGACTCGCAGCTCAAGGGCGACCGCCGCACCTACCAGATGGACGCGGCCAACCGCCGCGAAGCGATCCTCGAAGTGGAGCTGGACGTCGAGGAAGGCGCCGACATGGTCATGGTGAAGCCCGCCATGAGCTACCTCGACATCCTCGCCGACGTCGCCGCCATGAGTCCCGTCCCGGTGGCCGCCTACCAGATCTCCGGTGAGTACTCCATGATCGAGGCCGCCGCCGCCCACGGCTGGATCGACCGCCGCGCCGCGGTCACCGAATCCGTGCTGGGCATCAAGCGGGCCGGGGCCAACATGGTCCTGACCTACTGGGCGAGCGAACTCGCCGGCTGGCTGAAGGAGTCCTGATGAACAACGCGACAACCCCCGACCCGGCAGCCGGGGCGAACCCGACGGCGCCCGTGGGCCCCGGGCGCATCCTGCTGGGATTGAACACTTTCGGCGACGTGGGGGTCTTCCCCGACGGGCACCCCGTCCCGCACGCCCAGGTGCTGCGGCAGCTGCTGGAACAGGCTGAACTGGCGGATGAGGTGGGGCTCCATGCCTTCGGCGTGGGGGAACACCACCGCCGCGACTTCGCAGTCTCCGCCCCCGAGGTGTTCCTCGCCGCGGCGGCCGCCCGGACCAAGCACATCCGGCTCGGCTCAGCCGTGACCGTCCTCAGCTCCGATGACCCGATCAGGGTATTCCAGCGCTTCTCCACCGTCGACGCCATCTCCAACGGCCGGGCCGAGGTCATGCTGGGCCGCGGCTCCTTCGTTGAGTCCTTCCCGCTCTTCGGCCTCGACCTGGCCGACTACGAGGTCCTGTTCGAGGAGAAGCTCGAGCTCTTCGACAAGGCCCGCGCCCAGAAACCCATCCACTGGGAAGGCCGCACGCGTCCCGCCATCAACGGGCTCATTGCCTACCCGCCGCTGGAGCACCACCTCCTGCCGGCCTGGATCGGCGTCGGCGGCACGCCCGAGTCGGTGCTGCGGTGCGCCGAGTACGGCTATCCGATCATCTTCGCGATCATCGGCGGACAGCCACGGTCCTTCGGCCCGCTGGCGAACCTCTACCGCGAGGCGATGGCCAAGTACGGGCACACGATGCAGCAGATGGCCACGCATTCACCCGGACACATTGCCGAGACCGACGAGGAGGCGCGGGAGGAGTTCTTCCCGCACTGGCTCGGACAACGCAACCTGATCGGCGCCGAGCGCGGCTGGGGTCCGGGCAACCGGGCCGAGTTCGACGCCATGTGCACGCCCGAGGGTGCCCTCTACGTCGGATCCCCGGACACCGTCGCCGCGAAGATCGCACTGCTCAAGAAGAACCTCGGCGTGGACCGCTTCGACCTCAAATACAGCAACGGAACCCTGCCGCACAAGGCGATGATGCGCTCGATCGAGCTGTTCGGCACCGAGGTGGCCCCCCGGGTGGCCACCCTGCTGGCCGGGCCCCGGCACTGAACCGAGCTCCGGGACTGAACCGCGCTCCCGGACTGAACTGCGCCCCCGGACTGAACTGAAAGAATAGGAACCATGACTTCCAGCCATCCTCGCAACGAGGAACTCTTCGACCGCGCCCGCCAGCTGATGCCGGGCGGCGTCAACTCCCCGGTCCGCGCCTTCGGCTCCGTCGGCGGGACCCCGCGTTTTATGGTCTCCGCGAAGGGTCCGTACCTGACCGACGCCGACGGCGCCGAGTATGTCGACCTGGTCTGCTCCTGGGGCCCGGCGCTGCTGGGACATGCCCACCCGGCCGTCCTCGCCGCCGTGCACGCCGCCGTCGACCGCGGGCTGTCTTTCGGTGCGTCGACCCCGGATGAGGCCAATCTCGCCGCGATCGTCCAGGAGCGCGTCCCGGCCGCCGAGCGCGTCCGCATGGTCTCCACCGGCACCGAGGCGACCATGACCGCCGTCCGGCTTGCCCGCGGCTTCACCGGCCGGAACCTCATCATCAAGTTCGCCGGCTGCTACCACGGCCACCTGGACGGGCTCCTCGCCGCTGCGGGCTCCGGCCTCGCGACGCTAGCGCTGCCGGGCTCGGCCGGGGTCACGGCCGCCACGGCTGCCGAGACCCTCGTGCTGCCCTACAACGACCTCGACGCCGTCGAGGCCGCCTTCGCCAAGCACGGCGACAGCATTGCCGCCGTCATCACGGAGGCGGCGCCGGCCAACATGGGCGTGGTCACCCCGGGCGAGGGCTTCAACGCCGGCCTGTCGCGAATTACCCGCGAACACGGCGCCCTGCTGATCCTCGACGAGGTCCTCACCGGCTTCCGCACCGGCTACTCGGGCTACTGGGGCCTGACCGGCGGGGCGGCCGGCGCCGCCGAGCCCTGGGCCCCGGACCTGCTGACTTTCGGCAAGGTGATCGGCGGGGGCATGCCGGCGGCGGCCCTCGGCGGCCGCGCCGAGGTCATGGACTACCTCGCACCGCTGGGCCCGGTGTACCAGGCCGGAACGCTCTCCGGAAACCCGGTGGCCATGGCCGCCGGCGTCGCGACCCTCACGAACGCCACCGCAGAGGTCTACTCCTTCGTCGACGCACGGTCCCTGGAACTCTCCGCCGCGTTGTCCTCGGCGCTGGACTCGGCGGGCGTGGACCACTCCATCCAGCGCGCCGGGAACCTGTTCTCCGTGGCGTTCGGAACTTCCGCCCGCGGTGTGCACAACTACGACGACGCCCAGGCCCAAGAAGTTTTCCGCTACGCGCCGTTCTTCCACTCCATGCTGGACTCCGGGGTCTACCTGCCCCCGTCGGTCTTCGAAGCCTGGTTCCTGTCCGCCGCGCACGACGACGCGGCGATGAACCGGATCTTCGACGCCCTGCCGGCCGCCGCGAAGGCCGCGGCCGCCGCGAAGGCCTGACCCCGGAGGGGGCAAAGCCACAGGCGCCAGTTCCGGCGCCGTCGTTAAATACTTAGGGCACCCGCCGCGGCGGGTGCCCTAAGTGGTTAAGCGGATATCGAACCGGGGACTAGAACGCCACGGTCACGTCACCGTTGGGCCATTCCTTCTCGATGAAGGCCTTGACCTCGGGGGAGTGCAGGAGCTCGTCGAGCTTCTTGATGCGCACATCGTCCTTGGAGTCTTCACGCCAGGCCAGGAAGTTCGCGTAGGGGTTGTTCTCCACGGATTCCACCGCGAGGGCGTCCTTGGTGCTCAGGCCGGCCTTGAGGATGAAGTTGCCGTTAATCAGGGCCAGGTCGACTGACGGGTCCTTGAGGTCGTTGATCAGCAGTTCCGGCTGGTTCTCGGAGAACTTGAGCTTCTTCGGGTTCTGCTCGTCCGTCAGCGTGATCACGGAGGAGTCATCCTTGATGTCCTTGACCAGGCCGGCGACCTGGAGGACCTTGAGGGCGCGGACCTGGTTGGACGGGTCATTCGTGATGGCCACCTTGGCGCCGTCCTGGATGTCCTTGATGTCCTTGACCTTCTCGGAGAACGCGGCGTAGGGCTCGATGTGGATTCCCTCGCCGTGCCCGAACTTGTAGCCCTTGGTCTTGACCTGATCTTCGTACCAGGGAAGGTGCTGGTAGTAGTTGGCGTCCAGGGAGCCGTCGCTGAGTGCGGTGTTGGGCGTCTGGTAATCCTCGATTTCCTTGATGTCCAGCTTCAGGCCGGCCTTGGGGGCGAGGTCCTGGTTGATGAATTCGAGGATCTTCGCCTGCGGCACGGGGCTGGCGCCGACCGAGAGCGTGGAAGGCTTGGCCGGATCCAGGGCAGTGACCTGGGCGCTGGGGGTGGACGAACCACCGCAAGCCGTCAGCGCCAGGGCAGTGACAATGCCGGTGGCCAGGAGGGTGAGTGACTTACGCATTGGATGCGTTCCTTTCGAAATAGCTGGATTCACGACGTCGGCGCCGTGGTCCGCGCAGATGCAGAGGGCGGCTACCCGCTGCAGGAGTGGTGGTGCAAGGAGCGGCAGGCCGGCCGGGGTTGGGCCAGCCTGCCGGTGTCAGTAGCCCCTGGAACCAGGAGGCGTCAGCGGTGGTCGAGGCCGCGGGAAATCCGCTCGCCCACGAGCTGGATGACCTGGACCAGGACAATGATCAGCACGATGGTGACGAGCATGACCGTGACATCGAAGCGCTGGAAGCCGTAGTTGTAGGCGAGCTTGCCGAGGCCGCCGCCGCCGACCAGGCCGGCCATCGCGGAGAACCCCACGAGGGTGACCACGGTAGTGGTGGCGGCCGCGACGAGGGCGGGGAGGGATTCGCGCAGCATCACCTTGTTGATGACCTGCATCTTGGTGGACCCCATCACCTGGGCGGCGTCGATCTTGCCGTGGTGCACGTCGCGCAGGCAGTTTTCCACCAGCCGGGCGAAGAACGGGATGGTGCCGATCGAGAGTGACACCGAAGCGGCCACCGGGCCGAGGCTGGTGCCGGTCAGGGCGCGGGCCAGCGGAATGAGCGCCACCATCAGGATCGCGAAGGGGATGGAACGGGTGATGTTGACGATCACGTCGCTGAGGATCCGGTTGGTGACCGGCATCGGGCGGAGCCCCCCAGGGGCGGAGACGTGCAGGAAAACGCCCAGCGGCAGGCCGATCAGGACGGTGAAGAAGGACGAGATCCCCACCATCTGCAGGGTTTCGATGATGGCTTCGGGCAGGGCCTTGGCCAGGACGGGATTGCTGAAGATGTCGTTCATGAGTTACCTCCCTGGTCCCCGGTGGCGAGGACAGCGGCCGGAAGGGCGGAGCCGGCGGTGGCGGGGACCGAATGCTTCGCGCCGATGCCGCGCTCGTGCAGGTAGGCCAGCACGGCGTCAGCGTCGGCGTTTTCCGCCAGCTGGACACGCAGGTGGCCGAACTGCTGGCCCCCGAGGGTTTCGACGCTGCCGGCCAGGACGTTGATGTCAATGTCGAAATGCCGGGCGACGCCGGTAAGGACGGGTTCCTTGGCGCTGTCGCCGGAGAACAGGATCTCCAGGACCGGTCCGCGCTGCAGGGCACCGGGCAGCGGTTCGGACGGCGGCAGCGGCAGCAGCGCCTTGGCGAGCTTGCTGTCCAGGTCGCCGGCGACGTCCCGCAGCGCACCGTGTTCGACGATGCGGCCGCCGGAGAGCAGCGACACGGAGTCGCACACGCGCTTCACGACGTTCATCTCGTGCGTGATGATCAGCACGGTGAGCTGCAGGCGCTTGGTGAGGTCCTGGATCAGGTCCAGGATTTCTTCCGTGGTGGCCGGGTCCAGGGCCGACGTGGGCTCATCGCACAGGAGCACGTCCGGATCGGACGCCAGAGCCCGGGCGATGCCGACACGCTGGCGCTGGCCGCCTGAGAGCTGCGAGGGGTAGGCATTTTCGAACCCTTCGAGGCCAACGAGCTTCAGGAGCTCGGCAACCCGGGTCCGGATCTTGTCCTTCGGAGTTTTCACGAGTTCAAGGGGATGCGCCACGTTGCCGGCCGCGGTCCGGGAATCCATCAGGTTCGCGTGCTGGAAGACCATGCCGATGCGGCGCCGGGCGGCACGGATCTCCGAATCCTTCACGGAACTGAGTTCGGTGCCGTCGATGCTGACGGAGCCCGACGTCGGACGGTCCAGCAGGGTCAGGCAGCGCACCAGGGTCGACTTTCCGGCACCTGAATGGCCGATGATGCCGTGAATGGAGCCCTTAGGCACCGAAAGAGTGACGCCGTCGAGGGCCACCACCTCTTTCTTGCCCTGCTGGTAGACCTTGCGAAGGTCAGTAACTGTGATCATCTATCCCTTGGCGGTTGGGGGTTTGGCGCGGCATAACACACGCCAGGTTCTGAACTAAATTATGTCAGGGGCGCCATGGAGCATCCACTCGCGCATATAGTTCGTCACAAATGGGTTTTTGGTGCGATAAATTCAGAATATGGTCCGGGTGGTCGGGCACCGCGGCCCCGCGCCCCCGGTCCGCGGAATCCCTGACAGGCCTTTTGGGGCACGGCGGCGCAACGGCGGACTGTGATTTCCATCCCAACGCCTTGCGCGGTGCCTGCCCGGTGCCTCGCCGGGCTCAAGAAGTCCCCGGGCTAGAAATCCCCGCGGCTGGCGTCCTCGGGCGGCAGCACCGGCCAGTCACCCTCAATGACGGCGGCGGGTTTGGTCTTGCGCAGGTAGCTCTGGAAATCCGAAGCCTGCGCGGAGGCCCATTCGACCTGGAGCTGGTGCAGGTGGCTTGCCGGCATCCGCAGCTTGGGAAACTTCCCGGCCATGGCGTCGAGCATCCGCAGGGTGGCCAGGGCATCCGCAGCGGAGGTGTGGGCGTTGTCCAGGTTCACCCCGTACTCCTCGCACAGGGCAGTGAGGGTGCGCTTGCCCTTGCGGTAGCGGTCCACCTGCTTGTTCATGATGTACGGATCCAGCACGGGGAAACGGCTCAGCTGCGGCACGCCGTAACGGGCCGATTCGGCGGCGAGGACGGTGAAGTCGTAGCTGGCATTGAAGGCGATTACCGGCACTCCGGCGTCGAAGAGGTCCTGGAGCACGGCGGCGACCTCCCGCGTCACGTCGGCGGCGGGGCGGCCCTCGCTGCGGGCCTTCTCAGTGGTGACGCCGTGGATGTCACTGGCCTCCGTGGGGATTTCGACCCCCGGGTCGGCGAGCCATTCGTGTTCCTTGACGATTCCGCCGTCGGAGTCAACCACGGTGATGGAGGCTGTGACGATCCGGGCGGAGCGGGAATTGCGCCCGGTGGTTTCAAGGTCGAACGCTGCGCGGGGGAGGGTGTTCCAAGTGCTCATGCTGCAACGCTACCTGCTGCCACCGACAGTAATGCGCCACCACCCCGTACGCTGCCCAGCATCAGGTCACCGGCGCGGGGAGCGTCCTGACAGGGCCGATGCGGGGCTGCCCGGCGCCCCCCGGACGCTAGGCTTGTGTCATGCGGATGGAGTATGTCGAGGCGGTGCTGGACGTGGTGAGCCTGATCCCGGCGGGCGCCGCAGTGGCGTACGGCGACGTCGCCGAACTCCTCGGCTCCGGCGGTGCCCGGCAGATCGGTTCCGTCATGAGCCACCACGGCAGCTCCGTGCCCTGGTGGCGGGTGCTGAAGGCCAGCGGAGACGCGCCTCCGGGACACGAACGCGAGGCCCTTGCCCTGTACATCGTGGAGGGAACCCCGCTGCTGGGCAGCTATGCCGAATACCTCCGCACGGGCGAGGGACGCTGGCGGGTGGACCTGATGGCCGCCCGCTGGGCACCGAGCGACGGTGAGTTCGACCGGATCGACGCGGTTGCCGAGCGGCTGGAGCGCTCCTTGCATAAACTGTCGGCCCCCGATGATGAAATGACTGTGTGAGCATCCCCCGCCAGAATCCTGAGTCCGCCCCGCCCACAGCAATGCAGCCCACAGCAATGCAGCCCTCAGCAACACAGCCAGCAGGGGCACAGCCCACAGCAACACAGCCAGCAGGGGCACAGCCCGCGTCGCCCGCGCCGTCCAAGGGAGGCCCGCGTCCTGCCCGTTCCGGCACGTCAGGTTCAGCACTGCGCCTGCTGCCGCCGCGCAAGCTGCACAGCGCGGTGCCCGTGCTGTCGGCGGACCAGCTCGCGGCTGTCGACGTCCCGCACGGCTCCGGTCCCGTCCTGATCCCCGGGGCGCCAGGGACCGGCAAATCGACGGTGCTCGTGGAAGCCGCGGTCCGGCGCGCGCAGCGGGACGGCCTCGATCCCGAGCGGATGCTCATCCTCGCCCCCGGACGCCTCGCCGCTGACTCGCTCCGGGACCGCTTCACCGCGCGGCTGGACCGCAGTCTCAGCACGACGCCGGCCCGCACCTGGGCGTCGTACGCCTTCGACCTGATCCGGCGCGCCAAGGCCGAAGGCATCCTGCCGCTGCCGCGCCCGCCGAAACTCCTGTCCGGTCCGGAGCAGGACCTGATCATCAAGGAACTGCTCGAAGGGCACGCGCAGCCCGGACTTGAACTGCCCTGGCCGGAGGACCTGGGCGCGGCACTGCAGACCCGCGGCTTCCGTCAGGAAGTCCGGCAGCTCTTTGACCGGATCATCGAATCCGGACGGACCGCCGGGGACCTCGTGTCCCTCGCCAGGCGCTGCAACCGGCCGGACTGGGTGGCCGCGGCAGCCCTGTACGCCGAGTACCGCGACGTGCTTGACCTGCGCATGCCCGAATCCTTTGACCCGGCCGGCATCATCACCGCCGCACGCCAGATCTTCCAGGACGAACCGGACTTCCTGGCCGCTGAACGCGACAGGCTCCAGCTGGTCCTCGTGGACGACATGCAGGAGGCCAACCCTGCCGTGTTCGAGCTGCTCGCGGATATCGCCGCAGGCAAAGACGTCCTCATCACCTCATCGCCGGACACCGTGGTCCAGGGTTTCCGAGGCGCCCGCCCGGACCTCGTGGCGGAGCTTCCCCGGCTGCTCGCCCCCGCCGGCGGCACCGTCCTCGAGCGGCCGCTCTGGACCGCGCACCGCCACACGCCGGCCGTCGCGGACGCCTGGCTCTCCGTAGCCGGGCGGATCTCCCGCCGCGCCGGCGGGCAGTCCGCGCGACGGCTCGAACGGCCCCAGGATTCCGGCCCCGCAGGCGGCACGGTGGAGGCGCACCTGCTGCCGTCACCGGTGCACGAACTGCGGTACGTGGCCCAGCGGATCCTGGAAGCCCAGCTCAACGACGGCCGCGAACTCGGTGACATCGCCGTGATCGTGCGCAACGGCGGCCAGCTCAGCCAGCTGCAGCGCTACCTCGCCGGCCAGGGTATCCCGGTCCGGATCCCGGTGGCCGAATCCGCGGTCCGGGACGAGGTGGCCGTCCGGCCCCTGCTGGACGCCTATGCCGTGGCCCTGGACCCGGGAATGCTGACCCCCGAGGCGGCCGTGGCCCTGCTGACCTCCCGGATCGGCGGAGCCACCGCGATCGAACTGCGGCGCCTGCGGCAGTCCCTGCGCCGGGAGGAGCTCCTGGGCGGCGGCGGCCGCACGAGCGACGTGCTCCTCGTCGAGGCGCTGCTCGAACCGGGAGCGCTGGCCACCCTCGGCATCGAGGGGCACTCCGCGCGCCGCATTGCCCGGATGATCCAGGCCGGCAGGGACGCGGCCCAGGCGCCCGGCGGCAACGCCGAAACGGTGCTGTGGGCGCTCTGGAGCTCCACCGGCCTTGCCTCCCGCTGGACCGAGGCGGCGTTGGCAGGGGGAGCGGCCGGGGCCCGGGCGGACCGGGACCTCGATGCCATGATGGCCCTCTTCCACACCGCCGAGCGCTTCGTGGACCAGCTGCCCGGCTCCGGACCGGAACAGTTCCTCGAGTACCTGCTCAGCCAGGAACTCCCGATGGACACGCTCGCCGCACGCGCCCAGCTGGAGGACGCCGTGGAACTCATGACCCCGGCCAGCGCCGCCGGCCGGGAATGGCCCGTGGTCATCGTCCCCGGCCTCCAGGAGGGCGTGTGGCCCAACACGAGGCTCCGCGGCGAACTGCTCGGCAGCACGCTGTTCGCCGACGCCGTCGAGCACGGTGTGGACTACGCCCTGCAGCTGGATCCCCTCAGCCGGCTGCGCGAAATCCGCTATGACGAACTGCGCAGCTTCTCCACCGCGGTGTCGCGGGCGCAGCAGGTGCTGATCTGCACCGCCGTTTCCTCGGAGGACGAACAGCCCTCCTCGTTCCTGGACTACGTGGCACCCCTGGACCCTGACCAGGACCGGCGCGGGTTCACCCCCGTGGAGCGTCCGCTCACCCTGCGCGCCCTCGTCGCCGAACTGCGCCAGTACGCCCAGCTCGACGCCGGAGTCCCCGAAGCACTGGAGGCCGGTGCCGTTCTCGGCGCCCTGGCCGCGGCACAGCCGCCCGTGCCCGGGGCGCACCCCGCGAGCTGGTGGGGCCTTGCGCCGCTGTCCACCGAGGAGCCGGTCGTTCCCCCGGGCGGCACCGTCTACGTGTCGCCGTCGAAAGTGGAAACGGTACAGAAATCGCCGCTGGACTGGTTCGTCCAGGCCGCCGGCGGAGAGGCCGCCACCGACTTCGCCCGCAGCCTCGGCACCCTGGTCCACGCCATTGCGCAGGACCTGCCGGAAGCCTCCGGCAGCGACTACGTGGCCGAGCTGGTCCGTCGCTGGCCAACGCTCGGGATGAAGGACAACTGGGAAGGCAAGCTGGACTTCCAGCGCGCCGAAACCATGGTCCGGAAACTCGCCCAGTACGTGCTGGTGATGCGCAGCGAGGGCCGGTCCCTGGTCGGCGTCGAGCAGGACTTCGAAGTGAAACTCCCGGACGTTGCGGCCCCCAGCGCCAACGCCCCCGGCGCGGGCACTGACGGCGAATCCTGGCCGGCCCGCCCGGCCGTGCTGCGCGGCCAGGTCGACCGGCTGGAGATCGACGCCGAGGGCCGGCTCGTCGTCGTCGACCTCAAAACCGGCAAGCGGCAGCCAGGCAAAGCCGATCTCGAGCGGCATCCGCAGCTGGGCGCCTACCAGGCGGCTGTGCTGGCCGGCGGCTTTGGCGGGCCCGACGACGGCCCGCCCCCGCTGCCCGGCGGGGCCGTCCTGGCCCAGCTCGGCACCACCACCAAGAGCCCGGGCATCCAGGCCCAGACGCCGCTGGACCCGGCGGACAACTGGGCACTGGACATGGTGGGCGACGCCGCCGGGGTCATGTCGGGCAGCACCTTTGAGGCGCGACATGATCCCTCCAAGGGCGGCCACGGCGGCCATGGCTGCCGTCTTCCCGAAGTCTGCCCGCTGTGCGTGCGGGGAAAGCAGGTCACCGAATGAGCGCCGAGCCAAATCTGCCCGGCGGGGTGCCCGCCGCCCCTCCCTCCGCTCCTCCTTCTCCGATGTTTACCCCCGAGGAGCTCTCCGCCATGCTGGGGGAGAAGAACAGCCCCACCGCCGAACAGTCGCACATCATTTCCTCGCCACTGTCACCCCGGCTCGTCATCGCCGGCGCGGGCTCGGGCAAGACCGCCACCATGGCCGACCGCGTTGTGTGGCTCGTCGCCAACGGCTGGGTCCGGCCGGAAGAAGTGCTCGGCGTGACCTTCACGCGGAAAGCCGCCGGGGAGCTGGCCACCCGCATCCGCGCCAAGCTGGCCGCGCTGCAGCGCATCGCGGCGGCCGACACCCAGAACCACGTCTTCCCCGCCGGGCTGCTCAGCACCGACGCCCTGGAGCCCAAGGTCTCCACGTACCACTCCTATGCCAGCGGGATCGTGTCGGACTACGGCCTCCGGCTCGGCGTGGAGCGGGATGTCGTGCTGCTCGGCGGCGCACAGTCCTTCCAGCTCGCGAGTGAGGTCGTGGAGGCGTTCGACGGCGAGTATGAACACTTCCGCTCCGCCAAGTCCACGCTGGTCAAGGCCGTCATCCAGCTGGCTGGTGAGTGCGCCGAACACCTCCAGGACCCGGCCGGGGTCCGAGGCTGGCTGCTGGACCGGGTGGCCGAATTCGAGTCGCTGCCCTATCTCTCCACGGCCAAGAAGAACCCCAGTCAGGCCGCGGGCGAACTCAGCGGGCTGTTGCGCACGCGGGCCAGCGTCGCTGAGATGGTGGGGCGCTACACGGACGCCAAGCGCGCCCGCGGCGCCCTGGACTTCGGCGACCTCGTGGCCCTCGCAGCCCGCGTCGCCAACGAGATCCCGGTCGCCGCCGAGACCGAACGGCAGCGTTATAAGGTGGTTCTCCTGGATGAATTCCAGGACACCTCGCACGCGCAGCTCGTCCTTTTCTCGCGGTTGTTCGGCGACGGCCATGCGGTTACCGCGGTAGGGGACCCGAACCAGTCCATCTACGGCTTCCGCGGTGCCTCCGCAGGCCAGCTGTTCCACTTCGTCCGCGAATTCCCGGTACGGCTCCCCGCCAATGAATCTGCCGACAAATCAGCCGACGACGGCGCTGCAGACGTTTCCGGCAATGACAACGCCGCGCGCTTTGCCGTGGCGCCGACGTCGTACCTCACTACCGCATGGCGCAACGGCCGGAACATCCTCGCCGCCGCCAATGTCATCTCGGCACCCCTCAGCAGGGCCGCAGCCCAGACCGGCCCGGCCGGCGAACGGGACACCGCCGGGGGCGTTGAGGTGCCGCCGCTGCAGCCGAGCCCGGCCGCGGTCCAGGGCCGTGTGCTGATGGGCCGCTTTGGCACCGACGAGGACGAGGCGGCGGCGATCGCGGACGACGTGCTGAAGTTCCGGGTGACCGACTTCGACGGGTCGGCCGCGGAGCCCGAGCCGCCGGCCATGGCGGTGCTGTGCCGCCGGCGCGCCCAGATGGAATGCATCCGCCGCGAATTCGAGGTGCGCGGGATCCCGTACGAGATCGTCGGACTCGGCGGGCTGCTGGACACCCCCGAGATTGTCGACCTGGTCGCGACCCTCCGGGTGCTGGCTGATCCGGGCCGCTCGGACTCGCTGATGCGCCTGCTCGCCGGGGCGCGCTGGCGGATCGGCGCCGCGGACCTGATGGCCCTGCGGGACTGGTCCAGCTTCCTTGCCCGGCGCCGCGGCCGCCCGGGCACGACTGACGACGAAGCCGCCGACGCCGTCGACGACGGAGTGGAGGCGGCCGTGATCGAGGGTGACCTGACCGACGCCGCCAGCCTGGTCGAGGCCCTCGACTGGCTGCCGCGGGAGGACTGGACGTCCGCACATGGCCGCCGGCTCAGCCCCGAGGCGCTGGAACGCCTGCACCGGCTCTCGGCGGAGCTGCGTCAACTGCGCGGCTACATGGGCGATGACCTCACCACGCTCCTCGGCGAGGTGGAGCGGGCCATGCTGCTGGACATCGAAGTGGCGGCACGGCCCGGAATCAGCATCCATCAGGCCCGCCGCAACCTGGACGCCTTCCAGGACGCCGCAGCCGGGTTCCTCTATACGTCCCAGCGGGTCGACGTCCTCGCGTTCCTGGCGTGGCTGGAGGCCGCCGCCGCCGAAGAAAACGGCCTTGACGCCGCTGCGCCGGAAGTGAACCACGAAGCGGTGCAGCTGCTGACCGTCCATGCCTCCAAGGGCCTGGAATGGGACGTCGTGTTCGTGCCCGGGCTGAACGCCGGAGCCTTCCCCAGCAGCCGGGACTCGCGCTGGAGCAGCGGCAGTGCCGCGCTGCCTTGGCCGTTGCGCGGGGACCGCGCGGACTTGCCGCAGTGGGACCTCGACCACCCGGACCAGAAAGGCTGGCTCGACGCGGAGAAGGAGTTCAAGTCCGCCGTGCAGGTGCACGGCGAGGCCGAGGAACGGCGGCTGGCCTACGTGGCCTACACGCGGGCCAAGCACGTGCTCTGGGTTTCCAGCGCCGCCTGGGTCGGCTCCCGCGCCGGCATGGCGGACATGTCGCCCTTTCTGGCCGAGCTCGAGGTGCTTGTTGACGGCGGCGCGGCCGGGATCCACCCGCTCTCCGTCAGTGAGGAATCTTTGCCGGAGGAGAGCCCGCTGACGTCGGAACTCGAAGTGGCCGGGTGGCCGTACGACCCGCTCGAGGGGCCAACCGATCCGCGTACGGGGGCGCGGCTGCGGCTGGTTCCCGGCCGGCGGGCGGCGATGCAGTCCGCGGCGGCACGGGTGCTGGAGTCCCTGGACTCCGGAGTTCTGGTGGACGCCGCCGCAGAGGCGGGCGGCATTGGTCCTGGACAGCGGCGGCCCCTGCGCGGCCCGGCCGGCGGCTGGGCGCTCGAGGCCGCCACCTTGCTGGAACGCCGCTCCCGCCGCACGCTGGTGCAGGACGTGCACCTGCCGGGCCACATCTCCGCGTCCACCCTGGTGGATCTGGAGGACGACGCCGGCTCCGTCGTCGCCCGGCTGCGGCGTCCGGTGCCGCGCGAACCGGGGATGTCCGCCCGCAAGGGCACGGCCTTCCACGCCTGGGTGGAGGAGTACTTCGGCACGGCCGGCATGCTGGACCTCGGCGAGGCTGCAGGCTCCGATGACCATATCGACGAGGCCTACGGGCTGGACACGATGGTGGAGACCTTCCGGCAGTCCGAGTGGGCCAACCGCGCCCCGGCCTACGTCGAAGTGCCGGTGGAGACGCGGATCGGTGACGTCGTGGTGCGCGGCCGGATCGACGCCGTCTTCCGCGACGCCGACGGCGGCTGGGACCTGGTGGACTGGAAGACGGGCCGCCGTCCGTCCGCCGCCCAACTGAAGACCAAGGCAGTGCAGCTTGCTGTGTACCGGCTGGCCTGGGCCCGGCTCAAGGACGTTCCGCTGGAACAGGTCCGGGCAGCGTTCTACTACGTGGCGGACAATCAGGTGGTCCGCCCGCACGATCTGGGCTCAGCGGAACGGCTCGAGCAGATCGTGGCAGCGGCCCTGGGGGCCGGCTAGCGGGATTTCGCGTCGACCACCGTGAGAGCGGTGGTCGACGTGTCGTCGGCACCGCCCGCCCGGTCTGCGGTGTCCACTGCGGCTGCATCACCGGCCCGCACCGGGCCGTCTGCCTGAACCGCGGCAATTGACTGCGTCGAGGTGTCTTCCCCGGAGGTTCCGCCCGCGGCCGGCTCGTCGTCGGGAATGGCCGTCACTGAGACGCTGGAGACCTTGTGGCCCGCCGTTCCGGCCGCGCCCGTGCCGTCTGCGGTGCCGGCGTTGTCCACGGCACCCTCGTTTTCGGCGGCAGCATCGTTTTGCGCGGCACCGCCGTTCTCCAACGCACTGGCGTTCTCCAACGCGCTGCCGGCCGCGCCGTCAGTGTCAGGGGAATCGACGGGGATCGGCGTCACCTGGACGGCAGGCATCGCACTGCTCGGGGGAACAGCGGCAATCCCGGAGACCGAATCCGGGGCCAGCAGGGTGACCTTGCTGACGGCGGGGACCGGGCCATCGTCCTGCCCCACTGCCTGGCCAACGTCCGGGGCGGGCGCCGGCTGGAGGAGCGGTTCAACGCTGATCGGCTGCCCGCCGTGTTCCGCGACGTCCTCGGCGAGCACGGTCAGCATGGACTCGGCCTCGTCGATCATGTCCTGGTTCCCGGCGGCAATGCCCTTGACGAGGTATTGCGCCAAGGCGAATTCCGCGGAGAGCGCTGCACGGCGCAGCAGGTGGGCATCGGGCACGTCGCGACGGGAGGAGGTGTAGTGCTCCAGCACGGCGTCCACGAAGTCCTGGTCGTTGGATGCAACGAGCCACGCCATGTCGTCGGCCGGGTCGCCGATGCGCAGATCAGTCCAGCCGGTCACGGCGGTGACCCGGTCGCCGTCGACCATCAGGTTGTCCTCGTGGAGGTCGCCGTGGACCACGCACGGGTTGAAGCGCCACAGGGACACGTCTTCGAGGGCGTGCTCCCAGCGGCGGAGCAGCAGCGGCGGAATCTTGCCGGTGGTCGCGGCCTGGTCCAGTTCGTTGAGGCGGCGCTGGCGGAACTCGTTGGGCGTATAGCTGGGCAGATCGGCGTTGCTGACCAGCGAGTGCGGCAAGTCATGGATGGCGGCCAGGGCCGCGCCGATTTCGCGGGCAACGGCGGGAGACGCGTTGCCGAGGTCCTCAACGGACCGCGTGGAGCCGGCCAGATGCGAGTAAACGAAAGTGCTCAGCGGTCCCTGCCGCACGGTGCCGGCAATGGTGGGCATCAGGAACGGGAGTTCGGCCCGGATGCCGGGGACGAACGCGCGCAGCACGAGAAATTCCGTTTCCAGCCGGGCGCTTGCCTCGGCGTGGCGCGGCGAGCGAACGCGCCAGCGCTTGCCCTCGGAATCCAGGAGGAGAGCCGAATCGAAGTCTGCCGGATCGTCGGGCGCAGAGCTAACGGCGGTTGGCGTCAGTCCGGGGACTGCCGCGGTTGCCACAGCTGCCAGTTCGATTGGTTTTCTTCTCACTCTTCCACGGTAGATTGAGCGGCGCCCAAGACGGCGATGCACCACGGCGAGTCTGAAAGATCAGGAATAAATTGCGCCTTGGGATTCCGTTGCCGCCCGGCTCCGGGGCGGCCGCCCGGCGGGCACGTGCGGATGCCCACATACGCCGCGGAAAAATGTCATTTGCCAGCGGGAGTCAGTACGGTGGGTACATGAGTCTTGCGGAGCCACCGGCGCCTAATAACCAAGCCCAGTCGGGCACATTAGTCTCCCCGCACGCCGGCCTCGCCGCCAACCACCTCCTGGACACCGTCCTTCCGGTGCGCCCGGCGCTGATTGACCGCGGTTCCGCGGCCCGGCTGAAGCCCGGAATGCTTGAGGAGCTCATGAACTCCGGCGGCGCACGGGCGATGGTCCTGTCCGGCCGGCAGGCACTCATCAACGGCAACAGCCTGGTGCTGCTGGACGCGGCCGAACTCGCCCTGCACCTGCAGGACACTGCCTACGCCCCGGAGCAGCTGATCTACCTCGGGTCGGCCCTGCCCGGCTCGGATCTCCCGGCAGGCACCGAACTAATCCTGTTTCTCCTGCCGCAGCAGTTCGAAGTCCAGGCTGAGGAATTCGAAGCCCACATTGCCGGCATCCCCGAGGGCGCGCAGTGGGCAGGGTTCCGTGACGTCGCAGCGGCGCTGAACCCGACGGACACCGCCATCTTCGTCGAAGCCAGCGCCATCGCCAACTGGCACGGCACTCACACCCACTGCCCCCGCTGCGGGACCGCAACCGTTCCGGAAGCCGGAGGCTGGGTACGCCGTTGCCCCTCGGACGGCTCCGAGCATTACCCGCGAACCGATCCCGCCATCATTGTCACGGTCGTCGGCGCAGACGGCCGGCTTCTGCTCGGCGGAGGTGGCCCGCTCGATGCCCGCAACTATTCCACCCTCGCCGGCTTCGTCGAGCCTGGGGAGTCGCTGGAACAAGCCGTCGTCCGGGAGATCGGCGAGGAAGTCGGCGTGCGGGTCACGGCCTGCCAGTACCTCGGTTCCCAGTCGTGGCCCTTCCCCGCCTCGCTGATGCTCGGTTTCACGGCCACCACCGAGGACACCGAAGCCGCGCCCGACGGCGTCGAGGTCACCCGGGCACGCTGGTTCAGCCGGAGCGAACTGCAGGAAGCGGTGCTCAGCGGCGATATTGTCATCTCCAGCAGGCTGTCCATCGCCCGGTCCCTGATCGAGCACTGGTACGGCGGTGTCATCCAGGACCGCGTGGACACCGCATGAGGCCCTCGCGACAACACTCATCGGCACCCATGCGCCGCAGGTCTTCCCCTGCGGCGCATCCACAGGACACCCTCGAACGGCTGAGCAACAAAAGTGAACACTGATATCTTCCAGTCCAGCGACTTCCCGTCCGGCCCGTCCGGCGACGGCGTGCCGGAAGCCGAATCCCTGGCGCCGGACAACCGCTCCCTCGAAGAGCGCATCCTTGGCGGCCTCGACGCCGAACAGCGTGAAGTCGCCAGCACCCTGCAGGGGCCCATGTGCGTCCTCGCGGGGGCCGGTACCGGCAAGACCCGCGCCATCACGCACCGGATCGCCTACGGTGTGCACTCCGGCGTGTACAGCCCGCAGCGGCTCCTGGCTGTCACCTTCACTGCCCGGGCGGCGGCCGAGATGCGCAGCCGCCTCCGCGACCTCGGCGTCGGGAACGTCCAGGCCCGCACCTTCCACGCGGCTGCGCTGCGCCAGCTCCAGTTCTTCTGGCCGCAGGCCGTCGGCGGAGTCCTGCCCAACCTGCTGGACCACAAGGCCCAGATGATCGCCGAGGCCGCCCGGCGGCTGCGCCTCAGCACCGACCGCGCCTCGATCCGGGATCTGGCTTCTGAAATCGAATGGGCCAAAGTTTCCATGCTGACGCCCGCCAACTACCTGGAAAAAGCCCAGGGCCGCGGCACCCCGGGCGGTTTTGACCTGACGGCCGTCGCCCGTGTCTTCCAGTCCTACGAGGACGTCAAGACAGACCGGAACGTCATCGACTTCGAGGACGTGCTGCTGATCACCGTGGGCATCCTGCAGGAGGACCCCAAGGTCGCCGCCACCGTCCGCGAGCAGTACCGGCACTTCGTCGTCGACGAGTACCAGGACGTTTCGCCGCTGCAGCAGCGGCTGCTGGAACTGTGGCTGGGCGGCCGTGACGAGCTGTGCGTCGTCGGCGACGCCAGTCAGACCATCTACTCGTTCACCGGCGCCTCGCCGAAGCACCTGCTGGGCTTCAAGGCGCAGTATCCCGAGGCCTCCGTGGTCAAGCTGATCCGCGACTACCGCTCCACCCCGCAGGTGGTGAAACTGGCCAACGAGCTGCTGGGCGGCAGGCGCAGCGGCGGCCCGGCGGCGGACGCAGCCTGGGCAACGCCCCTGCAACTCGTGGCGCAGCGCCCCGCAGGGCCGGCCCCGCAATTCACGGAATGCTCCGACGACGAGGCGGAGGCCGCCACCGTGGCGGTCAAGGTCCGCGGGCTCCTCGATGCCGGCACGCCCGCCAGCCAGATCGCCGTGCTGTTCCGCACCAACGGCCAGTCCGAGGCCTACGAACAGGCCCTGGCCTCGGCGGGGATCGGCTACCAGCTGCGCGGCGGCGAACGGTTTTTCGCGCGCAAGGAAGTCCGCGACGCCATCCTGCAGCTGCGGGCAGCCACCCGGGCCGTCGCGGAGACGGCCAGCCCCGAACCGCTGGGCCAGCTCGTCCGCGACATCGTCGCCTCGCTGGGCTACACGGACGCCGCCCCGCACAGCGGCGGAGCGCTCCGGGAACGCTGGGAGTCCCTCGCGGCACTCGTGGCGCTGGCCGACGAGCTCGTGGTCAGCCGCGGTGCCCAGTTCACCCTCTCCGACTTCGTCAATGAACTCCAGGAACGCTCCCTCGCCCAGCACGCACCGACGGTCCAGGGCGTCACCCTCGCGTCGCTGCACGCCGCCAAGGGACTCGAATGGGACGCCGTGTTCCTTGTCGGGCTCAGCGAGGGCCTCATGCCGATCTCCTTCGCCGACACCCCCGAGTCCGTGGACGAGGAACGCCGCCTGCTGTACGTCGGGATCACCCGGGCACGGGAACACCTGTTCCTGTCCTGGTCCACGGCGCGTACCCCGGGCGGGCGCGCCAACCGGAAGCCGTCGCGCTTCCTGGACGGTCTGCGTCCAGACTCCGTGGCCAGCTCCTCGGCCCGCGGCAAGGGACCTGCACCACGCCGCAAGGCCGCCGTGCCGGCCACCTGCCGGGTCTGCGGGACCATGCTCTCCTCCGGCGCCGAACGCAAGGTGGGCCGCTGCAACCAGTGCCCGCCCAGCTATGAGGAGCAGACGTTCGATGCGCTCCGGCAATGGCGCAAGGACACAGCGCTCGACGCCGATGTCCCCGCCTTCGTGGTCTTCACCGACGCCACCTTGACCGCCATTGCCGAGGCCCGGCCCGAATCCCTCGAACAACTCGCCAAGCTGCCCGGGGTGGGACCGTCCAAGCTGGAGAAATACGGCGAGGCAGTACTGGCAGTGCTGGTCGAAAGCACCACCGTCTGATGGCGGGCCGCAGCATCACACGTTCCCGCAACGAGGCTGGCGGCCCGGCGGCACCCCCCGGCACGCCGCTGACCACCGCAGACGGCGCGCCTGTGGAAGTGCGGCGCTCGGCACGCCGCCGGCGGACTGTGGCCGCTTTCTGGGAGAACGGCACGGCGGTGGTGGCCATACCGGCCTCCTTCAGCCGCGCCCAGGAACGCGAATGGGTGGACAGAATGCTGGAGAAGCTGCGGCTGCAGGGGGAGCGGGGGACCCGCGGCGCGGGACGGCGGCGTCCGCGGAGCGACGCCGCCCTGGCGGCGCACGCCAGCGAACTCTCTGCCAGGTACTTCGGCGGCCGGGCGGTGCCGTCCTCGGTCCGCTGGGTGGGCAACCAGAACTCCCGCTGGGGGTCCGCGACGCCGTCGGACGGGACCATCCGGCTCTCTGACAAGCTTCAGCCCATGCCGCAGTGGGTCATCGACTACGTGCTTCTCCATGAACTGGCGCACCTGCTGGTGGCCGGCCACAACGCCGCGTTCTGGCGGCTGCTCGAGGCCTACCCTGATACCGACCGGGCCAAGGCATTCCTCGAGGGAGTCTCGTTCGCCACGTCCCGCGGCCTCGCGCCGGCCGGCGACAGCGAAGACGACGGCGACGACGACGTGGACGTGGACGTCGAAAGCCCCGGCTGGAACTGAAGTTCCGGCCGGGGCTTTTCCCGTTCAGCCGCTACGGCTTAGGGCCTTCGCCCTCTCCGGGAACATCATCGGTTCCCGGTTCACCCTTTTGCCCGGTTTGTCCGGGTTGTTCGGTTTGGTCGGCTACGCCTGGTTCGCCTGGTTCGTCGGCTTCGCTGGGTTCGCCGGTGCCGTCCGTGGGCTCACCGGATTCCTCGGGCTCGTCGAATCCGCCGTTCAGCAGTTTCTGCAGCGCGTCGTCCACCTCGGAGTCGCTGGCTTCGGCAAGCTTCCTGCGCTCGCTGAAACCCTTCGGGTCCTCCAGGTCTTCGGCGGTGGGCAACAGATCCGGGTGGTGCCAGATTGCGTCGCGGCCGTCAACACCGCGTTCGTCCTTCAGCGAGGCCCACAGCGCGGCGGCCTCCCGAAGCCGGCGCGGCCGCAGTTCCAGTCCCACGAGGGAGGAGAACGCGTGCTCGGCCGGTCCTCCGGTGGCGCGGCGGCGCCGCACCGTCTCGCGCAGCGCCGCAGCCGAGGGCAGCATTTTTTCGGTGGCGGCCCAGCTCAGTTCATCAACCCAGCCCTCCACCAGGGCAAGGGCGGTCTCCAGCTTCTCGAGGGCCTGCTCCTGCGCCGGGGTCCGCTGCGGCATGAAGACACCCTGCGACAGGGCATCCTGGATGCCTTCCGGGTTGCCCGGATCCAGTTCGCGGGCGAGTTCCTCGATTTTCGACGTGTCGATGTGGATGCCGCGGGCATACGCCTCGATCGCGCCAAGGAGGTGCCCCCGCAGCCAGGGAACCTGGACGAACAGCCGGGCGTGGGCTGCTTCGCGGACGGCCAGGAACAGCCGGATGTCGTTCTCCGGCAGGCTGAGGCCCTCGCCGAACTTGGCCACGTTGGAGGGCAGCAACGCCATTTCGAGGTCGGCGAGCGGAACGCCGATATCCGTGGAGCTGACCACCTCGGCCGAGAGAGCGCCGATGGCCTGGCCCAACTGCATGCCGAAGATCGCCCCGCCCATGTTCTGCAGCATGGAGGAGGCGCCGCCCATCATGGACTTCATCTCTTCCGGCATCTGCTCGGTCATGGCGGTGGAGAGTGCATTCGCGATGCTGTTGGCTACCGGCTCGGTCAGGCGCTTCCAGGTTCCGAGCGTTTCTTCAACCCACTCGGCCCGGGACCAGGCCCGGCCGATCAGCCCGGTGGCCGGCAACCCGGTGACCTGGTCAAGCCACATCTCGGCGAGCCTCAGGGCCTCATCGACTTCCCGCGTCTGCTGCGCCGTGACGGAGGGGTCGGATCCGCTGGCGGCCACGCGCCGGGCGTTCTCGTGAGCAAGCTGCCAGTTGACGGGGCCTTCCGAGGGGGCGCTCATCATGGCCTGGACCTGGGAGAACATCTGGGCGAGGAGGTTCGGATCGTCCGGAAGCCCCGCGGCCTTCGCCAGTTCCGCAGGGTCGATGTTCCCCATGCCCTGGCCGCCCATCAGGTTCTTCAGCATTTCTGCCAGCGGATCCTGGGGCTCCTCGTCGCCATTGGACGGATTAAGTGGGTTGGAGGTCATGATCCCGCCGATCGTCGGTGTGGCTGCTTCTCACGTTCACGGTACCCCGCTGCCAGCGGGCTGTCTGCTGAAACCCCGCCACGTTCGCTGTAGGCAAAGAGCCGGCCAAGCAGCCGAGCGCGTAGTGTTAGAGACTGGAATATTTGCAGGCGGCAGCCGCGGCGCAGGTTGCGGTCGCGGTGCGCTGACCAGGGGTCCGACGGGTCCCCGGGCGCCGGCACGGAGAGGTCCTTCTTTGACGATTACGCAGGGCGAGCAGCCCGCCAGCGAGCCGGCGGCCGGCCAGTCCCGGGGCAGACGGTCCCTCCTCCCCGGACCACGTTCCGCGGGGAAGCCGGACAAGCGCGCATCAGCCATGCTCGTGTCGGGACTGCTCACCCTGGCGCTGGGTATCACCGCGTTGAGCCTGCCCGTCCCTTACGTCGTGGAATCACCCGGCCCGACGTTCAACACGTTGGGCAGTGACAACGGAAAACCGGTCATCAGCGTTACCGGCCATGAGTCGTTCCCGGCGGAAGGCAACCTGGACCTCACTACCGTCTACGTTGACGGGGGCCCCAACGGGCCGGTGACTGTCGTGGAAGCGCTGTCGGCCTGGCTCAACGGCGCCAAGGCCGTCTACCCCGAGGAACTCGTCTTCCCCACCGGCGTCACGAAAGAACAGTCCCAGCAGGAGAGCGCTGTGGCGATGACTACCTCGCAGGAGAACGCAGTGGCCGCCGCCCTCAAGGAATTGGGCACGCCGTTCGAGCAGAAAATGCTGGTCGCGGGTATCCCCGAGGGCTCCGCCTCCGCCGGCAAACTCCAGGAAAACGACGTGCTGGTGTCCGTCAACGGCAAGCCGGCGACCGCGCTGAGCGTCGTCCAGGCCGAACTGGCCGCCGGAAACGGCGCCCCGGTGGACGTCGTGGTCGACCGTGACGGCAACAATGTGACGGCCAATATCACGCCGTCCAAGACCCCGGCCGGGCGGTTCATCCTCGGCGTCATGCTGCAGTACCAGTTCAAGTTCCCCTTCGACGTCAAGATCTCCCTCGAAAAGGTGGGAGGTCCCAGCGCCGGGATGATGTTTGCCCTTGGCATCGTGGACACCGTCACCCCCGGCGACATGACCGGAGGCAAGCATGTCGCGGGAACCGGAACCATCACCCCCGACGGAGCCGTTGGCCCGATCGGTGGCATCAGCCAGAAGATGCACGGCGCGCGGTCCGGCGGCGCCACCCTGTTCCTGGCCCCGGCCGCAAACTGCGACGACGTCGTCGGCCATATCCCGGACGGACTGCAGGTGGTTCGGGTCGAAACCCTGGCCGAAGCGCGGAAAGCTGTCGAACTGGCCGCGTCAGGGGCCGACACATCTGGTCTTCCGGTTTGCTCCACCAACTAGACTGGCCGCGGAACTAAGATCCGCTGCCACTCGTGGCACATATGACGGCTCCGCCGCCCCCTCCGGGCGGTGCCGGCGGCAGGCACGGCGCGGCAACTTGGGTTGCCGCATCGAAGCACCGCACTGATAACTAAAAACCAGTAACTGACGACCAGCTATGAGGTACCGAGTTTGTCCCGTCCCGCCAGCACTGTCCCGCCCGGAAGACCCCAGCAACGACGAGGCGCACTGACGCCGACGTTGATCGTGGTGGCCTTGATCGTGGTCGGCTTCATCTTCTTCGCCAATGTCTGGACGGACGTCCTCTGGTACCAGCAGTTGGGCTTCTTCGAAGTCTTCCTGACCGAGAACCTGGCACGCATCGTCATCTTCCTGACCGGCTTCGCCATCATGTTCGCCGCCGTGTTCTTCGCCATCCGGATCGCCTACCATGCGCGTCCGGTCTACGCGCCGGACTCGGACATCCGGGACAACCTGAACCGCTACCAGGTCCAGCTTGAACCGGTCCGCCGCGTCGTTATGATCGGCCTGCCCATCCTCTTCGGGCTGTTCGCCGGCAGCGCCGCCGCCAGCCAATGGCAGCGGGTGCTTCTGTTCCTGAACCAGGAACCCTTCAACCAGAACGATCCGCAGTTCGGGCTCGACATCAGCTTCTACCTGATGACCCTTCCGTTCCTGGGCTTCGTCACCGGCTTCCTGATCAGCGTCACCATCGTCGCCGGTGTTGCCGGCATCCTGACGCACTACCTCTACGGCAGCATCCGGATCATGGAACGCGGCATCTTCACCAGCCGTGCGGCGCAGATCCATCTCGCCGTCACCGGTGCGGCCTTCCTGCTCCTGCTGGGCGCCAACTTCTGGCTGGACCGCTACGCCTCCGTCCAGAACAGCGGAGGCCGCTGGGCCGGTGCGCTGTACACAGACGTCAACGCCGTCATCCCCACGAAGTCCATCCTGGCCGTGGCTGCGGTCCTCGTCGCCGTGTTGTTCGTCATCGCCGCCGTGATCGGCAAGTGGCGGCTGCCCGTCATCGGCACCGCCATGCTGGTGATCACGTCCATCCTGGCCGGCGGCGTCTACCCCTGGGTGATCCAGCAGTTCCAGGTACGCCCTTCGGAGCAGACGCTCGAGAAGCAGTACATCGAGCGGAACATCAACATGACCCGCTCGGCCTACGGCCTGGATAAGATCCAGGAGTCGGTGTACAACGCCACCACCAACGCCACCACGGGCGCCCTGGCCCCCGACGCGCAGACCACGGCCAACATCCGGCTGCTGGATCCCAACCTGATCTCGGACGCGTTCTCCCAGCTCGAGCAGTACCGCCCCTATTACCAGTTCCCCAGCGCACTGAACGTGGACCGCTACGAGATTGACGGGAAGATCCAAGACACCGTCATCGCGGTCCGCGAACTCAACCCGGACGGGCTGAGCGCCAACCAGCAGTCCTGGCTTAACCGCCATGTTGTCTACACCCACGGCTACGGCGTCGTCGCCGCCAAGGGTAACAAGTTCACCGTCGACGGCAAGCCGGAATTCCTGCAGGCCGGAATCCCGTCCACCGGCGTTCTCGGCAATGACTCGACCTACCAGCCGCGGGTCTACTTCGGCGAAAACTCGCCCGACTACTCCATCGTCGGAGCCCCCGACGGCGCCCCGAACCGCGAGCAGGACCGGCCCGCCGCCAAGGAAGGCGGCGGCGAAACGCAGTACACGTTCACCGGCGACGGCGGCCCGAACGTGGGCAGCTTCTTCAACAAGGTCCTCTACTCAATCAAGTTCCAGTCCTCGGACCTGCTGCTCTCTGACGGTGTGAACGCCGAGTCGCAGATCCTGTACGACCGCAACCCCCGGGAACGCGTCGAAAAGGTGGCCCCGTACCTCACCGTGGACGGCAACGCCTACCCCGCCGTCGTCGACGGCAGGGTGAAGTGGATCGTGGACGGCTACACCACCAGCCAGCACTACCCGTACTCCCAGCAGGAGCAGCTCTCCGAGGCTACCGCCGATTCGCAGACGACGGCGGGGCGGACAGCCTCCCTGCCGAACACCTCCGTCAACTACATCCGCAACTCGGTCAAGGCCACTGTGGACGCCTACGACGGAAAAGTGACCCTCTACGCCTGGGACGATCAGGACCCGGTACTGAAGGCGTGGCAGAACATCTTCCCGAGCTCGCTCAAGCCGTTCTCGGAAATGTCCGGGGCGCTCATGAGCCACGTCCGCTACCCGGAGGACCTGTTCAAGGTCCAGCGGGAACTCCTGGGCCGCTACCACGTCACCCAGGCGGACAACTTCTACACGAACAACGACGCCTGGAGCGTGCCGAACGATCCGACCGTCCAGAGCGACGTCAAGCAGCCCCCGTACTACATGTCCCTGAAGATGCCTGATCAGGACAAGCCGGCGTTCCAGCTGACCTCATCCTTCATCCCGCAGGTGGTCAACGGAAACGCACGCAACGTGCTCTACGGCTTCCTGGCCGCGGACTCCGATGCCGGCAAGGAGAAGGGCGTGAAGGCTGAGAGCTACGGCCAGCTCAGGCTTCTGCAGATCCCGCCGGAAACCAATGTGCCCGGCCCCGGCCAGGCGCAGAACAAGTTCAACTCCGACCCCACGGTCTCGCAGGCGCTGAACCTGCTGCGCCAGGGTGCCTCGGCCGTGCTCAACGGCAACCTGCTGACACTGCCGGTCGGTGGCGGCATGGCCTACGTCCAGCCGGTCTACCTGCGGTCCACGGGTGAAACCTCGTACCCCACGCTGCAGCGCGTCCTCGTGGCCTTTGGTGACAAGATCGGGTTCGCGCCGACCCTGGATGAGGCCCTGAACCAGTTGTTCGGCGGTGCATCGGGAGCCAGTGCCGGTGACTCTGCCAACAATGGGCGGACGCCCGCCACGCCCACGCCGGGTGGCACCCCGTCCACTCCGGGCAGTACGGACGCCAAGGCAGAGCTGAAGGCGGCCCTGGAGGAGGCGAACGCCGCCATCAAGGCCGGCCAGGAGGCCCTCGCGAGGGGCGACTTCGCCGCCTACGGCGAGGAGCAGCGGAAGCTCTCGGCGGCCCTGCAGCGTGCCATCGACGCCGAAGCCAAGATCGCGGCGGCGGCACCGGCTCCGGCCCCGGCGGCCACCACCCCGGCGCCCACGCCGGCCCCGACACCGAGCAGCTGACACACGGCTGACGGGGAACATTGTTGAAGGCCGGGTTCGCGCTCCACTGGAGCGGGAACCCGGCCTTCACCTTTACCGCCGGGAACGGACCGCAGTCCGGCGAAGCCGGCAGCGCCGGGAGACGCACATCACGCCACCTCGATTTGGCCTCAAGTTCACCGGCAGGTAGAGTTGATCTTGCGACGCGGGGTGGAGCAGTTCGGTAGCTCGCTGGGCTCATAACCCAGAGGTCACAGGTTCAAATCCTGTCCCCGCAACTGAAAAGAAGGTCCGGACCACTGGAAACACTGGTCCGGACCTTCTGCTTTAAGCCGGGAACGCGTGTCGTGAGCCGCCGGCAGATTGGGAGTTCGGCAAGTGGCTCGGGCGGTCCCAAAAGTAGGGTAGTGTTGATCAAGCGACGCGGGGTGGAGCAGTTCGGTAGCTCGCTGGGCTCATAACCCAGAGGTCACAGGTTCAAATCCTGTCCCCGCAACTGAAGAAGAAGAGAAAGGCCCGGATCTGTTGATCCGGGCCTTTTTTGTTGCCACAGATTCGTGTCCGCAGCCGCAGCCTTCATCCTTCGGCGCGCGGGCGCCTCAGCCGTCCTTGAGACGCTGGTAGGTCTCCAGCGCCCGGGCCCGGGACTCAGGCAGCCCGACCACAGGGTCCGGGTAGCCGGCAGCCGAACCATCGGCCTTCCACGGTTCGTGGATCGTCTTGTCATCCAGCCCGGACAGCTCCGGGAGGTACTCGCGCAGGTAGCGGGCACCGGCGTCGAACTTCTTGCTTTGGGTCACAGGGTTGAAGATGCGGAAGTAGGGCGAGGCGTCGGCGCCGGATCCGGCCACCCACTGCCAGTTCGCCGGGTTGCTCGCGGCGTCGGCGTCCACCAGGGTGTCCCAGAACCACGCCTCGCCGAGCCGCCAGTCGGCCAGGAGGTTCTTGACCAGGAAACTCGCGGCGGCCATCCGCACCCGGTTGTGCATCCAGCCGGTCTGCCAGAGCTGTCGCATGCCGGCGTCGACCAGGGGATAGCCGGTGCGGCCCTGCTGCCAGGCACCGAGTTCGGCGTCCGACGGCGTCTGCCAGGCGAAGCGGTCAAACTCGGGCCGGTAGTTGCGGGTGGCCAGCTCCGGGTTCTCGTACAGCAGCTGCCAGCAGAACTCCCGCCAGCCGAGTTCAGACCGGAAGATCCCGACGTCGGACGGCGCCGCGGGCCCGAAGCGTTCGCGCAGTGCGTGCCAGATCCGGAAGGGGCTGATTTCGCCGAACCGCAGATGGGCGGAGAGCCGGCTGGTCCCTTCGACGCCCGGCGTGTCCCGGCCGGTGCCGTACTCCTCTGCCGGGCCGTCGAGGAAATCCTCAAGCCGTTCGTGGGCACCGGCTTCTCCGGGCTGCCACGTGGCCGCGAGGCCGGCGCTCCAGTCCGGAGTATGGGGGAGCAGCCCCCAGCTGTCGAGTTGGGCGCCGGACGGGAGATTTCCGTCCGCGTCCGCAGCCGGGGCAGGGAGGCGCTCCGGGACGTCCAGGGGGAGCCGGGGCTCCGGCGCCTCCAGGCAGGCCCGCCAGAAAGGCGTGAAGACCTTGTACGGGCCGCCCGCCCCGGTCCGCACCGTCCACGGTTCAAACATCAGGTTCGCCTGGAAGCTGGAAGCAGTGAGGCCCTGTTCGGCGGCCCAGGCCTTGACGCCGGCGTCCACCTCGCGTTCGGGGCCCCCGTAGCGGCGGTTCCACAGCAGGGTCGAGGCCCCGGTTTCCTCCGCAAGGTCCCGGATGATGCCCGCGGCCGGACCGCGGCGCAGCAGCAGGCGGGAGCCCTTGGCCTCCAAACCGGCGGCGAGGTCCGCCAGGGAGTGGTGCAGCCACCATTTCGTGGCGCCGCCGAGGGGACGCACACCGGGGGAGGTTTCGTCGAGGACATACACCACGGTCAGCGGCTGTCCCAGTGAGGCCGCTTCACTCAGGGCCGGGTTGTCATCCAGCCGGAGATCGTCGCGGAGCCAGACAAGGGTCGAGGACAGGTTTCCCGAAGACATGGATCAACGGTACACGCGCGGCCGGTGTGGACGGGACGGCGCTGCCGTGGCACAGCAAGGCACAGCCGGGCACCGCACGGCGAAGGCATGGCAGGAGACAACAGAGGCCGGGCCCCGTGGCGTCTGTCGACCGTCCGGGGCCCGGCCTCTGCAGATCCGGTGCCAAGCGTCCGGCGGAAGCCCGCCGGGGGAGTGTTTAGAGCTTGTCGAAGTCGGCTTCGTCAACCGTCGAGCCGGCCTTGTTGCCCTCGCCGGCGCCGATGGCAGCGGGCGAGCCGCCGGACTTCAGCGCGGCGAGCCGAGCCTCGATCTCGGTCTGCTCACCGAGGTCCTCCAGCGAGTTGAACTGGGCGTCCAGGCTGGACGCGGCAAGTTCCTGCTGGCCGCGGACTTTCGCCTCCTCGCGGCGGATCTTCTCTTCGAAACGGCCCACCTCGGACGTGGGGTCCATGAAGTCGATGCTCTTGAGGGCGTCGTGCACTTGGGACTGGGCAGCCGCGGTCTTGGACCGCGCCACCAGTTCGTTGCGCTTGCTGGTGAGCTCGTTGAGCTTGCCCTTCATCTGGTCCAGGCCGTGCTTGAGCTTGTCCACGACCTCGGACTGGGAGGCGATGCTCGGCTCGGCGGACTTCGCCTCGTTCTCCGCGGACATCTGGCGCTGAAGGGCCACCTTGGCCAGGTTGTCGAACTTCTCGGCGTCGGTGATGTCGCCCTTGGCGCGGTACTCGTCGGCCTTGCGGGACGCTGCGAGGGCCTTGTTGCCCCAGTCCTTCGCGTTCCGGATGTCCTCGTTGTAATCATCCTGGAGCATGCGCAGGTTGCCGATGGTCTGGGCCACCGCAGCCTCGGCCTCGGCGATGTTGTTGGTGTAGTCCCGGACCATCTGGTCCAGCATCTTCTGCGGGTCCTCGGCCTGGTCCAGCAGGGAGTTGATGTTGGCCTTCGCCAGCTGCGCCATGCGGCCGAAAATGGACTGCTTCATGGTGATACCTTTCGTCCTGCTCAGTGGTTCCCACTGAATTCGGTGGTGAACTATGTACGTACTGCTTCTATCCGCCGTTCGGAGCGTTCCCCCTGGCGCCTAGCCTGTAACTGCCTCGTGTGCGGCCCGTGGCGGCTAGAAGCTGCCTGCGTCTCCTCCGCCGAAGTCTCCTCCGCCGCCAAAGTCTCCGCCGCCCCAGCCCCCGCCGGAATCGCCGCCGCCGCCCCAGCCGCCGCCACCACCGCCGCCGTGCAGGATGGAGTTGATCAGGATGCCGCCCAGAATGGCGCCACCCAGGCCGCCGCCGCCCCCGCCGCCGAACATCCCGCCCCGGCCGTAGCCCTGATTGGCGTAGCCGCCGAAGTGGTCGACGTCGGACTGGGCCAGCTGCGCTGCCTGTGCCGCGAGTGCGTGCGCCTGCTGGGCGTACTGCAGGGCGGTGACGGGGTCGTTGCGCGAGATGGACAGCGCGTAGTCGAGGTTCCGCTGGGCCTCAGCCAGGCGGGTCCGGGCTTCGGTGCCCACACCACCGCGGCGGGCGGTGATGTAGTCCGAGGTCGCGCTGATCTGCGCCTGCGCGGACATGATGCTCTGCTGCAGCGAGGCCTGCGCACGGCGGGCCTGCTCCTGCTGGTCGCGGATGCCCGAGAGGGCAGCATCCAGGGACTGGTGTGCCGTCTCGACCCGTTCCAGGGTGGCGATCGGATCGATCTTTCCGCCGTGGATGTCAGCCTTGACCCGTGCCAGCGAGGCTTCCACCGCGGCGACCGGGCCGGCAAGTTCAGGGTGCGCTCCGGACTGGAGCAGGGCTTTGGCCTGGGCCAGGTCCTGGGAGGTGTCGACGACGGCGGACTCAAGGCCGCTGCGCGCCTCGTCGAGGCTTCCCGCGACCTTGGTGATGGCCCCGATCAGCACGTTCGTCTGGTGCAAGCTTTCTTCCGCAGCCCGGACGGCGACGGCGGCGAGGCTGCCTTCACCGGCGCTGAGCTTCTCCTGTGCCGTGACGGAGGCGTTCTGCACGAAGGCCAGCCGTTCCTTGGCCTGGTTGATGTTGTCGCCCACCTGCACCAAGGCGCTTTCGGCATACTTGGCCCGCAGCTCGGCGAGCGACTGCTCGGCGCTGGCGATCTTGGCTTCCGCCTCGCTCGCGCCGGCGCTGACCGCGGCAAGAGCCTGCGGAGCATTCTTTTCGAGCTCGCGGAGTGAATCGAAGTCCGCCTTCTGCTCCTGGAGGGAGGCAAGGGCTGCCTCGGAACGGCGGATGATCTCCCCGAGCCAGGTCCGCTGCTGCTCCTCGGTATCGGGGATGTGGTCATCGAGCTGCTGCTGCAGTTTGAAGGACTCGGACATGTGGCCCTTGGCGTCCTCCAAAGCCTTCGTGAAGTTTCCGACCGCGGCGTCGCCGTACTGTGCCTGCGCGAAGCCAAGTTCCTGCTCGCTGGACTTGATGGCGTCGTCGGCCTCGATCAGCAGCGACCCGCTCTTGCGGCGCAATTCTTCGACGGTGAGCCCGGCGAGCGGATCCAACTCGGCGCCCTGCGCTCCGGAGCCTGCACCGGCGCCCGCGGCAGCCTTCTTCCTGCGGTTGCGGAGGTAGAGGTAGGCGCCCGCCCCGCCCGCTGCAACAACGCCCACGCCGACGAGCACGGCGCTGCCGGCGCCGTCACCCGAGGAAACCGAGCCGCTCCCGCCACCGGCTGCGTCGCCGACGGCAGTCGCAGTGTCGATGGCCGCCTGGGCAAAGTCCCGCTTCCCGCCTGCGAGGTTAGGCACGATGGCGTTCTGGGTAATGTTGGTCTTCTTGGGATAAATGGCGCTGGCCTTGTTTGGCGAGAAGTAGTAGTTGCCGTCGGACATCGTGAGGATCACATCGGCCTTGCCCATGCCTTTGTTGGTGGCTACGGCCTGGGCCCAGGCTTCCGCGTCCGCAGGGTTCTCAAATGTCTTTGCCGTGATCACGTAGAGGTTGTATTTGTGCTCCTTGAGGAGCTTCTGGATGGCTTCCTGGACTTCGCCCTTGCGGCTTCCTAGAAAGTTGCCGCTGTCAACGATGTTTTGACCGGACGGTATGGTCACCGGATCTTCGGCGAGGGCCGGAGCGGCGGGAAGCGCCAGCAGTCCGACGACGCCAAGAACGGCGAGGAGACGTTTATAGGTAGACCGCATGTGCAACCCTTCAGCACTTCTGCGACCAGTTCGGGCCGAACCGGTCGTCACAGAATGCAGCAGCGCCCCCACGCAGATGTAAAGCCGCAGGTCGCTGTGGCGATTCCATTTGATTCTATGGTGCACCCAATAGGCCGTCCACCGGCGGGAATATGCCACCAGCGAAAAGCGCTGAACCGGTCGCTGAACCCGTCACGGCGCCGTCGGGCAGGCCCCCGAAAAGGGGCCCCTTTCCGATGCTCAGCAACCTCCCAGCAAACGTGTGCCCTAGTCTCAGTGAAATCGTCCATAGTTAATGGAGACGATGATGAAAGGAAGTCTTATGACTGAGAACCCAGCGCAGGGCGCTTCACCAGAGGACCGGGAGCCGGCCACGCCGAACGAGGGCCCTTCAGGGCACCCGCAGGCTGCCCCCGCGCCGGACTCAGCGCACGAGAATCCGACCCTCCGGCTGGACCGGGCCGCGGACAACCCCCCGCAGCCGGTCTACCCGCAGCACCAGCCGTCCTACGGCCGACCCCCGGCACCGGAAACCCAGCAGTTCGGAGCGCCGCAGGCACACGGCCAGCAGGGACCCACGGGCCAGCAGAACCCGCAGCACACGGCCGGTTACGGCCAGGCAGCCGGCAACTCCGCCTTTGGCCAGTCCCAGCAGCAGCACAACCAGGGTTCTTTCGGCCCGCCGCAGCACGGCGGCTATGGCGGCAACCAGCCCGGTTCCCCCTACGCCTCCAACCCCGCCCACGCCCCGAAGCGCAAGGCCGCCTTCGGTGTTCCCACCCTTGTGGCCAGCATCCTTGCCGCTGGCCTCGTCGGCGGCGGAGTCGTCGCGGGGACCACGCAACTGCTGGGGGGCCGGGCCCTCCCGTCTGTGGCATCCAGCAACAGCAGCCAGGCCGGCCCCGTCATCGTAAACAACAGGGAAGACGTCAACGCCATCACCGCGGCCGCAGTCAAGGCCACGCCCAGCGTTGTGACCATCAAGGCAACCAACGGCAGCCAGGGCGGCACCGGCTCCGGCATCATCCTCGACGCCGAAGGCCACGTCCTCACCAACACCCATGTCGTCACCCTCGATGGCACAGCGGCCAACGCCGCGATCGAAGTCCGCATGAGTGACGGCAAGGTCTACAGTGCCAAGATCGTCGGCACGGATCCGCTCTCCGACCTCGCTGTAGTGAAGATCCAGAACGGCTCCGGACTGGTTCCGGCGGTCCTGGGCGATTCCGGCAAACTGAACGTCGGCGACACCGCCGTCGCGATCGGCTCGCCCCTCGGCCTCACCGGGACCGTCACCGACGGCATCGTGTCGACCCTGAACCGCACCATCAGCGTTGCCTCCTCGGCCGCTCCCAAGGAGGGTGCCGACAACTCACAAGGTGGCGACCAGGGCTTCCAGTTCGCGCCGCCGGACGGCGGACAGGGCCAGGCCACCGCCGACCAGGGCAGCATCTCCATCAACGTGATCCAGACGGACGCCGCCATCAACCCCGGCAACTCCGGCGGGGCCCTCGTCAACACCAAGGGTGAGATCATCGGCGTCAACGTCGCCATCGCCTCGGCCGGCGGTGACTCCGCCAGCAGCGGCAACATCGGCGTCGGCTTCAGCATCCCGATCAACCACGCCAAACGCGTCGCCCAGGAGATCATCAGCACCGGCAAGGCCACCCACGGCCAGTTCGGTGTGAGCGTGAAGCAGAAGACCGCTAGTTCCTCGGCTTCCGGTTTCTCCGTCGGGGCGGAAGTCGCCACGGTCGAGTCCGGCTCCGCCGCCGACAAGGCCGGCGTCAAGGTAGGCGATGTCGTGACGAAGTTCCAGGACCTCACCATCAGCGATCCGAACCAGCTGACGGCCGCCGTGCGCGAGCAGCCCGCCGGAGCCTCGGTGAAGGTCACTGTCCTTCGCGACGGCAAGGAACAGCAGCTCAATGTGACCCTTGGCACGGCCGCCGAGCAGTAGCAGCGGCGCACAGGGTTCATGCGAAGGCCGGGCGGCTCCACCAGGGGCGGTCCGGCCTTCGCCGTGCAATGTCGGGGCGGCCCTGACACAGGCCTTAACCCAAGCCGCGTCGGCAGCTCCCGATATGGTTAGCTAGGAGCAGCCCGGCGCCCCGGGCGTTCCGTGGCCACGCCCCCGCCCGGCTGGCTGCCCACCCGCATGGAAGGCTGCTGTAAACACAGTGGAAGAGACATTGAAGATCATCGTGCTGGTCAAGCACGTCCCGGACGCGCAGTTTGACCGGCACCTCACCGGCCCGGGCAACACGACGGACCGCTCCGAGAGCATCCTCTCCGAACTGGACGAGTACGCCCTCGAGGCCGCACTCCAGCTGATCGAAGCCCGCGGCGGCGAGGCTGCCGGCAACAAGGTCATCGCGCTGAGCATGGGCCCCGCCGGCGCCGTCAACGCCGTGAAGAAGTCCCTGCAGATCGGCGCCAGCGAAGGCGTCCACCTCACCGATGAAGCACTGGCCGGATCAGACGCCGCCGCCACGTCCCTGGCGCTGGCCGCTGCCATCCGCCACCTCGGCGCGGACACCCCGGCAGACCTCGTCCTCACCGGCATGGCCTCCACCGACGGCGAGACCTCCCTGGTGCCCGCCCAGCTCGCCGAGCGGCTGGACCTGCCGCAGGTCACGTTCGCGTCTTCACTGGAGCTCGACGGCGCCCGGCTCACCGCCCGCCGCGACGGCGACACCCACGCCGACACCTTGGAGGCGACGCTGCCCGCGCTCGTCTCGGTCACAGACCAGATCAACGACCCCCGGTACCCGAACTTCAAGGGCATCATGGCGGCCAAGAAGAAGACCATCACCACGCTGACCCTGGCCGACATCGGCGTGGATCCGGCGCAGGTCGGACGGTCAGGCTCCTGGACCGCCGTCGACTCCGCAGACGTGCGCCCGGCGCGCACCGCCGGCACCATCATCACCGACGAGGGCGACGCCGGCATCAAGCTGGTTGAGTTCCTGGCCGCCCAGAAGCTGCTCTAAGGGGATTCTCAGACAATGGCAAAAGTACTGGTATTCATTGACAACCCCGGCCAGGTCCTGAAGAAGGCCAGCCTGGAGCTGCTCACCATGGCCCGTTCCCTGGGCGAGCCTGCGGTCGCGTTCAACGGCGAACTGCACGACGACGTCGCGGCTGCCCTGGCCGCCTACGGCGCCCAAACGCTGTACCGGCCCTCCGCAACGGACCTCGACGACTACCTCGTGGGCCCCAAGGCGTCCTATCTCGCCGCCGCTGTGCAGACCGCAGGAGCCACCGTCGTCCTGACCGAGAACTCGGCGGAGGCCAAGGAAATCGCGGCGAGACTGGGCATCAAGCTCGGTGCCGGCGTCATCACCGACGTCGTTGCCGTGGACACGGACGGAACGGCGCACAAGTCCGTGCTGGCCGGTTCCTACACAACCACGGCGAAAGCCACGACTCCGGTAGCGGTTCTGACCGTCAAATCCAACAGCATCACGCCGGAACCCGCCGTCACCGGCACGGCGCCGGAATCCGTCACCGTCCAGGTGCCGGAGACTGCCACCGCGGCGTCAGCCAGGGTCACGGCCCGTACGGAGAAGGCCGCCAGCGGCCGCCCGGACCTCACCGAGGCGCGGATCGTTGTCGCCGGCGGACGCGGAGTCGACGGCAACTTCGGTCCGCTGGAAGACCTCGCCGACGCCCTCGGAGCAGCGATCGGCGCTTCCCGCGCCGCAACTGACGCCGGCTGGATCGGGCACGACGCGCAGATCGGGCAGACCGGGAAGACCGTGTCGCCCCAGCTGTACATTTCCGCAGGCATCTCGGGGGCCATCCAGCAGAAGGCCGGCATGCAGACCGCCAAAGTGATCGTGGCCGTGAACAAGGACGCCGAGTCGCCCGTTTTCGAGATCGCCGATTTCGGCATCGTGGGGGACCTCTTCCAGGTCCTGCCGCAAGCCACAGCTGAAATCAAGAAGCGCCGGGGCTGATTCCTTGAACACCACTGCCACGCAGGCGCAAAGCCCGTTCGATCCTGAGAAACACGGGATCGGGCGGGTGCTTTGTTTCACTGCCCACCCGGACGACATCGACTTCGGCGCCGCCGGCACGATCGCCGCCTGGACCGCCGCCGGGGTCGAGGTCAGCTACTGCATCATGACCGACGGCGACGCCGGGGGCTTCGACCCTGCGCAGCGGGACGAGATCGTCCGGCTGCGGAACGAGGAGCAGCGCCGTGCCGCGGCCCTCGTCGGTGTGACCGACATTCATTACCTGCACGAGCGTGACGGGTACCTCGAACCGTCGCACGGGGTGATCCGCGAAGTCGTGCGGCTGATCCGGCGGCTTCGGCCCGACGTCGTGCTCTCGATGCACCCCGAACGGAACTGGAACCGGATCCAAAAGAGCCATCCCGACCATCTCGCCGTGGGGGAGGCCGTGACCCGGGCCGTGTATCCGGCCCTGGAGAACCCCTTTGCGTACCCGGAGCTGGCCGAGGCGGGGCTGGAGGCGTACAGGCTGCCGTGGCTGTGGCTCTTCGCGGGACCGGAGGAACGCGAAAACCACTTCGTCGACGTCACGGACCACGTCGAGGGCAAACTCGCCGCAATCCACATCCACACCAGCCAACACCCCGACATCGACGCCATGGACCGCACCGTCCGCGGATTGATGGTCCGGACCGCGGAGCGCGGCGGGCTCCCGGCGGGCCGCAGCGCCGAGGCGTTCCACGTCGTACCGGTCAACGGTCCGGGGACCATCGCAGGCTTCTAGTGTTGCCCCCTGCGGGTCCTCTCCCATAAGCTGGAGTCTGTTTAAATCATATTTATTGAGGAAGGCAGACTTTAATGGCGAAGACTGCGCAGCACCCCGTACTCGTCATCATGGGCGTCTCGGGATCGGGAAAGTCAACCGTGGCCGGCCTGCTGGCCGGCCGGCTGGGCTGGGACTTCGCGGAAGGCGACGATCTGCACCCCGAATCGAACGTGGCGAAGATGCACGCCGGCCAGCCCCTGACAGACGAGGACCGCTGGCCCTGGCTGGACAGCATCGCCGGGTGGATCCGGCAACACACCGGGACCGGCACCCCCGGCATCGTCACCTGCTCGGCGCTCAAGAAGCGCTACCGGGATGTCCTGCGCGGCGAAGGCGTAGTGTTCGTCTTCCTCGACGGCAGCAAGGACCGGATCTCCGACCGGCTGGCGACCCGGCACGGGCACTTCATGCCCGCGGCACTGCTGGAATCGCAGTTCGAGGCACTCGAAGCCCCCACACCTGAGGAAAACTCCATCACCCTGAGCGCCAGCTCGGCACCGTCGGAGGAAGCCCAGGAGATCATCGACCGGCTTCACCTCACCACAGTTGGGGCGTAAGCCGCGTCAAACGGCAAAAGCCGCGCAGGCCCTGAATCCTTGGAGGGTTCAGGGCCTGCGCGGCTTGGTGGTCAGGGGCTTTGCTTGTGCGGATTCCGGACGCTACGCGCCCAGGGTGGCGGCCGCCACGGTGGGCATTGTCGGCGACGCCGAACCGCCGGTCGGTTCCACCGTGATGCCGAGGGCTGCCGCGGAGCTGATGCCCTTGACGACGGCCGGTTTGGACAGCGCTTCCGCGTCCATGAGTCCCTGGGACACTGGGGCGGAGCCGTCCTTGGGGATCAGCCACATCTGGTAGACCTTGCCGGGCGGAGGTGCCGGAACGTCGTTCATCTTGACGACGATGGCGTCCTTCGACGGCGAGACGGACACGGTGGCCGTGCCGCCGCCGGTGACGTTGACGGTCGCCTGCCGCACGTCGCCTGCCTGCAGCACCTGGTTCAGCGGATCGTTCTGGTTCGCCACGTAGGCGCCGACTCCGACTCCGCCCAGGGCGATGAAGGCTGCGGCAGCGATGCCGACGAGCCAGTTGCGCATTCCCTGCGGCCGGCGTCGTTCGTCCCGGCGCTTGCGGGCGGCGCCGAGTTCGTCGGTGACGGAGAGTTCCGTCGTCTCCCGGACGGGCCGGGCAACGACGGGCGGAACCGCCGTCGGCGCCTGACCCGTGTGCGCGCCGGCCGCGGAGGCCTGGTCCTGGGCAGGCAGGGAAGCCATGATCCGGTCCAGCAGGCCGGCGGGCGGCTCTGCTTCGGCGGTGAAGGTGGTGGCAAGCGTCTCGCGGGCCTGGCGGACGCGCTCGTCGAAGGCGGCGCGTTCTGCGGCCGGAGCCGAGGCGAGGTACCCCTCGATGGCGGCACGCTCGGCGTCGTCCACTGCGTTCAGGGCGTACAGCTCGGCGAGGTCAGCCGCGCGGCCCGAGGCGAGGTCGGTGGCGATATCGGCTGCGAAGCCGGCAGGGACGTGGCCTTTGTCATGTGCGTTCATGTCGGTCATCTCAACTCACCCCCAGACAGGTCTTCAGTCGGATTAGTCCGTCGCGGATGCGGGACTTGATGGTGGGCACCGCAGCATTGAGCTTCTCTGCGACTTCCCGGTAGGTGAGGCCGCCGTAGTAGGCGAGCCGCACGGACTCCTGTTGTGTGTCGGTCAGCGTCTCCAGGCAACGCACCACAGCCTCGGCTTCAAGCCGGCTGCCGACTTCGTCGGAGACGGAATCGTGGTCGATGTCCTGGCTGCTGGCGCCGTATTTCGCTTCCCGGTCGGTGGACGACTGGGAGGAACGGACCTTGTCCACGGCCCTGCGGTGCGAAATGGTCATCAGCCAGGCGAGCGGGCTCCCCGCCTCCGGGTTGAACTTGGCGGCGTTCTGCCAGACCTGGAGGAAGACTTCCTGGGTGGTGTCCTCGCTGAGTTCCACGTCGATCAGAACCCGCCGGGCCATGCCGAATACGCGCCGGGACGTGAGTTCGTAGAACTCCGCGAAGGCTGCTTGGTCACCGCGGGCAATCAATTCCAGCAAGGCACCGAGTCTCCGGTTTACTTCGGCTGGAGTGCCCGGGGTAGCGGTGGCCTCGGGGTTCGGGGCGTTGGGAGTGTCCATCACCTTCAAGCATAAGGTGCCCGCCGCCGATCGCGGGTCAGGATGGGCTTCCCGGGGGGCGAGGCCGCCGGCAAGCCGCCGGTCGGTAAACCTGTGCACGTGCGTTGTTGTCACCTGCCGCTCCTCGCTCCTTTCCCCGCTCCGGTTCCCGTTGGCCCAACTGGGCTTCACAGGTGATTCGACGCTGTGGCGGACCTGGATGGGCGGGGCGTAGGGAAAGTTGTGGGGGCTAGAGCTTGGCGCCGTCGAATCCGTTCTGGCGCCAGGCCTCGTAGACCGCGATCGAGGCTGCGTTGGCAAGGTTCAGCGAACGCAAGGAGGGCAGCATCGGCAGCCGGACGCGGGAGGTGACATGGGGGTCGTGTTTGAGGTCCTCGGGCAGGCCCACGGATTCCCGGCCGAACATGAGCACGTCACCGGGACGGTAACTGATGTCCGTGTAGGACGCTTCGCCGTCGGAGGTGAAGGCGTAGACGCGCTCCGGTGCGAGGGCTGCCCAGGCCGCGTCGATGTCCCGGTGGACGGTCACGACGGCGAGGTCGTGGTAGTCGAGGCCGGCCCGCCGCAGTTTCGCGTCGGAGAAATCGAAGCCCAGGGGCTCGACCAGGTGCAGTTCGGCGCCGGTGATGGCGGCCAGCCGGATCGCGTTGCCCGTATTGCCGGGGATTTCTGGGGTGTGGAAGAGGATGCGGAACACTGTCCCATCCTAGCGAGACTGTTAGTGCATCCCGCGCAGCAGCCGTGCCAGCACCGGAACGATCACCGTGTTGGGGGCCGGTCCGGAACTCAGGAACTGCTTGAGGCCGCGTGCCAGCCCGGCGGCGTTGACCACCTGGACGGTCTCGTGGGCGCCTGAGCGGCGGTGCCGGTCGATCACCGGTTCGTGCAGGTTTCCGTTGGTGCTGTGGACCACGGTCCAGCCGGTGACGTTGAGTTCCGGAAAGATGTCCTGCATCCGGCGCACCACGTGGGCCAGCTGGGGCGGGGCGATGGACCGGCCGCCGTGGGTCAGGGCGCTGCCGTTCCAGGCGTAGGCGCCGGGCGGGAGCAGCATGGAGCCGATGACCGCCATGCGGTAGCCGGAAAGCACCACGTGGTCGATGTGGCTGTTGTCGGCCGGCGACTGCAGCCCGTTGATGAGCCGGGCGGCCGGGATGGCGGGGAGGACCTGCCGGCTGATGAGCTGCACCGTCCGCATTTCCCGCTGGATCCGTGCCTCCGCACCGAAGATGCCGCGTTTGCGGGGCAGCCCGTGGACCTGCTGTGCGGCCAGGTCCTGCGGGATCAGCGGCACCTCACCGGTCCCGGCGTACTGCTCGAAGGGCGGGAGGTAGACCGGCGGGTCGGCGGCTGTGTTCCGGGGCGTGTTGGGGCGGCGGACGTTGGCCGACGCTCGGCTGCCGGCTGCCGGGGCGTCAAAGTGGGCGCCCTCGTCGGCCGGCGGGGACGCGAAGGCGCCGCGGCCGCTGCCGTAGGACCGGTCGTAGTCGGCGCGGCTCTTGGCATCGATCAATGTCTCGTAAGCGAGGGTGACACGCCGGAACGCAGCCGGGTCGCCGCCGTGATCCGGGTGCGCGGTCCGAGCAGCCTTGCGGTAGGCCACCTTGATCTCCTTATCCGTCGCCGTCACGGGGATCCGAAGGACCTGGTAATGCGAGCTGTTGCCCTGCGTCAAGCAAAAATCCTTTGCCTCGATGGTGCCAGCCCGGCCTGGACGTCCGGCCCGGCCAGTTTAACCGGCTAGGGGAAGAACGCGCGTACCGGCACGGAAGGTTCCCCGGCGGCTGGCATAATTCAGCGCATGTTTATCGCCGTTGCCGTCAACCCTCGGGCGTCCTTTGGCCGGGGCCTGCATGCCGGCAACGAGGCGGCCGCCTTCTTCGAGGCGGCCGGGGCCGACGTCGCGCTCCTGTGCGAGGACAGCTATGCCGCGCTCGCCGCGTCGGTGGACAAGGCGCTGGCCTCAGGGGCGGATGCCCTCGTTGTGGTGGGCGGTGACGGAATGGTCCATCTCGGCGTGAATGCGCTCGCCGGGTCGGGCATGCCCTTTGGGACGGTCCCGCTGGGGATTGTCCCGACCGGCACCGGGAACGACATGGCGCGGACGCTCGGCGTGCCGGCCCACGACATTCCCGCAGCCTGCGCGACGGTGCTGGCAGCCCTGGAATCCGGCGGGCGGCTGATCGACGCCGGCCGAGCCTCCTCCGAAGGGACGTCCCGCTGGTTCGCCGGTGTGGTGTCCGCCGGGTTCGACGCGGCCGTCAACGAACGGGCCAACGCCTGGCGCTGGCCCCGCGGCCAGGCACGCTACCACCTGGCGATGCTCCGTGAACTCGCCTCGTTCCGGGCCATCGACTACACCGTGACAGCCGACGGCGAGACCTGGCGGCAGGGTGCGATGCTGATTTCCGTCGCCAACGGCCAGTCGATCGGCGGCGGAATGAAGGTGACGCCTAACGCCGTGCTCGACGACGGCCTCCTGGACCTGTTCATCGTCAGCCCGCTTTCCCGCACAGGCCTGCTGAAGGTCTTTCCCAGGGTCTTTTCCGGTGGCCACCTCGGCCATCCGGCAGTGCACATCCGGCGGGTCCGCAAAGTGGAGCTGTCGGCCGACAACGTGGTGGCCTACGCCGACGGGGAACGGATCGGTCCCTTGCCGCTCACGATCGAGGTGGTCCCTGGGGCGGTACGTGTCCTGGCGTAGCCCGTTTTCCGCGATACGTGAATCGGCGCAGGGGACGGGCGCCGTCGTGGAGAGAGTCTAGAATCGTGCGGAGGCACGGGCGGAAAAACGAACCGGCATGGCGACATTGGGGCGGGAGCATGGGCAGCAAGCTGGAATCCGGGGCTGGCCGGGGGAGTCGCGGGAGCCGCGGGTTCCTGGCGCTCGCCGTGGCGGCGACGCTTGCGGGCTGCAGCGTCGGCGTCCCGGACCCCTCCGCCCCCAAAGCCGCTCCGGCGCCTCCGACGCTCGCCACCCCCACCATCACTCCCGGTCACGACGCAGCCGCCGTCGCAGCGAAGGATATGCCCTTCACCGCCGGGGAGACCCTGGCCGCCGGGGTGCCCATCCAGCTTTCCGACGGGCTGCGCGACGCCCCGGGATGGAAACCGGTCAAGGAGAACGTAGCCGGCGCGAGTGAGTACGTGAAGGAAGACGGCTGTATGGTCGCGGCAAAGGTCCGGACCAGCCAATCAGCCCTTGCCGTCTCCGGGGACGACAGGGCGTCCACGGAGGCCCTCTTCCAGTACCTTGACGCCAGCATTCTTCCCGCCTACCTGGAGCCGGCGGCCCTGCGCTGGGGCGGGGAACCCGGCGGGCCCGCCCCGGCGGTCGAAGTGCTGGTGTTCGAGGGCGGCGAACGGTCCGGCACCAGGGCCACCGCCATCTACGCCCGGCTGTTCAGCAAGTCGGGCTCCTCGGTGTACGTTTCCGTTTCCTGCCCCGACGCCGCGGCCCTGGCTGTGGCACGGTCCGAGACCGAAACGCGGATCGACGTCGTTCCTCCGTCCGCATAGGGCCGTCCGGAACCGTTTACCCCTGCTTTGGCTGCGCGAGCCGGTTCAGGGCCAGCGCCCCGACCAGCAGGCCGAAGTCACGCAGGGCCACGTCGTAGAAGCTGCCAAGGATGATCAGGTTGACGATGATTCCGAGGAGCCAGACCGCCACGAGCAGCGAGCCGAACCGCGGCTTCAGCGCCACCGCCAGGCCGGCGGCGATCTCCACCACGCCCACGACGTACATGATGGTCTGCGCCGGCAGCGGCACAACATCTGTGACCACCGGAGCCAGGTACATGGTCCAGTCGGTGAGCAGGTTCGTGAACTTGTCCAGGCCGAAGACCACCGGTGCGACGGTGAAGACTGTCCGCAGCAGCAGGAAGGCCTGGCGCTCTGGAGCCGCGGCCAGGGGCCGGGCGGGCGACGTAAGGGATGCAGAGGATTTCATCACTACTCCTTCTAAAATTGGATAGTTTGATTTTAGAATGGAACGAGTAGTAAAGCAATGAATCTTGATTTTAGAGCTAGGCTGATTTCATGATCCGAACCCCGTGGAACCGCAGGATTGCGGCCGTCGCCTCCCTAGGGGACGAGAACCGCCGGAAGCTGTTCGACTTCGTCGCCTCGGCCGGGTGCCCCGTCAGCCGCGACGACGCCGCCGGAGCTCTGGGTTTGCCCCGGAGCACGGCGTCCTTCCAGCTGGACCGCCTGGTGCAGGACGGGCTCCTGGCCGTGGAATTCCGGAAGCTTGGCGGCAGGGGCGGGCCCGGGTCCGGCCGCCCGGCAAAGCTCTACCTGGCTGCCGTCCGGGAGGTCGCTGCGTCGGTGCCGGACCGGAACTACGATTTGGCCGCGGAGTTGCTGGTGTCGGCCATCGAGGAGTCAACCGCGCGCCTCGGTTCGGCGCGCGAAGCGCTGGTGCGCACGGCCCATGCGCGGGGGCTTGCGGCAGCCCGTGCCACGGCCGCCCCGGCCGGGCAGCCGGACGCCCAGGCAGGGGCAGGGGGAGCCGACTTTGCCGCGTTCCTTGCCTCGGAGGGCTACCGTCCCGAGGACGACGGCGAGGGCGGCCTGGTGCTGCTCAACTGTCCGTTCCACAGGATCGCCGAGGGGCACACCGATGTGGTCTGCGCCATGAACGGCGCCTTTCTGGGCGGCGCCGCGGAAGGCTGCGGCATCGACCCGGACCGGGTGCAGGCCCTCGCCATCGACGAGCTCCGCGCGCAGGGAGCCGCGCTGCCGGCGCAGTGCTGCGCCCGGATCAGGCCTTAGGGGCGAGGTCCTTCGACGCGGGGCCGGACGTGAGGTGCTGCGCGGCGGCCGCCGGGGGTTTGGCCTGCCCCTTCATTCCGGTCAGCAGCACCCCGGCGATCACCAGCACGCCCCCCGCGATCTGGACCAGCGTGAGCGGTGTCCCCAGCGCCACGGTGATGACCGCCGTGAAGACGACAATGAGGTTGAGATAATTCCCGGCGGTGCCGGACGGGGTGGTCTTCAGGGCAAGGTTCCACAGCAGGTAGGCGCCCAGGGACGGGAAGACCACGATGTAGGCCAGCGACCAGGCCTCGGCCGCAGTCTCCGGGAGCCTCACGTTCATGGCGAGGGCAAAAGGTGCCAGCGACACGGCCGCAATCACCACCTGAACAGCCGTGGCCGCGATGGCGGGGACCTCCAGCCTGCGGGCGATGATCGTGTAGCAGCCCCAGACGAAGATCGCGCCGATCATCAGGAGTTCACCGATATTCAGGGACAGGCTGATCAAACGCTGCAGCTCGCCGCGGGTCAGAACCAGCAGAACGCCGAGAAGGCCGAGGCAGATGCCGAACCAGCCCAGGCGTGTGGTCCTTTCCCCGGTCAGGACCATCGCCAGTACAACGATCAGGGCCGGGTTGGCCGCCGTGATCAGCGAAGCGTTCATCGCGGACGTGTGGCCGAGGGCTCCGTACAGCAGGAGCGTGTAGCCGCTCATGCCCAGCACGCTCAGCAGCAGCAGCACGGGCCAGCGGCGCAACACCGCGCGCCAGTCCGGCTTCTCCACGAAGTGGGCCAACAGCAGCAGAGGCACGGCGGCCAGCGCCCAGCGCCAGAACGTCAGATCAAGGGGCGTCATTGAGGCGACGGCGGCCTGGGCGACGATGAAATTCCCGGACCAGAAGAGGGTGGCCAGGACGAGGTACAGGGACGCTTTCACCGCTCGAATGTACACCAGTGCGGCGCCCGGCCCGCAGGTAGAATTGCCCTGTGTCCGTATACCTCGATCATGCCGCAACCACTACCCTGGCCCCGGAGGCCCTGGCCGCGCTGACGCGTGAGCTGGCCCGGACCGGCAACCCTTCCTCGCTGCATGGATCGGGCCGGCGCGCCCGCCGCGCCGTCGAGGACGCCCGCGAAGTGCTGGCGGCAGCTGCCGGAGCGCACCCCTCCGAAGTCATCTTCACCTCGGGCGGAACCGAGGCCGACAACCTTGCCGTGAAGGGCCTGTACTGGGCCCGGCACGCCGAGAACCCTGCCCGGACGCGGATCCTGTGCTCCGCCGTCGAACACCATGCCGTGCTGGATACCGTCGAATGGCTCGAGCGGCACGAGGGCGCCGAAGTGTCGTGGCTGCCGGTGGACGCCGACGGCGTCGTCGACCTTGACGTGCTCGCCGCGGAACTCTCCCGGGACCCGGCCTCGATCGCCCTGGTCACGGTGATGTGGGCCAACAACGAGGTCGGTAGCATCCAGCCCGTCGCGGAGATCGTCGAACTGGCGCACCGCGCCGGAGTGCCGGTCCACTCCGATGCCGTCCAGGCCTTCGGCTCGGTACCCGTGGATTTCCGGGCCGTCGGGCTGGACGCCATGTCCATCTCCGGGCACAAGATCGGTGGCCCGGTCGGCGTCGGGGCGCTGATGCTCGGCCGCGCCGTGAAGCTCACCCCGGTCCAGCACGGCGGGGGACAGGAGCGCGACGTCCGCTCCGGAACCCTGGACACCGCGTCCATTGCCGCCTTTGCCGCGGCGGCCGAGGCGGTCACAACCAAACTTCCGGAGGAGCGGGAACGCATTGCCGCGCTCCGGGACCGGCTGATCGACGGCGTCCTGGCAGCTGTGCCGGACGCCGTGCTGCGCGGGGCCCCAGGTCCCGGACGGCTGCCGGGCAACGCGCACTTCACGTTCCCCGGCTGCGAAGGGGACTCCCTGCTGTTCCTGCTCGATCTGGCAGGGGTCGAATCCTCCACCGGGTCGGCCTGCACAGCGGGCGTACCCCGGCCGTCCCACGTGCTGCTGGCCATGGGACTGGACGAGGACACAGCCCGAGGGGCCCAGAGGTTCAGCCTGGGGCACTCTTCCACCGCAGCCGACGTCGATGCGCTGCTGGCCGCCCTGCCCGGCGCCTACACCCGCGCACGCCAGGCCGGCATGGCCGGCCACGAGTCCAGCATCCAGACCGCCGGAACCGTCGCCCGCCACGCTGCCGCGAAAGGCTAGTACAGCTGAGACTCCGGCAGCAGGCTGTCGAGCGGGACGCCCGGATCGGTGAGGTCAGCCGGGCTCACCGCGGTTCGTGCCGCGATCAGCTGCTTGATCATCTTTTGCGGCTTGCCCGAGCGCGGCCAGTTCACACTCATTCCCGCGACCACCCGGCCGTCGCGCTGCCAGAACGCGAGGAACTCCTTGCCCTCGATGGAGCCGCGGATCGCCGGCGGCCCCGCGACGAGCGCCGGGAAGCCGGAGTACTCCATGCTGACATCGAACTGGTCGGTGTAGAAGTACGGGACCGTGTCCAGGACAGCGTCCTGGCCGAGCATCGCCCTGGCCGCCACTTTGCCGCCGTTGAGGGCATTGGACCAGTGCTCGCTGCGGTGGTGCTCACCGGTGAAGGGATGCAGGGCGTTGGCGACGTCCCCGGCGGCAAAGATTCCGGGCGCTGAGGTGCGCAGCGAGGCATCCGTGAGGATGCCGTTCTGCAGGGCGATCCCCGCCGCTTCGGCCAGCGAGACTTCGGGGGCCACCCCCACGGCGATGATCACCAGATCCGCGGGCAGGATCTCCCCGGCATCCGTTACCACGCCGGTGACCCGGCCCGACTGCTCCCTGATTTCCGCAGCAGAGGCGGGGAGCCGGAACCGGACGCCGTTCGCCTCGTGCAGCGAACGGAAAAACCCGCCCAGCTCCGGCCCGATCGCCGCGCCCAGGGGCACCTCTTCGAGCCCCAGCAGGGTGACCGAATTTCCATACGCGCACGCCGCCGCGGCGAGCTCCATCCCGATCCAGCCCGAACCGATCATCACGACATTCCGTCCGCCGTCGGCCAGTCCGGCGCGCAGGCGGCGGCAGTCGTCAACGGTGCGGAACGTGCTGACCCCCTCCGCGCCGCTTCCGGGCAGCGGAAGGCGCCGGGGGCGGGCGCCGGTGGCCAGCAGCAGGGAGGCGTAGCCCAGGCTCTGGCCGTCCCGGAGGGTCACGCTGCGGGCGGCCGGATCAATCCGCGTGACGGCCGCGCCCAACCGCAGTTCAACGCCGTTCTGCGCGTACCAGCCGGCCGGGACCACGGGCAGGGCGTCGTCTTCGGCCTTGCCCAGTAGGAATTCCTTGGACAGCGGCGGGCGCAGGTAGGGATGGTGCCCCTCCTCCGCCAGCAGGATCACGGGCCCGCCGTAGCCTTCCGCGCGGAGGGTCTTGGCGGCGGTGGCGCCGGCCAGTCCGCCGCCCACGATCACAAAGTTGTCGGAGGCCATGACGTGCTCGATTCCTGCGGCCGCCGGCGCAACCGGGGCCGCATGTCGCAGGAACTGCATCTAAAACCGTTATTTTTGACTTTAGAATCGCCACCGGCGGACGTCAAGGTCTTTTGGGTCAGGATTCGGCGTGGCGATAGAATAGGGCGGCGGGCATTGTGCTACTTCTGCCTCCAGCAGCCGCCAATGCCGGCAACAACCCCCGAACCCCAAAGAAAGTCAGTATGCGAGTTCTTGCAGCCATGAGCGGCGGCGTCGATTCCGCCGTCGCAGCAGCCCGCGCCGTCGAGGCGGGACACGACGTCGTCGGCGTCCACCTTGCGCTGTCCAGGATGCCGGGTACCCTGCGCACCGGCAGCCGCGGCTGCTGCACCATCGAGGACTCCCGCGACGCCTGGCGGGCGTGCGACGTGCTCGGGATCCCGTACTACGTGTGGGACTTCTCGGAGCGTTTCAAGGAAGACGTGGTCCAGGACTTCATCGACGAATACGCCGCCGGACGCACACCGAACCCCTGCATGCGCTGCAACGAGCGGATCAAGTTCGCCGCGCTGCTGGAGAAGGCGATCGCCCTGGGATTCGACGCCGTCTGCACCGGCCACTACGCCAAGGTGATCAACGACGCCGACGGCAACCCCGAGCTGCACCGCGCCGCGGACTGGGCCAAAGACCAGAGCTACGTCCTGGGCGTGCTCACGCACGAACAGCTGAAGCACTCCATGTTCCCGCTCGCTGACACGCCGTCCAAGGCCGAGGTCCGCGCCGAGGCGGAGCGCCGCGGCCTGTCCGTGGCCAACAAGCCGGACAGCCATGACATCTGCTTCATCCCCGACGGCGACACCGCCGGCTGGCTGGCAGAGAAGATCGAGATGACCACCGGCGACATCGTCGACGAATCCGGCGCGAAGGTCGGCGAGCACCCCGGTGCGAATGCGTTCACGGTCGGCCAGCGCCGCGGACTGAAGCTGGGCACCCCGGCCACCGACGGCAAGCCGCGCTTCGTGCTGGAGATCCGGCCGAAGGAAAACAAAGTGGTGGTGGGGCCCGAGGCGCTTCTCGCCATCGACGAGATCCGCGGCATCAAGGTCTCCTGGGCCGGCCTGCCGATCGCGGAGATCGCCACTGGCGAGGAGTTCGACTGCTACGCCCAGGTCCGCGCCCACGGCGACCCCGTGCCCGCCACCGCGCGCATGGAACGCGCGACCGACGCCGGCGACCTGGTCGTCACCCTGACGGAGCCCCTGCGCGGTGTGGCCCCCGGCCAGACCGTGGTGCTGTACCAGGGCAGCCGCGTGCTGGGCCAGGCCACCATCGACGCGGCGCGTTCGCTGCAGCGGGCCGCACTCTAGGCAGCCCGATATCCGGCGGCCGTACACGGCCGGCGACCTAGCCGCACACCGCTGGTGTGCGGCTTTTTCGTTGGCTTCGCGGTTCCGGGGCTGCGCCGCGGGGCGCGCACGGCGGCATCGCGCCCTGCCGAAATTCACGAGTGATTCCTGAAGATAATGACGAGTTCTGCCCGTTCGTGTAAATTTTGTGTCTCATCTCACAAGATGTAACGATTCACCTACTGGTCGTCTGGTTGAATCGAGGGATCAGGACAGCGTGCCGCCCTCCGAGTCGTCTCCGTACTTCGGGGCTGCGCACCAGTACTCATCGAACAGAAAGTTCACAGATGGCAATGAACAAAAAGGCCCTCCAGAGCGCCATCGCGCTCGTCGGGGTATCAGCCTTTGCGCTGACCGCGTGCACCGGCCCGTCCGGTGGCGGTGGCGGGTCAACGGCTGCGGCCGCCGGCCCGATCGCTTACGGCACCACCGACAAGGTCACGGCCCTGGATCCCGCGGGCGCGTACGACAACGGTTCCTTCATGGTGATGAACCAGATCTACTCCTTCCTGCTCAACTCGAAGCCGGGCAGCGCCGAGCCCGTGCCGGACCTGGCCGAGTCCAGCTCCTTCACGACGCCCACCGAATACACGGTCAAGCTCAAGCCCGGACTGAAGTGGGCCAACGGCCACACCCTGGACTCGAAGGACGTCAAGTTCTCCTTCGACCGCCAGACCAAGATCAACGATCCCGCCGGCCCCGCAAGCCTGCTGGTGAACGTGGACAGCATTACGACTCCGGATGCGAACACCGTTGTGTTCAAGCTGAAGCTGGCCAATGACCAGACCTTCGCCCAGATCCTCAGCAGCCCTGCCGCGCCGATCGTGGACGACGAAGTCTTCCCGGCCGACAAACTGCTCGACGACGACGCGATCGCCAAGGCGAAGGCCTTCTACGGCCAGTACACGATCGAAACGTACAAGAAGAACGAGCTGATCAGCTTCAAGGCGTGGCCCGACTACAAGGGCGTGCTGGGCAAGCCGGCCAACGATGGCGCCACGATCAAGTACTACGCGGATCCCACGAACATGAAGCTGGACATCCAGCAGGGCAACATCGACGTGGCCAACCGCAGCTTGAGCGCCACCGACATCGATGACCTGAAGAAGGACTCCAAGGTCAAGGTGAACGTCGGCCCCGGCGGCGAAATCCGCTACATCACGTTCAACTTTGACACCATGCCGTTCGGCGCGAAGGCTGCGGACGCGGATCCGGCCAAGGCTCTGGCTGTCCGCCAGGCCATCGCCAACCTCGTGGACCGCCAGGCGATCGCGGACCAGGTCTACAAGGGCACCTACCTGCCGCTGTACTCCAACGTCCCCAGCGGCTTCCTCGGCGCCAACGAATCGTTCAAGGACGCTTACGGCGACGCCGGCAAGCCCAGCCTCGACAAGGCCAAGAAGGTCCTGGCCGACGCGGGCGTGACCAGCGCCGTGTCGCTGAACCTGCAGTACAACCCGGACCACTACGGCAAGTCCTCGGGCGACGAGTACGCCATGGTGAAGGACCAGCTGGAGAAGTCCGGTCTGTTCAAGGTCAACCTGCAGTCCACGGAATGGGTAACCTACAGCAAGGCAAGCCGTGCCGACGAGTACCCGCTGTTCCAGTTTGGCTGGTTCCCGGACTTCAGCGACGCCGACAACTACCTGACCCCGTTCTTCCCGGACGGCGGCTTCCTGAAGAACCACTACAACAACCCCGCGGTCACTGATCTGATCAACAAGCAGCTCACCACCGTGGACAAGAGTGCACGCGAGTCCGCGATCAAGGATGCCCAGAATGCCCTGGCCAAGGACATTTCCACGCTTCCGTTGCTCCAGGGCGCACAGGTTGCCGTTTCCGGCAGCAGCGTCAAGGGTGTCGACACGACCCTCGACGCCTCATTCAAGTTCCGTTTGGGAACTGTTTCCAAGTAAGGCTGCAACCCTGCGGTCCTGACCAGCCTGTGAGGCGGGGCGCCCTCGAGGCGCCCCGCCTTTGCTGGTAATTACCGTACTTGCAGTCCCCGCCGGCCGGTCCATGGCCGCGAAAGCACAACCTTAGGTACCAATGACAACATTGATAGAGGCGCCGCCAGCCGACGCCGACGGACTCCTTCCGTCCAAGAAAAAATCCTCGGGTGGGGGCCTGGGGACCTACATCCTAGTGCGCTTCTTCCTGATCATTCCGACCGTGATCATTCTGGTGACACTGGTCTTCTTCCTGATGCGGGTCATCGGCGATCCCATCACCGCAGCCCAGGGCGGCCGGCTCCCGCCAGAAGTTCTGGCACAGCGCATCCACGAGGCCGGCTACGACCGTCCGATCCTCGTGCAGTACTTTGAGTACGTCGGCCAGCTGGCGACCGGCAACTTTGGCACTACCATCACCGACCGGCGGCCCGTGGTCCAAATGGTCATGACCTTTGGTATAGCCACGCTGGAACTGGCCATCAACGCCCTCATCGTGGCCCTGCTGGTCGGCATCCCGCTCGGGCTCGTCTCCGCCTACAAGCGCGACAAGGCGCCCGACGCCGTCCTGCGGTTCTTCGCCATTCTCTGCTACGCCACCCCCGTGTTCTTCGCGGGCCTGCTGATGAAACTGACGTTCTCCGTCTGGCTCGGCTGGCTTCCCGTCGCAGGCCGGGCCTCCACGCGCACCGAGCTCTCCATGGGAGCCCTGGCCGCACCGACCGGGATCTACTGGCTGGATGCGCTGCGCAGCGGCAACATGGCGGCATTCGGCGACGTCGCAGCCCATTCAGTCCTCCCCGCGTTGACGCTGGGGCTGCTGACGGCAGGCGTGTTTCTCCGGCTGGTCCGGACCAACGTCATCGGTACTTTGGGCAAGGACTATGTTGAGGCCGGCAGGTCCCGCGGCGTCAGCAATTTCCGGCTGGTGACCAAGCACGCCTACAAGCCTGCCCTGATTCCGATCATCACCGTCATGGGGCTCCAGATTGCCCTCCTGTTGGGCGGCGCCGTCCTCACGGAGTCCACGTTTGAGTGGAAGGGCCTCGGCTACCAGCTGGTGCAATACCTGAACGCCCGCGACTTCGTCGCCGTCCAGGGCATTGTTGTGCTGCTGGCGGTCATCGTCGCCGTCACGAACTTCATCGTGGACGTCGCCGCAGCCCTGATCGACCCGCGAGTGAGGTACTAGCCATGAATGCAACCACAGTAAGCGGGCGCAAACAGCCCCTCGTCTACCGGCTGCCGGTGATCTCGCACTTCCGGACCAGCGTCGGGCTGCAGCGCGGCATGCTCGTCACCGGCCTGGTGCTGACCGTCATCTTCCTGCTGACGGCAGTGTTTGCGCCATTTATCGCGCCCTACGGCTTCGCCCAGATCAGCGACGCGGCGGGTACCTTCCCGGCCCAGCAGCCCCCCAGCCCGGCCCACATCTGGGGCACCACGGTGAGCGGCTACGACGTCTTTTCCCGCGTGATCTGGGGCGCCCAGACCGCCGCAATCATCATCATCGTCGCTGTGGCCATGTCGATCTTCCTCGGCGTAGCCCTCGGCCTCGTCAGCGGCTACTTCGGCGGCTGGCTGGACCGGGTGCTGGTGGTGATCGCCGATGCGATCTACGCTTTCCCGTCGCTCCTCCTGGCCATCGTGATGTCCATCGTCATCAGCCACGGCCAGTCCAGTTTCTGGGGCGGCATTGTTGCCTGCTCCATCGCCATCTCGGTGGTGTTCGTCCCGCAGTACTTCCGCGTGATCCGTGCCGAGACGATCCGACTCAAGGCCGAGCCCTACGTCGAATCGGCCAAGGTGGTGGGCGCCTCAAGCTTCCGCATCATGGGCCGCCACATCTTCAAGAATGCAACCCGCACGCTGCCGCTGATTTTCACGCTGAACGCCTCCGAAGCGATCCTGACCCTGGCAGGCCTCGGCTTCCTGGGGTTCGGCATCGAACCGACCTCCGCCGCCGAGTGGGGCTTCGACCTGAACAAGGCCATTAATGACGCCTCCTCGGGCATCTGGTGGACCGGTATCTACCCCGGTACGGCAATCGTCCTCACCGTGCTTGGGCTGACACTCGTCGGCGAGAGCATCAACGACCTCAACGATCCACGGCTCAGGGGCCGCAGGAAGTCCGGCGGTAAGAGCCCCGCCGGAGGCCCGGACTCGACCGCCGGCGCGCAGGCCGCCCTTGAATCAGAATCGAGAATGCCATGACCACGAACATCGACCGGCCGGGCCGCGGCTCCGGCCCCGTCCTGGACATCGAGAACCTCAAGGTCACCTTCGCGACCGATGCCGGCGATGTCTACGCCGTCAAGGACGTCAGCCTCGAAGTCAATCCCGGCGAGGTTGTCGCCATCGTTGGCGAATCCGGATCCGGCAAGACCGTGACCGCCAAGACCATCCTGGGGCTGCTGCCGGAAACGGCAACCAGCCAGGGCGCCGTCCTGATCAACGGCAACAACGTCATCAGCGTCAGCGCCGCCAAGCTGCGGCAGATCCGCGGCCGCGACGTCGCCATGGTGTTCCAGGAACCGTCCACGGCCCTCAACCCCGTGTACACCGTTGGCTGGCAGATAGCCGAGGGCATCCGCGCGCATGCGGACACCGGCAGCGGCAAGAAGATCTCGGCCAAGGAGGCCAAGGCACGGGCCATCGAAGCCCTCCGGAAGGTGGGCATCCCGGACCCGGACACCCGGGTCAACTACTACCCGCACCAGTTCTCGGGCGGGCAGAAGCAGCGCGTCGTCATTGCCGCCGCGCTGGCCCTGAACCCGGGCCTGATCGTGGCCGACGAGCCGACCACCGCCCTGGACGTCACCGTCCAGGCGGAAATCCTGGAGCTGCTGCGGGACCTGCGGGACAAGTTCGGTACGTCCATCGTGCTGATCACGCACAACATGGGCGTTGTCGCCGACCTCGCTGACCGCGTGGTGGTCATGTACCAGGGCGACGTCGTGGAGGAAGCTCCATCACGGGTGCTGTTCGCCCAGCCCCGGGAGGAGTACACCAAGAAGCTCCTCGCCGCCGTCCCGCACCTCGGCCGCAACTCCGCGTCCGAAGGCATGACGGAGCGCGCGCACCAGGGCGGGAAGGTGCTGGTCGAGGCCAAGAACCTCACCATTGAGTACCCAGGACGGCTGGGTGCTCCGGCCTTCAAGGCGGTGGATGGCGTCAGCTTCACGGTTTCCGAAGGCGAAGTCTTCGGACTCGTGGGGGAGTCGGGTTCCGGCAAGACCACGATCGGCCGGGCCATCGCCGGCCTCAACCGGACCACGGGCGGCAGCCTCAAGGTGCTGGGCTACGAAATGCTGAACTTCAAGGAGCGCACGTTCAAACCGCTCCGCAAGGAGATCGGCTTCGTGTTCCAGGACCCGGCGGCATCCTTCAACCCGCAGTTGACCATCGGCGACTGCGTCGCCGAGCCGCTCATCATCCACGGCAACCCGACCCCGGCGGAGGCACGCAAGCGCGTTGGCGAGCTGCTTGAGTCAGTGCAGCTGCCGGCGTCGTACGCTGACCGGTTCCCGCACGAACTCTCCGGCGGCCAGCGGCAGCGCGCCTCCCTGGCGCGGGCGCTCATCCTGAACCCGAAGCTGCTCATCGCTGATGAGCCGACGTCGGCGCTGGATGTGTCCGTGCAGGCCGTGGTGCTGGAGCTCTTCAAGGAGATCCAGCGCGAGTTTGGGTTCGCGGCCCTGTTCATCAGCCATGACCTCGCCGTGGTGGACATCCTCTCGCCCTGGGTCGGTGTGCTCTACAAGGGCAAGATGGTCGAACAGGGAATGGGCACCCAGGTGATGGGCAACCCGCAGCACGCCTACACGAAGAAACTCATAGCGTCCCTGCCGGTCCCGGACCCGGACGAGCAGGCCCGCCGCCGCGAGGCCTTCCGCGAAGTGCTTCACAGCTAGCCTGATGAGGAGCACACGTTAGGGACATGCCCACCGTTCAGCCGAACGGTGGGCATGCCCATTCGTGCGGCGGAATGCGCCGGAATGGGGCAGCGCGGCGTCCTGCCGGCAGCGCTTAACAGCAGAAGTGATTAGCGCCGGTGCCCCTAGACTGGAGCAATGACCGAGCAGAACCAGACCCACCCAGACGCCGATGCCTATGACCCCGGGGCCAGCTCGCTGGCCGGTCAGGTGGACCCGGCGGTGATGGCGGAGCTGTTGTCGATCCGCTCAAGCATCGACAACATCGATGCCACCCTCGTCTTCCTGCTCGCCGAGCGCTTCAAGGCCACCCAGAAGGTCGGATTCCTGAAAGCAACCCACAAACTTCCCGCCGGGGACCCCGGCCGCGAAACGGCCCAGATCGCGCGGCTGCGACGCCTTGCCGCGGAGGCCCACCTGGATCCGGCCTTCGCCGAGAAGTTCCTCAACTTCATCATCGGCGAGGTCATCCGGCACCACGAGGCTATTGCCGAGGACCACGAAGCGGCGCTGGCCACAGATCCCCAGGCCACCAATTCCGTGCGCCCGCTGACCGCCGGCGAAGTACCCGGCGCCGCCGGCCCGACCGTCTCCGCCACCGCCTAGCCGTGGCCGGACCACATTCAGTACAGCCGGAACAGGTCACCGCCACCGCGCTGGGCACCTGGCCCGGCGAGGACCCCCTAGAGGCCGCGCGCATTATCCGTGGCGAGCTGGGCAGCCCGCACCTGCCTTTCCTGGCCGAATTGCCGGACCGGGGCGTCGGCTCCGACGCGCTCGGCCGGACAGCCTCCCTGTTGGTGGACCTTTCCGTGGACGTCCAGCCCTACGGCTGGCGGATCGTGGACCGCCCCGGCAAGGACTTCAGGCGGGCGCGTTCCGCCCTGTCCACCGACATCAACATCCTCGCCGACGTGATCGGCGCCGAGGACACGCCGGCGCAGGACATCAAGGTCCAGCTGCGCGGCCCGCTCAGCCTCGCCGCGGGCCTGCACCTGCACAACGGCGAGCGTGCCCTGATCGACCATGGTGCCCGCCGGGACCTCGCTGCCTCGCTGGCGGCCGGCGCCGGCGGCTACCTCAGCCGCGTTGCTGCAGCGGCCCCCGGGGCCCGGATCGTGGTCCAGATCGACGAGCCGGAGATCGCCTCGGTGCTGGCCGGGACCATTCCCACGTCCAGCGGGTACCGGACCCTTCGCTCGGTGCCGGGCAGGGAAGCCACCGACGCCTGGCAGCTGGTCATCGACGCCCTGCGGGCGGCCGGCGCCGTCGAGGTGGTGGTCTCCGTTCCGGAAGTCGAGGCGCCCTTCGACCGGATTTTGGCGGCCGGCGCAGACGGGATCGCCGTGCCCCTGCGTGCGCTTACGTCCAGGCAGTGGGAACAGCTCGCCGGCGCGGTGGAGGCGGGCAAACGGCTGTGGGCCGGCGCGCTCGACGTGGCCAACCCTGCCGCGGCGCTGCCCCGCGTGGCCGACGTCGTGGAGACGGTCTGGCGGCCGTGGCGCCAGCTGGGCCTGCCGGCGTCGACCCTCGGCGCCTTGCGGGTCACGCCGTCGGAGGGGCTGTCCAGGCATTCTCCGTCGTCCGCCACGGCGGTGCTGGGACGGCTGACCCAGGTCGCTGATGGCCTCAACCAGCTCGCGCTCGGCTAGCTCAGGGGCGGTGCCGCTGCGGGATTGCGCTCAGCTGCGGGCTTCCCAGCGGTCCGGCTGGGCACGGTCCGGAAGATACCCCGGAGCTGACAGGCCGCCGGGGTACGGTTCCAGCCGGTAGTCGAAGTGCCCGGCGTAGACGAGGACCAGCCCCAGCTGCGGCTGGATCACCTTCACCTGGATCCTGTGCTTTCCGGTGGTGCCCTCCTCCGGAGCCCACCACTGTTCGGCATAGGCCTTGGCATCAAGGGCGGCCGGCAACGGAATCCGGAGCGGTCCGAGGAACAGCCGCGAGGCCTCCGAAACCCCGCGCAGCCTGCCCCCGGCAGTGACCCCGAGGTTAAGGTCCGTTACGAGCCGCCTGTACCGCCCGACATAGTCCACCAGGCCGTGCCGGCTGCCGGAGCCATCGAAGCTGGTGGTGTCGTGGAACAACCGGGTGGTGTCCGGGAAGAAGATCTCACGCCGGGCGGTGAGGCTGGACCGCCCGAACGGGTCCAGGTGGGCATGGTTCTCGATCCGGAAGCGGATGCCTTCACCGTATTCCGGGAAGAAGGATTCCTCTCCCGCGGCGAGGCGCAGCAGCGGTCGCAGCCAGGCCTGCCGGCAGCCGACCACCTCGAACACGCCCTCGCCGACGCCGTAGTGGCCGGATCCGGGAGTGAGTGAGAAATACTCCTGCAGCTCAGGCTGCAGCCGCGCAAAGTCCGCGCCGAGTGCAAGCTCGTAGATAGGCGTGCTCACAAAGTCCTCCTAGGTTCCTGGCCTGTTGCGTGGTGTCCTGTCCATAGCCTGCGGCACGGACGGAGGTTTGTCACAACACCCCGACGGCGGTGTCGAAGCGTGGTCCGGGCGCCGGCGGCGCCATGCCCGGGCGCCGCCGAATACGACAAAGCCATTTCAATAGGGGAATATATACATATGAAGGCACGCATTCTGGTAGTGGACGATGACGAGGCTCTGGCCGAGATGATCGGTATTGTGCTGCGCAATGACGGGTTTGAGCCTGTTTTCTGCGCTGACGGCGGGAAGGCACTGGAAGTGTTCCGCTCCGCCAAGCCAGACCTCGTGCTGCTCGATCTTATGCTCCCGGGCATCGACGGCATTGAAGTCTGCCGCCAGATCCGCGCCGAATCCGACGTGCCAATCGTGATGCTCACCGCCAAAGCGGACACCTCCGACGTGGTCCGTGGCCTTGAGTCCGGCGCCGATGACTACGTCCCGAAGCCGTTTAAACCGGCCGAGCTCGTCGCCCGGGTCCGGGCCAGGCTCCGGCCCGGCGACCAGAAGGCCCCGGAGACGCTGCGCATCGCGGACGTCACGATCGACGTTGCCGGACACCTTGTCAGCCGCGGCACCGAGCGCATCTCGCTGACTCCGCTGGAATTCGACCTGCTGGTGGCACTGGCCCGCAAACCCTGGCAGGTCTTCACCCGGGAGCTCCTCCTGGAGCAGGTCTGGGGCTACCGGCACGCCGCCGACACGCGGCTGGTCAACGTCCACGTCCAGCGGCTGAGGTCAAAAATCGAACGTGACCCGGAAGCCCCCGAAGTTGTATTGACGGTCCGTGGTGTCGGCTACAAAGCAGGTTCCTGAACCGTCGGACGGCCGCCCCGGAACCGGTCCGGTGGGCGCCCCCGCTGAAGGGGCCGCCCCGAAAAATGCTGCCCGCACATCAGTTGATCTCCGCGAGCCGGGCCTGACCGCTCCCGCCTCCGACGCGCCTGCTTCTGATTCGCCTGCTTCTGACACGCCTGCTTCGGACACACCTGCTTCGGACACGCCTGGTGCCGGCAGCCCTGCGGCGGCCCCGCCGAAGCGGCCCGCCGTCGAACCCGGCATGGTAGAACCCGGCCTGGCCGAACCCGGCCTGGCCGAACACGATGCAGCCGGCACCGGAACGTTCGAACCCGGTACCGCCCGCCACCACGGCGGTCCGGCCGCCGGCTGGCATGCCGTCGGTTTCCGGACCAGGATCTGGGTGAAGCGCGCCCGGATTGTGGGTGTGCGTGTGGCGAGGCTGGTCCGGATGGGGGCCACCCGCCTGCTTCCCGGCATCCGCTACCTGCTCCGCTTGCTGCACAGCAAATGGCGGCGGTCGATGCAGTTCCGGACCGTGCTGACGACGCTCATGCTGGCCATCATGTCCTTCGCTGCCGTTGGCGCGTACCTGTCGAACCAGATCGCCAACAACCTCTTCCAGGAACGGCTCGCCCAGGCCGAGTCGGAGACGCGCTACAACGTCAAACAGGTCCAGGACACGTTCGACGGCGCCCAGGTCACCGATCAGTCGAGCGTCATTACGCTCGTCTACGACACCCTGAACGCGGTCGAGGGCCGTGGTTCGGTGATTCAGCGGCGCTATGTGTTTGAGGCGATGCCGGAACAGACCAAACCCCGCAACCGCTGGGTGGAATCACGCGCCTCGGACCAGCTCACCATCAGCGTCATTCCTCCCGAACTGCGCAAGGCCGTGCAGGATTCCGGCAAGGACCAGTTCTGGGCTTCCACGGAGTTCCCGGTGGGTACCGAGGACCGGCCCGGAATTGCCGTCGGCAACAAGGTCACCTTCAATGGCACGGTCTACGAGCTCTACCTGATCTATGACCTCAATACAGCACAAAAGACCCTCGACGAGATCCAGAACGTGCTGCTGGCCGGCGGCGCGGTGCTGGCGCTGCTGATCGGCGCAGTGGCCTGGTACGTGACCCGGAATGTCGTCAGTCCCGTCAGCCACGCCGCGCTCGTCTCCGAGAAGCTCGCCGCGGGGCAGTTGCAGGAACGCATGGTGGTCAAGGGCGAGGACGAGGTGGCCCGGCTCGGGGCCTCGTTCAACCATATGGCCGCCAGCCTCCAGGAACAGATCACCCAGCTCGCCACCCTGTCCCAGATGCAGCAGCGGTTCGTCTCCGACGTCTCCCATGAGCTGCGTACTCCGCTCACGACCGTGCGGATGGCCGCCGAAGTCCTCTACGACGCGCGCGAGGACTTCGACCCGATCAACAAACGCTCCGCGGAGTTGCTCTACAACCAGGTGGAGCGTTTCCAGTCCCTGCTGGCCGACCTGCTGGAGATCTCCCGCTTCGACGCCGGTGTTGCCACGCTCGACGCCGAACCGGGCGACGTCGTGCAGCTCGTTTCGCATGTGATGGAAGGTGTTGCCCCGGTGGCCGCCGAGTACGGCTCCGCCGTCACCCTCAACGCGCCGCAGGACAGCATCATCGTGGATATGGACGACCGCCGGATCGACCGGATCCTGCGTAATCTCATCCTGAACGCCCTGGAACACGGCGAGGGCCGCCCGGTGAACATTTCCGTGGCCGCCAACGGCAATGCCGTGGCCGTCGCAGTCCGCGACCACGGCATCGGCATGACCCCCGCGGAAGCAGCACGGGTGTTCGACCGGTTCTGGCGCGCCGATCCGGCCCGGGCGCGCACTACGGGCGGCAGCGGCCTAGGACTGTCCATCGCCGCCGAGGACACAAAGCTGCACAACGGCTGGCTCCAGGCGTGGGGCAGGAAGGGCAGCGGCGCCAACTTCCGCCTCACCCTCCCGCTGCGCCAGGGGGACGCCATCACGAAGTCGCCCCTCCAGCTGGAACCGGTCGACGTCGGACTTCACGGCGCGGGAAGCGAACGGACCATGCTGCTGCTGGACCCCTCGCCGGCCCCGCGCGCCGAAGCCGCCGGCGACGGCGCAGGCAGGGCAGGTACCGGAACCAATAACCCCGGAACGGCGCGAACCGGCACAACTGGAACCGGAACGAAGGAGGGGTCATGAGCGGTGCCACCGGGAAGGCCACCCGTGCCGCAGCAGCGCTGCTGGCTGTGCTGCTGTTCCTGCTGACGTCCTGCGCGCAGATCCCGCGCTCGGGGCCGGTGGGAAAGAGTACTGACGAGAGCGCCGGGAACCCCAACAATGCCCCCGTGTTTTTCCCGTCCGCGCCCCGTGAGGGCGCCGGGCCGGAAGCGGTGATCGAAGACTTCTACCTCGCCGGCAGCGGCTACGAGGACGACTACGCGGTGGCACGCCAGTACCTGACCCAGGCGTCGTCCGTGACCTGGAAACCTGACCAGCGCGTGCTCGTCTTCCGTGCCGCGCGCGTGGTGCCGACCGGCGTCGAAAACGTCTTCAACTACGAACTTGACCTGTCGTACTCCGTCGACGCGGACGGGGTAGCGACCCAGCTACCGGAGGGAACCAAGGAGAACATTCCCGCCACACTGACCCAGGTGGACGGTGAATGGCGGATTGCGGAGCTCCCGGACGGCACGGCGATCCCGGAGGAGACGTTCAAGGTCATTTACGGCGCCTATCCGATCTATTTCTATGACCCCACGTTCACCTACGCCGTGCCCGACGTCCGCTGGTTCATCAAGAAAAAGACCGTCAAGGCCATGACCAGCGCACTGCTCGGAGGCCCGGCGCCGTATCTCAAGGGCGCCGTCGTCAGCGCCTTCCCCTCCGGCATCAAGCTTGCCCGCGAGTCGGTCCCGGTGGTCTCCGGCGCAGCGCAGGTGGACCTCACGGCGAAGGATCTTGTCGAGGCTTCCAACGAGGACCGGCTGCGGATGCAGACCCAGCTTGCCCTCACCTTCCGCAGCCAGCCCGATGTCATCAACGTCGAGCTGCGGGCCAACCAGGACCTGGTGCGGGTGGAAGACAACGGTTCGGTCCTCCCGCCGATCCGGGACAAGAACGTCCCGGCCCGCCAGATCGCCGTGAGCAACAACGATCTGGTCCGGTATGAGAACAACAGGATCTCGCCGCTTCCGGACATCCAGTCCGTCTCGGCACTGTCGCCGCGGGCACCGGCGGAGTCTCCCGTCTCGCAATCGGCGGCCTTCCTCAACGCCGCACGCGGCACGCTGTACTCCATCGTGCCCGGCCAGCCCGCCAGGTCCCTGACCACCCGCGCCACCCTGACCAGGCCCTCCTTCGACCGGTACGACTGGGTCTGGACGGCCGGTCCGGGCGCCAACGGCGCGACGGAAATGATCGCGCACCGGCCCGCAGGGGTGGCCGAAGGCGCCAGCGTGCCCAGCGTGACGTTGTCGCCGGCGTGGCTTTCCGGAAGGACGGTCAAGGAATTCAAGGTCTCACGCGAAGGCACCCGCGCCCTCGTCATCACGGAGCAGAACGGCAAAACGAAGGTCCAGGTGAGCGGCATCGTCCGGGCAGCGGACGGAACGCCCAAGGACCTGACCGTGCCGATGACCCTGCTCGCGACGAACGACCCGGACCAGGGCGTGTGGGTGGACGACTCTACGGTGGCCGTGATGAAGGGCTCGCCAAGCGACGCCGTCACTCCCGAGCTGCTCTTCCTCACCGCATCCCAGCCGCAGAAGCTGGCGCCCTGGCCCGGACTGACGGCGCTCAGCGCGGGCAACGGCGGGGAGGAAATCTTCGCCCAGTCAACGGAAGGGATCTTCCAGCGGATCGGCAACGGATGGTCCCCGCAGCTCAAGGGACCGATCGATCCGTCCTACCCGGGCTAGCGGCAGCGGCTTTCCACATGGCGCCCTAAGGGCCTCCCGCAGGGAGCCGCACTGACGGAGGCTTGCCACGTGGCGATCTTCAGCGAACTCCGTGACCGCGACCGTGGCGGCAGGGGCACGGCCGCTGACCCTGACCTGTCTCCGGCAGCAACTGCTGCGGCGAGACACCGCGGCGCCTACCGGCGGCCGCTGTCGCGGCTGGCGGACGGGGCGGCGGCTGCTGCGGCCGAAGTGCTGGCACTCGCCGCCCCGGTGGACTGCGTCTGCTGCGGCGCTGAAGACCTGGCGCTCTGCGGCGGCTGCGAACGGCAGGTCCGGCTCCTGATGCGCACACCGTTCCGGGCGGAAGCGCAGGCCCCGGCCCTCATGGACGTCAATGGCTCGGTGCTCCTGCCGGTCGTGGCTGCCGGCGCCTACCGCGCGGAGTTGGCCCAGGCGCTGCTGTCCTTCAAGAAGCACGGCCAGGGACAGCTTGCGGGGGTATTGTCGACGGGCCTGGGCAGGGCCATTCGGGCGGCCGCCGGAGAAGCTTCGGGGGTGTTGCTCGTCCCCGTGCCAACGAGCGGCAGTGCGTACCGGAGGAGGGGCTTCAGCCCCGTCCATGTGCTGCTTGGCAGGCTCGGACCACACCGTGCGCCGGGGACCGGCCGGCAATCCGGCCTGTCCACTGCCCACGCCCTGCGCAGGACGGGCCGGCGGGCCGGCTGGGGGACCGCCGGGCAGGGAGCCGCGGCTCCGGTGCCGCCGGGGTCCCCGTACGGTCTCCCGGGGCTTCCGGGGCTTCCGGGGCAGCCCGGCGGACAAAAGGGGCTGGGCCGCGGGGACCGTGCGCAGCGCGTGCGGGGAACCATGCGGGTGCGTCGCGGGCCCTTCGCTCCGGACGTGAACAGCCGGCCGTGCATCATCGTTGACGACGTGCTGACGACGGGGGCCACATTGGCCGAGGCGGCCCGGGCGTTGCAGGCGGCTGGTGCGCTGGTGACCGGCGCCGTCGTCCTCGCCGCGACACGCCCGCCCGCAACGCGCGACTTCGGCGCGGCCGGCCCCGCGCTGGCAGGGAAGCGGCCCGTCAAGGAAAAAAATAAACCAAAAAAGGATGAATAAGGGTTGGCTATGAACTAACGTCGAAGATGGGTACCAAGAACAGATGTACCTGTCGATAGCGGCTCGGAAAGGGGCTCGACTGTCAGTCAGAACAGCCCCGGGAAGTGCCGCCGTCGTGTCACCGAAGTCATTTGGAGGGCACCATGGAGTTCATGATCAGCGGACGCAATTTGACGGTCTCGGACCGGTTCCGCGAGTACGCCGACGAGAAGATCTCGAAGATCGCGTCGCTGGGGGACAAGGTCCAGAGGGTGGACGCGAAGGTTTCCAAGGAGACCAAAGCCCGGCAGACCGACGAGATGCTCACGGTTGAGCTGACCGTCCTGGGCCGTGGCCCCGTCATTCGTGCCGAAGCCAGCGCCGCCGACAAGTTCGCCGCATTCGATCTTGCCTATAACAAGCTTCTTGAACGCCTGCGCCGGGCGAAGGACCGCAAGAAGGTCCATCACGGCAGGCATACCCCCAAGTCCGTCACTGAAGCGACGGCAACCCTCGAACCTGCGAGCACCAGCGAGCCCATTTACGAAGAGGCGAACCACTGGCTTGAGCCCAAGGAAGCCCCCGCCGAAAAGTCGCCGTATGAGGTCGAGAACGATATCCCGGCCGGAGACTCGCCCGTGCTCATCCGCCGGAAAGTCTTTCCCGCAGCATCCATCACGCTCGACGACGCCGTCGACAACATGGAGCTCGTGGGGCACGACTTCTACCTCTTCGTGGACAAGGAGACCAAGGCACCGTCCGTCGTGTACCGCCGGGACGGGTGGACATACGGAGTGATCTCCCTTGACCAGACCTGCGAGCCGGGTGCCGCTGCGCTGGAAGAGAAGATCCTCGCCTACCGTTCCGAGGATGAGCCCGCAACCGCATAAGCTGGTGCTGACCAACCGACGAAGGGACTGACGTGCAGGAATTGCTGAGCCTCAAGCAGGCCCGGCGGATCGCACTGGCAGCCCAGGGATTGGACAAGGTACGGCCCGCCGGACCCGTGACTGCACGGGCGGTGGGCCGTACCTTTGCCCGCCTCCAGCTGGTCCAGATCGACTCCGTCAATGTGTTGTCGCGAAGCCACTACCTGCCGTTCTTTTCCCGGCTTGGGAACTACGACCGCGCCATCCTTCAACGGATGGCCGGCAGCCACCCGCGCCGCATGATGGAGTACTGGGCCCACGAGGCCAGCTTCATCCGGCCCGACCACTTCCAGGACCTGCTGCTGTGGCAGAGCCGGAAATGGGTGGGGGCGCATGCCATGGACCCCGAGCTGCGGAGCGCTGTCGCCGAGCGGGTGCTCGAGGCATTGGCCGCCGGCCGGCCCATGACCGCCGCCGAACTGACAGCCCGACTGGGCCACGTGGAGGACAAACTGCAGGACAACTGGGGGTGGAACTGGAACGCCGTAAAGCGGGTCCTGGAGCACCTCTTCGAAGCCGGCCTCATTTCGGCCGCGTCCCGCACGGAATCCTTTGAACGGCGATACACCCTGACCGCAAAGGTCCTGCCGGACAGGCCGGACCCGGAACGCCACGCCGCGGACGCCGGGCAGGAGCCGGCGGCTGCGCTGGTCCGCCTGATCGATGCCGCCGCCCAGGCCCACGGAATCGGCACGCTGCGGTGTTTCGCCGATTACTTCCGGACGCCCATGCGTGCCTCCGCCATTGCCGTGGAACACCTCGTCGACGCAGGCCGGCTGCTGCCCGTCACCGTGACCGGCTGGAACAAGCCCGTCTACCGGCACATCGAGGCAAGACTCCCGCGCACGGCCACGGGCCGCGCACTGCTGAGCCCCTTCGACTCGCTGGTCTTCGAGCGGCGTCGGCTCGAGGACCTGTTCGGTTTTCATTACCGCATCGAGATCTACACGCCGGAGCCGAAGCGCCGCTTTGGCTACTACGTGCTGCCGTTCCTCCTGCGCGACGGAATCGTGGCCCGAGTCGACCTCAAGGCGGACCGGGCCAACGGCCTCCTGCTGGCCAGGGCCGCCCACGCGGAGCCCGGCGCTCCCGCCGACACCGCCGTCGAACTCGCCGCGGAACTGCAGCTCATGGCAGAGTGGCTGGAACTGGACCGAATTGTTGTTTCCCCGAGAGGGGATCTGGCGCCGTCACTCGCTGACGCCGTGTCCGGCGCGGGAAGCGGTGTATCCGCTCTGAGGGAACAGGCGTAACCGGCGTCGCGTCTCTCCCGTAGACTAAACACGCCAGAATTCGGCAGCTTGAGACTGGGAGCAACTTCACGTGGCATCACTTATCGAAAAACTTCTCCGCACGGGTGATAAGAAGACCCTGAGGCAACTGCGGAACTATGCCGATTCCATCAATGCCCTGGAAAGCTCCCTCCAGACGTTCACCGACGCCGAACTGCGCGAGGAGACCGACCGTCTCCGTGCGCGCCACGCTGACGGCGAGAAGCTCGACGACCTCCTGCCTGAGGCGTTCGCCGCCGTCCGCGAAGCCTCCTCGCGCACGCTTGGCATGCGCCACTTCGACGTCCAGCTGATGGGTGGCGCTGCCCTGCACCTGGGCAACATCTCGGAGATGAAGACCGGCGAGGGCAAGACGCTCGTGGCCACCGCTCCGGCTTACCTCAACGCCCTGGGCGGCAACGGCGTGCACGTCATCACCGTGAACGACTACCTGGCGGAGTACCAGTCGGACCTCATGGGCCGTGTCTACCGGTTCCTCGGACTGACCAGCGGCTGCATTCTGTCCAACCAGGACCCCGCCGTGCGCCGCGAGCAGTACGCCGCTGACATCACGTACGGCACCAACAACGAATTCGGCTTCGATTACCTGCGCGACAACATGGCCTGGGACAAGTCGGAGCTGGTCCAGCGCGGCCACCACTTCGCCATCGTCGATGAGGTCGACTCGATCCTCATCGATGAGGCACGAACCCCGCTCATCATCTCCGGCCCCGCGCAGGGCGACACCAACCGCTGGTACAGCGAGTTCGCTAAGGTCGTCACCCGGCTCAAGCCCGAGGTCGACTATGAAGTCGACGAAAAGAAGCGCACCGTCGGTGTGCTCGAGGCCGGCATCGAAAAGGTCGAGGACTACCTCGGCATTCACAATCTCTACGAGTCCGCCAACACCCCCCTGATCGGCTTCCTCAACAACGCCATCAAGGCCAAGGAACTCTTCAAGCGGGACAAGGACTACGTCATCCTCGACGGCGAGGTGCTCATCGTTGACGAGCACACCGGCCGCATCCTCGCGGGCCGGCGCTACAACGAAGGCATGCACCAGGCGATCGAGGCCAAAGAAGGCGTCGAGATCAAGGCCGAGAACCAGACCCTGGCCACGGTCACGCTGCAGAACTACTTCCGTATGTACGACAAGCTGGCCGGCATGACCGGTACCGCCGAGACCGAAGCCGCCGAGTTCATGAGCACCTACACGCTCGGCGTCGTCGCCATCCCCACCAACCGGGACATGCAGCGCATCGACCAGCCGGACCTCGTGTATAAGAACGAGGCCGTCAAGTTCGACGCCGTCGTCAAGGACATCGCCGAACGGCACGAAAAGGGCCAGCCGATCCTGGTCGGCACCACCAGCGTCGAGAAGAGCGAATACCTCTCCCGGCTGCTGGCCAAGGAGGGTGTCCGGCACGAGGTCCTCAACGCCAAGAACCACGCCCGGGAAGCCGCGATCGTGGCCCAGGCCGGGCGCAAGGGCGCCGTGACCGTGGCCACCAACATGGCCGGCCGCGGCACCGACATCATGCTCGGCGGCAACGCCGAGTTCACCGCCGTCGCCGAACTTGCCAAGCGGGGGCTGGACCCGGAAGAGAACTCCGAAGAATACGAGGCGGCCTGGCCGGCGGCCTTCGAGGCCGCCAAGCAGTCCGTGAAGGACGAGCACGAGGAGGTCCTCAACCTCGGCGGCCTGTACGTGCTGGGCACCGAACGGCACGAATCGCGCCGGATCGACAACCAGTTGCGCGGCCGCTCCGGCCGCCAGGGCGACCCCGGCGAGTCCCGTTTCTACTTGTCCCTGACTGACGACCTGATGCGCCTGTTCAATTCCGGCGCGGCAGAACGGCTGATGAACAGCTCGGTGCCGGACGACGTCGCGCTCGAATCCAAGCTCGTCTCGCGTGCCATCGCCTCGGCCCAGGGCCAGGTGGAAGGCCGCAATGCCGAACAGCGCAAAAACGTCCTGAAGTACGATGATGTCTTGAACCGCCAGCGCGAAGCCATCTACGGCGACCGCCGCCGCATCCTCGAAGGCGACGACCTGCACGAGAAGGTCCAGTACTTCCTGGAAGACACGATCACCGCGTTCATCGACGGGGCCACCGCCGAGGGTACCGGGGACGACTGGGACTTCAACCTGCTGTGGTCCAACCTCAAGACCCTCTACCCGGTCAGTGTCTCACCGCGTGACCTCATTGACGAGGCCGGCGGCAAGTCGCGGATCACCGTGGACTTCCTCAAGGAAGAGATCCTCTCCGACGCGCGGCTGGTCTACCAGGCCCGTGAAGAGGCCATCGGCCACGAGAGCATGCGCGAGCTCGAGCGCCGCGTCGTCCTGTCAGTGATCGGCCGCAAGTGGCAGGAACACCTCTATGAGATGGACTACCTGAAGGAAGGCATCGGCCTCCGGGCGATGGCCCAGCGCGATCCCCTGGTGGAATACCAGCGCGAGGGCTTCATCATGTTCCAGGCCATGATGGAGGCCATCCGGGAGGAAAGTGTCGGCTTCCTGTTCAATCTTGAAGTTGAGGTGACCCCCGCCGAGGACGTGGTCGTGGCGGACGCGGCGGGCCAGCACACCGAACACCACGAGCCGCAGATCCGCGCCGCAGGGCTGGAAGCCCCCGAAAAGCCGGCCCAGCTGCAGTACACCGCCCCCGGGGAGGACGGATCGGCCCAGACGCGTGTCGAGGCCAAGTCTTCCGGCCGCTCCGGCAACCCGGCCAAGGCCGCGGCGCAGGAAGCCCCGCGCCGCGTGAACAGGAAGAAGCGGCGCTAGCTGATCGGCTAACTGCCTGGCCCGCTTCAGCCGGGGCTGACGGCACCGCCCTGAGAGCAGCAAGGAAAGAGGACCGGAACATGATCCGGTCCTCTTTCCTTGCTGCTCTCTCCTCCTTCCATTTCTGCCTTCAGTGAGCCCCAGCATGCTCCGGCGACAGCGCGCGGCGGCGGTCAGCCGATTTCCAGGACCGTGACGCGCCAGGCAAGCCTGCTGCGCTCCAGCCTCAAAGCGACGGCCCGGACCCGCAACTCCTCGACCACGACGGCGCTGGCCTCATAGACATCCGCCGACACCCTGCAGGCGTGGACCGAGCGGACGGAGGGGTTGCGGTGCAGCCGTCCGGCGGTTGGCGACGCCCCGCACGGGACCCTGCGCGTCAGCGCCGCGCGGTGCTGCAGGGCAGCGAGGCAGCGCTCGTCGAGCCTCCGGGCGAGCTGCTGCGCGGGCCGGATGCCGGCCAGCACCTCGATGGCGGCCTGAACCGTGCTGCGGGAAATCGCACAGATCTCCCGGGTTTCATCGGCGGCCCGCATTGGCGGCGCTTGTGGTCCCACTGGACCGGAAGGAGTGTCCTCGAAGGCTGCAGGTGCCGCGCCGCCTGGAACCAGGCGCAGGGGCGAAGCGGGGGATACGTGGGCTTCTGCGGCGGCGCGGGGGCTGGTCATGGTGCTTCCTTTGCTGGTGGGTTGGCTGTTGAAAGTTCGCGGTGGTTCGTGTCGATCCGACTGGGTTCCGACGGTTTGTCAGGGGCCGGGTGGAATCCTGAGGATCTGGCCCGGGCGCAGGAAGTGGGGGTTGGCGCCGATGACGTCCCTGTTGGCCTGGTAGATCCGGGGCCAGTCCAGGGCGATGTCGACGTCGGAGGCGAAGGGCCCCAGCCTGGCCGCGGACAGGCTCCACAGCGAATCCCCCGTGTGCACTGTCACCTCTGCTCCCTGGCCGGCGGGTTGCGGAAGGCGAAGCGGGGGGCCCGTCAACGGGCCGGGTTCGATGACCGGGCTGAGCGGCCGCCATTGCGGATGGGCGGCCACGGAGGTGCCGGGTGGCACGGCGGGCGGAACTGCGGGCGGCGCAGGTGCCGCCGTCGGGGTCCACGCTGCGGATGCTTCGACGGGCGCGGAGGCCGCCGCGCCGGGCGCCGATGGCAAGGTGGACGCAGTGGCGAGCGGTGCGGTGAGCAGTTGGAGTCCGACGGCGGCAAAGGCGAGACGGCGCATGAAGGCGGGTGCGAACTTTCCCGCAGCAGACGCGGCGCGGTCCTTCCCGGACCGTTCCAGGAGCGCCGCCGCGACGGCAATGGCAAGGGACATGACCCACCAGACGGTCACGATGAGTCCTGCAGTGTTCGCCACGATGCCGAGCTGATCCTCGAACCCGAGGGACTCGTGGTGTGCCGAGGATGACCGCCACCGCTCGACAATGCGGCCTCCCGTTACGGCGAGAAACAGTCCCAGCACCAGGATGACGGCCGCCATGGCCGCGTCGGCGGGAAGCACACGGCGGCGCCGGGACTTGAGGAGTTCTGCTGCTCTCATGTTCTGTCCGCCTCATCGTGTAGTGGTCCAGTGCGATGTTGTTTGATGCTGTTTAATGCGATTAAACACAGTTTGATCCCGATGTGGCCGTTTTGTCTATAGTTGATTGGAAAGTGGGACGGTTGACCGCGCGGAGGGGCTCGCCTACGCTGGCGCCATGCGCTGGGATGCCCTCTTTGACGATCTGGAAACCCAGATGGCCGCCGGGGAGCGCCTGGATCTCGACGCGGAAATCACGGAGCGGACGCGGACAGAGGAGGCCGCCGTGGAGCTCGCGGATCGGCTTCGCGGCTCGCTGGGACGGCTGATTGTGGTCCAGCTCGCGTCCGGATCGACGATCGAGGGGACCTTGAGCCACGCGGGAAGCCAAGCGCTGGTGCTGGATGAAGCTCGGCACCAGGTGCTTGTTCCCTATGCCTCGGCGGTCCGCTACCTCGGGCTCTCCCGGCTGGCCATAGCCGAGCCTTCCAAGGTCCGGCAGAGGCTTGGCCTGGCCAACGCCCTGCGCGGCCTTTCCAGGGACCGCGCCGGACTGGCCGTCCTGCTGTCGGGAGGCTTAGAGGGGGAAACGACGCTCTTCGGCGTGATTGACCGCGTCGGCCGCGACTACTTTGACCTGGCGGTAACCGGGGACGCTGAGGAGCGCCGGGCGGCCAAGGTCCGGCAGCTGGCGACCATTCCCTTCTCAGCGCTGGCCGGAATCAGGTCGGCCCGGACTCCTGGCTATCCAGCGTCCGGGAAGTAGGCGGCTGCCAGATGCGGCACCGCGGCCGGCCGCGGCATGTCCGGCTCAGCGGGACTTGGACTTGGCCTCTTCGATCATCCGGCTGGCTTCCGCATACCGCTCTTCGATGTACTGCTCGAGCATCTTCTCCTCGACACGCCACTGGCCGCGTCCGCCCACTTGAATGGCCTTGAGCTCGCCGCTGCGCACCAGCGCGTAGGCGGCCGGGGCATTGATCTGAAGCTGTTCTGCGACGTCGGCGAGGGTCAGGAATCGGGGCATGACTCCATTTTGCCACCGATGGCTCCGTCTGGGGCTGTTATCCACAGTTTGCACGTCTTTGTTCCGGAGGCTTCCCGCCGGGCCACGAAGACGTAACAATGATCTTGCCCGGCCAGTTTCGGGCGGCGACTACAGGGGGAGCGGGCGCATGAGTGTGAGCACAGTGGCTGGCGGGGCGAGGCTGAAGAAACCGTCCTGGAAAGATCCCAAGCTCATTGTTGGCATTCTGCTCGTCCTGGCCTCCGTCGTGGGGGTCCTTTCCCTGGTTGGGGCCGCGGATCAAACAGCCGAGGCGTACACCGCGCGGGAAGCGATCGCAGTGGGCGAAACGCTGACCGTGGAAAAACTGAACCGGGTCAAGGTCCGTCTTGGCGACCTTGAGCAGCACTATCTGACGCCCGCGACCGGTGTGGCTGACGGTCTCGTGGCCGCCCAGAGAATCGGCAAGGACCAGCTGGTGCCGCGCGAGAGCCTCGGGCAGCCGGACGGACTGGGCCGAAAGCCGGTCGCAGTCACGATTGATGAGGCCCTTCCGGCCCAGGCGGTTGCGGGCTCCCGGGTGGACGTCTGGGTGGCGCTGCCCGATACCCGGAACGGGTTCAGCCAGCCAACGCTGCTGCTTCCGGGCGCGGAAATCGCCCAGATCACTGCGGGAAGCACTGCCCTGGGCTCCGCGCGGTCCACTGTCGTCATGGTGCTTGTTGCGGACGGGCGGATGCCGGATCTGCTGGGAGCGCAGGCCAACAAGGCAAAGATCTCGGTGGTCTGGAACCCCGGTGGGGCAGGCCAGTGAGCATACCCGTCGTCACGGTCGGAGACTCGCGCGAAGACCTCGTCGGCCGGCTGGAGCGCCTCCACGGGCCGGTATCGGTTGTTCGGCGGTGCAGCGAACTGGCGGAGCTGCTGGCGGCGTGCCAAGGCGGACTGGCCCGTGCAGCCGTCGTTGCGGACGGCAGTGAGGACTTGACGGCATCGCTGGTGGACCGGCTGTCCGCCGTCGGGGTTGCAGTCCTGGCCCTGACGGATGATGCGGAGGAAATCATCCGGCTCCGGGGGATCGGTGTGGCAGCCGAGGCGACCGGAGTCGATGCTGCGGCCCTTGCCAACCGCATCGCGGAGGCTGTGGCAATGCTGGCCGGGACTGATCGGCCGCAGGTTGACACCCCCAGCGGCGCCGGTCCCGCGCCCGGACAGCCCGGCGGCAGAGCCGGGGAATGGCCGGAGCGATCTGCCGAGGGGCAGATCATTGCGGTGTGGGGACCGGCAGGTTCGCCGGGCCGGACCCTGCTCGCGGCCAATATGGCGGCTGAGCTCGCAGCCGCGGGAAAATCGGTGCTCTTGGTGGACGCCGACAGCTATGGTGCCAGCGTCGCCGCCATGCTTGGACTGCTGGACGAGGCGGCCGGGCTGGCGCAGGCCTGCCGGCTGGCGGACCAGGGCCTCCTCGACGCGGACGCCCTGCTCAGGATTGCGGCACCGGTGGTCACCAGAAAGGGAACCTTCCGGGTGCTCACCGGAATCACCCGGGCGGACCGCTGGACGGAACTCCGCGCCGCGGCGCTCTCACTGGTGCTGGACCGGGCAAGGGAAATCGCTGAAGTCACTGTCATTGACACCGGGTTTTGCCTTGAATCCGACGAAGAGCTGAGCTTCGACTCCATGGCGCCGCGCCGGAACGCCGCGACGCTGAGGAGTCTTGAACTGGCTGACACAGTGTTCGCAGTCGGGGCGGCGGACTCGATCGGAGTCCCGAGGCTGGTTCGTGCCCTGGCCGAACTTGAGTCGGCTGTTCCGCAGGCGGCCCCGCGGGTGGTCCTGAACAAGGTGCGGCAGTCCGCGGTGGGCCGTTCCCCGGAGCGGCAGCTCCGCGAAGCCTGGGAGCGGTACGGCCCCGGCGTTCCGGTCTCTGCCTTCCTCCCGGCCGATCCTGTCTCGAGCGATGCGGCACTCCTCACGGGGTCCCTCCTGCTGGAGGCCGCGCCGGATTCCCCGCTCCGGATGGGCATCGCCGCACTGGTTTGTGCACCCGTCCAGCGAAATCGCAGATCCTCTGTATTTTCTTCCACAGCGAAGCGTCCGCCAAAGGGCTAGGCTCGCCATGAGGGCCGCAACGAAGCGGCCATGAACTTTTTGATGGAGGCGTTTGTCGATGTCGTCTGGGTCCAGCGTGGAGGATCAGCCCGTTTCGATCGGTACCGGAGAAGGCTACCTGAAGGACTACTACGAGCACCTTGCCGAGGAAGACGCCCGCGCGTATCCCGGGGAACTGCTGGCGGCACGGGCCGAGACGCACCGCCTCACAGCGGCGCACCGATTCCCTGGCAGCGCCAACATCACCATCGCCGACGAGCCCGACCGCAGCGTCGTCTACATCGTCACCGACGACATGCCCTTCCTCGTGGACTCGGTCAACGCCGAGCTGGTCCGGCAGAATGCCCCCATCCGCCTTGTGATGCATCCGCTGTTCGTTGTGACCCGCAACCGGGAGAGCGGTGAACTGGTCAAGGTCGCGCGCGTCCCCTCGCACCTGGGCATTTCCAGCGGCGACACGGCAGCGATGCCCAACCTTTCGCACTTGATCGCCCAGGGGGACAACGCCTCCCATATGGAATCCTGGATCGCCGTCGAAATCGACCGCGTGGACGATGCGAAGCGCGCGGCGCTGATCGAGGGCATCGGCCGCGTGCTCGCCGACGTGCGGGCCGCCGTCGAGGACTGGCCGAAGATGAGGCGCCGGGCCATCCAGATTTCAGAGGACCTCGACAAGCTGGCCAATCCCGCGCAGATCGCCGAACTCCGCCAGGCCCAGGAACTGCTCCGCTGGCTGGATGACGGGAACTTCACCTTCCTCGGCTACCGCGAGTATGACCTCAAGAACGAATCCGGCGAGGATGTGCTGGAACCCCGCGAGGAGAGCGGCCTCGGGCTGCTGCGCGGAGGAGCGGACACCCCGCACCAGATCCAGCACCTCACGGAGGCCGGCCGGAAGAAGGCCCGCGAAAAGCGCGCGCTCGTCATCACCAAGGCAAATTCCCGCTCCACCGTGCACCGCTCCGCCTACCTTGACTACATCGGCGTCAAGAGCTTCGACGCGGCCGGCAATGTCAACGGCGAGCGCCGCTTCATCGGGCTGTTCGCCACCACCGCGTACGCGGGATCTGTGCGTGACATCCCGGTAGTGCGCGAGAAGGTCGCCGCGGTCTTGAGCGACGCCGGCTTCCCGCCGGACTCCCACTCCGGCAAGGACCTGCTGGGCATCCTCGAAACCTACCCCCGCGACGAACTCTTCCAGATCGAAATCCCGGATCTGGCCGCCATAGCGACCGGCATCCAGCGGCTGCAGGAGCGACGACGGACCCGGCTGTTCCTCCGGCCGGACATCTACGGCCGCTTCATGTCGGCCCTCGTTTACCTCCCGCGTGACCGGTACACCACAAACGTGCGCCTCCGCATCGAGGAGGAGCTGCGGGAGACCTTCGATGCCGTTTCCATCGACTATGAGGCGCGGATGACGGAATCCGCGCTTGCCCGGCTCTTCTTCCGGATCAGGCTTCCGAAGAACGCCGACGTCAGCAGCATCAACACCGACGATCTCGAGAAGCGGCTCGTCCGGGCCGCCCGCTCCTGGAGCGAGGGCATCGCTGAGGTCCTGCACGCCCGTGCCGACGCCTCCGGCGCCACCGAGGACGACGGGGCGAAGGAACGTGCCGCCGTTTGGGCCGAGGCCTTCCCCGCAAGCTACCGCGTCGACTACGAGGTGGAGGATGCCCTGGAGGACATCGCCCGCTTCGAGAAGTACGGTGCGGGCGCCGGGGAAGACGGAAAAGAGCAGCCCGGCGTCCACGTCTACCTCCCCGAAGGCGCCGGAGCGACGCTGGAAGAGGACGCCCGGGTCAAGCTGTACATGCTCGAGCCGAAGAGCCTCAGCCAGATCCTGCCGTACTTCCACAACCTGGGCCTGGAAGTCCTGGACGAACGCCCATTCGAGATCGAAACGGCGGACCAGCGTGACTTCTTCCTCTACGACCTGGGCTTGAAGTACCCGGCCGGGGTGGAGCCCCTCAAGACCGGGCAGCTGCTCGCGGAATCTTTCGGCGCCGCGGTTTCCGGCGGCGTGGAATCGGACAGCTTCGACCGGCTGGTGCTGCGCGAGGGCATGCACTGGCGCCAGGTCGTCGTGCTGCGCGCCTACGCGAAGTACATGCGGCAGATGGGCAACACCAACTCCTACGGATTCCTGGCTGACACCCTGCTGGCCAACCCTGATGTGAACCGCGGACTCATTGCGTTGTTCGAGGCCCGCTTCGATCCCGCGCTCAACGAGGACGAGCGCCGGCTCAGGCAAAAGGAGGTCCTCGGCGGACTGGACGCAGCGATTGAACAGGTCGCGACCCTCGACGCAGACCGCGTGCTTCGCACGTTCAAGAACCTGATCCAGGCGACGCTGCGGACCAACTACTACCAGAACAAGCCGCACCTCAGTTTCAAGCTGAACCCGTCGGCGATTGACGGACTGCCGTTCCCTAGGCCCATGTTCGAAATCTGGGTATACTCGCCCCGGGTCGAGGGTGTTCATCTGCGCTTCGGCAAGGTGGCCCGCGGCGGACTGCGCTGGTCTGACCGCCGCGAGGACTTCCGCACGGAAATCCTCGGCCTGGTCAAGGCCCAGACCGTCAAGAACGCCGTGATCGTGCCCACCGGTGCAAAGGGCGGGTTCTACGCCAAGCAGCTCCCGGACCCGGCGGCGGACCGCAGCGCCTGGATGGCGGAGGGCGTTGAAAGCTACAAAACGTTTATCCGCGGCCTCCTGGACGTCACCGACAACCTCATCACGACGCCGGAGGGCGAGCAGCTGGTGCCGCCGGCCGACGTCGTGCGGCACGACGACGACGATTCCTACCTCGTTGTCGCGGCCGACAAGGGCACGGCCTCGTTCTCCGACATCGCCAACGGACTGGCCGCGGAATACGGTTTCTGGCTCGGCGATGCCTTCGCCTCCGGCGGCTCGGTCGGTTACGACCACAAGGCCATGGGCATCACCGCCCGCGGTGCCTGGGAGTCGGTCAAGCGCCACTTCAGCGAGCTGGACCTGGACACCCAGGCCGAGCCGTTTACGGTGGTGGGCGTCGGCGACATGTCAGGCGACGTGTTCGGCAACGGCATGCTGCTCTCGAAGCACATCCGGCTGCTCGCGGCCTTTGACCACCGGCACATCTTCCTCGATCCCACCCCGGACGAGGCCGTCTCCTTCGCCGAGCGCCAGCGGCTCTTCGAGCTGCCCCGTTCCTCGTGGGACGACTACAACAAGGCATTGATCAGCGAAGGCGGCGGCGTGTTTGCCCGCCAGGCGAAATCCATCCCGGTTTCGGAGCAGGTACGGTCCGCGCTCGGGCTGCCCGAGGGGACCACCCGGCTCAGCCCGCCCGAACTGCTGCGGGCGATCCTGCTTGCCCCGGCGGACCTGCTGTACAACGGCGGAATCGGCACCTACGTCAAGGCCAGCACGGAAACGAATGCCGAGGTCGGGGACAAGGCCAACGACTCCATCCGCGTCGACGGCCGGGAGCTGCGCGTCAAGGTGGTCGGCGAAGGCGGCAACCTGGGCATGACGCAGCGCGGCCGCATCGAGGCCGCGCTCCAGGGCGTCATCTTGAACACGGATGCGATCGATAACTCCGCCGGGGTGGACTGCTCCGACCACGAGGTCAACATCAAGATCTTCGTGGACCGGATGGTGGCCGCGGGGAAGCTGGATCCTGCGGAGCGTTCGGAGTTCCTGGCCTCGATGACCGATGAAGTCGGCAGGCTCGTGCTGGAGGACAACATCGATCAGAACATTCTGCTGCTCAACGACCGGATGCGGGTTTCCGAATGGAGTCCCAGCTACGAACGCCTGATGGACTGGCTGGAGAAGCACGCGGAGCTGAAGCGTGACCTGGAGGCGCTGCCGACGACCGAGACGCTGCGTGAGCGGCTGGAACAGGGCCAGGGCCTGACCTCGCCCGAACTGTCCGTGCTGGCCGCCTACGCCAAGATCGAACTCGCCTCGGCGCTCAGGGACAGCGACCTGGCCGACGATCCGTGGTTCAAGGACACACTCCGGGCCTACTTCCCGCAACAGCTGCGGGACAGGTTCGACGCCGATCTCGACACCCACCCGCTGCGGCGCGAGATCATCGCGACCGTCGTGGCGAACGACATGATCAACATGGGCGGCATCACCTTCGCGTTCCGCGCCATGGAGGAGACTTCGGCCACCGAGGCCGCCGTCGCCAAGTCATTCGTGGCGCTCCGTGAAGTCTACGAACTGGACATCATGGTCGCGGAGCTCAACGAACTGCCCGCGTCCTTCCCGACGGAGCACTGGAGCACCGTCCACCTGGACATCCGCCGGCTCCTGGACCGGGCCGTGCGGTGGGTCCTGAGCCAGGGCAACGCATCCCGGCCCATCGCCGAGATCGTTGGCGAGTTCAAGCCGCTGATGGATCCGATGCGGGCCCGGCTGCTGGACTACCTGCGCGGCGACGACCGTGCGCGGGTGGCCGAGTGGCTCGAGAAGGCGAGGGGGTGGGAACTGCCTGAGGACCTGGCGCACCGTTGGGCGGAACTGTTCGAGAGCTTCGTGTTGCTCGACATCGCCAAGATTGTGCACGTCAGCCCGGAACCCGTCGAGAACATCGCCCACGTCTACTACACGGTGTTCAACCGTTTCCACGCCGACTCCCTGCTCGAACGCATCACCAAACTGCCCAGGAAGGACCGCTGGCAGGCCCTGGCCCGCGCGGCCCTCCGTGACGATCTCTACTCGACCGTTTCGGACATGACGACGGCGGTGCTGGAGGCTACCGCTCCGGGGATGCCTGCGGAGGAACGGCTTGCGGCGTGGGAAAGCCAGAATGTTGAGCAGCTGGACCGGGCGAAGAGCATGTTTGACGAGGTGAACGCCCTCGAAGCCGATGACATGGCCTCGCTGTCGGTAGCATTGAGGCTCTTGAGGTCAATCGTTCGACGCTAGGCAACTGCCGGCGTCGCAAATGGAGGTGCTGTGGCAATCTTTACGGACCCTATCAGGGAGCATGCTGATTTCGGGCCGGGGGATGCCGAGTGGTTGCACCTCCTTGTCGGCGACTGGCAGATGGTCGCGGACCTGGCGTTCGCGGACCTGGCATTGTGGTTTCCGCACCCTGAGTTCGGCTACGTGGCACTGGCCCACGTCCGCCCCTCCACCACGCACACGGTGTTCCATGCCGACTTCGTGGGGGAGGGGATCAGGTCGGACCTGAAACCCCTCGTGGACAAGGCGTGGGAGAGCCGCACGATCGAGCGCTCCAACGAGACCAACTGGAGCAGCGACATGGCCCTGCGGGTCGAGGCGGTGCCGATGGTCCGCAACGGCCGGACGCTCGCCATTGTCACGACCCACATGGACCTCTCCAGCTCCCGCATGCCGTCGCGGCTGGAGCTGACCTACCGGCAGTGCGCCTACGATCTGCTGCGGATGGGCACGCTTGGGCTGTGGCCGGACTTCGCCTCGCCCACCGGCTCCCGGCGCGGCGCACCCCGCGTCGGTGACGGACTCATCAGGCTCGACGCCGAGGGCATCGTCCAGTACGCGAGCCCCAACGGGGTCTCCGCGTTCCGCCGGCTCGGCGACGGCGAGTCGCTCGAGGGCCGGAGCCTGGCCGAGGTGACTGCGGGCCTGCTGAAGGACCGCCGGCTGGTGGACGAGACCCTGCCGCTGGTTGTCACGGGACGTATGCCGTGGCGCAGTGAAATCGAATCCCGCGGGGTCAGCCTGTCGCTGCGGGCGATCCCCCTGCGTGACGAACAACAGCGCTTCGGTGCCCTGGTGCTCTGCCGCGACGTCAGCGAGCTGCGGCGGCGGGAAATGGAACTCGTCACAAAGGACGCCACGATCCGCGAGATCCACCACCGGGTGAAGAACAATCTGCAGACCGTCGCGGCGCTGCTGCGGATGCAGTCGCGGCGCATGGTCAGCGATGAGGCCAAGCAGGGACTCGAGCAGGCGATGCGAAGGGTGGCCACGATTGCCCTCGTGCATGAGACGTTGTCGCAGGGCCTGACCCAGAGTGTCGACTTCGATGAACTCATCGGCCGCCAGTTCCGGCTCTCGGCGGAGGTGGCATCCCCGTCGCAGCAGGTGAAGACGGCGCGCTCCGGACTCTTCGGCGAGCTGCCGAGTGACTTTGCCACCCCGCTGGCCCTGGTGATCAACGAGTTGGTGACGAACGCCGTCGAGCATGGCCTGGAGGGCCGGACCGGCACTGTCTGGCTGATTGCGGACCGCTCGGAAAGCGAGGACGGCGATGAACTGCTCACCGTGACGGTCGCGGATGACGGCGTCGGCATCCCTGTCACACCATATGTGGAGGGACTCGGCCTGCAGATCGTGCGCACCCTGGTGACGAGCGAATTGGGCGGGAGTATTCAGTGGCAAGCCAGGGAGGGCGGCGGAACGGCTGTCCAGATTGTCCTGAGCCTGGCTAAACGGTAACCGCTGGCTGGCGGCGGGCCGGTTCCTTGAAACCGCCCGCCGGTCCGGCAGCGGCTTAACGGGCAATGGACGCAGACGGAGGTCTGCGTCCATTGCTGTCCTGCCGCTGAGGGCGGATCGCCGGCGTCAGGAACGGGGTCTTAGGAAGTGCTCGGCCGTTAGGAGGCGCGGCGGGCGCGGGCTGCGCGGCGCTTAAGGGCGCGGCGTTCGTCTTCGCTCATACCGCCCCAGACGCCTGCATCCTGGCCGGACTCCAGCGCCCACTGGAGGCAAGTGTCAACAACAGGGCATCGACGGCAAACACTTTTGGCTTCCTCGATCTGCAGGAGGGCTGGGCCGGTGTTTCCTACGGGGAAGAAAAGCTCCGGGTCCTTGTCGAGGCACGCTGCGCGGTTACGCCAATCCATGCTGATCAGTCACTCCATTTCCTGGGCACTCGTTAAATGCCTTTGTGAAACTATTCACTAGAGGCTTCATAAGAAAGGGGCCCTCTGGGGCCCCCTCGGTCATCTGGTTTAAGCGTGTCATGTTAACGCTGCGTAAACAAGGGATAACCCGCTTCAATATGCCTCGGGATCGTGAGCGATGCATCACATTCGCTGGCGGCGCCCTCACATCTAGACGACTATGTCCGGTACTGTGCCAGTGTGTCAAGAGCCTCTGAAAACTCCTCCGAACCTGCCGGGAACGGCGACGACCTTCCCGCAGGCTCCCCCGCCTCCGGCCATCCCGCCCGGCCCTCCGGCATCCTGGTGATTGGGATCGTCGTTGCGCTTGAGGCGACTGCGCTGCTGGTGGCGGCCTTCTGGTACGGAAGCCAACTGCTGACCGGCGCCCCGGTGCTCTCCTTCTGGGGCGCGGTGTTTACGTTGGGGCTGCTGCTGGCCTTCGCCGCCTGGCTCTTTGCGGTGGCCACTTTCCTGTTCCGCGGCTACCGCTGGCCGCGTGCCGGCGCGCTGGTGGCCCAGCTCTTCACTCTTACCATCGGCTTTCCGACCATGACGGGCGGGTACCCCTTGGCGGGACTGGCCATGCTCTTGCCGGCGGTTCTCGCCATTGTGCTGCTTTTTGACAAGCGCGTCATTGCGTTCGCTTCCCGTGCAGGCGGGGCTCCGCCGGCCCTGTAGCCAGTGCCTCACGGTCCTCTGGCGCTTTGCTGCCTGCTGCAGGACCGAACGCCAACTGCACCGCCTGCGGGCGGCCGTCCGAAACCACGACCGCACGTCCCGGGGGAGGATTGTGCTCGAGGTCGAAACGGACGCCGAACAGTTCTCCGTCGAGAAGGCTCTGCGGGGCGATCAGGACGCCGCGAACCTGGCCGGTCGCGTTCTGGACCAGCGGAACCCGTTGCCGGATGCCCGGGCTGAATCCTGCAGTGAGAACCACCCGCCAGCCGAGCCTGTTCAGCAGGAGCACCCGGCTGTTGGCTTCCGGCGACTGCAGATCGAGGTCGTCCGCCAACAGAATTGCCGCCGGGTCAAGGGAGCCGGAGCACGCGGCTTCGTGGACCCCCGACCAGTACGGCTCCGGATCTGTCTCCGCCGGGGCCCGAAGCCAGCGGGCCTCCGGATTGAGGCCCGGCAGGGCAGCTAGTAGCGAAGTCTTCCCGGACGCCTGGCCGCCCAGGACGGCGAGGACGTCGCCCTGTGACAGCTGGATGCCCGCCGGGCGGAGCTCGTCGCCTCCGACGCCAAGGCACACGTAGCCGGGCAGGGGAGCAGGGCCCGGCCTGCGGGAGTGGACCTGAGCGACCGTGACCAGCCTGGGCAATGGCTCGATGCGGAACGGCCGGGCTCTCAGGGTGGCGGCCCCGTCCCGGACAGGAGGGGGGAGAGGCGCGAACAGCTGTCCCGCATGACCCGCTGGAGAGGATGCTGCGGACATCGGCCCAAAAACCACCACCCGGCCGGGACCTGCGTCAAGGACTGGCAGCCGGGGCCAGCCGAGGCGCCCCTCTTCCGTCGACCCGGCGGGCAGGAAGATCCGGTTGGGAACGGCAGCGAAGAACCGCGCCGTGACAAGCTCGCGTTCGCCCGCAATGAGCAGGGTGATTCCAGCCCGGGCGCCGTCGCGGACGAGGTTATGGACGAGGTCTTCGGCCCAGGCCAGCGGGCCGGATCGAAACGCCGACACCCAGGATCCCCAGCCGCACACTGCGAGAACTAGAGAAGGTGCACTGGCCCTGTGCGCCGTGCTTAGTCGCCGGTTCATTTCTTCCGAGAGCCGCTCCAGCACCCGCACGGCCCTGCGGAGTTCGTGCAGCCCCGCGACTGCCCCGACCCGGGGAGACATGACCGCTCCGCTGAGGGACCCGGCGGCATCCAAAAGGTAGAGATGCCATTCATCGTCGCAGCTGAGGAGCTGATGCACGACAAGTTCCAGGACGGCGTCGGCACCGCCGTTGTGGCCCGAGATCAATCCCAGATGACCGTGTGCCACCGGAAGCCAGCCGAATTCGGCGACCCGCTGCTCTTCAGGAAGGTCCAACACACCCAGCCGGATCCGGGTGCGGCTCCCGTCGGCGGGAAACGGCAAATTCCTGGGGAGGGGCTCTGCGACGGGACGGCGTGGTGGGCAACTGCCGGTTGCCTCCCACAGTGCGGCTACCGTTTCCGTCAGTTGGGTTGCTGCCAGGGCAGGTTGCGGGGCGGTGCTGTCCGCCAGGCCGGGGGATGAGCCAGCCGGCCGGCGGTTGAGGAATTCCATCGCCTCCATCACGGTGGGGCGGCGGGCCTTCTCCTGGACGGGCGAAGTGACCGTGGCCGACTGGAATTCCTCCGGGGCCTCGTTTCCGCGGACCAGGAAGGCGCGGCCCGGACTCGTGATCGGGATGGCGGCGGCCAGCCGGGAATTGATGATGTCGATGGATTCCATCTCGGATTGGACCCTCAGTGCGATGCAGCTGGTCACGTTCGCACGGATGTCCGCGGTCACCGCGCCCTGTGGGCGCTGGGTTGCCATGATGAGGTGTATTCCGAGGGAACGGCCGATGGCGGCAATGCGCATGAGCTCGGCAAGTGCTTCGGGCGCCTCATCAACCAGCATGCGGAATTCGTCGATGATGATCGCCAGATGGGGCAGTGCCGGTCCCGCGGGATCAAGCGACTCATAGGCCGGAAGATCCGGGGCGTTGTACGCGGCGAGGAGCTCTTCCCGACGGCGTACTTCCGCCCCCAGGGAGACGAGGGCGCGGGCTACTTCGTTGCGGTCGAGATCCGTCAGGAGCCCGACGCAGTGAACCAGGCCGGCCAACGGCCGCAGACCGGAGCCGCCCTTGAAATCAATGAACAGCAGATTGATTCGCCCGGGCGGATGGGCGGCCGCCAACGCAGCGGCCAGGGTTCGGAGGAATTCTGATTTGCCCGAACCCGTGGTGCCCGCCACCAGGAAATGGGGGCCGTCCGCCTGGAGGTCCAGCCGCAGGGGACCGGAACCTCCGACGCCGACCACGACCGGAAGACCGCGCGCTGCGACGGACTCAGTCCAACGACGGGAGATGTTCCGCGCTGAAAACGGGACCAGCCCGCCAAGTGAACAAGCCTCGGGGATGCCCGCCCGGGGGCCTGCTGACGGCGCTCCGGCCCTCAACCGGCGGCAGTTGCGGTCGAATACGTCGGCTGGAACGAGGTCAGGAGTGAACTCTAGCGAGGAGCTGGCTAATGAGAGCCGTCCGGTGCGGGCATTGAGGACGATGGCTGACTCTGAATCTGCCCTCGCGCCCGCATCCGGATCGCCGGCGCAGTCGATCACTTGCCAGCCGCTACTGACGGCCGCAACGCGCAGCGTGGCGGTTTCAGCGGCTTTGAGTATGATCAGCACTCCGCGCTCGTAGTCTCCGCCCGGTCCGGCCGCCAGGGTTTCCCGAGTGAAAGCCTCTTCCGTGGAGAGAGTTGCGGCCGCCAGGAAGCGCGCGGCAAGGAGCGCCGGGGTTGGGCCATGAATGTGGATCCTGGTCCGCCGGGCAGCCGGGTAGCAGGCAAGCTGCAGCACAAAGGATCTGAGCAGCCCCGCCACCGCAGCTTCGGGACCACGAAGGCTCGTCACGATGGTCCTGGGATCCAGGGTCACGGGCATCATTCCGAGCGGCGGTGGCCGAAACCCGGAATCTGGCGGGTCGAGCCGGAGGTTCGCGCCTTGCCGCGCCAGCCCGAGCCGCAGCCAGACGGGTCCCGTGCTGGCAGAAACCTCTGACCTGGGTTCGGGGAATGAGCATCGCAGGGACAACGCGCTTGCAGACGGAGCGGCCCGCCGTCGTCGTTCCGTGTCCGCACGTGCGGTCGCGGCGACGGCTGCCCTCAATTCGCGGCGTTGTCTTCTGCCCGACACCAGGGGCACCAGGACCGAAACCGCTGACACGGCCGTGAAGGCCAGGAACATCCACATTCCAGTCACCACCACCAGACCGGCTCCGATGGCCAGCGGCAGAACAGCAGCCAGCATCATGGCCGACCTGCTGCTGTTCGCAGCGGGGTTGCTGACCACCAACGGTTCCGAGACATCGGATCCGGCAGAAGCCTGGCCGTCTGGGGCCAGTGCGCCGCAGAAAACCAGGGACATTGACGAGCCGCCGCACCGGATCATGGCGTCTGTCGAGAGCGCCGCAGCTTGTACCCTTTTTCCGTCGACGCTGATCCCGTTGGCACTTCCGAGATCGAGCACGGTGACGGCGGCGTCGGAGACGTCCAGCAGCGCATGTTCGCGGGACAATTCGGCATCCGGAACGACGATCTCGGTGCCGCTGCGTCCGATCCGGAACCGTCCGCGCCTTAGAGGGACGACCAGGCCGGCGCCCGGCCCGCTGTGCACGGCAAGTGCAAGGGGTGCCGCATACGGTGTGGCGGCCGGCCCTGATCCGTCCACCAGAACTGCGCTGTCGACCAGAACTGGGCGGTCCACCAGAACGGCGCCGTCGACGAGGGGCCCCTCGCCGACAGTGAACGCCGAGACCGGGAGCCGGTCAACGGTCAGTTCCCCGGTCCCGTAGCGCCGGGAGATCGCCAACTGGAGTTCCGCGCCGGGGCACGTGTCCGGCAGTTCGATGGCCAGCTCCAGGGGCCCCGACGGGAGCGCGGATCCCGGCGCCGGAACGAGCGTGCAGTGCAGCATCATCGGCTGGGGGTCCTTTCCCTCGGCGTGGTTTGAATCCCACGCTAGGCGCGGGAGCGGCGGCCCGCGCCAAGGAAATCCAGCTATGTGGAAAGTGGTGCTGACCTTGGAAAACGGACAAACGGAGGGGTTGGCGGCAAGCCCTGCCGCGGGCCTCGATTCGCCGGTTCCCTCATTGTCTCGGGTAGGCTAGAGCAGCAGACAACGCACAACGTTGCGCTGCCCATATTCGAACCAGGAGATTTTGTGACCGCTGACCTTGTCATCGTAGGGTCAGGCTTTTTCGGCCTGACAATCGCAGAACAGGCCGCCACTGAGCTGGGCTTGAAGGTTGTCGTCATCGACCGCCGCCACCACATCGGTGGTAACGCCTACAGCGAAAAAGAAGGACAAACCGGAATTGAGGTCCACCGTTACGGAGCGCACCTCTTCCACACCTCCAACGAGCGCGTCTGGGAGTACGTCAACCGTTTCACGACGTTCACCAACTACGTGCACAAGGTGTACGGCGTCCACAAGGGCGAGGTCTACTCCCTGCCCATCAACCTGGCCACGATCAACCAGTTCTTCCGGGCCAACCTCACGCCTGGCCAGGCGCAGGAACTGATCAAGGAACAGGCCGGCGAACTTGCCGGCACTGATCCGCAGAACCTGAATGACAAGGGAATCCAGCTCATCGGCCGGCCGCTTTACGAAGCGTTCATCAAGCACTACACGGGCAAACAGTGGCAGACGGACCCCAAGGACCTGCCGGCGGGAATCATTTCCCGCCTCCCCGTGCGCTACAACTACGACAACCGGTACTTCAATGACAAGTACGAGGGCCTGCCGACCAACGGCTACACCGCCTGGATCGAGAAGATGGCGGAACACCCGAACATCGAGGTCCGGCTGAACACCGACTTCTTCGACGAGTCGCACGAATACAGCAAGAACAAGGTCGTTGGCAACATTCCGGTCATCTACACCGGACCTGTCGACCGTTACTTCGATTACGCCGAAGGCGACCTCTCCTGGCGCACCATCGACTTCGAAGAAGAAGTCCTCGACGTCGGAGACTTCCAGGGAACGTCGGTGGTCAACTACAACGACGCCGATGTTGCCTACACACGCATCATCGAGCCGCGCCACTTCCACCCGGAGCGCGACTACCAGACGGAAAAGACCGTCATCATGCGCGAGTTCTCCCGGGCGGCGGAAAAGGGCGACGAGCCCTACTACCCGATCAACACCCCGGCCGACCGCGAACGCCTGCTCAAGTACCGTGACCTCGCGGCGGCCGAAAAGGACGTCCTGTTCGGCGGACGCCTCGGCACGTACAAGTACTTGGACATGCACATGGCCATAGGATCGGCGCTGACCATGTTCGACAACCAGATCCGCCCGCATTTTGAAGGTGGCGCGAAGATTGAAAGCGGGGGAGTGGACGCGTGACAGTCTCAAGTGAAGTAGAAGTTGAAACGAAACTGAGCTGGTCGACTCTGCAGAGGGTAATTCTGCCCAGCCAGAGCCAAATGGACACTGTCCCGCTCTACATGGACATGGGTGCCGCCACTGGGACGCAGCTGCCCACGGCGGGTGACCGCGAGGGAAAAACGGCCATTGCCCGCAGCTTCGCGGCCCCAACGAAAGAAGCTCATATAGAGGATTTCCTCTCCCGCAGGTCCACCTTGGTCCGTTCGGGTGAGCGTGTGTCTTTCGGAAGTTATTTCAACGCCTTCCCGGCAAGCTACTGGCGCCGATGGACAAACGTTGAGAATATTCGGCTGCAGGTACGCACCCAGGGGCCCGGCTCCGTCATTGTCTACAAATCCAATGCACGTGGGTCCCTCCAGCGGGTCGACACCCGGAGGGTTGAAGGAACAGCTGACAGCGTCTTCGAGTTGAGCTTGGCACCGTTTGGCGACGGCGGCTGGTATTGGTTCGATCTGGTCGCCGGCACGGAACCCCTTGTGATGCTCGAGGCAGAATGGCAGGGGCCGGCCGTTGAAAAGCCGTCGGGCTCCGTCACCCTGCAGATCACGACGCTGAACAAGAACGACTTCTGCCTGAACAACCTGCGTCTCATGGCGGAGAATCCTGAAGCCCTTGAGCACGTTCAGGAAGTGCTCCTTGTGGATCAGGGCTCACAAAAAGTCTCTGAGGCTGAGGGGTTTGCGGAAGTCAGGGATGCGCTCCAGGGGAAACTGAGGATCATCAACCAGTCGAACCTTGGAGGTTCCGGCGGGTTCGCCCGCGGAATGTTTGAGGCCGTTGAAAATGGCAGCGACTATGTGCTTCTTATGGATGACGACATAGTCGTCGAGCCGGAAAGCATCATTCGTCTTCTCACTTTCGCGGACCGGTGCAAGACGCCGACCATCGTCGGTGGGCACATGTTCGATCTTTACAACCGGACCGTCATGCACACGTTCGGTGAAGTTGTGAATCCGTACAGGTTCCAGCCCGCGCTGCCGAGCGAGGAAATGATTCTGGGGCACGACTTCATGTCCTCAAATCTTCGCCAAACGTCCTGGCTGCACCGTCGTGTTGACGTGGACTACAACGGCTGGTGGATGTGTCTGGTTCCTACGGCCGTTATCCGCGAGATTGGCTTGTCGCTTCCACTGTTCATCAAGTGGGATGACTCTGAGTACGGCCTGCGCGCCAAGAAGCACGGATTCCCGACCGTTTCCCTGCCGGGTTCAGCGGTTTGGCACGTTTCGTGGATCGACAAGGACGACCTGGTCGGCTGGCAGGCGTACTTCCACGCGCGCAACCGTGTGGTCGTGGCGCTGCTGCACAGCCCCTACGAGTATGGCGGGCGCGTCGTCCGCGAGTCTCACTACCATGACGTGAAACACCTCGTTTCGATGCAGTATGCAACTGTCCGGGGGCGCAACTGGGCAATGGAAGATGTCCTCAAGGGGCCGGCCGGTCTTCGGGAGCTTCTGCCGACGAAGTTGCCCGAGATCCGAAAAATGATGGCTGGTTACTCAGACTCGGTGTTCCGCCCTGACCAGGATGACTTCCCTGCACCAAAAATGGACAAGCCGCCGCGCCGGGGCCACGGCATCACACAGCCCTCGAAGGTCTCACTTCTGCCCTGGGCAGCCAAGACGGTCATTAGGCAGCTGCTTAACCCCGTGAGCGGATCAAGCATGGAGCGCCCCCAGGCGACCGTGCCGCACCAGGACAACCGTTGGTGGCGGATGGCCCAGTACGACAGCGCGGTGGTCTCCAATGCAGAGGGAACGGGTGCGTCCTGGTACAAGAGGGACCCGAAGCAGCTCCGCGAGATGCTCGCCCAGAGCGCACACCTGCACTCAGTCCTGCTCAAGGACTGGCGCGAACTGAGCGCCCAGTACCGGGCTGCCGTGGGGGATCTGACTTCGATGGAGTCATGGAGGAAGACTTTCGAGCAGCACACGCAGAACGAGATCAAGTGAGCGGCGTCAGCTTAGGCGAACTCACCACCCCCGGCGTCGGCGGCGGGATCCGCGACATCCGCCAGTCGGGGTTCTTGCTGAAGTTGTTGGTACGGAAAGAGCTCAAGGTCCGTTACAGGGGCTCCGTTCTGGGGCTGATGTGGTCCTACGTGAAGCCCGGCGTCCAATTCATTGTTTTTTACATCGCACTGGGCGTTTTTCTTGGACTGGAAAAAAGTCCCAAGAACCCTGACGGGCTCGCCAACTATGCCATCTACCTTTTCTCGGGAATTGTGCTCATCAATTTCTTTTCCGAGGCACTGGGCAATGCCGCTAGGTCGATAGTCCATAACGGCAACTTGATCAAGAAGATCTATCTTCCGCGGGAGCTGTTCCCTGTCGCCTCTGTGTGGGTTTCCGCGGTTCACTTTTTTCCGCAGCTGGTTGTGCTCGTTACAGCCTGTGTCTTTGCGGGGTGGCACCCCAATCTGCTCCAGCTCCTGGCTGCGGTCGGAGGCTTTGTCATCGTTGCACTCCTTGCCACGGGACTCGGCCTGTTGTTCGGCTCGGCAAACGTCTATTTCCGTGACTCCGAGAACATCGTCGACATGTTGCTGATGATTGCGACATGGGCTTCGCCGGTCATGTACTCGTGGACCATGGTTCGGGACAAGCTTGGGGACGTTGCTTTCGCCGTCTACCAGGCGAATCCGATCACCGTTGGAGTGGAGCTCTTCCACTACGCTTTCTGGTTGCCTACCACCGATGGTTCAGCGCCGATGCCGCCGAACTTGTTCACCCTGTGGTTGCCCGTGGGAATCGTTCTTTCGATCGCGGTCCTTGTCCTGGGCCAATTTACATTTCGTCGGCTTGAGGGCCGATTCGCGCAGGAGTTGTGAGTGGCAAACGCTATTGAAGTACGGGACGTCAGCAAGCAATTTGTGCTGCGTCACACCCGGTCGTTGAAGGAGGCCGTCGTATGGCTTGCCAAGGGTCGCCGAGGCGACCTGTCGGAGAAGTTCCACGCGCTCAAAGACGTCTCACTGACGGTAAGGACCGGAGAGTCGGTGGCGCTCCTGGGGCTGAACGGGTCCGGTAAGTCGACGCTCCTGAAGCACATATCCGGCGTCATGCTTCCCGACTCCGGCACTGTCCGTACCCGGGGACGGGTGGCCGGCCTCATTGAAGTTGGAGCGGGCTTCCACCCCGACTTGTCGGGCCGGGACAACGTCTACCTCAACGGAGCCATCCTGGGGATGACGGAGCAGCAAGTCAACGATCGCTTCGACGCCATCGTGGAGTTTGCAGAAATCGGGCAGTTTATTGACACGGAAGTGAAGTTCTACTCTTCCGGAATGTATCTGCGGTTGGCTTTTTCGGTGGCAGTCCATACGGACCCTGAGGTCTTCCTCATCGATGAAATTCTGGCGGTCGGAGACGAGCCGTTCCAGCGCAAGTGCATCTCCAAGATTCAGGAGCTTGCCCAGAACGGCAAGACGCTCGTTGTCGTCAGCCACGACCTTGACCTGGTGTCGCGCATCTGCGAGCGGGGTGTCCTCCTTGAGCACGGGAACCTGATGTTCGACGGCCCTATTGATCAGGCCGTGGCCCTTCTTCGGGCCTAGGGCCGGGCAGCGGCAGGGCTGCCCTTAAGGGGACTGAGCGTCTCAGTCCCCGAACGGGAGCACATCGACGACGACCGTTTCACTATAGGAAGAAAACTGTGACTAGTAGGCCGTCGGCGATGGTGCTTCAGGGGCGCCATATACGGGTAAGTTCTTCTCCTGACAAGGCGAATACGGGCCTAAGAATGGACATCCAGGGGCTGCGCACCCTGGCCGTGGGACTCGTGATTTTTTATCACATCTGGCCGGAACTGCTGCCTGGTGGCTTTGTCGGAGTCGACGTGTTCTTCGTCATCTCAGGCTTCCTCATTGTGGGATCCCTGGTCCGGGAACTCTCCGATACCGGACGGATTCGGCTGTCCGTCTTCTACGCCAAGCGCATCCGGCGCCTGCTGCCGGCTGCCAGCGTGGTCCTGATTGCGACCACGATCGCGACTGTGATTTTCCTGCCACAAAACAGGTGGCAGTCAATTTCCCTGGACGTGATCATGTCAGGGCTGCAGGTCCAGAACTGGAATCAGGCGTTCAGCGAAAACAGCTATGCGGGCGCGACAGCCGCCGTGTCGCCGGTGCAGCACTATTGGTCTCTTGCCGTCGAAGAACAATTCTATTTGGTAACCCCACTGATCCTCCTGGCGGGGGTGGCCGTCGCTGCGAAGCTGCGCCTAAGGATTGAAATCATTTGTCTCGCCGTGCTGGCGACAGTGTCCCTTGCGTCATTCGTCCACAGCATCATGTTTTCGTCCACGGAGCACGGCATCGCGTACTTCGCTACGAGCACCCGAATGTGGGAGCTCGGTATGGGGGGTATTGCCGCCGTCCTATTGCCGAAGATGCATCCGCGGGCGGTGTTCCTGCGTGCTGCCGGTTGGATCGGTCTCTGCGCAATCCTCTATTCCGCGTTGACGTTCTCTACCGCCATGGATTTCCCAGGATCCGTCGCACTCTTGCCGGTGCTGGCTACGGTTTTGGTAGTCGCTTCGGGTGCGTCGCACTTGCAGCCATCAGTCGACCGCGGTTATTCGGTTACCCGGCTCTTGAGCCTCCGGCCGGTGACCTATGTTGGTGATCTGTCCTACTCCCTCTACCTCTGGCATTGGCCCGTGGTGGTCTTCTACGTGTTTCTCCTGGGCCGAACGCCCGGCTACCTTCACGGTGCGGCCATTGTCGGGATCAGCTTGGGGTTGGCCGTTACGTCCTACTACTTCGTCGAGCAAAGGTTCCGTCACGCGGTCAGCCCTTTCCCGGGTCTTCCGCTGAAAGCAAGACGATGGAGGCCCCTGGCCGGAAACGCACTCGTTGTGGCCGCGGGATTGATCGCAGCCACAACTATTCCGGCCCTTGCGCCTTGGGTCGTCGTCGAAGTCAAATCCCAGCAGCTGAGCGGGGCGCTGAACCTGCGCGAATATCCGGGAGCGACGGCGTTTGACCCCAGTCGCCCTGCATCGGTTCCCGATACACTGCCCGTTCAGCCGGATCCCGCCGTGGCATTGAAGGACGTGCCCCTCACCGGCAAGGACGAATGCGGGACCTTTGATCCGGCGAACATCAGGATCGAGCAATGCTTGTACGGTCCGGTGGATGCCTCGAAAACGATGGTCGTTGTGGGGGACTCGCACGCCGCGCAATACGTGGATGCGCTTCTTATCGCCGGGACGCCTTCGGGATGGAACGTGCGGGCCATGGTTCGCAATGGGTGTCCCTTTTCTACATCGCCGCCAGCGGATGGCACGACGGTTTACCACAATTGTTCCGAGCAGAACAAGGTAACCCTGGAACGGATCCTGCTCCTCCGGCCGCAGTTGGTAGTGGTTTCCGGAATGACGCCAGCCGGCTATCAGCGTGCGCTCAAATGGGGGTGGGATAATCCTCAGGCGCTGGTCGACGGCTATGTCGAGGTCCTGAAGCCGCTTCGGGCAGCCGGTATCCGGGTAGCTGTTGTGGGCGACAACCCATATCCCGACGTCTCCACTCCTGAGTGCGTTTCGCTCAACGGAACCGATTCACCGATGTGCCAGACCAGGATGCGCGCAGTGGACGCCCGGACGGATCCTCTGCAGCTGGCCGGAGCACAGGTACCAGGAGTCGAGTTCCTCGACCTGTCCGCATATTTTTGCCGCCAGGGCGTCTGTCCGGCAGTTATCGGCAATGTGATGGTCTATCGGGACAACCACATGACCAATACATTCGCCAAGACGTTGGCGCCAGCGTTGGCGCAGCGACTCAACTTCTAGCACAAACCGCCGAACCCCAGTCGAGTAAGATTCGGGAGGGCGGCTCATGACAATGACCAATAGGTTTTTGCATTCGTTCAATCAAAGTTCTCGGAGGATTCCTTTGTCGTGGTGGTCTGTAGTCCCGCTTGTCGTTGTGGCGATCGGCTTGTTGTTCGTCCCGGGGGCACTCGTGGCCTGGGCAAGCCGGGCCCGCGGGATGGCGCTACTGGCCATGGCTCCCGCCATCACGGTCTCAATCGTGTCAGTCTCAGCTCTGGTGGCACCGCTCCTGAACATGAAGTGGTCACTTCTGCCGGTCTTCATCTTCACGGCCCTGATTAGTGTTGTTGCCCTGGCGACAACCACCTTGCTCACCAAAACTGCCCGTGCCGAGAAGCCCAGCGGACGCAGGGCGATTAACTGGTGGGCGGGGGCTGGCCACGGGCTCGCGCTTGTTGTTGCAGCATTTCTCATTGGCCGACGTCTCGTGGCCGCCTTCGGACGGCCTGAGGCTTTCTCGCAAACGTTCGACAACGTTTTTCACCTTAACGCCGTGCGTTACATACTCGACACGGGCTCGGCATCGTCCATCACAGTGAGCTCCATGACCGGTGGCGGATTCTACCCGGCGGCCTGGCACGATCTTGTCGCGCTGCTTGCCGCCACGACGGGTGCCGCCATCCCCGTGGCCGTCAATGTGGTGAATCTCGTGGTCGGATCCATCGTCTGGCCGCTGGGCTGCATCTTCCTGGCACACAAGATCCTTGGAAACCGGGTCGCCGTCAGCGTCGCGGCAGGGGTCCTGTCCGCGGCTTTCGGCGCGTTTCCACTGTTGCTGCTGGATTTTGGTGTCCTCTATCCGAACTTCCTGGGCAACGCGTTGCTGCCGGTGGCTCTCGCGCTGGGAATCCAAGCATTGGGATTGGGGTGGAAACCGTCAGAATCAAGAACCGTGTCGTGGTTGCTGTTCGTTCTAGTGCTTCCAGGCCTGACCCTGGCGCACCCGAGCAGCACAATGGCGCTTGTGGCGCTGATGGTGCCACCCCTGCTGATCCTGTGGGCGGGGCTCACTGTGAGGCTTGCGCGACGGTCGCAGCGAGTCGCACTGCCTGTGGCCGGAATGATCCTGATGCTCCTGCTGGGACTGGGCGCACTTGCTGTTCTTTGGAAGACGGTCCGGCCTCCCGAGATCGCGGCCTTCTGGCCCCCCATCGAAACGACAGGGCGGGCCATTGGCGAGGTACTCACCAGTTCCGCCATTGGACGCCCGGTCTCATGGGTCGTGATGGTGCTGGCGGTGGCAGGGCTGGTATCGCTGATCCTGCGCCGCAAGCAGCTTTGGCTTGTCGGAATGTACGCGGTCATCGCGAGCCTCTTCGTCATCGTGGCGGCCTTCCCGTTTGGGGATCTTCGGACGTTCTTCACAGGTGTCTGGTACAACGACCCACCCCGCCTGGCATCGCTTCTCCCCACGGTGATTCTGCCGCTGGCCGTCATTGGAGCGGTTCGTGGCTGGGACAAGTGGGTGGCTCCGCTGATGGCCAGATACCCTTCCGCCAAGGAGCCTCCGGCCGTGGACGGAGCGAGTCGGTCCCGGCGGTATGTAGGCGTAGCGGCGGCAGTGGTGGCTGCAAGCCTGCTTGCGGTCGGTACCCAGCAAGCCAACGTTCGGGCGGCGACCAACTCAGCCGCGGGCGGCTATCAATTGAACAACGACTCGCGGCTTGTGTCCGCAGACGAGATGGCGTTGTTGAAGCGACTGCCAGACGAAATCCCGCACGACGCGGTAATGGTGGGCAATCCGTGGAATGGGAGCGCCCTGGCGTACGCGTTTACCGGCAGGAAACTCATCCAGCTTCACATGCTTAGCGAACTCCCAGGAGGCTCGGACCAGCTGTTCACGCGTCTGAACCAGGCCGGCTCGGATCCGACCCTATGTCCGATCGTTGAGCGGCTTCACGTCGGGTATGTGCTTGATTTTGGCCATCAGGAAGTCCACGGCGGCGACAATGGTTTCCGCGGGCTGGACAACCTCGAAGCTTCCGGAGTAGCGACCCTCTTGGATTCCCAAGGCCAAGCGAAAATCTACAAACTGACTGTCTGCGGGCAGTGACTGTATCTACGTGAAAGGAATTCAAATATGACGATCGCCTTGACCGGAAGCAATGGCTTCCTTGGATGGCACACGCGCGTTCTGGCGCACAGCCTTGGCAAGCCGACTGAAGCGCTGGCTCTGGGGGACAAATTCGACGTCGACGCCGCGGTTGGCATCATGGAACGGGCAACGGTCCTGGTGCACGTGGCGGGCGTGAACCGAGGTGGCGACGATGCCGTCAGGCTCGGCAACATCCGTTTCGCTGAGCAACTCGCGTTGACCCTGGACCAGGCGACGACGAAACCCGCGACCGTGGTTTTTGCCAATTCCATTCAGGCGGGCAACGACAGTGCGTACGGTCGGGGGAAGCAGGAGGCCGGCCTGATCCTGAAGAAAGCCGCCGAAAACGCCGGAGCTCACTTTGTCAACGTCAGCCTTCCAAACCTGTTCGGTGAGCACGGGGTGCCTTTCTACAACTCCGTGGTGGCGACCTTCTGCCAGTTGGCCGCCGACGGAAAAGCTCTGCAAGTCCAGGACGACAAGGACTTGCTGCTTCTGCACGTGCAGACAGCAGCCGAAATCCTCCTCGGGCTGCACGATCCCGAGGACGCCCAGCGGCTCGCAACCAGCCGCCGCGTAAGTGAGGTGGCCGCGCTGATCCAAGAGATGTCCCAAATTTATTCCAACGGGACCATTCCGGACATTTCGAAACCGTTTGACCGCGACATGTTCAATACCTACCGCTCGTTCCTGGTCGGCGATCGTCTTCCCGTCACCTTGGACCGGAAAGAGGATGCCCGTGGCGCCTTTTTCGAAGTCATACGAAGCGCAGGGGGCGAGGGGCAGGCGTCATTCTCGACCACGGAGCCGGGCGTAACCAGGGGGCAGCACTACCACCGGCGAAAGATTGAACGGTTTACGGTGCTGTCGGGAACTGCCGAAATCTCCATGCGGAAGTTGTTTTCCGATGAAGTGCGTACCTACTCGGTCGACGGGCAGCAACCCGTCGCCATTGATATGCCGACAATGTGGTCTCACAAGATCACAAATACCGGATCAGATAAGCTTTACACCATGTTCTGGATCAACGAAATATTTGATCCAGCCTCTCCCGACACTTTCCCGGAGGAAGTATGACCGACGCTGGCCGCAGGCTAAAAGTACTGACCATTGTAGGAACACGGCCCGAGATTATCCGTTTGGCGGCCACCATTCGGCGGCTTGATCGCAGTACAGAGCACGTACTGGTCCACACCGGCCAGAACTACGATTACGAACTGAACGAGGTCTTTTTTGAAGACCTTGGCCTCAGGAAGCCGGATCACTTCCTGGAAGCGGACACGACATCCTTGGGTGCCGTCCTGGGCTCAATCCTTGCCAAGACGGAGCGGGTCCTGCTGGCAGAAAAGCCGGACGCAATGCTGGTGCTGGGGGATACCAATAGCTGCATTTCTGCCCTTATGGCAAAGCGCCTGCGGATCCCGGTCTACCACATGGAGGCCGGCAACCGTTGCTTCGACGAAAATGTCCCGGAGGAGACGAACCGCCGTTTGGTTGACCACGTGGCGGATTACAACCTCGTATACACGGAGCACGCTCGCAGGAATTTGCTTTCCGAGGGTCTGCACCCGTCCCGGATCCTGCTGACGGGATCCCCGATGAAGGAAGTTCTCGTCGGCAACGCCGACGCCATTGCAGCGAGTGACGTGCTCGAAAAGCAGGGGCTCACGTCCGGCGGCTACTTTATGGTCAGCGTCCACCGGGAGGAAAATGTCGACAGCCCAGACCGCCTGGCCGAGATCCTCAAGGCACTTCAGACAATCAGCGAACGGCACGGACTGCCTGTGCTCGTCTCGACTCATCCCCGGACCCGTAAACGGCTCGAGGACCAGCCTGAAGAGTTGAAGCGCGGCTTGCGCTTCCACCCGCCATTCGGCTTCAACGACTATGTAAAGCTTCAACAGGAAGCCAAGCTTGTGCTCTCGGACAGCGGCACCATTAGCGAAGAGTCTTCCCTGTTGGGCTTCCCGGCAGTCACTCTTAGGGACGCCATCGAACGTCCGGAGTCATTGGACACCGCGGCCATCATCACCACGGGTGTCAAGGCGGACGCGATTGTCGACGCCATCGACATTGTCCTCGACCAGTTCGAGACCGACGGTCCGCCCGTGATTCCGGCGGACTACCAGATTGGCGACACGTCTCGGCGGGCAGTGAACTTCATTCGTTCGACCGCCCACACACACCATCAAAGGTCAGGAATTTTCGTCAACATCGATCGGTGATGAAGCGAAGAACAGGCTGTTTTAGGGTTCGCCGCGCCAGCTAGGCTGCGGGACTGGATCACGTTGGCGCTCGGCTGGAATTTCCAGCCGAGCGTTTTGCGTGGCGGGGGTCTGGTTACTTAGGGACGGGTTTGACGCCCTAGGGACCGTAATAGACACGTGACTGCCTGCCGCAGCTTCGCTTCTCCGGACCTCCCCGCAATCCACGGGGCCCGACCGGGTCGCGGACCGCACGAGGCTCTCACACCGCCCCGAGCGGGCGGTAAGGGCTAGTAGGTGATGATCCTGGACGCGTACTGGGGGAGTGCGGCGCGCAACTCGGGGACCAGCACTGCATCGACCATGACGTCCAGATCGGGCATTGTTTCCAGGATCACCACAATGGAGTCGGGGACTTTGGAGGGTCCCTTATACAGAGGACTGACCATGGGAATGGCGGGCTCAATCTTGTTCGTCCATTTGCCTTGGAGGGTCAGTGACCACTGAGCGGCCAGGAGAGGGTCGAAGAAGTCGTTGAATCCCACGTAGATGAAGGGTCGGCGTTGCTCTACGCGTGACACGGCGAGCAGTTTGGGGATGAGCGGCGGCATAGGGTCGGCCAGCGCGGTGCTCTGCTGCAGCAGGGCTGTGGGTCCACTCGCCGTCGGTTTCATTCCCTGCTGGCTCAAACCCGTGAAGGGTAGTCCAAAGAACTGCGTGGCCCCCAGGGACGTCAGGAGCGACGCTGCCAGGAAGGCTTTTCTGTGACTCCGGGCCAGCAGAAGCGGGGACCAGAGCTCTGCTGCGCCAATGACCGTGCATACGATTGCCACGATCTCGACAGCCAGGAATGACTTATGGAAATAGTACGTAACCATGCCGGCCTGGACCAGCTGAAAGACGGCAAGGCAGACAAGCAGTGCCGCAGCATAGAGGGGAGTGGCAAGAACGTGAAGTGAAGTAAGGGTCCCGAGGCGAACCTCGTCGGTTCCGACTCTTCGGCGAGAGTAGAAGGCCAATGCCACAAAGGCATTGGCAATGATGCACAATACAGCCACTCCGGTATCGGCAAGAGCTATACCGCCATTAGTGGTGAGAACTTCCCCGGCAGACATGCCGTGCAGTTGCCAGACCGCGGCCACAAGGGCGGCGGCGCCGAGCAGTGCCAGGAGGCTATGAATGGCGATAAGCGGCCGGCCCAGCTGTGCACGATGCCGAAACAGGTGCCAGCCATAAACTACCGCGCTCGGGAGACAAAGGACGAGCAGGAGAATCCAGCCGTGAGCAACCCCAATCAGTGCAAGGATCAGGGCCGTAGATGCCAACGCCGGGTGAATGACACGCCGGAGCTGCACGATCGCAATACAGGCCACGCAAAGTGCCACTCCCAGTCCGAAATTTGGGAAGGCCCCGAACACTGGAATGGCGCCGGGACCCACCACCCAGGCCGTAGACACGATGGCAACGAGAGGAAGCGTCACAAAGAAGTTGTGGCGTAGCACGGGGAGCGACGTCAGCCCGGCGACGACCAGCAGGGTGCCGAGAACGCTGATAACACCGACCAGCCGACAAAACAGGAGGACTTCCTGCCCTGCATCACCTGCAGTGCTGCCGGCAACGACCTCGGCAAACGTGGCGGCCAGCGAGTGGAAACCTTGGGGATACGTCGCCGCGGACCATGGGCCGCCGTCGGGGGAAGCGGGCAGAACCGCGATAACTGAGCCATGATTTCGAATCATGTTGAACATGTTGAAGTGCGGCGCGAAATCCCAAGACCGCGTCAACAAGAGCAACGCCTGCTCCGGTGTCCGGACCGTGACGAAACTCTGCACCACCCACAGGGAAGCCAGCCCGGCGAGAACTGGCAGGCCATCTACGGCACGGAGATGGGGCAGGAATGTACGAAGTGGCTGACGCTTGACGCGCCAATAGCATGCTGACCCGGCGAGGGCCGCGGCTGCCACGGCCAAGACCACGGAACCGCGGTTAAGATCCGGGACCGGACCCGTGACCCACCACATGATCGGGGCTGTACCCGCCAGTCCGACGATCGAGAAAAGGATTCTCTGTGAAAACGTCCGCGAGGTCGGGATGAGAATCAGCACAAGGCCCAGCGCAATCCCGTACCGCCAGCCGGTCAGGCCCCCAGCGGCCCGGAGCATGAATACGGCCAGGACCACGAGACTCGCAACCAAGCCGATGCAGAGCCACTGGGGGGCTGTTGTGCCCGTACTGACGGGCGCGAGTCGTCGGCGCCGGGCGGGCACCTTGTGGTCCGAGGTTCCGGGATTGTCTTGCAGATCGGGGCTGAGCATGATTCCTTCGTGGTCGTTTTCAGCCGGCATTCCCCCGATGTCACGACCTTCATTGATCCACGGCCCACTGCCTGCGGGGCACCATGAAAGTTCAGAATGGACAGTAGAAGTCTACTTCGTGCCGGACTCCGCCCCTGACCTGTGCCGAATATGTCAGTCCTCGCAGGGGCCAGGCGCCGATTGCAGCTGCGGCTTTGCGGCCTGCGGTGTGGGTTGCGGGATGCGCCGGAAATCGCTTTCCAACTGCTCAACGGCAGTGCGCAGAATCGCGACTTCTTCAGCCAACGTGCGGTTCTCATCTTCGACGACGGAGAGTTCCCAAGAGAGATGGAGGCACACGCCAAGCAGCAAGACGATACACAGCGCAAAGAGCAGGTTCGACGCAACCTGAATGCCAAGGAGTTTGCTGACACCCGCAAGAAGGTCCGGCCAGCCGGCCAAGACCAGGGCGCTGGCGCCAATGACCAGCCAGAGGGCTGCATACTTCTCACGAAAAACCTTGCGGCGGACCAGCTCCAGTACGATCGCTACCATGACCAGGGCGAAGATGAAGGGGGCCAAAGTGTTTCCCATCAGGCAATGCCTTCCTGTACAGCGATTTTCGAGCGGCTCCGGGTCAGCGCGAACAGCAGCGCGAAGACGGACCGCAGCAGGTAGATTGCGGATTTCGCTGGATTGTGGCTCGGGGTTCCGCCCTGCCGGGGCCGCATGGCCACGGGGATCTGGGTGACCTTGCAGCCAGACTTGATGGCGACGACCAATGAATCGATAGTGTCGCCCAGATACTCGGCCGGATAGTGGTCGAGGTACTGCGCAATAGCCCGCTTGTTTCCCGCGCGGAACCCCGACGTCACGTCCGTAAGTTTTGTCCGTGCCAGCCTGGAGATCACCGCAGCAAGGAACACCATGGCCCAGTGGCGCGGACCGGAGACCTTGTAGTCACCCTTGGAGGCGAAGCGTGCCCCGATGGAAATGTCGGCGGTGGTCAAACCCTCCAAGACCGATGCGATCTCCCGAGGGTCGTGCTGGCCGTCGGCGTCTACTTGGATTACGGCGTCATAGTTGTAGCGGTCGGCGTACTTGAATCCAGCTCGCATGGCACCGCCGACTCCCATGTTGAACGGGAGCCGAAGGACCGTCGCGCCGGCGGCGGCCGCGACAGCCGCTGTCGCATCCTTTGAGCCGTCGTCGACGACCAGGACGTCGTATCCTTCGTTCAGGTTGATCACCTCGTCAACCGTGTCACCGACGGTTTCGCCTTCGTTCCAGGCAGGCATGATCACTAGAACTCGGCGGGTTTCTGGGCTAAGCATGCTTGAGATTCTACGCCGAATCACATGCAAGCCGAATTCACGGCCAGGGTCGCGCGGGGATTGTTCACCCGTCCCGATCCCGACTCGCTGATATCATCTAACGGTTGCAGCCCATGTTCGTTGCCGTAGCCACCTGCAAAACAAGGAGACAAGTTGTTCAAGGACAAGACACTTTTGATTACCGGAGGCACTGGCTCGTTCGGGAACACTGTACTGAAGCACTTCCTGCACACAGACATCGGCGAGATCCGCATCTTCTCCCGGGATGAGAAAAAACAGGACGACATGCGGAAGGCCTACAGCAACGACAAGCTGAAGTTCTACATAGGTGATGTGCGCAACATTGACAGCGTGCGCGAGGCTGTCCGGGGAGTGGATTTCATCTTCCACGCTGCCGCACTTAAGCAAGTACCGTCGTGCGAATTCTTCCCGATGGAAGCCGTCCGGACCAACGTCCTCGGAACCGACAACGTCCTGACCGCGGCTATTGACGCGGGTGTCAAGAAGGTCGTGTGCCTCTCCACCGACAAGGCTGCTTACCCGATCAACGCCATGGGCACCTCCAAGGCCATGATGGAAAAAGTTGTGATCGCCAAATCCCGCAACGTAGATCCGTCGGAAACGTTGATCTCCTGCACCAGGTACGGAAATGTAATGGCGTCCCGAGGATCGGTGATCCCCTTGTTCGCAGACCAGATTCGAGCTGGAAAGCCACTGACGGTGACAGATCCGCACATGACCCGTTTCCTGATGAACCTCGATGAAGCAGTCGAGCTCGTCCTCTTCGCGTTCGAGAATGCCAATCAGGGCGACTTGTTCGTCCAAAAAGCCGACGCTTCCTCGGTGGGGGACTTGGCAACAGCGATGAAGCGCCTCTTCAATTCCGACGTCGAAATCAATGTCATCGGGACCCGGCACGGCGAGAAGGCGCACGAAACGCTTCTCACCCGCGAAGAGCGTGCGAAGTCGGAGGACCTTGGCGGATACTTCCGGGTCCCCGCCGACACCAGAGACCTCAACTACGAAAAGTTCGTTGACTCAGGAGACATCGTCAGCGAGACGTTGGAGGAATACACATCCCACAACACGCAACAGCTGACCATTGACGAGATCATCGCGAAGATCAAGACCACGGACTACGTCCAGGACCTGCTTCCCTCGATCACGTCAGCGTCTTAGGAATGAACAGTAAGCCCAAAGTACTCGTCGTCGGCCAGCATTTCTGGCCGGAGGGCTTCCGGATAAACGATATCTGCGATTATTTTGTCGAAAACGGACTGGATGTGGAGGTTCTATGCGGCCTTCCCAACTATCCGCAGGGACAACTCTATCCGGGATACTCGCTGCGAGGTCCATTTAGGCAAGAACACAAGGGGATCAAGATTTACCGGGCCCCGGAGATCCCCCGGGGAGATAATTCGAGCCTTCGAATCTTCCTGAACTATGTGTCATTTCCTGTCGGGAGTCTGCTGCATTTGCCGAGATTGCTCTTCGGCAAGTACGACAAAGTTTTTCTATACCAGCTTTCGCCGGTAATGATGTCGATCACAGGGATTCTTATCTCGAAGATCCGGGGCATAGAATCCACGATGTATGTCCTCGATTTGTGGCCGGAAAATCTCTTTTCTGTTTTGCACGTGAAAAACAAGTTGTTCCGTCGTTTGGCAGAAAAGATATCTCATTGGCATTACCGCCAACCGGACAAAATTGTCGTGCTGTCCGAACAGATGCGTGCCAAAATCAAAGGCATAACCGGTCTCCCCGATGACCGGATTACTGTCGTGCCGCAGGCTTGCGAAAGTCTCTACGAAGAAGAAATCTATGAGCCTGAGCTGGCAAAGCGCCTGGGCGAGGGCTTCAAGGTCGTCTTCACCGGAAACATCAGCCCTGCGCAATCCTTCGAAACCATTGTTGATGCGGCCGAAGAGCTCCATCACGAGGGCCTGACAGACATTGTGTGGGTAATTGTGGGCGACGGTATGAGCCGGAGCGAACTGGAACAGGAAGTGGCGCGGCGGGGTCTTGAGGGCGTGTTCCGCTTTGAAGGACACCATCCGGTTTCCGACATCCCCAAGTACACGACGTTGGCGGATGTGCTGGTCGGCTGCCTCGTCAAGAGCGATCTGCTTGAAGCGACCATTCCGGCCAAGGTCATGTCTTACATCGCCTCGGGCCGCCCGCTTGCACTGGCCATGGATGGCGAAGTCCGGACGCTCGTCGAGGATGAAGCACAGTGTGGACTCGTGGGTCCGGCTGCCGATGCCGCCGCTTTGGCCGAAAACATCCGGACGCTGTACCGAATGTCTCCGCAGGAACGCAAGGGCCTTGGCGAGAGCGGCAAGGCTTACCACTTCGCCAACCTTGAACGAAGCATAGTTCTGGGCCGGCTGAAAGACTTCGTGTTAGGGGCGAGGTAGGCGGGCTGCCCCCGGGGCCTCTGGGTGGCCTAGGGATCTACGACCTGGTCGGCAGTTTCACGCTGGGGGCGAACAATGCGGGCAATCGCCAATGCATGGACGACGATCCCCGCGAGGGGGCCCAGCCCCAAACTCAGAATGCTGCGAACTTCGACACTGGCCGGGAGCAGGAGAAGCGCGACGGCTACCGCTGTTGCTGTCAGCCATCCGGCAGAGTATGCCCGATGATTGCCTAAGCCGATGACGATGGTGCCGAGCAAGGTGAGGACTGCCATCAACACGGCAGCAAGTGTCAGGGCGGCGAGAGCCCAACCGTCCACACGGTAGTCGGGGCCGAAAAAGAGCATCAGCCAGGGGCCGATCAGCCAAGCCGCGACGGCGCCGACGACGCCGATAGCGAGCAGTGCAGCAAGTGGCTTCTTCAACGCCTTCCAGCCGTCCCGGGGGTTCTTGACCACCTCGGTCAGCGCAACGCCCTGGAAGGCCTGAAGTGGAACCATGATCGGCGCACGGGTGAGCGATATGGCCAGGAGAATGGGCGCGGACAAAGCGTAGTCGGCTGGCGAGGTGGTGAGCTTCAGCAGGATCGGGAATGCGACGATCAGGGCAGCGGAAGATGCGGCTGAGAGCAGGGCGTGTCCGGTGTTCTGAAGAAGCCTGCCGAGGCCCACATCGGCGCGGGCCGCGAGCGAGGCCCTGGCGGTCGGGAAGATAAGCGTCACTATCAGCCAGGCGGCGAGGGCAGCGAGGCATGCCAGTTCCAGTCCCAGAAGCGGAGCGGCGAGCGCGGCTGCGACCGCAATGGCTCCAAGGCGGAGCAGGGCTTCCAGTGAAACCAGTCCGGCGAAGAGCGACCACTTGTCATGGCCTTGGGCGGCCCCGGCCAATGTGGCGTGGCATGAGAATAAAACTGCCGTGGCAACAAGGGCTCCAATAATGGCTCCGGAGTCACGGTGAAATATGTAGTTGCTCAAAATGGGGGACAGGGCGAGGATGACCAGTGCTGAGGCCAAACCAACAATCAGTCCGGATGCCAGTACGCGCGCGCCCCTGGGAGTGCCCGCAGGCCTTGGCCTGCGGGCCGCGCCCACAGCCCTGGTTGTCTCTGCCTGAATCCCGCCGAGAACGCCGCAGACGAAAAACAATGCGGCCCAGAACGATAGGAACTCTGCATTGTCGGCCGGCGACAGCGCGTGACTCGTGATGAAGAGAATGACGATGCCGGCTGCGGCCGCCACCACCGAAGCCCCACCGACGCCCGCGGCAGATTTGGCTGATATTGTCTCACCGCTGCTTGGAGGCGGTTCGGGGACAAACTCGGATGACTGGGTAATATCCGTCAATTCGGGAGCTTTCACGTTGTAATCAGCATCCAAACGTTGTCGTGATGCACTGGCTGTCGTGATGCGCTGTCCGTCTAATCCGCTGGTAGCGCCGCTAGTCCGCTGTTGCGGACGACTTCGATGTCGTGTTCGACCATGGTCTGTACGATGCCGTCAAAACTGGTGGTCGCCTTCCAGCCAAGAGTCGCTGAAATCTTGCCAGGGTCGCCACGCATCTCGGAGGCGTCGACCGGGCGGCGAAATCTGGGATCAGTGTCCACTCGCGACAGTCCGTCCGAGATTCCGGCTGCAGAGAAAGCAGCCTCTGCGAAGTCCCTCACGCTGTGCGAAACTCCGGTCGCGACCACGAAATCATCCGCCTGTTCGGCCGTCGCTATTCTCGCCAGGGCATCAACGTAGTCTGGCGCCCATCCGAAGTCCCGGACAGCGTCAAGGTTGCCCAAACTCAAACGGTCTTTGAGCCCCAGTGCAATTGCAGCTACGCCCAAGGTGATTCGACGCGTAACGAAACTCGCGGGCCGGCGGAGCGACTCATGGTTGTACAGGATTGCCGAGCAGGCGAAAAGCCCGCGTGCCCGGTAAGTGCCAACGGCATGGTGCGCGAATGCTTTGGCCGCACCATACGGTGTAATCGGACTGACTGGAGTGCGCTCATTCTGGGGCACCTGAGTGGCATTGCCGAAGATCTCGGCACTGGAGGCTTGCAGGAACCGGACTTCATTTCCGGTTCGTTCCTGAAGCAACCACGCGGCTTCGAGCAAGGCAATGGAGGCTGCGCCGGTGCTGACGGACGTTTCGTATGGTTTTTTCCACGACGCTGCTACCGAGCTGGTGCCCCCGAGGTTGAAGATCGTGTCGGGTTGGATTTCTTCCACGAGGCGGGACAGCCGCGGGGCATTCGAGAGGTCTCCGTCGTGGAGCGTCACCCCTGCATGAAGATCCTGCGGGGGTGACGCATCCTCTGCCCGGACCATCCCGTGGACGCGCCACCCGGCGCTGGCCAGCTGTTCGGCCAAGTAGGAACCGTCCTGGCCGGTAACGCCCGTAATGAAAGCCGTCCGGGTGCTGCGAACTCCATCGCGGGCTGGTGCGGTGGTCATTTGGCGAGCAGCCGCTGCTCCACCAGGTCGTTCTCGACCATCATGGTTACGAGCTCATTGAAGGAAACCTTGGGCTTCCATCCGAGGACAGTCTGTGCCTTCGCCGCGTCGCCGATGAGAAGGTCAACCTCTGCCGGACGCATGAACTTGGGGTCCTGGCGGACATAGCGGCGCCAATCGTCGAGTCCCGCTGCCGCGAAGGCTGCTGCCAGCAGTTCCTCGATGGAATGGGTTTCCCCGGTGGAGATGACGTAGTCATCTGCTTCGGGCTGCTGCAGCATGAGCCACATGGCCTCAACATAGTCCCCGGCGAAACCCCAGTCACGTTTGGCGTCCAGGTTTCCCAGCACGATCTCATCCTGCAAACCGAGCTTGATGCGGGCGACAGCCTGAGAGACCTTGCGCGTCACAAACTCCGGCCCGCGTCGGGGGGACTCGTGGTTGAACAGGATTCCGCTGGAGGCGTGCATTCCGTACGACTCGCGGTAGTTGATGGTCATGTAGTGACCGAAGACTTTCGCGACTCCATAAGGCGAGCGGGGCCACAGCAGTGTTTCCTCCCGCTGGGGGACTTGCTGGACCTTCCCGAACATCTCGGACGAAGACGCCTGGTAAAAGCGAACCTTGCCGATGTCGTCACCTGCGTACAGCCGGGTGGCCTCGAGGATGTTGAGCACGCCCTTGCCGGTGACATCCGACGTCATGGACGCGTTTTCCCACGAATAGGCTACGAAGGAGATCGCCCCAAGGTTGTAAATCTCGTCAGGCTGCGAAATTGCCAGTACGCGGACGAGCGAGGACACGTCCGTCAGGTCCCCCGTGAGGAGCTTCACATCGGGGACCGTCTTACGGACCAGATCGAATTTGGGATTGTTCTGACCCCTGATCAGGCCAAAAACTTCATAGCCCTTGGAAAGCAGCAGCTCTGCAAGGTAAAGACCGTCCTGACCAGTGATACCGGTAATGAGCGCACGAGGCATGGGGAAAATTGTCCTTTAAGTCGAAGAGTCAAGCACAGCCACTATATCGGGTTGGGTGCTGAACAGCGGATTGGAGCTAGCGAACGGACTGTGCGTGCTGCCTTGCGGCGTAGCGGTAGGCGGCTTCATGTGCCTCCGCACATTTATCCCAGGTGAACTTTTCAACTTGCTGGAACCCCTTGATTTGGAGCTCGGAGGTCCGGGCGATGGCTTCGATGATTCCGTCCGCGATCGCACGGGGCGAATGCGGATCAAACATGACTGCAGCGTCGCCGCAGACTTCGGGAAGAGAGCCGGCCGTCGACGAAGCCACTGGGCATCCCGAGGCCATCGCTTCCAGGGGAGGCAAGCCGAATCCTTCGTACAAACTGGGGAAGACCAGGCACTTTGCCTTGCGGTACAGCTCAATCAACTCCGGGAAGGGCACGAGGCCCTTGACCTCTACATTTTCCGGGACATCGATGAGATGGTCGAGGCCTCCACCAGTGAGAACCAATCGCAGTTCGGGCCGTTCGTCCTGCAAAAGACGCATGGCGTCGAAGAGGACGGCATGGTTCTTGTGGGCCCAGCCACGTGCCGGGTAGAAGACGAAGTTCTCCCGATCACCGAGATTGGGCGTGAATTGGTCTGCGTCGACAGCCAAGTGGGCGGTGAAGATCTTCTCGGGGGAGATCTTTAGGTGTTCTACGATCGTCCGCTTTGCAAAGTCGCTGATGGTGACGACGGCGTCCGCTTTCCGTGCCGTACGTTCGTAGAAGACTCGTCGGTAGAGCCGCTCCACGCGGCTGAAGAGGTGGGGAAGGTCACGATGTTGCACGTCGCACAGGGTCTGCACAGTCGCCACCGACCGAGAAGGCAGCGGAACGTTCACGGCGAAGGGAACGTGAAAAACATCGTTGCCTGCCATGCGGGCCACGAGCGACTTGCGCTTGAGCAGGCCGGCGACGAGCGTTGTTATCCGGTCCTTGGCGGACCCTCCGCCGGCTATCTCGGGGCAGACAACCTCCGGAATGGGGTCTGAAAAACCGGCTGCTGTGTTGCTGACAAATGCAGTCGCGGCAACACCCCGGATGGAGGTCAGGCCGCGGAGAAGCCCCCGGGCATAGGTTTCGCCACCGCCCATCCCGCCGGGTACCAGGGTGAGCATAGCAACGGCGACTCTGAGCGGCCGGGTCTCGGCCGAGGTTCCGTTGGTTACTGGTTTTTCTCGCATCTATCCAGCTTATCTTGCATGAGGCGGCGCCCCGTCCGCGGAACCTTACGCCTCAAAGAGGCGCGCTACTTCGACGGATGTGTCTTCGGGTCAAATGCTCGTGAAGGAGCTGTCAGTCATCGGGACAGGGTGGTCTTTACTCCCGCAGTTGATGACCAGTCGATTCGGCCGCCCTGGAAGTTCTGGGCAAGGTTGCCGTTCCCTGTCGAATACACGCCGGTGGTGGGGTAGCCGAGGGGGCCGGATTCCCAGCCTTGGGCGCCCCAGGCGTTGCGGATGGGTCCGTTGGGGCTGAGTTGGGCTCCGGTGGTTGTGGTCCAGTAGATCGCGCCGTTTTGGTAGCCCTGGGATTTGGCTCCGTTGGGGGCGGTTTTCACGTCGGTGGTGGGGTAGCCGAGGGGTCCGGTTTCCCAGCCCTGGGCGGCCCAGGCGTCGCGGATTGCGCCGGATGAGACGTGTGCTCCGGTGGCGGCGGTCCAGTAGATCGCGCCGTTTTCGTAGCCCTGGGATTTGGCTCCGTTGGGGGCGGTGCGTATGTCGGTGGTGGGGTAGCCGAGGGGGCCGGATTCCCAGCCCTGCGCGGCCCAGGCGTCGCGGATGACGCCGGATGAGATGCGGGCCCCGTTGGCGGCGGTCCAGTAGATCGCGCCGTTTTGGTAGCCCTGGGATTTGGCCCCGTTGGGGGCGGTCCGGACGTCGGTGGTGGGGTAGCCGAGGGGGCCGGCTTCCCAGCCCTGGGCGGCCCAGGCATCCCGGATCGCTCCGGATGAGATGTGGGCGCCGGTCGCGGCGGTCCAGTAGATCGCGCCGTTTTCGTAGCCCTGGGATTTGGCTCCGTTCGGGGCGGTCCGCACGTCGGTGGTGGGGTAGCCGAGGGGGCCGGATTCGGCGCCCTGGGCGGCCCAGGCGTCGCGGATGACGCCGGATGTGCTTCGGGCGCCGGTCGCGGCGGTCCAGTAGATCGCACCGTTTTCGTAGCCCTGGGACAGCCCGCTGTTCGGGCCGGTCTTCACGTCGGTCGTGGGGTAGCCGAGGGGGCCGGATTCCCAGCCCTGGGCGGCCCAGGCGTCGCGGATGACACCGGATGAGATGCGGGCGCCGGTCGCGGCGGTCCAGTAGATCGCACCGTTTTCGTAGCCCTGGGACTTGGCCCCGTTGGGGGCGGTCCGCACGTCGGTGGTGGGGTAGCCGAGGGGGCCGGCTTCCCAGCCCTGGGCGGCCCAGGCGTCGCGGATGACGCCGGATGTCGTGCGGGCCCCGGTCGCGGCGGTCCAGTAGATCGCACCGTTTTCGTAGCCCTGGGACAGTCCGTTCTTCGGGCCGGTCCGTATGTCGGTGGTGGGGTAGCCGAGGGGCCCGGATTCCCAGCCCTGGGCAGCCCAGGCGTCCCGGATCGCCCCGGTAGAGATGCGGGCCCCGGTCGCGGCGGTCCAGTAGATCGCACCGTTTTCGTAGCCCTGGGACTTGGCCCCGTTGGGGGCAGTGCGGACGTCGGTGGTGGGGTAGCCGAGGGGGCCGGCTTCCCAGCCCTGGGCGCCCCAGGCGTCGCGGATGACACCGGATGAAATGCGGGCCCCGTTGGCGGCGGTCCAGTAGATCGCACCGTTTTCGTAGCCCTGGGACTTGGCCCCGTTGGGGGCGGTCTTCACGTCGGTGGTGGGGTAGCCGAGGGGCCCGGCTTCCCAGCCCTGGGCGCCCCAGGCATCCCGGATCGCACCGGTAGAGATGCGGGCCCCGGTCGCTGCGGTCCAGTAGATCGCACCGTTTTGGTAGCCCTGGGATTGGGCGCCGTTGGCGGCGGTCCGCACGTCGGTGGTGGGGTAGCCGAGGACTCCGGCTTCCCAGCCCTGGGCGCCCCAGGCATCCCGGATGACACCGGATGAGATGTGGGCTCCGTTGGCGGCGGTCCAGTAGATCGCACCATTCTCGTAGCCCTGGGACACCCCACCGTTCAGACCGGTCTTCAAACCGGTCACGGCCCGGCCCAGCCCCGGAGAAACAGCCGCCAGATCAGCAATCGCCCTAACAGCGGCGGCAGCGGTCGACTCAATAGTGATGCCGGCGGCCGTGTCGGAGATCCAGTTGACCGACACCCGGGAGCCTGCATGCGTTGTGAAGGTTTCACCCGCCTGCCAGGCATGGCGGGAGCTGTAATAGCCTGCGAAGCGGCGGGAATCTGGCATGAGGATCAGGGAGCCCGCTCCGAACCGTTGAACGATCTTCACGCCGCGGTTGCCGTTGGTGGCGGTAGTAGCGTCGTAGCCGACCGGCAGGCGCAACTCCAGATAGTAGACCTCCCCGCTCACCGGATCGGTGAATTTCACGGCTCGGCCGTCGGCTCCTCCGGCCCACGCTGTGAGTGTGTAACTGCTCGTGTTGCCGGCCTTGCCGACATCCCGGATCTCGCGTCCGGTGCCGAAGCCGCCAAATTCCCACAGCGTTGAGCTGATTGTCGGTTGGGACGTCTGGGAGACTCCCATGAGGTCCATGCTGTCGCCGTATTCCCGGACGCTGCATGATGCATCTGCAAACGTGCCATCGCTGTTGGTCGCAACGTCCTGGGCACCGCTGCCACACTCGAGGCTGTTGGCGTGCATGAGGCCGAGTACGTGGCCGAATTCGTGCGTGAGGACACTTCGAGTCAGGGATGCCGGAAGCGGCATGATTACGCGCCCGCTGGTCCCGTTGTAGCTCCAGCCCGCACCGTAGGCCCCGTCGGAGAGCGTCGGCGTCGAAACGAAGACCACGAGAGCCGTGTAGGGGTTTGCAACCCAGCCAAGTTCATTGGTGATCGTGTTCATCATGTCTGAATATCGTTGGCCTGAGGAGGCGCTGCGGCTGTTAAGCGTCTCGGTGCTGGCGACGCTCATGCTGAGCCTGCCATTGGACATGGTTTGCCAGTAGTTGCTGGTCGCCTGGACAGCGGAAACTGCGGTGTCCATGGAGATGTTGGCCTTGTAATCGGTTAGCTGCACGGTCACAAGCCGCACTTTGATGACTCCGGTCCGTGCGAGCGAGTAGGACTCCGTACCGAGTGCCCGCGGCGCCGCTCCCTTGCTTCCCTCCAAGGGGGGCGTCTGGAAGGTGTGGACAGAGGTTGGCGCACCGCCGGTCTGTTCAACGACCGGAGGAATAGCGGTTGTCTCCGCAACTGCGGGGGAAGAAGGAGTCGTCCCCTCCGAGGCGACTGCCGCGTCCGTCGACGTCGCCGTTGCGGTCGGCTGAACAGTCGGCTCCGGCTCCGAAGGTGCGGCCGGAGCCGCAGGGGCCGCTGTCGAAGTAGCCGACGGCAGCGGCTCTGTTGCCTGAGCTGCAGCAGCCGAGACTGCGGTCAGCGACGCCGCCGCGACAACCACAGCTGTGACAAGGGCTGCCATCATCCGTTTGGGATTCATTTTTTCCTTCGAAGAACATGGTGCCTACAGCCGGCGCTTGGGGCGTTCACGGCGAGACAGGGAAGTCAGAGTAGTTTATGGACCGGTTTTACAGCGATCCGGACGGTAGGGCGAATACTTCGCATTTCCTATGCGTGCAGGAGGCTGATTGCGCTCACGGTGGTGGCTTCCTGCGGCAAACAAGCGGGAGCGCGGCAGCTCGGGAGCCGGGCGGCGCGGACGGCACCGCCCTCGTATTGCCCGGTGAAGCTAGCCGATGAAAGCGCCGCGTGAAAGTGTCCATGTGATTCTTCCGCCGGTGAATGGTTGGTTGCAGCTATCTGCGGCTGCGGTGCAGGTTTGGGGACCCGTGGGGTAGCCGAGGGGGCCGGATTCCCAGCCTTGGGCGCCCCAGGCGTTGCGGATGGGTCCGTTGGGGCTGAGTTGGGCTCCGGTGGTTGTGGTCCAGTAGATCGCGCCGTTTTGGTAGCCCTGGGATTTGGCTCCGTTGGGGGCGGTTTTCACGTCGGTGGTGGGGTAGCCGAGGGGTCCGGTTTCCCAGCCCTGGGCGGCCCAGGCGTCGCGGATTGCGCCGGATGAGACGTGTGCTCCGGTGGCGGCGGTCCAGTAGATCGCGCCGTTTTCGTAGCCCTGGGATTTGGCTCCGTTGGGGGCGGTGCGTATGTCGGTGGTGGGGTAGCCGAGGGGACCGGATTCCCAGCCCTGGGCGGCCCAGGCGTCGCGGATGACGCCGGATGAGATGCGGGCCCCGTTGGCGGCGGTCCAGTAGATCGCGCCGTTTTGGTAGCCCTGGGATTTGGCCCCGTTGGGGGCGGTCCGGACGTCGGTGGTGGGGTAGCCGAGGGGGCCGGCTTCCCAGCCCTGGGCGGCCCAGGCATCCCGGATCGCTCCGGATGAGATGTGGGCGCCGGTCGCGGCGGTCCAGTAGATCGCGCCGTTTTCGTAGCCCTGGGATTTGGCTCCGTTCGGGGCGGTCCGCACGTCGGTGGTGGGGTAGCCGAGGGGGCCGGATTCGGCGCCCTGGGCGGCCCAGGCGTCGCGGATGACGCCGGATGTGCTTCGGGCGCCGGTCGCGGCGGTCCAGTAGATCGCACCGTTTTCGTAGCCCTGGGACAGCCCGCTGTTCGGGCCGGTCTTCACGTCGGTCGTGGGGTAGCCGAGGGGGCCGGATTCCCAGCCCTGGGCGGCCCAGGCGTCGCGGATGACACCGGATGAGATGCGGGCGCCGGTCGCGGCGGTCCAGTAGATCGCACCGTTTTCGTAGCCCTGGGACTTGGCCCCGTTGGGGGCGGTCCGCACGTCGGTGGTGGGGTAGCCGAGGGGGCCGGCTTCCCAGCCCTGGGCGGCCCAGGCGTCGCGGATGACGCCGGATGTCGTGCGGGCGCCGGTCGCGGCGGTCCAGTAGATCGCACCGTTTTCGTAGCCCTGGGACAGTCCGTTCTTCGGGCCGGTCCGTATGTCGGTGGTGGGGTAGCCGAGGGGCCCGGATTCCCAGCCCTGGGCAGCCCAGGCGTCCCGGATCGCCCCGGTAGAGATGCGGGCCCCGGTCGCGGCGGTCCAGTAGATCGCACCGTTTTCGTAGCCCTGGGACTTGGCCCCGTTGGGGGCAGTGCGGACGTCGGTGGTGGGGTAGCCGAGGGGGCCGGCTTCCCAGCCCTGGGCGCCCCAGGCGTCGCGGATGACACCGGATGAAATGCGGGCCCCGTTGGCGGCGGTCCAGTAGATCGCACCGTTTTCGTAGCCCTGGGACTTGGCCCCGTTGGGGGCGGTCTTCACGTCGGTGGTGGGGTAGCCGAGGGGCCCGGCTTCCCAGCCCTGGGCGCCCCAGGCATCCCGGATCGCACCGGTAGAGATGCGGGCCCCGGTCGCTGCGGTCCAGTAGATCGCACCGTTTTGGTAGCCCTGGGATTGGGCGCCGTTGGCGGCGGTCCGCACGTCGGTGGTGGGGTAGCCGAGGACTCCGGCTTCCCAGCCCTGGGCGCCCCAGGCATCCCGGATGACACCGGATGAGATGTGGGCTCCGTTGGCGGCGGTCCAGTAGATCGCACCATTCTCGTAGCCCTGGGACACCCCACCGTTCAGACCGGTCTTCAAACCGGTCACGGCCCGGCCCAGCCCCGGAGAAACAGCCGCCAGATCAGCAATCGCCCTAACAGCGGCTTGCGGAATTCCGGCGTTGGCGAAGGCACTTAACTCTGCGTAGCTGCCGTTCCAGACATTGGAGTCTCCGGCGAAGGGGCCGGACTCGCTGTACTGCCAGAAGTTGTAGCTCGACCAGCTCGATGGCAGGGGGCCGGCGTAGTTGCTGGCTGAACTCGGCCAATAGGCGGTCCACAGCGGGAAGTCGCCAAATCCGGCTGCATCACCGACGCACTGTCGCCACCAGGACGTGTTGGTATAGATGACCGGCATCCGGCCCGTCAGCGACAGCATCGTATTGCCGAAGTCGCGCGCCCAGCCTGCCAACTGGCTGGCCGACATGTCGTAGCAGGTGTTTCCCTGATAGAAGCCGTTGATTGTCCGTCCCGCATATGGGTTCGTCTCGAAGTCGAGGACCGGCGGCAGCGTATAACCGTCAGCGGACCAGCGGCCACCGCCCTGAACGAAGATTCTGGCTTGGTCCGCTCCCGAGGACGCCATCGGGTTGGCAAAATGATAGGCGCCCCGGATCATGCCCACGTTCCGGGCACCTTGGTACTGGGCAGCGAAAGACGGACTTGAATAGTAATTGCCTTCAGTGGCCTTGATATAGGCGAAGCGGGCGCCCATGTTCCACTGCTCCTGCCAATTGACGCCTGCCTGGTAATAACTCACGTCCAGGCCCTGGACACCAAACGTTGGGGTCCAGGTCCCTTCGGTGGCCAGTGACTCCGTTTTTGCGCTTGTCCCGCCGGTGGCGCCATGGCCCATCTCGGCACCGCCCGGACCTGCGGCTGCCGCCATTACGGACCTGTAGTCGGCTGGCGCCGGCTCCGTCGTTGCTGCGGAAGTGCCCTGCTGGATTTCGGGGGCAATAGTTGGGGGTGGGGTGGTCGCGGTGGGTGACGGGTTGGCAGGGGCGGACGGCGAAAATGACGAAGTGCTTGTGGGAGTCGCAGAGGCGCTCGGTGAGGGCTCAACGGCACCCGCCGGAGCAGCCAGACCGGCGCCGGCCAGGAGAGCGGTGGCCAGAAGCGCGGCTCCGGCCCGGCTGTGGAGGTGACTGTTGGGGGGAAGTAGGGTCCGCTTCATTTGCCGCTCCGGAACAATGACACGATGGTGGCCGCGTCATGATGGTCTCGCACCCGGGGGCTGAGCAATGCAAAGCTGTCCGGGATGTGAGAATGTCTGACTTGTCGCGCCCACCCTAACATCGCCTAATAGGGTGAACCAGAGTTTCTGGTGTGACTAGTGTGATAATTGTTATGAATGCGGATGGCGGTTTTCCACATGCAGCCCGGCTAGGCCTTGTTCTGGGACTCGGCCGCCTCTAGCTTTAACCCAATTGCAGCGCCCCGGGGACAGGGCAAGCAGTCATATTGGGGGCCATTGTGGAGGCTGTACGCATCGTCGAAGGCGAAGTCCGCGAGTTGATTCGCCGGCGCGGCCTCGACCCCACAACGCAGGCCGGCGAAGTCCGCCGTCTCGTCGAGGCAGCAGTCATGGATTACGACGAGCGCACCCTGCTTGGTCCCCTCCCGCCAATCGGCCCGCTGGAGACGGCCCGGAGATTCGTCTTCGACGCCGTGGCCGGGTTCGGAGCCCTGCAGCCCCTTCTCGACGACCCCGCCATCGAAGAAATCTGGCTCAACGCCCCGAACGAGATCTACGTGGCCCGGAACGGCGAATCGGAGCTGACCTCCGTCTCGCTCACAGACCAGCAGGTCCGGGACCTCGTGGAACGGATGCTCAAGAGTTCCGGGCGCCGGCTCGACATGTCGTCACCCTTTGTGGATGCCGCCCTTCCCGATGGTTCCCGCCTGCACGTTGTGATTCCCGACGTGACGAGGCGTCACTGGGCCATCAATATCCGTAAGTTCGTAGTGAAAGCGAGCCGCCTGGAGCATCTGGTGGAACTGGGCACGCTGACACCGCAGGCCGCCCGGTTCCTCGGCGCGGCCGTGGCCAGCGGCCTGAACATCCTGGTCTCCGGCGCAACGCAGGCGGGCAAGACCACAATGCTCAACTGCCTCGCCGCGAGCATTGGAACCCGCGAGCGCGTCATCACCGTGGAGGAGATCTTCGAACTGCAGTTTCCGCTGCGGGACGTCGTGGGGCTGCAGTGCCGGCAGCCCAACCTGGAAGGTGAAGGCGAAATCCCTATGCGCCGGCTGGTCAAGGAGGCCCTGCGCATGCGCCCCGACCGGCTGGTGGTGGGCGAGGTCCGCGAGGCCGAGAGCCTGGACATGCTGATCGCTTTGAACTCTGGTTTGCCAGGCATGTGCACGGTCCACGCAAATTCGTCGCACGACGCGGTCACCAAGATCTGCACCCTCCCGTTGCTGGCAGGCGAGAACATCTCAAGCGCCTTCGTGGTTCCGACCGTCGCTTCGTGCATCGACCTCGTGGTGCACTGTGCCCGGCATGCCAGCGGACGCAGAGAGGTGACAGAGATCCTGTCGTTGGGCCGGAGAGTGGAAAACGGCATCATCGAGTCCTCGATGGTCTTCGCGCTGGCGGACGGACAATTGCAGCCCAGGGCCAACTCGATGCCCGCAGCCGAGAAATTCGCCCGATCCGGCTACGACGTCGCGGCTCTGCTGGAACCGCGCTGATGGCAGCGCTTCTCGGCATGCTCGCCGGTGCCGGACTCCTGCTGATCTGGTGGTCTGCCTGGGAACAACCCAAAGTTGCAGGCGCCGGTCCTCGCAAGGCCAAGCGTCTGGAGGATCTGCTGCGGACCGCAGGAATAGAAAAAGTCAGCGGCTCCGGACTGCTGGCAAGCTGCCTCGGCGTCGGAGCCTTCACAACGCTCGTCTTCTTTGCAGTGACCAGGTCCTGGCCGATCGCGGGCTGCTTTGGCCTGTTTGGCGGCTGGCTGCCCATGGCTATCGTGAAATGGCGCGCGCGGAAGCGCGCCGCCGTGCTGCGCCAACTCTGGCCCGACGTCGTCGACCACTTGCGGTCGGCGATCCGTGCCGGCCTGTCGCTGCCGGAAGCCCTCATCCAACTGGGCGACAAGGGCCCGGAGGAACTCCGTCAGGTGTTCCGGGAATTTGGCTCTGACTATCGTGCGGGCGGGCAGTTTGATCCTTCCCTGACCAGGCTCAAGGACCGGCTGGCGGATCCCGTGGCCGACCGGATCGTCGAGGCCCTCCGGTTGACGAGGGAGGTGGGCGGCTCCGATCTCGGCCGCTTGTTGGGCACTCTGGCGGAGTTTCTGCGGGAGAGCGCGCGCACCAGAAACGAACTGGAGGCCCGTCAGTCCTGGACCGTCAACGCCGCCCGGCTTGCGGTGGCAGCGCCCTGGATCGTCCTGGTGCTGCTGGCAAGCAGGCCCGAAGCGGTGGCCGCCTACAACACTCCCGTCGGGGCCGCCGTCCTGCTTGGCGGGCTGGCGGTCTCCCTGGTCTCCTATGCCGTCATGCTGCGCATTGGTGCGCTCCCGGCAGATGAGAGGGTGCTCAGGTGACCGGGCTGACCGCGGCGGCAGTGGCCTGCGGAGTTGTCCTTGGCAGCGGTTTCTGGTTGTTGATGGTCAGGCTGCCGTTCATGCGCCCGGCGACGTTTGCGGAACGCATTGCCCCTCAGCTCAAGTCCCACAATCTGGAATCACGGCTCCTGCGGACGGTGCCGGGAAACAGCACCCCGTTCGGACCCCTGGAACGGATTCTGCGTCCGGCTCTCGGCGACGCTGTGACGTGGCTGGGGAGGCTCAACCGCGGTTCCTCGGCGTTGGACCGACGTCTGGCCAGGGCAGGAAGTGCCAAATCGCCGGCCGATTTCCGGGCCGGGCAGCTTCTCTGGGGCGCGGCTGGATTTGTCGCTGCTGCCGGAGCAGTCGTTCTATTCGGCGTGGCCGGGCGGTTCAGCCCCCTCCTGGCCGTCGTGCTGGTGCTTGGCGGCGCGGCCGGCGGTTTTATGTTGCGGGATTACCTGCTGGGCGCCCAGATCAGGAAGCGCGAAGCGCGCATAATGGCGGAGTTCCCCAGCATTGCCGAGCTCATGGCGCTCGCGGTCAGTGCGGGTGAGAGCGCCACGGGCGCACTGGACAGAGTGTGCCGCAGCGCCCGGGGAGAGTTGTCGAAGGACTTCACCCGCGTCCTGGCCGAGACCCGGGCAGGGAAGCCGCTCGTGGAAGCGCTGCAGGAGTTCTCGTCACGGACTGAGCTCGGCCCATTGCTCCGCTTCGTGGACGGGCTGATCGTCGCGGTCGAACGGGGAACGCCTCTCGCGGAGGTGCTGAGGGCACAGGCCCAGGACGTCCGGGACACGGCAAAGCGGGACTTGATGGAGTCCGCCGGAAAGAAGGAAATCGCAATGATGATTCCCGTGGTCTTCGGCGTCCTGCCGCTGACGGTCTTGTTCGCCGTCTACCCCGGCCTGGCAGCGATCAGCATCGGTCTGTAGACCCGTTGGGCATTCACGGGCCACCGCCCCAGAGCAGGAAAAGACAACCGAACCACCGACAAAGGGGAGAACGTTGAAACAGATCCCAAACCGCATGGCGCTGTGGCTGTGCAGCATCAACCTCGTGCCCGGACTGGCCAGATTTCCCAGGGCGCACGAATCCACGGGACCGCGAGCTGAACAGCCCGGCGATCACCGCGAGCGGGGCGATGTGCCGGGCTGGGTGATGATCACCTTGATGTCGGCCGTCCTCGTTGCCGCGCTCCTGGCGCTCGCCGGCCCGGCCCTGGAAGGACTGTTTAACCAGGCCATGGACAAGGTGGGGCAGTAGCACGTGCGACTGCCCGGCAGCGGCTGGGGCAGAACCGACGAACGGGGCTCGGCGGTCGTGGACTTCGTTCTCGTGGGCGGGCTGCTGACGCTGTTCTTCCTCGCCATCGTCCAGCTCACCCTGATCCTCCATGTCCGGAACACGCTGATTGACGCAGCGGCCTCCGGCGCCCGGTACGGGACCCTCGCGGACCGCGGCGCCGAAGATGCCAAGGACCGGACCGCGCAGCTGATCGGGGTTGCGCTTAACCAGGAGTTCGCCACGGACGTGACCGCGGGCGAAGCCGCATACCACGGCGTCCGGACCCTGGAGGTCACCGTCCGCGCGCCGCTGCCCGTGATCGGGCTGATCGGACCCCGCGCGGTCCTGGAGGTGAAGGGGCATGCGGCCATCCAGCCCTAGCGGCGGCGGCTGTGCCGAACGGGGAAGCGCCGTCGTCGAATTCACGTTCCTGTCACTGCTGCTGATGGTGCCGCTGGTCTACTTCATCATCACCATGAGCCAGCTCCAGGGCGGCTCCTTCGCGGTGGTCGGCGCCGCTGACCAGGCCGCCAAGGTCTTCGTCGCCCAGCCCGACGCCGCGGGCGGCCGGGCCGCCGCCGAGCAGGCCGTTCTGCTGGCGCTCGCCGACCATGGGCACTCTGCGGCGGAGGCCCGCGTCGAGACGAGTTGTGCCCCGGCAGACTGCATGGCCGCGGGCTCGGCCGTGACGGTCACGGTGCACCTCACGGTGCCGTTGCCGTTCGTCCCATTCAGCGAGGCACTGGATCTGAACGCGGGACAGCTCAGCGCCTCCGCCACACAACTGGTGGGCCGCTTCCGATGAGCCGGCCCCGACAGCAGCGCTTATGCCGGCGTCCGCGGCAAGGACCGAACGGGGATCCCCTCGGGGCCCGGAACAACGACGACGGGCAACTGATGGTGCTGATCATCGGTTTCGTGCTGCTCGCCCTGCTGCTGGCCACCGTCGTCACCGCCGCCTCGAGCGTTTATATCGAGCACAAGAAGCTCCTTTCGCTGGCTGACGGAGCATCAGTGGCAGCGGCGGACAGTTTCACACTCGGACAGCTTGAGACCGCGGGCGGCACCCCCACCGCCGTCCTGACCGGCGCCCGCGTGCGCGGCGCTGCGGTCGACTTCCTCGACCGCAGCAGCGCCTTCACCCGGTTCAGCAGCCTCAGCATCGGGGCAAGAACAGGCAGCCCGGACGGCTCCACCGCCGTCGTGGTGCTCAGCGCCGCCGTCCACCCGCCGGTGGTCAATTTCCTGGTCCCCGATGGCATCAGGATCGAAGCGAGTTCGACGGCGCGCTCCCGGCTTTCGCGCTGACACCGCGCTCGCGTCCCGCGGGGCCGTACCGACCAAGTCCGGGCGGCTCGCATGGATAGCGTAGGCTTAAAAAACCATGGCAAACATTGATTTTCCCGCAGAAATCCGCGCCCTGCGCGCCACCTACGCCTCCATCGAGAACGTTTCGAATGTCGAGGCGCTGAAGGAAGACATCGCCGAGCTCAGCGAACGGGCCGGCGAACCCAATCTGTGGGACGATCCCGCGGCTGCCCAGGTGATTACGTCGCGGCTCTCGCACCGACAGTCCGAACTGGCCCGCCTGAACTCCCTCACCGCGCGCATCGACGACCTGGAAGTCCTGGTGGAGCTGGGCCAGGACGAGGACGACGCCGACTCCATGGGGGAGGCTGCCGCGGAGCTGGAATCGATCCGGAAAGCCCTGAAGGACCTCGAGGTCGTAACCTTGCTGTCCGGCGAGTTCGACGAGCGCGAAGCGGTCGTCACCATCCGGGCCGGCGCCGGGGGAGTGGACGCCGCGGACTTCGCCGAAATGCTGATGCGGATGTACCTGCGCTGGGCCGAACGCCACGGCTACCCGACCACCATCATGGACACCTCCTATGCAGAGGAAGCCGGGCTGAAGTCCGCTACCTTCGAGGTCAAGGCCCCTTACGCCTACGGCACGCTCAGCGTCGAGGCCGGCACACACCGCCTAGTCCGGATCAGCCCGTTCGACAACCAGGGCCGCCGCCAGACCTCGTTCGCCGCCGTCGAAGTCATCCCGCTGATCGAGCAGACGGACTCCATCGACATCCCGGACAACGAGATCCGCGTCGACGTCTTCCGTTCCTCGGGCCCGGGCGGCCAGTCCGTCAACACCACGGACTCCGCCGTGCGCCTGACCCACATCCCCACCGGCACCGTCGTGTCCATGCAGAACGAGAAGTCCCAGCTGCAGAACCGTGCGGCCGCCCTCCGCGTGCTGCAGTCCCGGCTGCTGCTATTGAAGAAGGAAGAGGAGAACGCCGAGAAGAAGGCGTTCGCCGGCGACGTCAAGGCCTCGTGGGGCGACCAGATGCGCTCCTACGTCCTGAACCCCTACCAGATGGTCAAAGACCTCCGCACCGAACACGAAGTCGGCAACACGTCGGCCGTGTTCGACGGCGAGATCGACGACTTCATCGACGCCGGCATCCGCTGGCGGACGGACAACCGCAACGCGGACAAATAAGCGCGGACAAGTAACGGCACGCAGGCAGCCCCATCCGCCTCTTGTGTCACACCCGCCCCTCGGGGCTAATCCTGCGACACGCCCCCGCACTCAGCCGGATCCGCGGGGGCCCGTGCGTATAGTCGAGAAGCCGGAGCTCTACTTCCCCCAATAGAAAGCCCGCGCGCCGGCAGCAGAACTGGTCCGTACCCGTACCCGTCCACGTCCTGCAGGGTTCTTAGGGCCATGATCCGTTTCGAAAATGTCACCAAGGTCTATGACCAGAAGGCGCGACCCGCGCTGGATTCGATCAACCTTGAGATCGACCGGGGCGAATTCGCCTTCCTCGTCGGAGCCTCGGGTTCCGGCAAGTCGACGTTCCTGCGCCTCGTCCTCAAAGAGGACCGCGCCTCCTCTGGAGCCGTCTACGTGGCCGGCCAGAACGTCGCGAACATCTCCAGCTGGCGCGTGCCCAGGCTCCGCCGCGGGATCGGCGTCGTGTTCCAGGACTTCCGCCTGCTGCCGCAGAAAACCGTGTTCGCCAACGTCGCTTTCGCCATGCAGGTCATCGGCAAAAGCCGCAGCGTCATCCGCGACACCGTGCCGGAGGTCCTCAAAACCGTCGGCCTTGAAGGCAAGGAAAACCGCCTCCCGCACGAGCTCTCCGGCGGTGAGCAGCAGCGCGTGGCGATCGCCCGCGCCGTCGTCAACCGCCCCGGCATCCTGCTCGCGGATGAGCCCACCGGCAACCTGGACCCCACCACCTCCATGGGCATCATGGGCGTCCTCGACAAGATCAACCAGAACGGCACCACCGTGGTCATGGCCACGCACGACGACGACATCGTCAACGAGATGCGCAAACGCGTCGTCGAACTCCGCAACGGCGTCATCATCCGGGACGAGGCCAAGGCCCTCTACACGTCCATGATTCCGGTCGTGGGCCAGTCGCGCAGGCTGCGGGATGCCAGCGGCAGGGATCCCCAGTCCGCCGCCCCGGCAGCCACCACCCGCGCTGAAGCCCGCGCCGCAGGGGAGGGCCAGCTGTGAGGCTCCAATTCGTTCTCGCCGAGATCGGCAGCGGCCTGCGCCGCAACCTGTCCATGGTGGTCTCGGTCATCCTGGTGACGTTCGTGTCACTGACTTTCGTCGGCGCCGCCGGCATGTTGCAGCTGCAGATCAACCAGATGAAGGGCTACTGGTACGACAAAGTCCAGGTGGCCATCTTCCTCTGCAGTGACGGTTCGACGGCGGCCGGCTGCGCCACCGGCCCTGCCACCCCGGAGCAGCAGGAGAACCTGCGCAAAGTCCTGGAGTCGCCCGCGGTGGCCCAGTACGTCAACGACTTCCAGTTTGAGTCCAAGGACGACGCCTACAAGCACTTCAAGGAACAGTTCTCCAATTCCCCGATCGTCGACTCCGTGACGCCGGACCAGCTTCCGGCCTCCTTCCGGATCAACATGAAGGACCCGGAAAAGTACCAGATCATCAGCGAGACCTTTTCCTCGCAGGCCGGTGTTGAAACCGTGATCGACCAGCGCCAGCTGCTGGAGCGGCTCTTCTCCGTTATGAACGCGGCCTCCCTTGTGGCCGTGAGCGTCGCCGGCGTGATGATCATCTGCGCCATCCTGCTCATCGCCACCACCATCCGGCTTTCGGCCTTCAGCCGGCGCCGGGAAACGGGGATCATGCGCCTGGTCGGAGCGTCGAAGATGGTGATCCAGCTGCCGTTCATCCTCGAGGGCGTGATTGCCGCCGTGATTGGCGCTGCGCTGGCGTCGGGAACGCTGTGGGCCGTGGCGCACTTCTTCCTCGGCGGCTATCTGTCCAGGCAGTACCCCGACACTGCCTTCATCTCCGCAGGTCAGACGCTGATTCTGGCGCCGGCGCTGATCGGTCTCGGGATTTTGCTCGCAGGGGTATCATCACTCCTGACTCTCCGTCGATACTTGAGGGTCTAGGGTGCGTAACGAAAAGGGAATGTCCATGACACCGATGCACCGAGCCCCCGCGAAGCCGGGGCCGGCCCGGCTCCGCATGGCCGGTCGCCGCAGCCGCTTCATCAGCGCCGCCCTGGCTCTGGTCCTGGCGGCCAGCATGGGCGCGTCGACCCCAGTGGCATTCGCTGACAACCTTGAGGACCAGCAGGCTGCCCTCCGCGAGGAAGCTGCGCGGGTGCAGCATTCCCTGGAATTCGTGGACTCCCGGATCGCCCAGGCCGCCTCGGACCTCGTCCTGTACCAGGGACAGCTCCCCGGTGCCCAGCAGGCGCTGCTGGAAGCCCAAGGCCGCGTCGCGAGCGCGGTCAAGGAAGCCGAGGCCCTCGCCGCCCGCGTGGACCTGGCGCAGCAGAACAAGGCCAAGATCACCCAGCAGCTCGAGACGGACCAGCAGAAAATAGCCGACACGAAGAAGCTGATCGGCCAGATCGCCACCCAGGCCTACAAGTCCGGCGGTGTGCCCTCCAACCTCTCGTTATTCTTCGGCTCCAACAACGGCGGCAGCCTCACGGACACGATCGACCTCGCCGACCAGGCGATGCGCAGCCAGAACTCCGCGATGGACAAACTCACCCAGCAGAACGCGACCAACGTCAACTCCCAGGCCCGGCTCGAGGCAGTGGAGGCCGAGATCAAGGACCTCAAGGCCAAGGCCGACGCCGCACTGGCCCGCGAGCAGGCAGCCCGTGACGAGGCGGAGGCCCAGAAGGCCCAGGTCGATAAACTCATCGCCGACACCACGCGGCTCGACGCCGAACTCCAGGCCGCCAAGCCGGGAATCCAGACCCAACTCGCCCAGGTCAAGGCCCAGCAGGACGCTGTAGCGGCTGAAATCGCCGAACGCGACCGCAAGCTGCGCGAAGCCTGGGAAGCCGAGCAGCGCCGCATCGCGGAGGCAGCCGCAGCTGCGGCCCGCGCCCAGGGCCAGGCCAAGCCCCCGTACGTGCCCGCCCCGCCAGGAAACCCGTCCGCCTTCGGGCTGCGGAGCCCCTTTAACGGCGTCCCCATCAGCTCGGGCTTCGGGTGGCGGGCGACGCCGCCGGGCACGATCGATTTCTATGGCCAGGGCGGCTACATGCACACCGGCATCGACTTTGCCGCGGCGTGCGGCACCCCCGTCTACGCAGCAGCGGCAGGCACCGTGTTTTCGGCCGGATGGGCCAACGACGGCGGCGGCAACAACGTGAAGATCTCCCACGGTGTGGTGCAGGGCAACTCCCTGACAACGATTTACTACCACAACGTCAGCGTGGCAGTATCGCCTGGGCAGCAGGTCAGCCAGGGACAGCTGATCGCCTACTCGGGAACCACGGGCAACTCGACCGGCTGCCACTCGCACTTCGAGACCTGGCTCAACAGCCGGGCCGTTGACCCGATGAACCTGCTCTGATCCGCCCGGAGCGGAAGCACCCCGGGCGGACTGCGGCTCTGCCGTAAACTGGAGGAAGCCCGCTCTGTCCCGGTCCCACACCGATCCGGTGTGGGGCCCATCCATCGATCCAAGGAGTTCTACCGTGCCGAAAGAAAGTGGCCGTAAGGTAGTGGCCACCAACCGCAAGGCCCGGCACGACTACCTCATCCTCGACACCTACGAGGCCGGAATCGCCCTCATGGGCACTGAAGTGAAGTCCCTCCGTGAAGGACACGCCTCCATGGTGGACGGCTTCTGCACGTTCTACAACGACGAGCTCTGGATGGAGGGCATCCACATCCCCGAATACCACCAGGGGAGCTGGACCAACCACGCCGCACGCCGCCGTCGGAAGCTGCTGCTGCACCGGGACGAACTCACCAAGATCTCGCACAAAATCCGCGAATCGGGCTTCACGATCGTCCCGCTTCAGCTGTACTTCGTGGACGGCAGGGCAAAGGTTGAGATCGGCGTCGCCCGCGGTAAGAAGGAATACGACAAGCGCCAGACGCTGCGCGAGCAGCAGGACAAGCGTGAGGCCCTGCGTGTCATGCGCGAGCGGAACCGGCGCTGACGAACCGCCGGGGCGGACGGGAATGAAACCGGTGGGCCTTGCGTTATGATTGGTAGTCCGGGAAGGATCCGCAGGATCCGGAACGGGTTAACAAAGTTAGTTGATAACAAAATACGGGGATGATCGGTTTCGACGATGTTAGTCGCGACAGGTGAAGCGGGCCGAGGATGCAGAATTATCTCGTAAACGCTGTCTGCAAACCAATAAGTGCCGAATCAAAACGCACTGACTTCGCTCTCGCTGCCTAAGCAGTAAGACAGTCCGTCAGCCCGAGGTTGCTATTGCCCCGGATCCTGGCGTCATTTAGATAGCCACTGCTGTTTACCTCCGTCATCGGGGTGAACGGGACTCTTAGATGACTGGGCCCGGATCGGCCAGCTGTTTGCAGCATGGCCGGGGCCGAGAAAATCCGACGCAAACTGCGCCCGGAGAAGCCCTGACAACACGACATCGGACGGGGGTTCAATTCCCCCCATCTCCACCATCGGAGCCCCGGAAACGGTGTTCCACCCCGTAGAGTCCCACACAAAAGGCCGGAAGCTTCAGCTTCCGGCCTTTTGCATTGCCCGGTTGTCGTTGGCAGAAGCGGCGGCCCGGCAGGCGGGCGGCGCTCATTCGAGTGCGTTCAGCGCTTCTTGATGTGGGCAACGGGGTCCGAGTGCGTCTCTGCGACGTTCTTGGACTTCTTCTCGGCCCGTTTTTCCTTGATGGTTTTCACGGGCTTCTTGACCGCGCTCCGGTGCGGCGTTTTGTCAGGCATGTGGGCGCTCCCTAACAGCAGGGGGCCGGGATGGCCCCGTGGTACTAAGTTACGCCTCAGGTACCGTAACGTCCACGATGCCGACGAACCGGCTGCCCACACCCTCATACTCGCTGCGGACCAGCCCGGCGGCGACGCCGGGGACCTCATAGGGAGCGTGGTGCGCGCAGCACACATAGGTGAAATCCGGCCACCACTTCTTCGGCCGGGCTGCCTCGGAGAATCCGCAGACCGCGCACGTCAGCTGGACCCAGACCGGGCGTTTGCCGGTCCGGTTGGCTTTGGACTGCACCAGCCACGCCGGCGGGTTGTCCAGGAGTTCGCCGAGCTCGGCGTCGCTGAGCCGGGGCGGGATACCGTGACGGTGGGCCATTTCCAGCGGAATGTCGAGGATCTGGGCTGCAACACGAAGGGTAACCATCCTTCAACGATACGGGATGGGGGAGCCCCCGAATCGCCCCCGAAGGGCCGGCGTTACGCCCGTCACAGGCCGTTGACGCCCAGCCCGAGCGCTGCTGCGGCAAGGCCGGCGATCAGGTTGGCGGCAATGTTGGCGGCGGCTGCGCGGTATCTCGTCTCGCTCACCAGCCGCACCGTGGCGGTGGTCCAGGAACTGAAGGTGGTCAGGCCGCCCGCGAGTCCGGTCGCGAGACCGGACTGCCACTCGGGCGACAGCGCCAGCTGGCCGGTCAGCCCCATGGCCGCGCCGATGATGAAGGAGCCCACCACATTGACCGCGAATGTCGCCCACGGCCAGTGCGGATGGCGCCCCGGGTGGTGCGCAAACCAGGAATCGACGGCGAAACGCAGCAAGGCGCCCGCGACGCCGAAAACCCCCACCAGCGCAGCCGTCATCATGATGCCCCGCCGCTGAGGTCGGCCAGGGCCTTGCCGGTCTTCCATCCGGCGGCTGCGGCACCGAGTCCCAGGACGAGGGAGAGCCCCAGGTAGGCCAGCCAGCTGGCATGGAAGCCGCCGCGGAACAGCTGGTCAATGGAGAACACCACCGCTGAAAAAGTCGTGAACGAACCCAGCAGCCCGGGGCCGAGGCCCGCCCGCAGCCAGAAGGCGGTTTTCGGCCGTGCGATCCAGACCGTGGTGAGGGCCGCGAGGACAAAACTTCCAACGACGTTGATCACCAGGGTGGTCCACGGGACACTCCCCGCCGCCTCCGGGAACACCACGCCGGCCCCGTAGCGCAGCTCCGTTCCGACCAGGCCGCCGACGGCGACGGCGAACCACGCGCGCCAGTCCGGCAGAGCAGTCCGCATTCAGCGCCGTTCGAGGCTGCAGCCGGGATGGGCCGCGTCGCTGTGGACCCAGAGCGCGGCGGCGACTTCCTCGGCGAGGTCGAACTCGCGCCGGTCCCCGCCGGTGCCGATGCGCACCACGAGCGCGCCGCCGAACGGCTTCCGGCCCAGAACCTCGACGTCGGCGTCCAGCGTGATCTCCTCGGCGGACAGGTAGCGCAGCAGCTCGGGGTTTTCGTCGCTGATGCGCGTGATCAGGCCGGTGTGACCGTCGTCGAGTTCGCTCATCCGGTGGGCCGCGGGCATCTGCACGGAGCCGTCCGCGGCGGGGATCGGATCGCCGTGGGGATCCCGCACCGGGTTCCCGAGCTTCGCTGCCATCCGGTCGATGAAAGTGTCGGAGACGGCGTGTTCCAGGAGTTCGGCTTCGTCGTGGACCTCGTCCCAGCGGTAGCCGAGCTCCCTGACGAGGAAAGTCTCGATGAGGCGGTGACGCCGGACCATCGACAGCGCCAGCCGGACGCCGTCGGCCGTGAGTGTGATGGCGCTGTAGGGCTGGTGGTCCACCAGGCCCTGGTCCTTGAGCTTGCGGACCATCTCGGAGACCGAGGAGTTCGCGACGCCAAGGCGCTGGGCCAGCTGAGTGGAGGTGATGGGTTTGTCCTGCCACTCCGTAAAGGAGTAGATGACCTTGACGTAGTCCTCGATCGAGGAGGATGGCAGGCTGGTCTTCACACCGTCCAGCCTACCGTCAGGCGGCGCCGGAGAAGGTGAGCCACAGCAGGACGAGGTTGAGTGCGACCACCAGGATCACGGCGGTGACGGCGGCAATGCGGAGTGCCATTCCGTCCGCGAAGCGGCCCATCAAGGCCTTGTTGCTGGTCAGGACAACCAGCGGGACGAGGACGAAGGGGATGCCGAAGCTCAGGACGACCTGGCTGAGGACCAGGCCCCAGGTGGGATCGACGCCGATGCTCAGCAGCACTACGGCGGGAATGAGGGTGACGACGCGGCGCGTCATCAGCGGGATCCGGATCTTGAGCAGGCCCTGCATGATGGATCCGCCGGCGTAGCAGCCCACGGAGGTTGATGCCAGGCCGGAGGCGAGCAGGCCGACGGCGAAGATGACGCCGACGATGGGACCCAGGTTGGCGGTGATCGCCGCATGGGCGCCCTCGATGGTGTCCGTTCCCTCTTCGCCGCCCAGCGTGGAGGCGGCCAGCAGCAGCATCCCGATGTTCACGATCCCGGCAATGGCCAGGGCCGCCACGACGTCCCAGCGGGTCGCCTTGACGAGGCGCGCAAGCGCCGGTGCGGGGACGTGGAGATGCGGGTCCGGGCGGTGCCGGTCCCTGGACAGGGCCGAATGGACGTAGATGGCGTGCGGCATCACCGTGGCGCCCAGCATGCTGGCGGCCAGCAGCACGGTGTCCGGACCCTGGAAGCCCGGTATCAGTCCGGCCGCGACCCCCGCAGGGTCCGGCGGGCTGATGAAAAGGCCCGCCAGGAATCCGATCGTGATGATGCCCAGCAGGAAGATGATGATGAACTCGAAGGGCCGCTGCCGGTTCCGGGCCTGGACTGCCAGCAGGACCATGGAGACACCGCCGACGATCACGGCACCAAGCGGGAGCGGCAGCCCGAAAAGGAGGTAGAGCGCTATCGCCCCGCCGACCACTTCGGCCAGGTCGGTGGCGGCGGCCACGATCTCGGCCTGGACCCAGAATGCGCGGCGCCAGAAGGGCTTGAGCCGCTCGCCGAGGATCTCGGGCAGGCTTTTCCCGGTGACGATCCCGAGCTTGGCGGACTGGTACTGGACCAGCACGGCCATGATGTTGGCGGCCACCAGGACCCAGACCAGAAGGTAGCCGTACTGTGCGCCGGCCGTGAGGTTTGCCGCAACGTTGCCGGGGTCCACGTAGGCGATCGCGGCGACGAACGCCGGGCCCAAAAGGCCGATCATGGCGCGGCGGCCGCCCGGTTTCCGCCGCGCGGGCGCTTCGTGTCCTGTAACTTCCAGCACGGCGGGCTCCCCTGGGTAAGTGCGTCTCAACGACGCTGCCGGTGGCGGCGGGCTCGGGCCCGCCCCATAGTTTGCAGTTGCCTATAAACAATTATTAGGCATGCCGAAACCATAGGCCAGCGTGCGGGGCCGGGGCAATGCAGCCCGGCCAAACCACGGGCCCTGCCCCGGTCACGCCCGGACGGCCCGCCAGCTCTGTGTCAGATAGGGAAGCGGCAGCACCTCTAGGGGGTCGTGGCCCAGATGCTCGTGCAGGTACCAGTCGAGGTTGCCCAGCACCTTGGCCCGGACCGCTTCGCTGGCCGCCAGGTAGTAGCTGCGGGACTTCGTCAGCTCCATGATGTCGGCGGTGCGCACCGGATCCTCCCAGCGGGTCAGGTGACTCTCCAGTCCCGTGAATTCCGGCCCTAGCGGCGGCTTGAAGTGGGGTTTGTGGACGTCGCCGGCATGCATGATGCGCGAGAGCCGGTGCACCCAGGGAACGGAGGTGTCCAGCTGGTTCCAGACCAGCCCCAGGACACCATGGGGGCGGAGGATCCTGGCGATCTCCGTGCTGGCCAGGACGGGATCGCACCAGTGCCACGCCTGGGCGACAGTCACGAGGTCGAACGCCTCCGAGGGCAGGCCCGTGTGCTCTGCGGTGCCCTCGACGGCGGTTACGCCCGGGAGTGTTCTGCGCAGCTGCTCCAGCATGTCGGCGGACGGGTCCACAGCCACAGTGTGCAGGCCGCGCACGGCCAGCAGCGCCGTAAATTTCCCGGTTCCTGCGCCCAGGTCCGCGGCGTCCATCGCCCCGGCGGGAATCAGCCAGTCGGCCGAATCGTCGGGGTAGCCGGGGCGCACGCGTTCGTAGTGCTCCCCGCCGTGCTGGAAGCTCTGACCGAGCTCCTGGCGCCGTTCCCGGTGCAGTTTGGGGCCACCGCGTGCCACGTGCGATCTCCTTCGGCAGGTCCGGATGGGTACCTTCCGAATTTACCGCACGCGGCAGGGGCCGCGGTGCCTCGTCGTTTTCCCGCCCAGTCAGTCCTGGGTGCAGGGGGCCGCGCCGGCAGTGCCGGGTGTGTTCGGCGCCCAGTGCGGGTAGCTGCGCGTGTCGTTGGACGGAACCCAACGTCCGGCGTCCACCACATAGTCCCAGCCGAGGCCGGTCCGGCGCAGCTCCTGGATTCCGGCGAGCAGCCGCTGGGCGTCCTCCAGCCGGGAACCCACGCCGAAGCTTGCCCGCAACGAGCCGGACGGCAGCCCGAGCCGCCGGAGCAGGGGGTGCGCGCAGAACCGTCCGTCACGCAGCCCGAGGCCGTGTTCGGCCGACAGGTACGCAGCGACCAGGCCCGCGTCGTACCCTTCGAGGGAGAAATTGACGACGCCGATCGTGCCCGTGCCCGCCCCGTTCCCCGGTTCACTGCCCGCCGGCACACCGAAGGAAGCGCTGTCCGAGAAGATCTGGTGGACCGTCACTCCGTCGATCCGGGCGAGGCCCTCGACGAGGAAAGACCGGATGGCGTTTTCGTGTGCGTGCCACTGGTCCACGTCCAGGTCGGCGATCACCTGGGTGGCCCGGGCCAGGGTGGCGGCCCCAAGGACATTGGGCGAGCCGCCTTCATGCCGGGCGGGACCGGTGGTCCAGCTCACCGTGTCGATCCGGGCGTCCTGCACGGCTCCGCCGCCGGCCAGGTGCGGTGTGCCGGCGTCGAGCCAGTCGGGACGGCCCACCAGCACGCCGGCGCCGAAGGGCGCGTAGAGCTTGTGCCCCGAGAAGGCGAGGTAGTCGACGTCGTCCGCGGTGATGTCGATCCGCCGGTGCGGGGCGAGCTGGGCTGCGTCGACGACGATCCGGGCCCCGTATTCGTGGGCAAGCGCGGCCAGGGCACGGATCGGCAGGATCTCACCGGTGACGTTGGAGGCGCCGGTGACGGCGAGCAGGCTGACGCCGCCGTGGGCGAGTTCCCCGCGGAGCAGTTCCAGGGTGGCGGCGAGCGTCGGGGCGGCGATGACGTTCCGGTGCGGCACCCGCTGCCAGGGCAGGAGGTTTGCGTGGTGTTCGATGTCGAGATAGAGCACCTCGCCGGTGTGCACGCCGTCGACGGCCGGCAGGCAGCCGGCCAGCAGGTTCAGGGAATCGGTGGTGTTCCGGGTGAAGATCACCGCATCGTCCGGGCGGCCGCCCACGAAATCGCGGACAATGGTGCGGGAGTTCTCGTAAACCGAGGTGCTGATCTGGGAGGCGTAGCCGGCGCCGCGGTGGACGCTGGCGTAGAACGGCAGGATTTCGTTGAGATAGGCCGAGACCACGGACAGTGCGGGCGCCGAGGCACCGTAGTCCAGGTTGGCGTAGCGGACGTGGCCGCCCTGGATGAGCGGCGCCTGGATCTCGGCGCCGGTCACCGCGGCCAGCGGGCGGCGGCCGGCGGCGAACCGCGCATCGGGACGGCCCTGGCCGGCGTCGGCGTGGAGTTCGGGGGTGGCAGGGAATGTGGCAGTCGTCATGGGACCTCGATCGAAAAGGACCCCACATGCCGGGGATCCGCGCTTGCCGGGTCCGTTCCGGACCGGCCAGGTCGTCACCCGGGGCACCCCGCCGCGAATGGAGGGTTGCCGGCCAGCAAACCGGGGTTTCGCGCTGGCACTCGTGACCTGGTTCGAGCGTAGGCCATGCCTGCTGCCGCAGAAAAGGCAGGGAAGGAATATGAAGAGCTTTGTTACGCGGCGTCGTCCGGACCGGCCGGACGACGCCGGATGTTGCTAGAGCAGGTCGTCCAGGCCCGGGTTGAGCCGCTTCAGGACCTCGGAGTGCAGGATGGAGTTGGTGGCGAGGGCGTTGCCGCCGAAGGGGCCGTCTTCGCCTTCGAGGGACGTGAAGCGCCCGCCTGCCTCGGTGACGATGGGTACCAGCGCGGCCATGTCGTAGAGATTCAGTTCGGGCTCGCAGGCGATGTCGACGGCGCCTTCGGCCACGAGGCAGTAGGACCAGAAGTCACCGTAGGCGCGGGTGCGCCAGACTTCCTCGGTGAGGCCGAGGAACTCGTCGAGGTTGCCGCGCTGCTTCCAGCCGCCCAGGCTGGAGTAGGACAGGGAGGCGTCCGAGAGTTCCGAGACGTTGGACACCCGGAGCCGGGTAGCGGCGGCCAGCGAACGGCCCATGTATGCTCCGGCGCCCTTGGCGGCCCACCAGCGCTTGCCCAGGGCGGGTGCGCTCACGACGCCGACCACCGGCTCGCCTTCGTCGACGAGGGCGATCAGCGTGGCCCAGACGGGGACGCCGCGGACGAAGTTCTTGGTCCCGTCAATCGGGTCGATGATCCAGCGGCGGGAGCCGTGGCCGGAGCTGCCGAATTCCTCGCCGAGCACGGCGTCGCGCGGACGGGACCGCGACAGCTGGCCGCGGATGGCTTCTTCGGCTGACTTGTCGGCGTCGGTCACCGGCGTCAGGTCCGGCTTCGTCTCGATCCGAAGGTCGAGCGCCTTGAAGCGGCTCATGGTCTGGGAATCTACGGAATCTGCCAGTACATGGGCAAGGCGCAGGTCATCGTTGTAGCTCGAAGCGGGTTGACTCATGGTTCCAAACTACCGCCAAAGCGTGCGGGGGAGCGGTAGGCGGCACCGCAGCCGGCTACGAGACGGTGCCCAGTTCCTTGACGTCCTGCGCTTCCATCCGCGGGTCCGTGCCCAGCAGGCGGCGGAGCGAGGCGAGCCGGGCCGGGCCGGATTCGCCCGCGTGGCCGGCGGCCACCCAGGCGTCCACCCCGCAGTTGACCGCGCTGGAATCGTGCTTGCAGCCCCGCTCGCAGTCGTCGGTGCCGGGCTCGAGGTCCGGGAAGGACCGCAGGATCCGGTCCGGGTCCACATGGGCCAGGCCGAAGGATCGGATGCCCGGGGTGTCGATGATCCAGCTGCCCGCCGGGGCATCGTTGACCTTCAGGGCCAGGGCGGAGGAGGACGTGTGCCGGCCGCGTCCGGTGACGGCGTTGACGCCGCCGGTGGCGCGCTCGGCGCCGGTCAGGGCATTGACCATGGTGGATTTGCCGACGCCGGAATGGCCCAGCATGACGGTGACCTTCCCGTCGAGATGGGCGCGCAGCTCGGAGACGGCGTCCTTGTCCAGCCGGGCGGACAGCCCGTCGTCCGAGCGGGCGTCGATGCCGGACGCCGCGGAATCCGCCGTCTTGGAGATGATCACGGGGAAATCAAGGTGCTGGTAGTTGGAGAGGAGTTCCGCGGGGTCCTTGACGTCGGCCTTGGTGACGAGCAGCAGCGGCTCGATGCCGGCGTCGTACGCGGCGACGAGGGCGCGGTCGATGAAGCCGGTCCTCGGCTCGGGGTTGGCGGCCGCCACGACGATCACCAATGTGTCGGCATTGGCGACGACGGCGCGCTCGATCGGGTCCGTGTCGTCGGCGCTGCGCCGCAGCAGGGTCCTGCGGTCCTGGATCTTGACCAGCCGCGCCAGCGTGTCCGGTTCGCCGCTGACATCGCCGACGAGTGAGACGAAGTCGCCGGCCACCACGGGGTTGCGCCGCAGCTCCCGGGCGCGGGCGGCGATGATCTTGCGTTCTTCGGGTGAGCCTTCGGCGACGACGGCGGTGTAGCGGCCGCGGTCAACGGTGATGATCCGCCCGGTCACGGCGTCGTCGTAGGCGGGCCGGTCCTTGGTGCGGGGCCGGGTGCCCTTCTTGTTGGGGCGGATCCGGACGTCGGATTCGTCCCAGGAATCAGTGCTGCGTGCCACCGGCGGAGTCCTTCTCTGCAGTGGTTCGCTGCGCCAGCATGGCTTCCCAGAGCTGCGGGAAGTCCGGCATGGTCTTGGCCGTGGTCGCGATGTCCTCGACCTCGACGCCGGGCACGGCCAGGCCCAGGATGGCACCAGCGGTGGCCATGCGGTGGTCGGCATAGCTGTGGACGACGCCGCCGTGCAGCGGCGCGGGGCGGATGACGAGGCCGTCGGCGGTCTCCTCGGCATCGCCGCCCAGGCGGTTGATCTCGGCCACGAGGGCGGCGAGCCGGTCGGTTTCGTGCCCGCGGAGGTGGGCGATTCCGGTCAGCCGTGAGGGTCCGGAGGCGAGGGCGCACAGTGCGGCGACCGTCGGGGCGAGTTCGCTGGTCTCGTCGAAGTCCGCACCCGTGATCTCGGGTCCGCCGGTGACGGTCAGGGTGCCGTCCGTCAGCGTCACGTTCGCGCCCATGGCGGTCAGGATTCCGCGCCAGAGGTCGCCGACCTGCGTGGTCTCTGCAGGCCAGTTGGGGATCCGCACCGTCCCGCGGGTGGCCAGGGCCGCCGCGAGGAACGGTCCGGCGTTGGAGAGGTCCTGTTCGATCCGCTGGTCAAAGGCCCGGATCGGACCGGGGGAGACAACCCAGTGGTTCGGCACGGAGTCATCAACCGCCACGCCGACGCCGCGCAGCACGGCCACGGTCATGTTGATGTGGTCCAGGCTCGGCACGGGCTTGCCCGGGTTTTTGGTGCTGCGGTGCTCCAGATGGAGGCCTTCGGCGAAGCGGGCGCCGGCCAGCAGCAGCGCGGAGACAAACTGGGACGAGGCGCTGGCATCGATCACGAGGTGCCCGCCGCGGACTTCACCCGTGCCCCGGACGGTGAACGGCAGCGACGACGCCGTTCCGCCGTCGGGCGCGCTGACGGCGACGCCAAGGCCGGCCAGGGCCTCGATGATGGTGCCCATGGGGCGCTTGCGCGCATGCGGATCGCCGTCGAACAGTGACACTCCCCGGCGCAGGGCCGCGACGGGCGGCACGAAGCGCATGACCGTCCCGGCCAGGCCGCAGTCGATCACGGTGTCCGCAGCGGCAACGCCGGGGGTGATGGGGGTGATTTCCAGGTCCGGGCCGAAGTCGCCGTCGCCGGGAACCTCCACGATGCTGGCCCCCAACTGGCGCAGCGCCTCGATCATGAGGGCAGAGTCCCGGGAGTGCAGGGGAGCGCGCAACCGGGAGGGCCCGTCGGCGAGGGCCGCCAGCACGAGGTACCGGTTGGTCAGGGACTTCGATCCCGGCACAGTGACCGTCGCGTCAACGGGCCGTTCGGCGAAGGGCGCCCGCCACAGCGGAGCGGTCCCGGCCGGAAGGGGGTGGGCAGCGGCGGTGGGGGTGGTGCCTGTCATTGCTGTTTTAGGCTCCGTGGGTGTGGTCTACGGCTTTGCGCACGGCCTTGTCGGCCTTCTTCAGCTGCTTGCCGGTGGTCTTCCTGACATCAGCGGCGAGGTGGCCGGCGTTCTTCTTGGCGTCCGCGGCCAGATGCTCGGCGCGCCAGGCCAGGCTGGGCCTGCCGTTTGTGTCGACGGCGGCCAGCAGCACGCCGCCGGTCAGCGTGACGTTCTTGAGCAGCTGCTTGCGGCGGGCCTCGCGCCCTTCCTTGGACGTGATGTCCGCACTGCGCCATTCAACGTAGCCGTTGAGCGCGGAGATCGCGGCCAGGACGGTGGCGGCCAGGCGTGCTGACTTGCCGAGCGCGAAGAGGACGCCCGCTCCAATCTGGGTGCCGCCGATAACGCGGGCCAGGACCTTCTCGTTGGTCTGGAAGGGTAGGGATTCAGCCGCGCGGCGCAGCAGGGGTGAGAGCTGCGTCGCGGTGTCATCCGCATTCTTGAGCTTGTCCATGCCTGCAAGGACGAAACTGGAGGCGAGCATGGGCCGGGCGAGAAAGCGGACAAAGGACATGAATTTCCTCCTGGATGGACGAACCGCGGAATCAATGCGGGAGAACCGGTTCTAGTCTTGCACTTTTGCGGAATATTTGCCCGCCCGGCGGGGTTGTGAATGACAGGTCCCGGCGGTTGGTCTGCGGTGGTCAAGGAGCAGGACAGCGCAGGACATTGCGGGACAACACGAGCAGGATAACGAGTCAGGTCAGCCCGCATGACGGGCTGAAACACGGTGGTGAGGCTGGAGAACTCCGGCGCGGCGCCAGGGAGGCGGAAATTTGATTCTGGTGAAGGACGGTTTCACCCGGGACGCAACGCTTATCAGGGACACCATGCAGCCCGCGGCGGACGCCGCAGAGTTGTGGACGATGGCCCTGCAGGATGGAGGCGTGCCGGCGATTCCGGACGCGCGCCGGAAGGTGACAGTAGACTTGAAGGCAATGAGCACCATGGATCCGGCCGTTGCGGCCATGCACGAGGCGTCCGGAAACGGCGCCACGCCTGCCGAGTCACCTGTCGCCGGCACTGCCGGCGCACTTTCCACCCCTGCCCTGGAATCAAGCGCAGTTCAGGATGCGGCCGCCCAGGAGCTGATCGTGGACGGCCAGGCACTCGATGTCGCGACGGAAACGGCGGAGGACCGCCGCGTGCGGTTCGAACGGGACGCCATGCAGTATGTGGACCAGTTGTATTCCGCGGCCATGAGGATGGCCCGGAATCCCGCGGATGCCGAGGACCTCGTGCAGGAGGCGTACACGAAGGCCTTTTCGGCTTTCCACCAGTACAAGCCGGGCACCAACCTGAAAGCCTGGCTCTACCGCATCCTGACAAACACTTACATCAACCTCTACCGCAAGCGGCAGCGCGAGCCTTTGCAGTCCAACTCGGACACGATCGAGGACTGGCAGCTCGCCCGGGCAGAGTCGCACACGTCCTCGGGACTCCGCTCGGCCGAGGCCGAGGCGCTGGACCACCTGCCGGATTCCGACGTAAAGCGGGCGCTGCAGGCCATCCCGGAGGAATTCCGGCTGGCGGTGTACTTCGCCGACGTCGAGGGATTCGCGTACAAGGAAATTTCAGACATCATGAACACCCCGATCGGGACCGTGATGTCCCGTCTGCACCGGGGCCGGAAGATGCTGCGGGACATGCTCGCCGACTATGCCGCCGAGCGGGGATTCAGGGCCGCCGATGCCACCGCTGCGGCCGGAAGCAACAAACAGGAGAACAGGAAATGAGCGACTGCCAGGGACTGGGCGACTGCGACGACGCCCGGATGCAACGTATCTACGAGTATCTGGATGGTGCCCTCACTCACGATGACATCGCCGAGATCAAGGACCACCTGGAGGGCTGCCCCGAATGCTTTGAGCAGTACGACCTCGAATGTGTCATCCGCGTGATGGTCAAGCGTTCGTGCACGGAAGCCGCCCCGGAGAACCTGAAGAACTCGATCCTGGACCGGATCCACTCGAGCAACCCCGTCGAGGCCTGACCCAAACAGGCCCGGCGCCGCCTGGAACGTTGTTAAACAGATGACCCCGGAAACCGTGAGGTTTCCGGGGTCATCTGTCCAAAGCTGTGGTTCCTAAGCGTTGCTTAGGCGTTGGGGCGCTTGCCGTGGTTCGCGCCGCCACGCTTACGGTCACGACGTTTACGTGCACGCTTGCTCATAGCTGGCCTCCTTAATTTTTGGTACTCAAAAGAGCTGCCCTCAAGTCTCCCACATCAGCGCACCCGCCGCGAACCGGCGGCCCGGGAAGTGTCCCGGGGGGTCAATTACGCAGCAAAACGAATCATTCCAGGGAATTCCGGATGGAGATCCGGGCCTGGTCCAGCACCGTCCTGACCGTCTCCAGCGTGACGGGCGTGATTGGATGCCGGCCGCCGTGGCGGCGCAATTCCACCCTGATGTCGTCGCGGAAGGCCTGCACCAGCATCTCCGCTTCCCGCAGCCGGCCGTCGCCCTCCTGTGAATAGCGCTGACCCGCCAGCGAGGCGACGGTTGACCCTGCCGCCCGGGCCGAGGAGCGGGCAGCCTCGGCCGTTGCGGCCAGGTCCGCCCGCAGCCCGCGCATGTTGACCTTGATGTCCTGCCGCAGGTTGTCCGCGAGCCTCCGGACCGACGCGGAAATGTCGTTTTCCACGCCGGCAAGTTCGTCCCGCCGGCTGTTCAGCTCCACGAGCCCTGCCGGGGTGATGCTGTAGCACGTCCGGCGGCCTTCGGTGTGGGTGGCCACGAGCCCTTCCTCCTCAAGCTTGCCGAGCCGCGGATAGATGGTCCCGGCGCTGGGGGAGTACGTGCCGCCGAAGCGTTCGCTGAGCGCCTTGATGAGTTCGTAGCCGTGCTTCGGGCCCGTCTCCAGCAGGGCGAGCAGGTAGAGCCGGAGGGCGCCGTGGGCGAAGACCGGGGGCATCAGAGCCCCGTTTCGCTGTCCGCGCCCGGCGGGCGGTGGAAGATCGACGTTTTGCCCGAGACGGAATTGGTGCGGACCAGCATGAGCTGGCTGTCGGGTCCGGCGATGGTCTGGACGGCGCCGCCGGGCTGGACGTATTTTGTGTCGCCAATGACGACGGCGCCACTGGCGGACTTGGCAATGATGTCCACGCCGACGTCGTGCGGGAGGCGGATGGTGACATCACCCGAGACCGAATTGGCGCCAAAGTCCTGGGTGAAACCGTGCAGGTCGAAGCTCAGGTCTCCGCTGACCGTGTTGGCGCGGATGTGGCTGAAATCGCCGGAGGCAGTGACCTCGCCCGAGACGCTTTTGGCCGTCAGTACGCCGTTGTGGTTGCGGGCGATGACTTCGCCGCTGACGGTGTTGACGGACAGGTCACCGGACGTGCCGTCGGCCAGGACGGACCCGGACACCGTGTTGAGCCGGGTGTGTCCGCTGATTCCGGACACCATGCCGTCGCCGCTGACGGTGCCGGCCTCGACCTCGACGCCGGCCGGGAGGGCGATGCTGATGACCACCGAGTTGTTGCTGTTGTTGCTGACGGTGTCCATCAGGTTCTTGAACCAGCCCTGCGGACCGTGCAGCTGGTGCCGGACCTCGAGGCGCCCGTCGACGAGGCTGACCGCCAGCGGATCGCCGGAGACCTCGGAGACCTCGATCCTGGCGACTGGCTCCTCGTGGGTGACGATGTCGAACCGGCCCCGGACAATGCCGAGCTTCAGTGAGCGGACGCCGTCGACGTCGATGGTCTGCGGACCGGTGACGGTCCAGTTGTTCTCTGACATGGTTCCTCCGGGAAGGGCGATACTTCGTGCCAACTTTTGCGATATATCGTGACTATGAAGTCACGATATATCGCCGGATCGGCACGGTCAAGATATATCGCGAAATTCCCGGCGAAGTGCGGTTTGCTATTCCGGAGCGTCCATACCCAGCCACTGGAACCAGCCCCGGTGCAGCACCAGCCACGCCATCAGCCCGTAGCCGGCCTGGCCGGGGGTGCCCCCGTTGGCTGCGAGGTCCTGCCGCCACTGTTCGTGGTTCAGCAGCGGCGAGAAGGTGTCCACGTAAAGGTGTTTGCGGCGTGTGGTGACGTCGGCGAAGGCCGTGTTGAGCTCGCCAAGCCGGCGGTTCTGGGCCGGGTCCAGGGAGGGCGGCGGGCCCACGACAAAGACTTCGATCTTGCTCTGCGACGCGGAGTCGAGGATGTTGGCAAGGTTGAGCCGGCTGCGTGCCGTGGAGAGGCCAAACTCGACATCGCGGCCGGAGAGGCCGATCACCAGGCGGTTCTCGTGGTGGCTGTTGAACCGGCGGCCGGCTTCCTCATGCCAGCGGGCGGCCAGGCCCTCCGTTCCCTCCTGCGGGCAGGGGAGCGAGTAGCATTCAAGCGACAGTCCGTCCTGCGGCGTTCGCGCCAGGACCCGGCCCAGCCAGCCCAGTGCCCGGGGGTCACCGAGCCCGGCCAGCAGTTCATCGCCCACGGCCGCGATCCGCAGCTTTCGATCTTCCACGACTACCTCTTCACTCCAGAGCGTCCATTGAACCGTCCCCGGACGACAGCGATGCCGGGGGACGGTTTCCGGTTAAACAACACTGCCCGGCCGGAGTTGCGTGTTTCAATCTCCGGCCGGGCAGCGTTGACCTTACTTACGTGCGAATGCCTGCTTGAGCAGCGTGTCCTGCTCGGCCGAGTGGCGCTTCATCGATCCTGCCGCGGTGGAAGCCGAGGCAGGGCGGGAAACGAGGCGGACCCGGCGGTCCAGCGCGTCCGGAAGGTTCAGGCCGATGAACGGCCACGGACCCTGGTTGGCGGGCTCGTCCTGGGCCCAGACAACCTCGGCGTTCGGGTACTTGGCAAGCTCCGCCGCGATCTCGGCGGCCGGCAGCGGGTATAGCTGCTCGACCCGGATGATCGCCGTGGTCTTGTCGCCGGTCTTCTGCCGGGTGGACAGCAGATCGTAGTACAGGCGGCCGGAGACCAGCAGGACACGTTCGACGGCGTCGCCCTGCAGCTGCTCGTGCTCGGGGATGACCGGCCGGAAGGTGCCGGTCGTGAAGTCCTCCACGGAAGACGCTGCGGCCTTGAGGCGGAGCAGCTGCTTCGGGGTGAAGATGATGAGCGGCTTCCGCGGCCGGCTGTAGGCCTGGCGGCGCAGCAGGTGGAAGTGCGACGCCGAGGTCGTGGGGTTTGCCACGATCATGTTCTCTTCGGCGCACATCTGCAGGAAGCGCTCGATCCGCGCGGAGGAGTGGTCCGGTCCCTGGCCCTCGTAGCCGTGCGGCAGCATCAGCACGAGCGACGAGCGCTGGCCCCACTTCTGCTCGGCCGAGGAGATGAACTCGTCGATGATGGTCTGCGCTCCGTTGACGAAGTCACCGAACTGCGCCTCCCACAGCACCAAGGCATCCGGGCGTTCCACCGAGTAGCCGTATTCGAAGCCCATGGCCGCGTATTCCGAGAGCAGGGAGTCGTAGATCCACAGCTTGGCCTGGTCATCGGAGAGGTGCGCCAGGGGCAGCCACTCGTCACCGTTGGCGCGGTCGTGGAAGACGGCGTGGCGCTGCACGAACGTGCCGCGGCGCGAGTCCTGGCCGGCGAGCCGGACGGGAACGCCTTCCATGATGAGGGAACCGAAGGCTGCCAGCTCGCCGAAGCCCCAGTCGATGCCGCCTTCGCGGGACATGACTTCGCGCTTCTCGAGCAGCTGCTTGAGCTTGGCGTGGACCGTGAACCCCTCGGGGATGTCGATGTGTGCCTTGCCGATGCGCGCCAGCGTCTCGGCGGAGATCGCCGTCGATGCAGGGGCGCTGATACCGGAATCGGACTGCTGGGCCATCGGGCGCTCCAGATCGGATACCGCGGCGGAGTCCGCCGTGATGATCGGAATCGGGGAGGTCTGCGCGGCATGGGTCTCCGCGAAGACCCGCTCCAGCCGCTCCTGGTAGTCGCGCAGCAGCTGCTCGGCTTCTTCCTCGGTGATGTCACCGCGGCCGATCAGGGATTCCGTGTACAGCTTGCGGACCGAGCGCTTGGCCTCGATCAGGTTGTACATCAGCGGCTGGGTCATCGAGGGGTCGTCGCCCTCGTTGTGGCCGCGGCGGCGGTAGCAGACCATGTCGATGACAACGTCCTTGTGGAACCGCTGGCGGAACTCGTAGGCGAGCTGGCCGATGCGGACCACTGCCTCCGGGTCGTCGCCGTTCACGTGGAACACCGGGGCCTGGATCATCTTGGCGACGTCCGTGGAGTAGGTGGACGAACGCGACGAGGACGGGGCGGTGGTGAAACCGACCTGGTTGTTGACCACGATGTGGATGGTGCCGCCGGTGCGGTAGCCGCGAAGCTGGGAGAGGTTGAGCGTCTCCGCGACGACACCCTGGCCGGCGAAAGCGGCGTCGCCGTGCACCATGATCGGCAGCACGGGGAAGGCTTCGCCCTGGTCGAGGCGGTCCTGCTTGGCGCGGACGATGCCTTCGAGGACGGAGTCCACGGCTTCGAGGTGGGACGGGTTGGCGGCCAGGTAGACCTTGGTCTCCTTGCCGTTGTCCGACGTGAAGGTGCCCTCGGTGCCGAGGTGGTACTTGACGTCGCCCGAGCCCTGCACGGAGCGCGGGTCCTGGGTGCCCTCAAATTCGCGGAAGACCTGGGCGTAGGTCTTTCCGGCAATGTTGGTGAGCACGTTGAGCCGGCCGCGGTGGGCCATGCCGATCGCGACTTCGTCGAGTTCGTCGTCGGCAGCGTCGGAGATGATGGCGTCCAGCAGCGGGATCAGGGATTCGCCGCCCTCGAGCGAGAAGCGCTTCTGGCCGACGAACTTCGTCTGCAGGAAGGTCTCGAATGCCTCGGCAGCGTTGAGCTTGGAGACGATGCGCAGCTGCTCGTCACGGCTCGGCTTGGAGTACGGGTGCTCGATCTGGTCCTGGAACCACTTGCGCTCGGCCGGGTCCTGGATGTGCATGTACTCAATACCGGCGGTGCGGCAGTAGGCGTCACGGAGGACCCCAAGGATGTCGCGGAACTTGAGCATCGGCTTGCCGCCGAAGCCGCCGGTGGGCCATTCGCGGTCCAGGTCCCACAGCGTCAGGCCGTAGGTCAGGACGTCGAGGTCCGGGTGCTTGCGCTGGACATACTCGAGCGGATCGGTGTCCGCCATCAGGTGGCCGCGGACGCGGTAGGCGTGGATGAGCTGCTGGATCCGGGCGACCTTGTTGATCTCGTCGGCCGGGTCCACCTGCAGGTCCGGGCTCCAGCGCACGGGCTCGTAGGGGATGCGCAGCGACTCGAAGATCTCGTCGTAGAAGTTCTGGGCACCGAGCAGGAGCTGGTGGACCAGCTTCAGGAACTCGCCGCTGCCGGCACCCTGGATGACGCGGTGGTCATAGGTGGAGGTCAGCGTGAGGACCTTGCTGATGGCGTTGTGCGCAATGATCTTCTCGCTGGCGCCCTGGAATTCCGCCGGGTAGTCCAACGCGCCGACGCCGATGATGGCGGCCTGTCCCTTGGACAGCCGCGGCACCGAGTGCACCGTGCCGATGCCGCCGGGGTTGGTCAGGGAGACCGTGGTGCCGGAGTGGTCATCGGCCGTGAGCTTGCCGGCGCGGGCGCGCTTGATCAGGTCCTCGTAGGTGTGCCAGAACTCGGAGAAGTTGAGGGTCTCCGCCTTCTTGATGTTCGGGACCATCAGCAGGCGGGTGCCGTCCGGCTTGGGCATGTCGATGGCGATGCCGAAGTTGACGTGGGCCGGCTGGACTGCGACAGGCTTGCCGTCCACCTCGTCGTAGTAGACGTTCATCGAGGGGAACTGGGCCAGGGCGCGGATGACCGCGTAGCCGATCAGGTGCGTGAAGGAAACCTTGCCGCCGCGTGCACGGGCAAGGTTGGAGTTGATCACCACGCGGTTGTCGATCAGCAGCTTCGCCGGGATCGCCCGCACGCTGGTGGCGGTCGGAACCTCCAGGCTGGTGATCATGTTGGTGGCGATCGCCTTGGCCGGGCCGCGGAGGACGGAGACGACGTCTTCCTCGGGGGCGGTCGGGGCCTTGATGTTCTTGGGCAGCTGGGCCGGGATCGGCGCCGTGCCGGGGCCGGCTTCCGAAGTCTTGGAACCGTCGCGGGCAACGGTGGCCGGGGCCTTCTTCGCTGCGGGAGCGGCGGCGGGGGCGGGTGCAGCAGGTGCGGCCGGCTGCGCTGCCGGGGCCGCCGGGGATACAACGGGAAGTTCGCGGGTGGCGGGGCGCGCAACTGCCGCTGCGCCTGAGGCTCCGTTGGTGGAGGAACTGTCTCCGGCGCCAAAGGATTCGAACAGGGGCCACCACTTGGCATCCACCGTGTTCTTGTCCTGCTGATACCGCTCGTACAGTTCGTCAACGAGCCACTCGTTTCCGCCAAATTCCTCTGGTAGACGGTGGCTAGGCTGCTCTGGCACTTGAATTACGCCTCTTCCATGAGTTTGATTCCCACTGGTTTCACGGTGCCGCAGCACAACGGTTGAACCAGTCTCCGCGTCCAGTGAACCCAGACCCCTGCCAGTCTAGTGACGATCCTTGCCAAACCGCCAATAAGGGTGACTCAAATCATCAAGTCGGCTCAAAGCGCCGCCGCGACGCATCTTCCGGCCGTCCTTTCGGCCGCTCCGGCGCCCGCCCGGACAGCGGGCCGGACGGGTCTGCGGGCCGCGGGAAGCCTCGCTAGAATCGCTCAGAGAACCCGTTGAGCACCGGAATGCCAATTTTTGCTTACTTTAAGGAGCAGCCGTGCGTTTCCTGACAGAGCCCACCACCGACCTGACCTACTCGGACCTATTCCTGGTACCGTCCCGTTCCGACGTCACCTCCAGGCTGGACGTGGACCTGGCCGCGGATGACGGGACGGGGTCCACGATTCCTCTGGTCGCGGCCAACATGACGGCGGTGACCGGCAAGCGTATGGCCGAGACCATGGCCCGGCGCGGTGGGCTGGCGGTGCTGCCGCAGGACGTGCCGCTGGACGTGATCCGCGACGTGACAGCCTGGCTCAAGACCCGCCACGCCGTCCTGGAAACTCCGGTCACGCTGTCGCCGGCCGACACCGTCATCGATGCCCTGCACCTGATGGGCAAGCGTCCGCATGGGGCGGTCATTGTGGTCGATGACTCGGGTGCGGTGGGCGGCATCGTCCGGGCTGCCGACTGCGAGGGCCAGGACCGTTTCGCCTCGCTCGCCTCGGTGATGCGCCAGCCGCTGGTCCTTGACGCCGCCATGCTGGACGCCACGCCCGACGGCGACGCAGGCCCGGGCCTGCGCGGCGCCTTCGACGCGATGGACGCTGCAGGGACCGACTTTGCGCCCGTGCAGCGGGATGGTGTCCTGGCCGGGGTCCTCACCCGGAAGGGCGCCCTGCGCTCCACGCTGTACCGGCCCTCGCTGGACGCTGGCGGCAGGCTCAAGGTGGCGGCCGCCGTCGGGATCAACGGCGACGTCGCCGGGCGGGCCGCGGAACTCCTGGCCGCCGGGGTCAATGTGCTGGTCCTGGACACAGCACACGGCCACCAGCAGAAAATGTTTGATGCACTGGCCGCGGTCAAGGGCCTCAACCCGGGCGTTCCCGTCGTGGCGGGCAACGTCGTCACAGCCGAGGCGACGCGCGAACTCATCCAGGCCGGGGCGGACATCGTCAAGGTCGGTGTTGGCCCCGGCGCCATGTGCACCACCCGCATGATGACGGCCGTGGGGCGGCCGCAGTTCTCCGCCGTGCTGGAATGCTCGGCTGCCGCCCGGGCGGCCGGCGGCCGGGTCTGGGCCGACGGCGGTGTCCGCTACCCGCGCGACGTCGCGCTCGCCCTGGCGGCCGGGGCAAGCCAGGTCATGATCGGATCCTGGTTCGCCGGCACGCATGAGAGCCCGGGGGACCTGATGCAGGACGCCGGCGGACGGCAATACAAGGAAAGCTTCGGCATGGCGTCCGCCCGGGCCGTTCAGAACCGCAACCAGCGCGAGGGAGCCTTCGAAAAGGACCGCAAGGCCCTGTTCGAGGAGGGCATCTCCACCTCCCGGATGTTCATTGATCCGGCGAGGCCCGGCGTCGAGGACCTGCTGGACATGATTACCGCCGGGCTCCGCAGCTCCATGAGCTACGCCGGCTCGGCGGACCTGGCGTCGTTCCGGGAACGCGCCGTGGCAGGAATCCAGTCAGCGGCCGGCTACGAGGAAGGCCGTCCGGTCCCGCAGAGCTGGTGAGTTGCCGCGGACGGAGGCGGCCGGCGTCGGGCGCCTCCCGGCGGTGTCATGACGGCGGCCGCGCCGGGCGCTCCTGTAGACTGAAATTCTTATGGACAGTAAATCTAGGTGCCGGCCTGGGGGCTGTCAGCGGGGAACGGAATCCGTTCCCGCGCAGTCTTCCCGAAGAGCCGGCAAACCCCGTTCACGCGCCCATCACTCTCCGGCAAGCCACACCGGAGCCTTCCAGGAATCAGGGTCGGCCTCGGCTGACCATCCTCCGCCGGGCAGATCCCACGAGCACCCCCATGGTGCCGCGGCCCCGGAAGCGGGCCGCTAAATGGAGTGGCTCCTTCTCGGCGCAGGCCTTCTGCTCATCCTCGGAACCGGTTTTTTCGTAGCCGTTGAATTCTCCCTCGTTGCCCTTGACCAGGCGACGGTCCAGCGGGCTGTGGATGACGGCGACACTGCCGCCGCGCCCCTGCTCAAATGCCTCAAATCCCTGTCCACGCAGCTCTCCAGCTGCCAGCTGGGCATCACCATCACCACCCTGCTGACCGGTTACGTTATGGAGCCATCGGTCGGCGCGCTGCTCGAAGGGCCGCTGGCCGCCCTGGGGCTGCCTGAAGCCGCTATTTCCTCGGTGTCGCTGATTCTTGCGATGGCGTTCGCGACGCTCCTGTCCATGCTGATCGGCGAGCTGGTGCCGAAGAACATGGCGATCGCGCTGTCCTTCCAGGTCGGCAAGGCTTTGGCCCGCCCGCAGCTGATCTTCACGGCCATCTTCAAACCCGCCATCGTGGTGCTGAACGGCTTCTCCAACAAGGTGCTCAACATCTTTGGCCTCGAGGCCAAGGAAGAGATTTCGGGCGCGCGGACTCCGGCCGAGCTGGCTTCCCTCGTGCGCCGCTCGGCGGCGATGGGAACCCTCGACGCCGGCACCGCCAACTTCATCGCCCGGACGCTCAAGTTCTCGGGGCGGACGGCAGCGGACGTGATGACGCCCCGCATCCGGGTCGAGACCATCGACGGCGACCAGCCCGTGTCCGACATTGTGGACGCCGCACGCCGCACCGGCTATTCGCGGTTCCCGGTCATCGGGGAATCCTCCGACGACATCCGCGGTGTGGTGCACATCAAGAAGGCCATCGCCGTGCCCTCGGACCGGCGCGCCAATCTGGAAGCCGGCGCGATCATGACCGACGTGCTCCGGGTTCCGGAAACCATCCACCTGGACGCCCTGCTGGCGGAATTGCGCGAAGGCAACCTGCAGCTGGCCGTGGTCCTGGACGAATACGGCGGAACCGCCGGCATCGCCACCCTTGAGGACCTGGTGGAGGAAATCGTCGGAGAAGTTGCCGATGAGCACGACAAGGTCCGGCCGGGACTGCTCCAGAGCGCCTCGGGGGACTGGTACTTCCCGGGCCTGCTCCGCCCGGATGAACTCTCCGAACAGATCCCGGGCCTGACCGTGCCCGACGAGTCTGCCTACGAAACGGTGGGAGGCTACGTCATGAGCCAGCTGGGCCGGATTGCCGCGGTCGGTGACACCGTCGACGTCGGCGGCGGGACCTTGAGCGTCACCCGCATGGACGGGCGCCGGATCGACCGGATCTGCTTCAAGCCCGTCCGTGTCCAGGGCGGGAACCACCCGGCCGGGCAGGTTGGTGCCGCATGAGCGACTGGGCGGGAATTCTCTGGCTTGTTGTGCTGCTGCTCGGCAACGCCTTCTTCGTTGGTGCCGAGTTCGCGGTCATGTCCGCGCGCCGGAGCCAGATCGAGCCCCTGGCCGAGGCGGGATCCAAGCGCGCGCAAACCACGCTGCGCGCGATGGAGAACGTCTCGCTAATGCTGGCCTGCGCACAGCTGGGCATCACTGTCTGTTCGCTGCTGATCCTGCAGGTCGCGGAACCGGCAATCCATCATTTGATGGTGGTGCCGCTGGAAGCGGTCGGCGTTCCGGTGGAGATCGCGGACATCGCCGCGTTCGCCGTCGCCCTGCTGCTGGTCACTTTCCTCCACGTCACGATCGGCGAGATGGTGCCGAAGAACATTTCGGTGTCCGTGGCGGACAAGGCGGCCCTGCTGCTGGCGCCGCCGCTGATGTTCGTCGCGCGCGTGGTGAAGCCGGTGATCGTTGCCCTGAACTGGTCCGCCAACCACATCCTGAAACTGATGCGGATCGAGCCAAAAGACGAGGTCACGTCCTCCTTCACGCTCGAGGAAGTCCAGTCCATCGTGCAGGAATCGACGCGCCATGGCCTCGTGGATGACGACGCCGGTCTGATCACCGGTGCGCTGGAGTTCTCGGAACATACTGCGTCGCGTGTGATGGTCCCGCTGGACAAACTGGTGATGTTGAAGTCGGCCACCACACCGGTGGAGTTTGAAAAGGCCGTGAGTCGGACCGGGTTCTCGCGCTTTCCGATGCTGGACGATGACGGGATGCTCTCGGGCTACCTCCACATCAAGGATGTGCTGTCCATCCCGGATGCGGCCTACCACCAGCCGATCGCCGAAAGCCATATCCGGTCCCTGGCCAACCTGTCCATGGACGACGAGATCGAGAAGGCCATGTCCGTGATGCAGCGGACCGGATCGCACCTGGCCCGCGTAATTGGGGCGGACGGCAACACCCAGGGTGTGCTGTTCCTTGAGGACGTCATCGAGGAGCTCGTCGGCGAGATCAGGGACGCCACCCAGGCCACCGGCTACCGGAGGCTTGGCCAGGACCAGTAGTCCACAGGCCGGAGGTAGCCCTAAATAGGAATCATTCCTATTTAGGGCTACACTCAAAACTGTTGCTATTGCTCCTGATTCTCAATAACAGATCCGAGGTTTTCCGTGCGTCGTCCCGCTGCCCGTGCCATTGTTGCCGCTTTTGCAGGCCTGAGTGTGCTCCTGACGGCCTGCGGACAGACCCCGGGCAATCCGCAGGGGAGCGCCGACGACGGAATTGTCGACGTCGTAGCCTCCACCAGCGTCTACGGCGACATTGTCAGCACCATCGGCGGCGACAAGGTGCGCGTCGAGTCGATCATCACCCGCACCAGCCAGGACCCGCACTCCTACGAGGCGACAACCCAGGACAAGCTGGCGGTGTCCAAGGCCGAACTGCTCGTCGAGAACGGCGGCGGCTATGACGGCTTCATCCACAAGCTCGCCGACGACACGGGGCTCGACCACGGCCGGGTCCTGAATGCGGTGGAGCTCTCCGGGCTGGTCCCGGAAGAGGAAGCCGGCGCCTCGCCCGACGCCGACGGGCACGGCCATGACCATGCGGGCTTCAACGAGCACGTCTGGTACAGCCTGCCGGCCATGGCCCGCCTGGCGGATGCCGTCGCGGCCAAGCTTGGCGAGCTGGAACCGTCGTCCGCGGAGATGTTCCGCAGCAATGCGGCGGCATTCAAGGACTCGCTGGGGGCGCTGGAATCCAAGCTGGCCGCCGTCAAGGCCTCGGCCGGCCCGGGTGCGGCCGCCGTCACCGAACCGGTGCCGCTGTACCTGCTGGAGGCTGCAGGGCTGGAAAACAAAACCCCCGCCGAGTACCTGTCGGCCATCGAATCCGACGCCGACGTCCCGCCCGCCGTGCTGAAGGCCGCCGTTGACCAGGTGGGCTCCGGCGGCGTCAAGCTGCTGGCCTACAACCTCCAGACCGAGGGGCCGCAGACCCTCGCCCTGAAGGATGCCGCCGTGTCGGCCGGGGTCCCGGTGCTGGACTTCAGCGAGACCCTCCCGGACGGTAAGGGTTACCTTCCGTGGATGACGGACAACGTGGACGGCATCGTCCGGACCCTCTCCTGAGATCCCTCCCGGGGCATCAGCCCCGGTGGCAGTAACGGGACCAGCCCGAATGACCCCGGTCCGGGGCGGGCGGGGCCTAAGATTATCGGAACGGCGTGAGTAGACCGCGCGTGCAGAGAGTGTAAGCGTCCAAGCTTGCGCAGAAATCGAGGAAAGCCAAGTTGACCCCTGTAGTGAGTCTCCGCGGTGCCTCCCTCGCGTTCGGCGAACGGACGCTCTGGGAGAACCTGGATCTGGACATCAACCCGGGTGAATTCTTCGCCGTCCTCGGCCCCAACGGCAGCGGCAAGACGACGTTCCTCAAAGTGCTGCTCGGACTGCAGGAGCTCACGTCCGGGACTGCGGTGCTGGACGGCCACCCCGTGGAGCGGGGGAGCCGGCGAATCGGCTACGTCCCGCAGCAGAAGTCCTTCGACCCCGACACGCCGCTGCGGGCCCGCGACCTGGTGGGCCTGGGAGTCGATGGCCACCGCTGGGGAATCCGCCTCGGCAGTGCCCGGGCGAACCAAAAAATCGACCGGCTGCTCGATCTCGTGGGCGCGCAGGACTATGCGAAGGTGCCGGTGGGTCAGCTCTCCGGCGGGGAGCAGCAGCGGCTTCGGGTGGCGCAGGCCTTGGCCGCCGATCCGAAGGTCCTCCTGTGTGACGAGCCCCTGCTGTCCCTTGACCTTCAGCATCAGCAGGCTGTCAGCGCGCTGATCAACGCACAGTGCCACGAGCAGGACAGCGCCGTGGTGTTTGTGACGCACGAGATCAACCCCATCGTGGACTACGTCGACCGGGTGCTGTACCTGGCCGGCGGACGGTTCCGGGTGGGGCCGCCGGAGGAAGTCATGACCACCGAGGTCCTGTCCGACCTGTATGGCAGCCGGGTCGAAGTAATCAACGCGAACGGCCGGATGGTGGTGGTCGGTGTCCCCGATGCCACGACGCACCACCACGAAGACGCACACGCGGTGGCGGGGGAGGCGGGCTAGGTGGACCTCGACAGCCTGCTCAATTCAATCTTCAACTTCGAAAACTATGGCGACCTGCTCATTCTCGTCCAGAACTCGATCTGGGCCGGGGCGGTCCTCGGCCTGCTGGGCGGCCTGGTGGGAACTTTCGTTATGAAGCGGGACCTGGCCTTCGCTGTGCACGGAATCTCCGAGCTCTCCTTCGCCGGTGCGGCCTTCGCCCTGTTGATCGGCGTCGACGTTGTGCTGGGGTCCCTGGCGGGATCCGTGGCCGCCGCCCTGCTGCTGGGCCTGATGGGGGTCCGCGCCAGGGACAAGAATTCGACCATCGGGGTGCTCATGCCGTTCGGTCTCGGCCTGGGCATCCTCTTCCTTTCGCTCTATGAGGGCCGTGCGGCCAACAAGTTTGGCCTGCTCACCGGGCAGATCGTCTCCGTCGGCACCGTCCAGCTGCAGGTCCTGGCGGGGGCCGCCGTCGTCGTGATGCTGGCCCTGGTCGCCATCTGGCGGCCGCTGACGTTTGCCAGTGTCGACCCCGACGTCGCCGCCGCCCGCGGCGTGCCCGTGCGGGCGCTGGCCCTCGGATTTATGCTGCTGCTTGGCGTCAGCGTGGCGCTCTCCATCCAGATTGTTGGCGCCCTCCTGGTGCTGGCACTGCTCATCACCCCCGCGGCTGCCGCCATGCGCGTGACGTCGTCGCCGCGGCTGGTGGTGGTCCTGAGTGTCGTGTTCGCCGTGACGGCGACCGTGGGCGGCATCCTGCTGGCCCTTGGCGGCCGGATCCCCATCAGCCCCTACGTGACCACGTTGTCCTTCCTCATCTACGTCATCTGCCGCGTGATCGGCGGCGCCCGGGCCAAACGCGGACTCAACGGCCGGGTTGTCCGCGGTGCGGCGGTGCCGGCCGCCTGAGGCCGCAGCCTGAAGCCGTAAGTGTGCATCACTGCAAGTATGCATTTGTGCAATCGTTGCAGTCGTGCAATTATTTAGCCCATGACTGATGCCGTTTCGCTGCCCCTGCGGGAGCGCAAAAAGGCTGAGACCTGGACGGCCCTCCACGAGGCGGCCGCATCGCTCGCCCTGAAGAACGGCGTCGAGCAGACCACGGTCGAGGCCATTGCGGCCAGTGCCGGCGTCTCCCCGCGCACCTTCTTCAACTATTTCCAGGCGAAGGAAGATGCCATCCTGGGCCTGCGCGAGCCTGTCCTGGAGGCATCGCTGCTCACCCCGATCTCACTCACCGCGGACGATCTGGTGGGGCAGGTTGCCCGCCTCCTGATGTCCGTGGCCTCGACCGCGCTCGGGGGCGACGGCCGCGCACGCCGCCGCCGGCTGATCGCCCGGGATCCCCACCTGGGCCGCCGCCACATGGACTACATGGTCAAAGCGGAAACCCTCGTCTGCCAGGGACTCGCCGGCCTGCTGGCAGAGGATCCCGGCTGGGCGGCCGGTGCCGCAGGTTTCGGCCCCGAAGAGTCCGCGCGCATGCTGGTCATGATCTCCGGCGTCCCCATCCGCTTCAAAATCACCTCCGCCGATTTCGACCCCGTCGAGGGGCTCTCCGCGGAAACGCTCCAGCCGTCGTTGGCCCTGCTCCACGAACTCCTAAGGAAACTCTCATGACCACGCAAGCTGTCCCCGCCACGGGACCTGCCGGAGAAAAGCAGCACATGGTGCTGCTGTTCGTCGGCCTGATGCTCTCGATGCTGCTGGCGGCACTGAACCAGACGGTGCTCAGCACGGCCCTGCCCACCATCGTGGGCGAACTCCACGGCGTCAGCGACATGCTCTGGGTCATCACCGCGTTCATCCTCGCCTCCACCATCACCATGCCGATCTACGGCAAACTCGGCGACCTCATGGGACGCAAGGCCCTGCTGATCGCGGCCATCGTCCTGTTTATGATCGGTTCCGTCATCGGCGGCCTCGCCAACGACATGGGTGTCCTTATTACCGCCCGCGTCGTGCAGGGCCTCGGTGGCGGCGGCCTGATGATCCTGTCGCAGGCGGTCATCGCCGACGTCGTGCCGCCCCGCGAACGCGGAAAGTACATGGGAATGATGGGTGGCGTCTTTGCCATCGCCTCCGTCGCAGGACCCTTGCTGGGCGGCTGGTTCACCGAAGGGCCCGGCTGGCGCTGGGTGTTCTGGATCAACATCCCCCTCGGCCTGCTGGCGCTGGCCGGAGCCGTGTTCTTCCTGAAGCTGCCCAAGCACAGCGGCAAGCCGCGGCTGGACCTCGGCGGCATGGTGCTGCTCGCGATCGCTACGACCTGCCTTGTGCTCTTCGCGACCTGGGGCGGCGGGAAATACGAATGGACCGATCCGATTATCCTGGCCCTGATTGCCGGCGCAGTCCTCAGCGCCGTCGCCTTCGTCCTGGTGGAGCGGCGCACGGCCGAGCCGATCATTCCGCTGCACCTGTTCAGGGACCTCAACTTCAACCTCTCCACGATTGCCGGCCTGCTGATCGGTGTGGCCATGTTCGGCGCCATCGGCTACCTGCCGACGTACCTGCAGATGGCCTTCAGCGTCAACGCCACCGAATCCGGGCTGCTGATGATCCCAATGATGGGCGCCCTGCTGGTTGCCTCGGTCGTCTCCGGCCAGCTGGTCAGCCGCACCGGCCGCTACAAGTGGATGCCGATTGCCGGCGGTCTGCTGGTCGCCGTCGCCCTCGTGCTGCTCTCCACCCTGAAGCCGGGAGCGCCGCTGTGGGAAATCTGCGCGTACCTCGCCGTGATGGGCCTGGGGCTGGGCCTGAGCATGCAGATCATGGTGCTGATCGTGCAGAACTCCTTCCCGCTGCGTGAAGTCGGCACCGCAACGGCGTCGAACAACTTCTTCCGGCAGATCGGCGCCACCCTTGGCTCCGCTGTGGTCGGAAGCCTCTTCGCGAGCCGGCTGGCCGAGCTGCTCGCCCAGCGGCTGCCGGCAGCGGCCACCGGGGGAGGCGCCCCGGGAGGATCGAACTCGCTGACTCCGGCGGTGGTCAGCCATCTGCCTGCGCCCGTCAAGGAAGCCATCATCTCCTCCTACAACGACGCTCTCACGCCCATCTTCATCTGGATGGTGCCGCTGGCACTGGCGGCCGCCGTGCTGATGTGCTTCGTGAAGCAGAAGCCGCTGGCCACGGCCATCGAGCACGACGTGCTGTCCGAATCCATTTCGGAGGGCAACATCCTGATCACGGCCGACGACGCCGAGGATGCCGAGGACGCTCTTGCTCCCGCCCGGGGACCCAGGGCCTAGCCGGCAGTACGGGCCGTGCACTCCGGGCACAGCCCGAAAATCTCGACAGTGTGTTCCACCGCGGTGAAGCCGTGTTCGGTGGCGGTCCGCGCGGCCCAGGCCTCAACCGCGGGCGCCTCGACTTCAACGGCCTTGCCGCAGCTGCGGCACAGCAGGTGGTGGTGATGGCCGGTGACGGCGCAGCGCCGGTAGACGGCCTCGCCGTCTGTATTCCGGAGGACGTCCACCAGGCCCTCATCAGCGAGGGACTGCAGGATCCGGTACGACGTGGCCAGGGACACCGACGTGCCGCGCTCCTGCAGGATGCGGTGCAGCTCCTGGGTGCTGACGAAGTCCGTCAGCTCGTCGAGGACCGCACTGACCGCGAGACGCTGCTTCGTGACCCGCTGCTCTTTGGCCGCGGCAGGAGCCGGCGCCGTTGTCCGGCTGCCGTTGGCGGTGGCGCCCTGGGACATCGTGGAACTCGCTTCGCTGGTGGTCTCTATACGGGGTGGTGGCAAGGTCCCAGATTACCAGCCGGGCACGTGGACAGCGCTTTGCCGGAACCCTAGGCTGGCCGGATGATGCTGACCAAATTCACGCATTCCTGTGTGCGGCTGGAGAAGGATGGGAAGGTGCTGGTGTTCGATCCGGGGAACTTCTCGGAGACGGGCCCTGCCCTCGCCGGTGCCGACGCCGTGCTCATCACGCACGAACATCCCGACCACGTCGACGTCCTCGCAGTCACTGCCGCCTTGTCGGCCGGCGGTCCGCTGCAGCTTTTCGCTCCGGCCGGAGTCGCTGCGCAGCTGCGGGAGAAGGCGCCCGGGGCCGCGGGCCGGATCCATACGGTGGCTCCGGGCGAGGACTTCGAGACGGCCGGGTTCTCCGTCCGGAGCTTCGGGGGGCAGCATGCGGTGATCCATCCGCAGATTCCGGTGGTGGCCAATATCGGCTATTTGGTGGACGCGAATGTCTACCACCCCGGTGATTCCTTCATAGTGCCCGACGGCGTGGACGTGCGGACGCTGCTGGTGCCGATCCACGCCCCTTGGAACAAGGTGGGGGAGGTGGTCGACTTTGTGATCGGCGTCCGCGCCCCGAAGGCGTTCCCGATCCATGACGCCCTTCTCAATGAGAACGGGCGCGGACTGGTGGAGGGGCATGTGACCCGGTTCGGCGCCAAGTACGGCACCGAATACCGCCACCTCTCCAGCGGGGACACCGTCGAGGTTTAGGGAGTAGCCGAGCCTAGGCCGGCCAGGTCCCGCTGGCGATGAATTCACGGATGGTCGCCTCATGCGGCTCGGGGTCCAGGCCCTGGGACCGCAGCCACTCCGGGCTGTAGTAGTTGCCGGCGTAGCGGTCTCCGCCGTCGCACATCAACGACACGACACTGCCGCGGCGGCCCTCGGCGATCATCCCAGCGATGAGCTGCCAGACGCCCCACAGGTTGGTGCCGGTGGAGGGGCCGGCGTGCAGTCCGGCGTGGTCGTTGAGATGACGCATGGCCGCGACCGAGGCCGCGTCCGGGACCTGGACCATGTGGTCGATGACGGCGGGGACAAAGCTGGGTTCCAGCCGCGCCCGGCCGATTCCCTCGATCCGCGACGGCTGGCCCACGGGGGCCGGGTGAGTTGTGTCTGCGGCGCGGCGGCTCTCCAGCCAGCCGGGGTAGAACGCGGAATTTTCCGGATCCACGACTGCGAGTTCTGTGCTGTGGCGGTGGTACCGGAGGTAGCGGCCGATGGTGGCGCTGGTGCCGCCGGTGCCTGCGCCCACCACGATCCAGCGGGGGATCGGGTGTTCTTCCAGGGCAAGCTGGCCGAAGATCGATTCGGCGATGTTGTTGTTGCCGCGCCAGTCCGTGGCCCGTTCGGCGTAGGTGAACTGGTCCATGTAGTGGCCGTTGGTGCGCCGGGCGAGGTCCCCGGCTGCCTCGTAGACCTCCGAGGCATGGTCCACGAGCAGGCAGGAGCCGCCGAACTGCTCGATCAGGGCAATCTTCTCCCGGCTGGTGGTCCGGGCCATCACGGCGATGAACGGCAGCCCGAGCAGCTGGGCAAAATACGCTTCCGACACGGCCGTGCTTCCGCTGGAGGCCTCCACGATGGTGGAGCCTTCGGAAATCCAGCCGTTGACCAGCCCAAAGAGGAACAGCGAGCGGGCCAGACGGTGCTTCAGGCTGCCGGTGCGGTGCGTGGATTCGTCCTTGAGGTACAGCTGGACGCCCCAGTGCTCCGGAAGCGGGACGGAATACAAGTGCGTGTCCGCGGACCGGTTGTTCTCGGCGTTGATTCTGCGGATGGCCTCGTCGGCCCAGGCCCTGTCCTGCTGTCGCACTCTGTTCACCGCACCAGCCTACCCGCGGGGGCAGGTCCGGCTTGGATAGAGTTGGGGGATGCAGACCCTCATGGACGTGGCCACACTGAAGGACCGGCTGGACGACGCCGGCGCGACCGGCCGGCGGACGGTGTTGCTCGATGTGCGCTGGGCGCTCGGAGACCCGCACGGCAGGGAACACTACCTCGCGGCACACCTCCCCGGTGCAGTCTTCGTGGACCTCGCCCATGAACTGGCCGGACCCGCGGACGCTAGCCGCGGCCGCCACCCGCTACCGTCCCAGGAGCAGTTCCAGGCGTCGGCGCGTTCCTGGGGCATCCGCCGCGGTGACGCCGTGGTGGCCTATGACGACAGCGGGAACATGGCCGCCGCGCGGCTCTGGTGGATGCTGCGGAACGCCGGCCTTGCCGACGTTTACCTGCTCGACGGCGGCCTAGCCGCCTGGCGTCGCGCGGGCTACGCCGTCGAAAGCGGCGAACGGCAGGCGGAAGCGGGGGATGTTGAGTTGACTGACGGCGCCCTGCCGGTGATCGACGCCGGGCAGGCGGCCGCGTGGGGCCTGGGTGGTGTGTTGCTGGATGCCCGGGCAGGGGAGCGGTACCGCGGCGAATTCGAACCGGTGGACCCGCGGGCGGGCCATATCCCGGGAGCCGTAAGCGCCCCCACCACCGCCAATCTGGATGCCGACGGCAAGTTCTTGTCACCAGCGGCGCTGAGGGAGCACTTCGTTCAGCTCGGGGTGCGCGCCGACGTCCCCACTGCCGTGTACTGCGGCTCCGGCGTCACGGCGGCGCACGAAATTGCGGCCCTCGAAATCGCGGGATTCCCCGCGGCGCTCTATCCGGGGTCGTTCTCCGAGTGGTCAAACAATTCCTCGAACCCCGTTGTGACCGGGGCTGCCCCGTATCCGGACCAGGCCGCGACTTATCTGGATGGGTGTGAATCTCAGCGATAAATGTCGCCTCGGGTGCCCGTAAGGCGAACCTTCCTTGGGACGGTTCGCTGTATTTGACTATCAGCCTGCTTCCTGGAGTCCGTCAGTCGCTGTTTCGTGCTTTGGTGATGTCCTTGGGTCCGTGCCGGCTCGTCAGGCCCACTTGCCGAGCAGTTCCTTATTGGCCTTCCGCAGGGCATCGAACCCTGCCTCGGGGAAGCCTTCGCGGCGCCGCCACCATGCATCCGGCGTCCGCGAGATCACCATTCGCTTGCCGGCAACGGAGGGAAAAATGTGCCACGCGTCTTCGGGCTGCAGGTCAGCGTGCCCTGGCCCGAGCACTTGGAAGGCGAAAATCCCTGGAGCTGTCGTCCTTACGAAGGAGTGGTCGGCGGCGCATTCGTGATCTGATGGGGCCGGGATTCCCCACTGGCTCATGACGCTGTTTGCGGTTACCGCGCCGAAATGACGAACGATAACGGCGGCGTAATCATATAGCGGTGCCATGGACTGGAGCAGGGCCGTCAAAGCGTTTATGCCCTCCGGAGCCCCGTCCTTGTATTCGACGCCAGACAGGATCCACCCCTCCGGGGAGAATGTGACGTACCAGTCGCCGTGGGGTGTGGGAAACAGCAGTTCCGCCCACCCGATGTCCGCGCAGCAGCGGGTCAGTACTGCCGCGACCTGTTCCGGCTCGCACCGGGACCTGGTGAAGTGGAGACCGGCAAGGATGGGCCCTTTGGTGTTGTCCGCAGCCCAGCGGGCCAGCCGGTCCACCAAGTTCTGGAAGGCGGACGATTCGACTGCCCAACACGACTGGTTGTCCTTCACAGCCCGGAAGGCCAGCGGCGCCCCGTCCCTGTCGATGGCGGCGTCCACCGAGCAGATGGCCGCGTTATACGCGTACCGTCCCGTCCGTGGCCTCGGCCCAAGCCGGTCAGCGCAGGCCGTGATGGTGCCGGTAAAGCCAAGGGGTTGGATGGCCTCGGCGATGCTTTCCGCGATCTGCACCGCATGGCTGGGGGCGTTCACCGGGAAGACGTAAATTGCTGTCCCTCGGCTGACCTCGACGGCATGGAAACGCTGGTGGGGTGCATAGGTCACAGTTATTCCCGCAATGGCCTCGTCGATGTCAGCGACCGATGGCTGTTCCGAATCCGGGGCAGGGATGCACAGGAATCCCTGGGTAAAGGTCGCGAAGGTATTTACTCTGCGGATCTTGGCGGCCTCGATGGTGACTCCACCCACGATCACCAGCTTGCTTGGTGCACCCATGAAGTGATCCAAGCGTGATTGCGTGGCAATGGCAAGGGTGTGCGCCGAGAACAACGGGGTCGTTTGAATCTGGGAAGGATCGAAGAAATGCGTGAAGAGCATACGAGAAACTGCCAGCTCGAAACCATCACCGACGACGTCATCGAAGCAGCCGCCGGCACCCTCGTCATCTGCAACTGACGAAAAAGAGCGACAACAGAACACCGCAAAAAGCTCCGAAGTCCACACTGATGGGACCGCTGCACGGTAGAGGTGCTGCCCATTCTTCAGCCGTCCCAGTGAACGGCATACCCCGATCGTCGGGGCGCTTCGTGGGGTCCGAGGGCCTCCCGCGCAGTGTCCGGCCGGACCGCTCGCTCATGCAGAGGGAAGCACTGCCAGCCGTGCGCGTCTGAGGGTTTTGGCGTGGTGTCGAAGTTTGCGGCGGTGATTCCTGGCTTCGGTCGCCGTTACGTCAATCCTGACCGGTGGCGGGCCAGCCAGCATCGTCCCCGGCAGGGGAGGTGCGGTGGAGCGGTAGCTGTGCCCGGTGGGGGTCGTGACTTCGATAGCGTGACGTGGTCCTGGCCCGGGTCTGACTGTCCAGCCGGGGGTTTCTTTGATGTGGTTGCAGGCTTCGCAGAGTCCGGCGCCGTTGGTGTGGGTGGTTTGGCCGCCGTGGTGCCAGGGGATGATGTGGTCCAGGTGGCGGATGGGGGCGTCGCAGTACGGGGTGCGGCAGGTGTTGTCCCGGACCTGGATGAAGCGGCGCAGTCCTGGCGGGAAGATCCGGGCGCGGGAGTCCATCGCGGTGAGTTCCCCGGTGCCGGGCGCGGTGTAGAGCCGCCGAAGCCAGACGTTCAGGGCCTGCCGCGAGGCGGTGTCAGCGCCGGTATCGCTGCCTTTGCTTCCGCCGCTGGCCTCCGCGGGGTTCCCGGCGCCTGTGAGCAGTTGCCGGGCCCAGCCGGCGGGGACGATGCCGTAGCCGGGGAGGCGGGCGGGTTCGCTGTCGCCGTGGAGGAGGGTGCGGTCGGTCAGAACGAGCTGGATTTCGATGCCGGTGATCCCGCCGGGGGTGCCGGTGGTGCGTTCGACGAGGGCATCGGCCATGAGCTGCCCGCGGTTCCGGGGGTCCCCGGCGGAGCGCAGGGTGTCGGCGTGCCGGGTGAGGGCGGCGTGCATGGCGACGCCGGCCGAGACGGGGAGCAGGGCGGTGAGGTAGCACATGGTGTCCGGGGCCGGGCGGAGACTGACGTGCCGTTCGGTGGCGGCGTGGCTGGCCCGCTGCGTGACCGTGCGCGGGTCCCGGCGGTACGCGGCCGCGCGGGCGGCGGCGATGATGCGGCGGTCCCCGGCGCCGTCGAACGTTCCGGTGTCGGGGGCGAGTTCCTCGTCGACGGCGGCCCGGTCCTCCGGCGACAGGCACGCGGTTTCCCGGACGAGCAGGGTGGCGCGCCATTCGTTGACCTGCCCTGTCTCCAGCGCCGCGAGGGTGTGCGGCATTTCGGTCACCAGGGCCTTCGCCAGGCCGAGGAGCCGGCTGCCCTTGGCCGGGGATTCCCGCCGGGCGAGGGCGATCTGTGCGGCGACCCCGGTCCCGAGGTCTGCCGCGGGCATTCCGTCGTCGGACTGTTCCCGGCGCTGGCGCAAATCAAGTTCGACGGCGATCCGGGCCTGCGACGCGGCCGCAACGGACTTCAGGTCTTCCAGTTCCCGGAGCTGACTGATCAGCCCGGCACTGTCACGGGCGGGCCGGACAGCGGCCATCGCCCGGGCCACCTCCGCGACCGTCACCGTGCCAGCTGCTGCCGGAGCCTCGTCGGGCCCCTGATTGCCGTCCATGAAAAGACACTATCGGGCACCTCCGACAATAAAGCCCCAGGTTCTAACAGCCGTCGCAAGAGTCCGTTCCGTCCGCTGACCTTGCTTGGGCTGGCTGGACCTGCCTTAGGCCCGGCCCGCGTCCGGCATCCCGCGGCCGGCTGCTAATTGGATAACCGCAGCTGCCCGGGGGTAGCGTCGGGGCATGACTCCTGGACGCCCCGTACCGCCGCCCCTTGCCAAACCGCTTCCCGATCTCACCACGGACACCACGGACACCGCGGAGGCCGCCGGCGGACCCCGCCTTGCCGCCGCCTACGGTGCCACGGCCAGCGACAGCGGCCTGGTTCCCCTCACGGTTGCGCGCAGGGCGCCGAAGGAAGACGACGTCGAGATCGACATCGAATTCTGCGGGCTCTGCCACTCGGACGTCCACGCCACCCGCGGTGAGTGGGGCACCCAGACCTATCCGATGGTCCCGGGACACGAAATCGTGGGCCGCGTCAGCCGGGTCGGTTCGGCCGTCGACGATTTCACCCCCGGCGAGCGTGTCGGCGTCGGCTGTCTGGTCGACTCCTGCCGCGAATGCGACAGCTGCCTCGACGGCCTGGAGCAGTACTGCGAAAACGGCATGACCGGGACCTATGGCTCGAAGGACCGCCGCAACGGCGACTCCACCACCCAGGGCGGCTACGCCACCTCGATCGTTGTGGACCGCCGCTACGTCCTCCACGTCCCGGACGGCCTCGACCCCGCCGCTGCCGCGCCGCTGCTGTGCGCCGGCATCACCACGTACTCTCCCTTGCGCCATTTTGACGTCGAGGTTGGGGACGTCGTTGGCGTCATTGGACTGGGCGGACTGGGACACATGGCCGTGAAGCTGGCCAAGGCCATGGGCGCCGAAGTGAAGGTCTTCACCACGTCGGAGTCCAAGATCGCCGCCGCACAGGAGCTCGGCGCGGACGAGGTCATCCTGTCCCGCGACGAGGCCCAGATGGAAGCCGCGAACCGCAGCATCGACGTCATCATCGACACCGTCGCCGCGCCACACGACCTCAACCCGTACTTCCGCACCCTGCGTGTGGACGGGGCCTTGTTCCAGCTCGGGCTGCCGTCGGAAGACATGCCGCCGGTGAACCCCGGTGCGCTGATCCGGCGCCGGATCGCGTACGCCGGGTCCCTGATCGGCGGCATTGCCGAGACCCAGGAGATGCTGGACTTCTGCGCCGAGCACGGGGTCACCTCGGACGTTGAGGTGGTCGGCGCCGGTCAGCTTAATGAGGCCTACGACCGCATGGTGGCGGGCGATGTGAAGTACCGTTTTGTCCTGGACACCAGCACCCTCGGAGCACCCTCGGAAAGGGCAGACGCATGAGCACTCTCTTCACACGGATCATCAACGGCGAGATCCCCGGCCGCTTCGTCTGGCGCGAGGACGACGTCGTGGCATTCCTCACGGTGGGCCCGCTCGCAGACGGCCACACCCTGGTGGTGCCCACCGAGGAAGTGGACCGCTGGACGGATGCTTCCCCGGAAGTGCTGGCCCGCGTGATGCACGTGGCCCAGAAGATCGGCGCCGTGCAGATCGACGTGTTTGGCGCGGCACGCGCCGGACTCATTGTGGCCGGCTACGAGATCAACCACCTGCACGTCCACGTATGGCCGTCCAATACCATGGCGGACTTTGACTTCGGCTCGGCGGACCAGCACCCGGATCCCGCGCGGCTCGACGCCAACGCCGAAAAGCTCCGCGAAGGACTCCGGAAGGCCGGACACACGGCCCACGTTCCGGAGGCCTAGAGGCCCGCTACGCCGGCGCCAGCGCCTTGTTCAGCACCGCGCGGATCCGCTTCTCGGAGACGGAATAAGCGGTCCCGAGCTCGACGGCGAAGAGACTCACCCGGAGCTCCTCGATCATCCAGCGGACCTGGGTTAACTCGGCGCCGGCCCGCCGGCCCGGAAGCAGCGCCGACACGGCGTCGTCGTAGTCGTCCTCCAGGGCCTGGACCGCGGCCATGTGCTGGGCGTCCCGCTGGACGTTCGTCGGGAGTTTCTCCAGCCGCTTCTCGATCGCCGCGAGATAGCGCGGCAGCTGGCTGAGCTGGCTGTAGCCGGTGCGTGCCACGAAACCTGGGAACACCAGTTGCTCGAGCTGGCTCCTGATGTCGTTGAGGGCACTGATCAGGGCCAGGCTGCTGGTTCCCTTGAGCGCCTTCTCGATCCGGCGCGTGCTGGCCAGGATGCGCTCCACCACCGCGGTAACGGTGAAGACCGTGTCGATCAGTTCCGCGCGTACCTTCTCGTACAGCGCGTTGAAGGACGCCTCGTCCCACGGCAGCTCGGCGGGGGTGAGCTTGTCGATGGCGGCGAGGGCGCAGTCCGCAATCAGTGCAGTGACGGAGCCGTGCGGGTTCTGGCTGAACGTCAGCTTCTCGGTATTGTTCAGGTGCTCCAGGACGTAGCGGTCCGGCGGCGGCACCCTCAGGGCGAGCAGGCGGATGACGCCGCCGCGCATGGCCGATCCCTGTTCGGAGCTGGTCTGGAAGAGCCTCAAGGCCACGGACGTTTCCTCATCCACGAGCGCAGGGTAGCCGGTGACGGTATGCCCCTTCACCGTGCCCTGGACCTGGCGCCGCAGTGTTCCGAAGGACCAGGAGGTCAGCCCGGACTGTTCGGCGAAACCGGTTGAGGCGGCCGCCGAAGCGGAGGCCGCAGTGCCCGCTGCCGCGCCGGACGCCTGGGCCGCGGCCTTGCCGTTGGCCTGGGCTTTCGTCCTGCCGACCGGCGCTGGCGCAGTCGTCGCGGGAGTGGCGCCGAGGGACTCGGCGATCGCCCGGCGCGTGGCCGGAGCCAGCCGGTCCTGCAGTGCGGTGAGGTCCTTGCCCTCGTCGAGGACCTTCCCCTGGGAGTCCACGACGCGGAAGCTGACCCGCAGGTGCGGCGGAACGGCGTCCCAGTTCCAGGAATTCGGCGGGATGACCTGGCCGCGGATCCGGCGCAGGACGAGCTCGAGGGAGGCCTCCAGCTCGTCGGCGGCCGGGTCGAAGTCGGACTCGAGGGCAGCGACGGCCTGCCGGGCGACATCCGGGGCCGGCACGAAGTTCTTGCGCACCTGCTTGGGCAGCGACTTGATCAGGGCGGTGACCAGCTCCACCCGCTGGCCCGGAATCAGCCAGCGGAAGGCCGCGTCGTCGAGCTGGTTGAGGAACAGCACGGGCACCTCGGCGGTGACGCCGTCGGACGGGTTGGGCGGCGAGCCGGGGGCCACGGGGTGGAACTCGTAGCTCAGCGGCAACTCAAAGCCCTTGTGCAGCAGGGACTTCGGGAAGGCCGAGTCATCCAGGGCATCGGCGTCTTCGCTGATCAGCAGGGCCTGGTCGAAGTCGAGGAGTGCGGGGTCCTGCTGCCGGGCGTCCTTCCACCACTTGTCGAAGTGCCGCTCGGACACCACGTCCTTGCCGACCCGGGCGTCATAGAACTCGAAGAGCGTCTCGTCGTCCACCAGGATGTCCCGGCGTCGCATCCGGGCCTCGAGCTCCTCGACCTCGTGGAGCAGGGCCCGGTTGCGGTGGAAGAACTTGTGGTGGGTCTGCCAGTCGCCCTCGACCAGGGCGTGCCGGATGAACAGCTCCCGGCAGAGCTCCGGGTCCACCTTGCCGTAGTTGATCCGGCGGCTCGGAATGATCGGCACGCCGTACAGCGTGACCTTCTCATGGGCCATCACCGAGCCCATCTTCTTGGACCAGTGCGGTTCGCTGTAGCTGCGCTTGACCAGGTCCGGCGCCACTTGCTCGACCCAGAGCGGATCGAACTTCGCCGCGACCCGGGCCCACAGCCGGCTCGTCTCCACGAGCTCGGCGGCCATCACGAAGGTGGGGGACTTCTTGAACAGGGCAGAGCCCGGGAAGATCGCGAAGCGGCTGCCGCGGGCGCCGGCGTACTCGCGCTTGCGTTCGTCGAGGATGCCCACATGGCTCAGCAGGCCCGAGAGCAGGCTGATGTGGATGCCCTCGTGGTTGCCTACCGGATCGGCCAGGCGCTTGTTGTCCAGGCTGATGCCCAGCGGGCGGGCCAGCTGGCGGAGCTGGGCGAACAGGTCCTGCCACTCGCGGACGCGCAGGTAGTTGATGAATTCGGCGCGGCAGAGCCGGCGGAAGGCGGTGGAGGACAGCTCCTGCTGTTTCTCCTGGAGGTAGTTCCACAGGTTCAGGTAACCGGTGAAGTCCGAGTTCTCGTCCCGGAAGCGGGCGTGCTTCTCCGCGGCGAGCTGCTGCTTGTCCGTCGGACGCTCGCGCGGGTCCTGGATGGTCAGCGCGGCCGCCAGGATCATGACCTCGCGGACGCAGCCGCGCTTGCCGGACTCGACGATCATCCGGCCGAGCCGCGGGTCCACGGGCAGCTGGGCAAGCTGCTGCCCGACGGCGGTGAGTCCGCCGCCGTTTCTGCCGCCGCCGTTTCTGCCGCCGCCGCTGCGGCCAGCAGCCGGGCGGCGGGCGTCGCCGTCGCCCGTTTCCTCCTGCGGACGCGCGGCGCTCAAGGCTCCCAGCTCCCGCAGGAGGGTGACGCCGTCGTTGATGGCGCGGGAGTCAGGTGGCTCCACAAACGGGAAGTTCTCCACGTCCTTCGGTCCGCGGGCCACGCCCATGGCGGTCATCTGCAGGATGACCGCGGCGAGGTTGGTGCGCAGGATCTCCGGATCCGTGAAGGGCGGCCGGGACTCAAAGTCCGCTTCCGCGTAGAGCCGGATCGCGATGCCGTCGGAGACACGGCCGCACCGGCCGGAGCGCTGGTTGGCCGAAGCCTGTGAAACCCGCTCGATCGGCAGGCGCTGGACCTTGGTGCGGTGCGAGTAGCGGGAGATGCGCGCGGTGCCGGTGTCGATGACGTATTTGATGCCGGGCACCGTCAGGGACGTCTCCGCGACGTTGGTGGCGAGCACGATCCGGCGCTTGTTGCCGGGATGGAACACCTTGTGCTGTTCCTGCAGGCTCAGGCGGGCGAAAAGGGGGAGCACCTCGGTACCGGCCAGCTTGCGGTTGGACTGGATCCTGCCGTTGAGCGCCTCGGCGGCGTCCCGGATTTCGCGCTCGCCGGAGAAGAAGATCAGGATGTCGCCGGGCGCCTCCTGCGCGAGTTCGTCGACGGCGTCGCACACCGCGTCCAGCGGGTCGCGGTCCTCTTCCAGCTCGTCGTCGGAGGCAGTGCCTTCTCCGCCGTCGTCGGCGCCCCCGCCGGCCGGCTGGGACAACGGCCGGTAGCGGATCTCGACCGGATAGGTTCGGCCGGACACCTCGATGATCGGCGACGGCGCTTCTTCGCTGCCGAAGTGCTTGGCGAACCGCTGCGGATCGATGGTGGCCGAGGTGATGATGATCTTCAGGTCCGGCCGCTGCGGCAGGATGCGCTTGAGGTACCCGAGGATGAAGTCGATATTGAGGCTGCGCTCATGCGCCTCGTCGATGATGATGGCGTTGTACTTGCGCAACAGCTTGTCGCGCTGGATCTCGGCCAGCAGGATGCCGTCCGTCATGAGCTTGACCTTGGTGCTGCGGCTGACTTCACCGGTGAACCGGACCTGGAAGCCCACTTCCTGGCCGATCTCGACGCCGAGTTCCTCCGCAATGCGCTCGGCGACCGTGCGGGCAGCCAGCCGGCGCGGCTGCGTGTGTCCGATCAGCCCGTTCTCGCCGAGGCCAAGCTCCAGGCACATCTTTGGAATCTGGGTCGTCTTACCGGAACCGGTCTCGCCGGCGATGATCGTCACCTGGTTGGCCGCGATGGCGGCCATCAGGTCCTCGCGGCGCTCGGAAACCGGCAGCTCGGCGGGGTAGGAGATATGCAGTGTCATGGCTGCACACAGTCTACTGGGAACTGTCCCGGCGGGGGTTTCCGGCGCAACTCCCGGGACGGGGAAGTGCCCGGTCCCTGACGGGGCCGGGCAGCGGGGGCGGTGGCTTTACTTCGATTGGGGGCAGTGCGTTCCGGGTTCAGCGGCTTAGAAGATCCGGAAGGTGTAGTTGGTGCTGGGCAGGTCCAGCGCCGTCCAGTAGTCTTCCGAGCGGACCGGCGGGTTGTGGCCCAGCCCGTCCTTGCGGAGAGCTGCGATGGTGGCGGCGAGGCCGATGACGATGAGGACTATGACTGCGATTCCGATGAGTTCCATACGTCTATGGTTCTCCCGTGGCACGGACAAAAGAAGTGGCAGAAATGCCCAAAAAGCTATAATTTCTGCCACTGTTCTGCCATCATGGAAACATGATCAAATCAGTGGCAATGATCGTGGTCCCCAACTTCTCGATCTTCGAGTTCGCGACCGCGTTCGAGGTGTTCGGCATCGACCGCTCGGCACGCGGGAACGGCGTCCCCGTTTTTGATTTCCGGGTCTGTACGCCCGTGCCTGGCGAGGTCGCGATGAAATCGGGGCTGTCCATGCAGGTGGGGCTCGGGCTGGAGGCAGCCGCGGACGCGGACCTGGTCATCATGGTTCCCTTCGGCCGTGACGACGACGTCCCCGAATCCGTCCTGGACGCCCTGCGCGACGCCCACGCCCGCGGGGCCTGGGTCATGTCCATCTGCTCCGGGGCCTTCGCCCTGGCCCGGGCCGGGCTGCTGGACGGCCGCCGCTGCACCACGCACTGGCACTACTCCCAGGAGCTGGCCAGCAGGTACCCCGCCGTGCTTGTGGACGAGAACGTCCTGTACGTCGAGGACAGCCGGATCATCACCAGCGCCGGCACGGCCGCCGGCATCGACGCCTGCCTGCATCTGGTCCGGGTGGAATTCGGCGCGAACGTGGCGGCGGCTATTGCCCGAGACATGGTGGTTCCGCCGCACCGCGACGGCGGCCAGGCCCAGTTCATCGACCGGCCCATCCCGCGCTGCGGCTCCGAGCCCATGGAGGAACTCCTGCAGTGGATGGTGCGGCACCTGGAGGAGGACCATTCGGTCAACGAGCTCGCCGCGCGCGTCCATATGTCGCCGCGGACGTTCGCCCGGCGCTTCCGTTCCGAGACGGGAGCGACACCGGCCGCCTGGCTCAACTCCCAGCGTGTGCTGCGGGCCCAGGAACTGCTTGAGACCACGGACCTCAACATCGACGAAATCGCTCGCGAATCCGGCTTTGGCCACTCGGTGCTGCTGCGGCACCACTTCGCCAAGGTGCTGGACACGAGCCCGCAGTCGTACCGCCGCACCTTCCGCGGACACCTGGCCCCCGCAGTCTAGGGAACCAGACCGTCCGACGGCGGGGGCTCCGCCGCCGCCTTGGCCGTCTCGACGAGATCCCGCCATGGTCCGGTGACGGCCTGCTCGGGCAGGGTGGCGCGGTGCTGTCCGGCCCGGATGTTGTACAGGAACCGGTCCGGCTGGCCGGCGGATGCGCCGCGGCCGGACTCGGCCACGGCGTCCCACGGGCAGGCCTCGATCAGGGGCTGCCAGACGTCTGTATCCTCCGGCGGCGTCGGCTGCACGGTCCACGTCCGCTTCATGCCGGCAATGCCGCCGCTGCGCTGGACAGTAATCTTCATGGGGCTCGGATCGTCATGGGTTTGGCCTATCGGCGGGCTCCCGGGAACTTTACCTTCACAGTTTCCCACGCCGAGCGCACGGCGTCATGCTCTGGAGAATCCGCCCCGAAAAGCTCCTTGGCGGAGGCGGCCGTGGCCTTGGCGAACGCCCCGAACGTTGCGTTCGGTGCCAGTGAACCGCCGGTCAGCGTGTCGTACCAGATTTGGCCCGGGGCGTCCCAGGCGTTGCCGCCGAGGCTTGTGGCAACCAGGCAAAACGCCCGGTTGGGGATCCCGGAATTGATATGGACCCCGCCGTTGTCAGCGCTCGTGTGCACATAGCTGTCCATCGAGTCCGGCTGCGGATCCCTTCCGAGGACGTCGTCGTCGTACGCGGTTCCGGGGGCCTTCATGGAACGCAAAGCGGTCCCCTGGACCTGGTCCGTGAACAGGCCCTCGCCGATCAGCCAGCTGGCCTCCGACGTCGACTGCCGGCGGACGTGCTGCTCGACGAGCGCCCCGAAGACATCGGACATCGATTCGTTCAGCGCACCGGCCTGGTTGCGGTAGACCAGCCCCGCCGAGTACTGGGTGACGCCGTGGGCGAGCTCGTGGCCGATCACGCTCAACGACTTCGTGAAGCGCTGGAACACCTGGCCGTCGCCGTCGCCGAAGACCATTTGCCGGCCGTCCCAGAAAGCGTTGTCGTACAGGCGGCCGTAGTGCACCGTGGCCTCGAGGTGGAGGCCGTTGCCGTCGATCGAATTCCGGCCGAAGGCCTCGGCGTAAAGCCGGTGCGTGTACCCCAGCCCGTCGTAGGCCTCGTCGGCGGCAGGATCACCGGTGGGCGGTTCCCCTTCCTTGCGGACCACGCTGCCGGGAAGCTGCTCGGCGAACTTGGCGTCATAGACCGTCCGCTCCGGCGGGGAAGGCTGGAGCTCGCGCATGCCGGGATGGCTGCCGGGCCCGGGCACGGCGCGGGAAGCCTGGAAGCCCGGGACGTGGTGCAGGGCTTCCTTCGCCGCGCGGGCGGCGCCGGAGAGCTCAGGTTCGCGCTGGGCCGCCAGGCGGCGGAGCATGTACGGAGGAATGATGGAACAGTGCATGTGAGACCCCTTAGTGCTACGGCGGGATCCCGTGGTGGTACGACGGCCGGCACCCAGTCCAGCCACCCGGCCGCCGGAACCCCGCTGCCGATGCAGACAGCCTACGAGCGGCCACCGACATTTGGCAGGGGCCGCGCCCGCTTTCCGGCCAGCTGTCCTGCGTCCTGTACTGCGTCCTGTCCTGCGCACTATTCGCCGGCTCGCGGCCGGACGTAAAATCATGCATGGAAAAGTTACGGTATTCGGTGACCGTCAACGCCCCCGTGCAGGCCGTGTGGACCACCATGCTGGACGATGCCACGTACCGGGAGTGGACCAGTGTGTTCAACAGTGAGTCCTCCTACGAGGGGAACTGGGACCAGGGCAGTGAAATCCGGTTCCTCGGGCCCGACGGCGACGGCTCAGTGGCGGGGATGATCGCCACCGTCGAGGAGAACAGGCCGAACGAGCTGATCTCCCTGCGCTATATCGGGCAGGTCGTCAACGGCGAGGACGACACCACCAGCGAGGCCGCGAAGGCCTTTATGGGCGCCCATGAAAAATACGCCTTCAGCGAGTCCGGGGGCGCCACAACGGTGGACGTGGAGCTCGACAGCGAAGAGGAATTCGTCGCCATGTTCGACGACGCCTGGCCACTGGCGCTGGCGAAGCTCAAGGCCATCGCGGAATCCCGCAGCTGAGGCGGCCGGCATCTCCTGCCCGGCCTCCTACGGGGACCGGGGGTCAAGGACGAATTGCTGCACCATGGTCCATAGATTCGTCGTGGTCCAGTAGATCAGAACGCCGATCGGGAAGATGATGCCGCCCGCGCCGAAGATGAGCGGGAGGGCGTAGAGCAACGCCTTTTGCTGCTGCATGACAGGGCCCGCCACGGTCTCCGCGGACAGGTTCCGGGCCATGACGTGCTTCTGCGTGACGAACTGCGCCGCCGTCATGGTCAGGATCATCACGATCGAGAGGATCCACACGGCCACCGCGTTGCCGCCCGGCTGGGTGCCGTGGAGCATGGACGCCGACAGCGGGGCGCCGAAGATGCTCGATTCCCCGAACTGCAACACCTGCTCCGCGCTCATCGCCCCGATGCCCTGGCCTTTGGCAGCCGCCGTCGGGATGCCTGACAGCACGGTGAAGAGCGCGAAGAAGAATGGCACCTGGACCAGCAGGGGAAGGCAGGCCGAGAACGGGTTCGTGCCGTGCTTCTTGTACAGCGCCATCTGTTCCTGCGCCATGGCCTGCCGGGACAGCGGGTCGGTCTTGCCGTTGTACTTGTCCTGCAGCTTCTTCAGGTCCGGCTGCAGGAGCCGCATGCGGCGCTGTGCCCTGATCTGCTTCAGGGAGACGGGAATCAGGGCGGCGCGGATGACCAGCACCAGGCCGATGATGGACAGGGTCCAGGTCCAGCCGCTGGCCGCCGGCATGCCGATAACGCTCAGGCCGTCGTGGAGTCCCACCAGGATCGCCGAGACCAGCCACTGGAACGGAAAGAGCAGCGCTGCACCGAAGTCCATACGATGCCCCCATCCGTAGGGCCGCCGCGCGGCCTGTGAACCTGCTTTCTGTCAGCCAACACGAAAGAACCCCCAGAATCCAGTGGATCCTAGGGGTTCTTGGCTGTGCCCTCGATTGGAATCGAACCAACGACCTTCTGCTCCGGAGGCAGACGCTCTATCCCCTGAGCTACGAGGGCAGTCAGGGTTCCTGCCGTTACCGGCGGGACGTCCTAGAGCTTAGCAGGAAGGGGGCCTCCAAGGGAAAATCGACGCGCTCAGTACCCGGAGAAAGAGTCCACATGGATCCGGCGGGCCCCGGCCCGGCGGGCGGCGGTGCGGAGGGAACGGACGCTGGCCGGAGAGCCCGACACGTAGACGTCCCGGCCAGCGACGTCGGGAACGAGTTCCTTCAGCGCGGCGCCGTCGATCCTGGCCGCTCCCGCATCCTGCATAAACGCCGGCGGCACCGAGCCGTCGGCAAGCCTGGCGATGACCCGGGCCCCGGTGCGTTCGAGTTCCTCGGCGTACGCCAGTTCGCCGGCATTTTTGGCCAGATACAGCAGGACCACATCCCGGTCCGCCGCGTTCCCCGACAGCTGGGCCATAAACGGGGTAATCCCGATGCCGGCCGCTATCAGCAACACCGGAACTTCCGGAGTCCGCGGCAGGACGAAGTCACCGCCCACCGTGGTGGCCGTCAGCTCGTCGCCGGCTGCCAGGCCCAGAAGGGACTGCTTGGCCGTGGACAGCGGCGTGGCCGTTCCCACGCCGATCGTGAGCTCGGCGGAACCCGGGGGACTGGTCAGGCTGAACACCCGGCGCCGTCCCTTGTGGTCGGCCTTCCCGTGGGGCAGGTTCAGTTCGATGTACTGTCCCGGGGCGAAGCGGAGCGGGCGCTCGGGCTGGAAGCTGAATTCCGTCGTCGTCGGCGTCAACGGCCGGGAGCCCCGGTAGCGGAGCAGGACGCGGCCGCGCTGGCCCGCGGTGAAGGCGAGCGCGTTCCCAGCGAGCAGTGCCAGTTCGGGGGAATTGGCCACGAAGCCCAGGTTGTAGGGGATGGCGAACAGCAGTCCGACGACGGCGGCCAGCGCCAGTTGCTGCCACCGGCGCGGCGGCAGGGTCAGCGGCTCGGTCAGCATGAAGCCGACGAAGAACAGGACCGGGCGCTGGGCTATCGGCTGCCAGAGCGCCTCGCCGAGTGCCATGCCGGTGCGGAGCAGTTCCACGGCCACAATGGACACCGCCACCACCGTGAAGACGGCAGCCATCAGCAGCTTCCGGACCCGGAACAGGACCAGCAGTACCCCGGGCAGCACAAGCCAGAGCATTGCGGGGGTGGCGGCCCACCAGGTGGCGATGTTGAGTCCCGTCAGCCCGGTGATGAAGGCCCCGGCAGCCGCCGGATTGAAGATGTGGCGGCCGCGCCAGGCCAGGGCGTATTTGGACGCCGACGCGATCACGCAGGCGAGGGCGACGCCGGCCAGGTCCAGGTACTGCAGTCCCGCCGAGAACTGCGTCGGCCAGAACAGGAAGTACAGCAGCAGGCCCGTGATCAGTGACGATTCAGAATGCGGACGCACATGGAACAGGGCCGCTATGGCGCGGTTGGAGGCGTAGGTCAGGCCGAGGCAGAGCACCAGGTGGGCGATCATCTCCGGGAGCCCGAACGTCAGCCACCCGAGCACGTTGAGCAGCAGGCTGTAGCCGGCCAGCACGGCAAGGACCCAGAGGACCAGCCGGTACATCGTGAAACGGCCCAGCGCCGTGTCCAGCCGCGAACTGATGGGAGTGGAGATTGTTGTGGTCATGAGAACAGCACCCCTTCAAAATCGGCCGAATACTCCGCGTGGCCGTCCGAATAGACGGTCAGCCACGAACAGTCGAACTCCTGCTGCAGCCGGGCCCCGTCGACGAAGAACAGGGCCGTAGCCAGCGCGTCCGCCGTCATGGCGCTCGCCGCCATCGCCCAGCTCGCGACGACGGTGCGCACCGGCGCTCCGGTGGTGCCGTCCAGCACGTGGTGCAGCCCGTCGCCCCAGGCCCTCCGGTTGGCGGCGGAAGCACAAAGGGCGGCGCCCGCCCCGAGGCTGACGATGCCGATCGCCCGGGTCTGGTCGTAAGGATGCTCGAGGCCCACGTCCACCGGCGCGGACCCGGCGTTGAGCAAGTCACCGCTCGCGTCGATGAAGTGCTCGCTGATGCCGCCGTCGCGCAGTACACCGGAGAGCAGGTCCGCCAGTTGCCCCTTTCCGGCGGCGCCGACGTCGACCACCACCGGGGCGCGGGTGGTCAGCACACAGCCGTCCCAGTCCAGCACCTCGTCCCAGCGCGGGGCGGGCAGTGGCGGGCCGCCCGGGCGCAGGGAGTACCCGGCGTCATAGCCGAGCTGTTCCAGGCTGCCGCCGATGAGTGGGGTCATGGCCCCGCCGCTGAGCCGGTACAGAGCCGCGTAGAGCCGCCCCAGGGCCGCTGCCCCGGCAGGCAGCTCGTAGCGTCCCGGCTGCCGCGCGGCGCCCGCGATGAGCGAGTCCGGCCGGAAGCGGGACCAGGCGGCGTCATACTCCGCCACGGTGTCCAGCAACCGGCGGCGGTGCGCGCCGGAGAGCGGAGCCGGCGTGGAAATTTCCCAGCGGGTACCGATCCCGTCGAAGCCGAATTCCGTCCAGCCCGGATGCGGCACATTCCCTCCTGCTGGCTACTTGCCGGTTTTGACTGCGGTTAGGCCCGGGCCTCGGACTTGATCTTCTCCACGGCCTGGTTGAAGCCGCCGCTGGTCAGTGAGGACGCGGCGACCTTCGAGACCTTGATTTCGTCGAGTTTCTTGCCGACGATCTGGGACTGGATGCCGCCGGCGAACTCGCCCTGGAACTTCCGCGTGTTGGGATTGGTGGGGTGCGGCGTGATCTTGACGCCGGTCACGGCTCCGCCCGCCAGCGTGAGTTCCACCCCCACGGTCTCGTTGCCGTTCGGCGAAACGTAGTTGCCGTCCGCGCTGTAAGTCCCGTCCTTATAGGTGGCGCCGGTGGCGGCCTGTGGTGCGGCGCTGGTGGCCTGGGGGCTGGAAGCCTGCCCGGGCGCACAGCCGGCCGCAGACCCGGCCAAGGAAAGTCCGGCGATGCCGACGAAAACTCCGTTTCGGAGATTGGTGTTCATGCAGCGGCTCGTTTCTCTTGCGACGATCGGGTGGGGAGTGACTGAACGCTGGGCCCGCCGGTGGCGGCCTCAGCTGATACTCCGATGACGACGTGTAAATCAGCGTAGTGGTTCACCCTGTGAACCTGCCGCTCCGGGCTGTGGTTTTCTGGCGGTGCCCAGCCGACCAGCCCTGAACGCCGCCGCCAGTTGTCATGCCGGACGCCAAATTCCGCCACACACCAGGCCACCGGTAGGCTGGAAGTGTGACCCCAGAAGAACTCTCCCTCGCCATATCCGCCTGCCTGAAGGACGCCGTCGCCGCCGGTGAGATCGGGCTTTCCGCATCCGACGTCCCGGATGAGGTGCGCGTGGAGCGTCCGAAGAACAGGGACCACGGTGACTGGGCCACCAACATCGCCCTTCAGCTGGCCAAAACCGCGGGCACCAACCCCCGGGAGTTCGCCTCCGTCCTGAGCGCCCGGCTGAAGACCATCGACGGTGTGTCCGCCGTCGACATCGCCGGGCCAGGGTTCCTGAACATCACCGTCGATGCTGCTGCGGCCGGCGCCCTTGCCAAGGTGATCGTCGAAGCGGGGCGTGATTACGGCACCAACACGGCGCTCGCAGGCCACACGGTCAACATGGAGTTCGTCTCCGCGAACCCCACCGGCCCGCTGCACATCGGCCACACGCGCTGGGCCGCCCTCGGCGACGCGATCGCCCGCGTCCTCCGGGCTTCCGGCGCGGACGTCACCGCCGAGTACTACATCAACGACGCCGGGTCGCAGATGAACGTCTTCGCCCACTCCGTGCTCTCGCGGCTGCACGGGCGCGGCGTCCCGGAAGGCGGCTACCCCGGCGAGTACATCGCCGACCTCGGCCACGAAGTGCTGACGCAGCACCCGGACATCCGCGAACTGACCGACGTCGCCGCGCTGCCCGTGATCCGCGGCGCTGCCTACAAGGCGCAGCTGCACGACATCAAGAGCACCCTGGCCGGGTTCGGCGTCGAATTCGATGTCTACTTCTCCGAGCAGGAACTCCACGACGCCGGAGCGATCGAGGACGCCGTCGCGCGGCTCCGGGAACAGGGCCACGTCTACGACGACGGCGGCGCGGTCTGGCTGCGTACCACCGACTTTGGGGATGACAAAGACCGCGTGATGATCCGCGCGAACGGCGAGCCGACCTACTTCGCCGCCGACGCAGCGTATTACCTGTCCAAGAAGGACCGCGGCTACACCGAGAAGATCTACCTGCTCGGCGCCGACCACCACGGCTACATCAACCGGCTCAAGGCCATCGCGGCCGCGGCCGGGGACGATCCCGAGGTCAACATCGAGGTCCTGATCGGCCAGCTGGTTTCCGTCAACGGCGCCAAGCTCTCCAAGCGGGCCGGGAACATCATCGAGCTCAAGGACCTTATCTCCTGGCTGGGCAAGGACGCGGTCCGCTACTCGCTGGCGCGCTTCCCGGCCGATTCGCCCCTGACCCTGGACCCGGAGCTGCTGAAGAAGCACAGCAACGAGAACCCCGTGTTCTACGTGCAGTATGCGCACGCGCGTTCCCGCGGCACCGCCCGCAATGCCGTTGCCGCCGGGGTTGAGCGCCGTGTCGACGGCAAGGACTGCTTCGATGCGGCCCTCCTCGAGCACGCGACCGAGAACGAGCTGCTCTCCTACCTCGGCAGCTACCCCTCGATCGTGGCCAAGGCCGCCGAGCTGCGCGAGCCGCACCGTGTGGCCCGCCATCTCGAGGTCATCGCCGGGGCCTACCACCGCTGGTACGACGCCTGCCGTGTGGCCCCGCTGGGCGACGAACCGATCACCGACCTTAACCGCACCCGGCTGTGGCTCAACGACGCCACGAGCCAGGTGCTGGCCAACGGACTGGAACTGCTGGGCGTCTCGGCGCCGGAACGGATGTAACCGCCATGACCACGAACCCGTCCCACCCGGCCGGCGCAGCCTCCCCCCTCGCACCGGACTGGCTGCAGGTGCCCGATGACCTCAATGCCCTGCACGGACCGCTGTGGGCAGGCGGGGTCGAACGGAACGACGCCGGCGAGCTCACCATCGAGGGGCTGACGGTCAGCGAGCTGCAGCGCCAGTACGGCACGCCGCTGTTCGTGCTGAGCGAGACCGACTTCCGGGCCCGGGCCCGGGCGTTCAGCGACGCGTTCAACGACGCCTTCGCCGATATCTGCGGGGGAGTGGACGTCTACTACGCCGGCAAATCCTTCCTGTGCACCGCAGTGGTCCGCTGGGTCGAGGAAGAGGGCCTGCGGCTGGATACGGCCTCCGGCGGGGAACTCGCCGTCGCAGCCCGCGCCGGGATCCCGGGAGCCGACGTCGCGCTCCATGGCAACAACAAGTCCGACGGCGAGATCCACCGTGCGCTGGACCTGAAACTGGGCCGGATCGTCGTGGACAGCCTCGACGAGCTCGAACGCGTCGCGGCGATCGCCGCCAACCGCGGCGAAACCGCCAAGGTCATGCTCCGGCTGACCCCCGGCGTCCACGCGCACACCCACGAGTTCATCGCCACGGCGCACGAGGACCAGAAGTTCGGCCTCTCCATGGCGGGGGACTCCACCGAGCAGGCCGGCCTGTCCGCGGCGGAGGAAGCCGTGGCCGCGGCGTCGGGCCACGCCAGCATCGAACTCCTGGGCCTGCACTGCCACATCGGGTCGCAGATCTTCGAACCGGACGGCTTCGCCCTCGCCGCGGAGAAGCTGCTGGACTTCCTCGCCGCGATGCAGACCAAGTACTCGATCGTGCTCCCCGAACTCGACCTTGGCGGCGGCTACGGCATCGCCTACACGCCCGTGGACACGCCGCGCCCGGCTGCCGAAATCGCGCAGGCGATGGCCGCCGTCGTCCGCTCCAAATGCGCTGAACTGGGGATTTCCGCCCCGCGGATTTCGATCGAACCGGGCCGTGCGATCGTCGGCAGCACCACGTTCACGCTCTATGAAGTGGGCACGCTGAAGACCGTCCGGGTCGACGCCCAGGACGAAAAGGCGGGGAAAGACGTTACGTACCCGCGCCGGTATGTGTCGGTGGACGGCGGAATGAGCGACAACCCGCGTCCGGTGCTGTACGACGCGGATTACTCGGCAATTCTGGCGTCCCGGACGTCGGACGCGGACCCGCAGCTGTCCCGAGTAGTGGGCAAACATTGCGAGAGCGGCGACATAGTTGTTAGAGATGTATATCTGCCCGAGGACGTGGCAGCCGGTGATCTGCTCGCTGTACCGGGGACCGGCGCCTACTGCTGGGCCCTGTCAAGCAACTACAACTATCTGGCCCGGCCGGGCGTTGTCGCTGTGCGCGACGGATCTGCCCGGCTGATTGTCCGCGGGGAAACCGAAGAAGATCTGCTCAACCGCGACATGGGAGTCTGAATGACCGAATTGCGAACCCTGAAAGTAGCCCTGCTGGGCTGTGGCAACGTCGGGGCTCAGGTTGCGCGGATTCTCCTTGACGACGCCGACATGCTGGCGTCCCGCGCCGGCGCCCGCCTGGAGCTGGCCGGCATCGCCGTCCGCAACATCGACGCCCCCCGCGAGGTCGAGCTGCCGCGTGAACTGTTCACCACCGACGGCGAGACCCTCGTCAAGGACGCCGACCTGGTGATCGAGCTGATGGGCGGGATCGAACCGGCCCGCAGCCTGATCCTGGCCGCCATGCGGAACGGTGCCTGCGTGGTCACCGGCAACAAGGCACTCGTAGCCAAGGACGGCCCCATCCTGCACGAGGAAGCGGACAAGGCCGGCGTGCAGCTGTCCTACGAAGCTGCTGTGGCCGGAGCGATCCCCATCCTGCGGCCCATCCGGGACAGCCTCTCCGGCGACCGGATCACCCGGGTGCTCGGCATCGTCAACGGGACCACCAACTTCATCCTGGACCAGATGGATTCCACCGGGGCGCAGTTCGCCGACGCCCTGGCCCAGGCCCAGCGCCTGGGCTACGCGGAGGCCGACCCCACCGCCGACGTCGAAGGCCACGACGCCGCCTCCAAGGCCGCGATCCTTGCCTCGCTGTCCTTCCACACGCGGTTCTCCCTGGACGATGTGTACTGCGAGGGCATCAGTTCCGTCACGGCCGCGGACATCGCCGCGGCGAAGGACGCCGGATTTGTCATCAAGCTGCTGGCGATCGCCGAGAAGCTGGGGGAAACTGGCGCGGAAACAGGCATCGGCGGCACCGGCGTTTCCGTGCGGGTGCACCCGACGCTGCTGCCGCGCGAACACCCGCTGGCTGCGGTCCACGGCGCGTTCAACGCCGTCTTCGTCGAGGCCGAGAACGCCGGCGAGCTGATGTTCTACGGCCAGGGCGCAGGCGGCAAACCCACCGCCTCCGCCGTGATGGGCGATCTCATCTCCGCCGCCCGCAGCATCGTCCTGGGCGGCCCGGGCCGCGCCGAGACCACCACCGGCCAGGTTGTTGCGCTGCCCATCGCCTCCGCGGTCACCAGCTACTACATCGGCCTGGACGTCGCGGACCAGCCCGGCGTGCTGGCAAGAATCGCCCGTCTCTTCGCCGAGCACGGTGTCTCCATCGAAATCATGCGGCAGACCATCCACCGCGACGCTGATTCCAACATTGAATCCGCGGAACTCCGGATCGTGACCCACCGCGCAAGCGAGGCTGCACTGGCAGCCACCGTCGAGGCCGTCAAGGGCCTGGACGTCATCAATTCCGTTACATCCGTACTGCGGGTAGAAGGAGTCTAAGTGGCTCACCAATGGCGCGGCGTCATCCGCGAATACGCTGAACGTCTGCCTGTCACGGAGGAGACGACGGTCATCACCCTGGGGGAGGGCGGCACGCCGCTCGTCCACGCGCAGCAGCTCTCGGCGCTGACCGGCAGCGATGTCTACCTGAAGGTCGAAGGGATGAACCCGACCGGTTCGTTCAAGGACCGCGGCATGACCATGGCCATGACGGCGGCCGTTGCCGCCGGCGCCAAGGCCGTGGTGTGCGCCTCGACGGGCAACACTTCAGCGTCCGCCGCCGCGTACGCCACCGCCGCCGGGCTCAAATGCGTCGTGCTGGTGCCTGAAGGCAAGATCTCCATGGGCAAGCTCAGCCAGGCGATCGCGCACGGCGCCACCCTGCTGCAGGTCGACGGCAACTTCGACGACTGCCTCGACATCGCGCGCAAGCTGGGCGAGTCCTACCCGGTTTTCCTGGTCAACTCCGTCAACCCGGCCCGGATCGAGGGCCAGAAGACCGGCGCCTTCGAAGTGGTCGACTGGCTCGGTGACGCCCCGGACTTCCACGTGCTTCCGGTCGGCAATGCGGGAAACATCACCGCGTACTGGAAGGGCTACAAGGAATACTCCGCACCCTTCGAGTCCCTCACCGCCGGCACGCTGGCCGCGGTCTCCACGCGTACCCCGGTCATGTGGGGCTTCCAGGCCGCCGGTGCGGCACCGTTCGTCGCCGGCCACCCGATCACGGAACCCGATACGATCGCGACCGCCATCCGGATCGGCAACCCCGCGTCCTGGGACACGGCCATCGCCGCCCGCGACGAATCCGGCGGCGTGATCGAGGCCGTGACCGACGAGGAAATCCTGTCCGCCCACCGCTGGCTGTCCGCCCGTGAAGGCGTCTTCGTCGAACCGGGCTCCGCTGCCGGCGTCGCCGGACTGATCAAGAAGCACGCTGCCGGCGAAGTGCCGACCGGCAAGACCATCGTCATCACGGTCACCGGCCATGGCCTCAAGGACCCGCAGTGGGCGCTCCGCACCGAGGACGGCAGCGAAGTGCAGCCGGTCAAGGTCTCGAACGACGTGGTCACCGTGGCCACCGCCCTGGGACTGGAAGAAAAATAGCCGTGGAAACCACCCTCACCATCCCGGCCGAGTCCGCCGCCGACACGCCGGCGGTTCCGGCCGGGCAGCTCGTGACGGTCCGCGTGCCGGCCACGAGCGCGAACCTTGGCCCCGGGTACGACAGCCTCGGCCTGGCCTTGACGCTGTTCGACACTCTGACGGTGGAAACCCTGGACAGCGGAGAGCTGGAGTTCGAACTCAGCGGAGAGGGTGCGGAATCCCTGCCCCGCGACGCCAGCCACCTCGTGGTCAAGGCCATCACGGAGGCCCTGCACCGCCTCGGCTTCAGGCACGAGGGCCTGAGGATCACCGCCGACAATATCAATCCGCACGGCCGGGGCCTGGGCTCGTCGGCCTGTGCCGTGGTTGCCGCCGTAACCGCCGCCAACGCCCTGGTTCCGGAGCCGTTCCGCCGGGACAAGGACTGGGTCCTGCAGCTCACCAGTGAGATGGAAGGCCACCCGGACAACGTCGCACCCGCAATTTTCGGCGGACTGGCGCTGTCATGGCAGGACAGTGACCAGTACAGCAGCACCTGCGCGGCTGTCGCCGCCACGGTCATCCCGGTGGTCGCCGTGCCGGACTTTGAACTTTCCACCGAAGCGGCACGGGCACTCCTGCCCGCCTCGGTGGGCCACCACGCTGCGGCCATGAACTCGGGACGTGCGGCCCTGCTGATCCACGCACTGACGCAGAAGCCGGAATTCCTGCTGGCCGGCACCGAGGACTACCTGCACCAGAGCTACCGCGCCGAGGCCATGCGCCCCAGCGCGGACCTGATCGCTGCCCTGCGGCGCGCGGGCTTCGCCGCCGTCGTCTCCGGGGCCGGTCCCACCGTGCTGGTCCTTGCCAACGGAGAGGCACAGGCGGAGGCCGCCGTCGCGTTCATCGGCTCCTTCACCGCCGGCAACACGCCGGACGTGGGCTGGCGTGTGATGAAGCTGGCTGTGGACGTTGAAGGTGCTAAAGTGGAAGTGCACCGGCGGTAATCACGCAGGCGGTAAGTCAAATTACCGTTCATAAGACCGCGATGTTGGCCTTGTTGCCTCTCTCATCTTTCACTGCGCAATATTTTCCGGTGCCACCTGCTTTCGGTCTGACGCAGGAATCCGCAGAAAAAATCTCTGCACCCCTGACAAGTCAGCCCGCCGTTCCTTTATTTTCCGGAGCGCGCCAGGTGAATGCAGTATCCGGCCGTGCTGGCCAATATCCATCCGGCAGGGCCGAAAATCGCGGCTGCAGATCTGAACTGCAGCCCGGATCAAAATCATCGCGTCCAGCTCCTAGCCTGGACGCCGTCGAGGGGGAAGGATCCTTCGTGACCGAAACCACTGAGCTGTCTTCAGCTGTGGAAACATCATCTTCTGCTGCCGGATCGTCAACGGCAGCACCCGCCAAGAGCAGCGGCCTCGCCGGCCTCAAGCTCGCCCAGCTCCAGGCTCTTGCCAGCCAGCTGGGGATCTCCGGCGGTTCCCGGATGCGGAAGGGCGATCTTGTAACCGCCATTTCCGCCCACCGCGCCGGTACCCCCGTGAGCAAGGCTCCGGCCCGCGCTGCTGAAAAGGCGACCGACAACGGCACCGTCTCCCAGTCCGCGGCTGCTGTAACTGCTGCAGCGCCCGCTGCCGCCGCCGATTCCGAGGCCCCGGCTCAGGAAAACCCGCGGGCCCGTGGACGTGGCCGCAGCCGCCGCGCCGGCAGCGACGGCGTCATCACGACTCCCGCCGCCGAAGCTCCCGCGGCTCCTGCAGCGGAGGCCCCCGCGGTTTCCGCCGAGTCCGGCCCCGTTGAAACCGGTGCCGGTGCAGGTTCTGCCGCCTCGGCTGAGGGCAGCGACCGCACCCGCCAGCCGCGCACCCGCAACCGCCGCCGCGGCGAAGTCGCCGAACAGGCCGCTGCGCAGGCTGCACCGGCTGCCGAGGCCCCTGCTGAACAGCGCCAGGCTGAACAGCGCACCGAGCAGCGCACTGAACAGCGCACGGAGCAGCGCCAGGCTGAACAGGGCAGCGAAGACGGCCAGCGCCGTGAGAACACCCGCACCCGCGGCGGCCGCGACGAGGCCGCCGGAAGCCGCGACAACCGCGACAGCGACGATTCTGACGGCGGCAGCCGCCGGAACCGCCGCAACCGGCGCGACCGCAACGACCGCAATGACCGTTCCGACCGCTCCGGCGGGCAGGACAGCCGCGACAACACCTCGCGCAACGACCGCTTCCGCGACCGCAACGACCGCCGCCGGGGACGTGCCCAGGGACCGGACGTCGACGACGTCGAGGTCACCGAGGATGACGTCCTGCTGCCGGTCGCCGGCATCCTGGACGTGCTGGAGAACTACGCGTTCATCCGCACCTCCGGTTACCTTCCGGGCCCGAACGACGTCTACGTGTCCCTCGCCCAGGTCAAGAAGTACAACCTGCGCAAGGGCGACGCCGTCGTCGGCGCCATCCGCGCACCGCGTGAAGGCGAGGCGCAGCAGGGGAACCAGCAGCAGTCCGCCCGCCAGAAGTTCAACGCCCTGGTCCGCGTCACCTCGGTCAACGGCAAGACCCCCGAGGAGCTCAAGGACCGCGTCGAGTTCGCGAAGCTCGTGCCGCTGTACCCCTCCGAGCGCCTGCGCCTCGAGACGGACCCGAAGAAGATCGGCCCCCGTGTCATCGACCTGGTTGCCCCGATCGGCAAGGGCCAGCGCGGCCTGATCGTTTCGCCGCCGAAGGCCGGCAAGACGCTCATCCTGCAGTCCATCGCCAACGCCATCACCACCAACAATCCTGAGGTCCACCTCATGATGGTGCTCGTTGACGAACGTCCTGAAGAAGTGACGGACATGCAGCGCACCGTCAAGGGCGAGGTCATTGCCTCCACCTTCGACCGTCCCGCCGATGACCACACCACCGTGGCCGAGCTTTCCATCGAACGCGCCAAGCGCCTCGTGGAAATGGGCATGGACGTTGTGGTGCTCCTCGACTCCATGACCCGTCTGGGCCGTGCCTACAACCTGGCAGCACCGGCCTCCGGCCGCATCCTGTCCGGTGGCGTCGATTCCGCAGCGCTGTACCCGCCGAAGCGCTTCTTTGGTGCAGCCCGCAACATCGAAAACGGCGGCTCGCTGACCATCCTGGCCACCGCGCTCGTCGAGACCGGTTCCAAGATGGACGAGGTCATCTTCGAAGAGTTCAAGGGCACCGGCAACATGGAACTGCGCCTGTCCCGCCAGCTCGCGGACAAGCGCATCTTCCCGGCAGTGGACGTCAATGCGTCCGGTACCCGCCGCGAAGAGAACCTGCTTTCCCCCGAGGAAGTCAAGATCATGTGGAAGCTGCGCCGCGTCCTCTCCGGACTTGAGACGCAGCAGAGCCTTGAGCTGCTGACCAACAAGATCCGGGAGACCCAGAGCAACGTCGAGTTCCTCATGCAGGTGCAGAAGACGACGCTTGGTGCGAAGTCCGATAACGACAAGTAGCGTCGCGTAACCGCTCGAAAATTGGCGGCCCCGCCCCTCCGCCGGGTGGCCCACGATCTACGATCGTGAGCCACCCGGCTACGGCAGGCCCGAAGCCACTCCCTGGCCACCAATTTTCCGAGCGGTTGTTGGTTTTAAGAGGACTTGCCCGCATTACTAGACTTGAGAGAGTCGAAAGAGGTTTTGAAAATGTTTGAGTCCGTACAGGGCCTGTTGGATGAGCATGATGCCATCCAGGCACAGCTTGGGGATCCTGCTGTTTATGCTGACCAGAAGCTTGCCCGGAAGCTGGGGCGGCGTTCTGCCCAGCTGAACGGCATTGTCGAGGCTTACCATGCCTGGCATGGCATCCAGGATGACCTGGCTGCCGCCAAGGAAATGGCGGACGAGGACCCTGAGTTTGCCGCGGAGGTGCCGGAGCTGGAGGAATCGCTGGAGACGGCTGCTGCGAAGCTGCGCCGGCTGCTGATCCCGCGGGATCCGGACGATGCCCGCAACGTGATCCTCGAAGTCAAGGGCGGCGAGGGCGGCGACGAGGCTGCCCTGTTCGCGGCCGACCTGCTGCGGATGTACACCCGGTATGCGGAATCCCGCGGCTGGAAGACCGAAATGATCTCTGCCAACGAATCGGACCTGGGCGGCTACAAGGACGTCCAGGTGGCCATCAAGGGCAGCTCCAACGATCCGGCCGAGGGCGTCTACGCGCGGCTCAAGTTCGAGGGCGGCGTGCACCGTGTGCAGCGCGTTCCCGTGACGGAATCCCAGGGCCGCATCCACACGTCGGCCGCCGGCGTGCTGGTGCTCCCGGAAGTGGACGAGCCCGAAGAGCTCGAGATCAACCAGAACGATCTGAAGATCGACGTCTATCGTTCCTCCGGCCCCGGCGGCCAGTCCGTTAACACCACCGACTCCGCCGTCCGGATCACCCACCTTCCCACCGGAATCGTGGTGGCCATGCAGAACGAGAAGTCGCAGCTGCAGAACCGGGAGGCCGGCATGCGCGTCCTCCGCGCCCGCATCCTGGCGCACCAGCAGGAGCAGATCGACGCCGAAAACTCGGCCCAGCGCAAGTCGCAGATCCGCACCATGGACCGCTCCGAGCGCATCCGTACCTACAACTACCCGGAAAACCGGATCGCGGACCACCGCACCGGCTACAAGGCCTACAACCTGGACCAGGTCATGAACGGCGACCTGGAGCCGGTCATCCAGTCGGCCATCGAGATGGACGAACAGGCCCGCCTCGACGCCATCGGCGAC